>NZ_JBIRVQ010000012.1:0-329979 GCF_044386975.1 Nocardia sp. NPDC020380 | reverse complement strand
GGTCATCGGTCACGATCGACACGGCCCCGCGACCGGATGCAACCCGGTCCCATGCTCTTGGCAAAACGGTGGTCCCATCACCCTGGCAGGCGACACCGTATCGGAAGGATGATTGTCCATTCTGCAATCTCTCTCGATAGACCCATGACTATCCGTAGCGGGGGAACGCACCGTCGTGGCCGCCCCGCCGCACTCGGATATCACACTGAACCGAAAACCGGCCGCGCACTTGAACGAGCACGCCAACCAGATGGAACATTTCGGCCAGGCCACCATTCGCCGTCAGGCGCGCCCGTCGGCGGCCGCCCGATCGGCGGCCTTCCTCATGACTTGTCCTAGCAATCGCCGGGTGAGCCGAGCCGGTAGGCGGCGCATCACGCGTGGCATGAGACCGGGAATCACTTCGGCACGCCCGGACGCCAACCCGCGCAGAGCCTGTGCGACACAGTCGGATACGGGCATGGCCCCGGTCTCGGGCAGCGCGCGCCTGCGCTGCAGTTCGGTGGCGACGGCTCCTGGTGCCAGGACCGTGAGGGTGATGCCCCGAGCGGCGAGCTCGTCGTGTAAGCCACGGCCGAGGGTGTTCACGTATGCCTTGGCCGCCGTATGTGCGGCAAGCCAGGGCATCCCGTGCTCGGCGCCGGGGGAACCGAGCAGCACCACACCGCCTTTCCCGCGCCGCGCCATCCTTTCCCCGAACCGATGGGTGAGGACGAGGTGGCTGAATGCGTTGAGGTGCAACGATTCCACCGCGGCGCGCGAATCCCGGTCCAGGAAGCGTCCGGGAGCCAGGTCGCCGGCATTGGACACCAGCAACCCGACATCGAGGTCGGAGGTGGCTTCGGCCAGCCGGTCGGGCGCTGCCGGATCGGTGAGGTCGAGAGCAACGACCCGACACTGGATTTCGTAGTCTCGATGGAGTTCTTCGGCCAAGGTGGCGAGCATGTCGGTCCGGCGCGCGGCCAGCACGACATGCAGTCCGTTCGCGGCGAGCTGCCGGGCGAACTCGCGTCCGATGCCCGACGAGGCCCCGGTGACCACCGCCCACGGGCCGAAACGATCAGCCGAAAACCTCGGCGCCGTCAAAGACATCGTGAGTACGCCATGGTGTCGTCGGCCGGAAACAGGCGCTCGCCGGCGGGCGTGCCCGCCGCGTGGTAGAGGGCCTGCAGGTTGTCGCGGGCAAAGAATCGGTCGGCGTCGAGGCCGCCGCCGACCAGGTTGAAGAATTGCGTCAATCCCAGCTCGCTGCCGCCGGCGGCGCGGTATGCGGCCCGGTAGAGCCGAGGGACGTTCAGCTCGGAGATCGTGCAGGTGAAATCGAAGGTCGAGGCGGTGCGCTCGTCGCGGTGGCGCTCGTATTCGCGCACTGCCTCATCGATGGGTTGTTCGCCGGACAGGCCCGCATGCAGCTTGTCCGCGAGCAGTTCGGCGTAGACCAGTGCGTCGGAGATACCCCATCCGGTGAACGGATCCTTGTGGTAGCCGGCGTCGCCGACCAGTGCCCAGCCGGGGCCGGCGGAGCGGCGGTAATAGTTGTCCGGATACCGCATGACGCGGAATCGTTCGGCACGTCTGCCGGCATCGCGCAGTTGCTCACCGTACGCAGGCAGGATCTGATCGATCACTTGATGGAAGTTGCCTTCCACGTCGGCGCGGAATTCCGTGAACCGGTCGATGCGGCGCATCACGGTGACCAGGTGCTGATTGTCGTTGGTGGGCCAGGCGCCGAACCACTGCTGATCGTTTCCGGTCCGGTGCTGGAATTCCCAGTCCAGTCCGTCGTAGTAGTTGTAGGCGAAGAAGCCGGAGGCCGACACCACTCGATGGTATTCGGCGTCCACCAGATTGCCGACGGTGGAGTTGCGGCCGTCCGCGCCGACGACGAAGGACGCACGGAATTCCTGCTCGGCGCCGTCCACGAATTTGCCGCGGACGCCCGCGACCCGCCCGTCCTGCCGGATCAGGTCGCTGACGGCGAACCTCTCGATCACCTCGGCGCCGGCGGCACGCGCGGCGTCGATCAGCAGCGCGTCGAGCACGGTCCGGCGCGGAGCGAAAGTCTCGGTGATGCCGTCGATCTCGGCGAATCCGCGCAGCGCCGAGGAGAAATTCTGCCGACGTACCGCGGGCACGCCCGTGGACACCAGTTTGTCGAGCAGGCCCCAGTCGCGCATCCGGGCCAGGCCTGCTTGAACGATGTAGTGCGTGGAGATCGTATCGCTCGGAAATGCTTTCCGGTCGACCACCAATACCCGATACCCGCGGCGGGCGAGCAACATGGCCAATGGCGAACCAGCACAGCGCGCACCGACCACGATGACGTCGTACATAAGAAATCAACTCCTTCGTGTATTCGAACGTCACCCTCGGCTGTGCCGCCGCGGCCGAGTCAAGTTCCGGCTCTGCATGAGCCATGTCACATCCGGGTCTGCGAGTTCGGCACGCTGTCACCTGGGGCTTGACCGTGCCGCGGCGGCAGGCCCGACACTGGTGTTCGGAATTCGTAATCCGTTGGAGGTTGGGATAATTGAAGTGGCCCTTCACCGCGGCGACGGTGCTCATGCTGGCGGCGTCCCCCGGAATCAGCGGGTGCGCAGACCGCGCGACCAACGCATCGGAATCCTCCGCGCGATTGCAAACACTGCTGGATAGGTTGGTGCGCGAGGCCGAGGTTCCCGGAGCGCAATTGGTGCTCACCCGCGATGCTCATGATCTCCGGTTCACCAGCGGTGTCGCCGATATCGCTAGCAGAGCCGCTTTCCCCGAGACCGCTCAGGCGCGGATCGCAAGCAATACCAAGACTTTCGTCGCATCGGTCGTGCTGCAGCTGACCGCCGAACACCGCATCGAACTCGATGCCCCGGTGGCCCGGTATCTCCCCGGCGTCGTCACCGGCCCCGGCGGCGACGGCGATCGGGTGACGGTCCGAAACCTCTTGCAGCACAGCAGCGGCATTCCGGACTATCTCAACAGCATGGACCTCGACTCCGTCGAAACCCTCACCAGCCACCACTCGATCGACGACCTGATCCGGCTCGGACTGGATCAGCCTGCACTGTTCGCCCCTGGTACCCGATTCGACTACTCCAACACCAACTACCTGCTCGCCGGCCAACTGATCGAACGGGTCACCGGCACACCCGTCGATATCGAGGTGACCCGCCGGATCCTGAGCCCGCTGGGCCTGCGCGACACCTACTGGCCGCGCTACCCCGACGAGAGCGTCATCCGCGGTCCCCACCCACACGCCTACCTCGAAAAGAACGGCGCCCGTACCGATATCACCGACATCGACCCCAACGGCGGCCTGCCCGACGGCGCGATGCTCTCGACCGGCCATGACCTGAACCGGTTCTTCATGGCACTGCTGTCGGGCGCGGTCGTACCGCCGGCACAACTGGCCGAAATGCAGCGCACCATCGCCACCGGCGACCACCCACCCCTGGCGGACCAGGTCGGATTAGGGCTGTTCCGCAGTATCACCGCATCCGGAGTCGAAACCTGGGGCCATGGCGGGAGCATCCCCGGCTTCTACACCGCGGACACCGCCACCCACGACCGCGCGGTGACGATCATCCTGAATCAGGTTCCCGCAGAGTCGGCTCCGGACATCGACGACCTCATCGCCGATCTCGTGGACGAGATCATGCGCCCGTAGAGTCAGTACGTCGAGGCTGTCCGAGCACGGCGACTCGCGGGGTGAAGTTGGCAGGGAAATCGGCGCCGTCGAACACCTGGATACGTTCCGGGTCCAGCCGCAGCACCGAGAATCGCGGGCTGTCCGGACCGGTCGCGAATTGCCGCAGGTCGTACCCGAGCGGCGGTGGAGCGGTCATGAACAGATCCCATACGCGGTGTTTCACCGCGGCATCCTCCACCCAGGTCGCGACTGCCTCGCCTTGTACGACATGCTGGGCCGGGCTCCAATAGGAGAAGGCCACAACGGGATTGGCGGCCAGATGGCGGACCTTCACGGGCGTTTTACCGGTCACGATCCAACCGACCGGCCGGTGATCGTCCATCTCCCACAGCGGATGCAGGATCCGGGAGCGCGGACGGCCGTTGCTGTCCACCGACGTGATTGTGCACCAGACGATCTCGTGCGCGAACCGGAAGAAATCGTGTTCGATTGTGTCGAATGTCGCCGCCATGCGGCACCTCCTCGAATTGATCGGGTATTGATTCTCGACGCCGGTCAACTGTGCCCGGCGCCGGAATCCGCGGCCAGCAGGTCGGCGATGCGACCGAGTACATCGAGCTGAGCGGGGTTGTACAGCTCGGTCAAGGCCAGGCCGATCGTTTCCGTGGCGACGTGCGCGCCGTACGGTGCTCCGAGGGTGAAGTCCGTCAGATCCGAATTGCTCTCGCGCATCTCCCGGACCAGCCGCGCCAGACGCTGCGCCAGTTCGTGGCGGGTCCATTCGTCGGCATCGGCGGTCAACTCGCCGAATTCCTCGACCGCGTGGTGTGTGAAATAGGTTTCCAGCAGGTCGGCGTAGGCGTCGAGCAGCGCCGGGCCGACCACGCGACTCAGCACGACCCCGAGCGCGCGGTCGGCGTCGGACAGATCCACCTCGACCGCCGCCGTCGCGAGCCGGGGCGGCAGATCGGTGGGTGTGGCCCGGTTCAGCGTGAGGGACACTTCGGCGCGAATCCGTTGCAGCCGTTCGATGGCCGCGGCCAATTCACCGTCCAGGGTGCGCAGCGCTTGTTCGGGATGGTCGGTCATATCACCCATCTCGATGATCTGCCCCAGCGAGAAACCCAGCTCGGCAAGACGTTTGATCCGTAACACCCGCACCAAATGGGTCACGCCGTAACGCTTGTACCCATTGCTCCCCCGCTCGGGCTCGGCCAGCACGCCGACCTCGTGGTAGTACCGCACCGCCCGCACCGTGGTACCGGCGAGTCTCGCCAGCTGACGTGTACTCCAAGCCACAACCGTCTCTCCTTCGGAACGGATCCGGCGGCGCGACCGCACCGCATCCAGAACAGCCCACACCGTGCCGCGACGGCATTGTCAACTCGGTGTCCGAGCTGCGGCAGGTGTTCCCACGCCGGCGGGCCGACCGGAATACGTTGATGGGCAGGGTGTTTCCTCAGGGCCGGGCTCGCGGCGTTGGCGTGGGCCGGCGATCGCGGCGGTCAGGACAATTCCGAGCATGGTGGTCCGCCCGCGGCGATCTCCGACGACACCACAGGTGAGCTGCGGCTTCGGCATGCCGGACAGGTGGATGTCGGTCATGGGCGTAGTCCTCACAGCGGGGATTCGATCACTTGAGATAACACACGTAAGGCTACGTATGTAGCCTTACCTCTCGCAAGAGGTAACACCCGTAAGGTTTTCGATGTAATCTGACGCCTCGGCGGAAATGCGGCCACAGCGCCCGCCCACGCGCCGCTGCCCCGCGCTACATACCGCCCGAATCGGCGCGACCTCGATACTGCACGAGGTCTCGACCTCTTGAATGCCAACCGAGACGGTGCGGCAGCTCGGAAGGTCAATGCGCAGAACGTCTTCGAGGTGGGTTAATGTGGGCCGATCACGGCATTTCAGCCGTTCTTGAACATGGGGGTTCGATCTCGAGTCGCCTATCGATGAGGCGTGCGCCGTCATTCACGCTCAGAGGCAGGGCGATTGGAGTCATTGCCGTATTGCTGCTGGCGGCCTGCCAGATCGGAACAGCAGCAGCGGAACCGAATCCGGCTCCACCGATCATGCAGGTCGGTGTCACGACACTCCACCTGGTCGATACGAACCGCCCAGACCCGTGGGCGCCGAACACATCTCGTGAGCTCGTCGTCACGATCCACTACCCGGCCACTCACGCCGAGACCCGCCCAGTGTCCGATCGTGTGCTGCCCGGCATTTCGAGCACGGCGCTACCCGCCCGCGCACACGTAGATGCACAGGTCAACGCCACCGCCACCTCACTGCCGGTGCTGTTGTATTCACCGGCCGCCAGCTTCCGGCCTGCCCGCCGGGCTGGCCTCCGCACTGGACCTGACCCGGATCGGGATGTACGGCCACTCACTCACCCGTCCGGTTGTGTGAGGTGTTCCGTGCCGAATCCTTTTCTCCGCCTTTGTTCGCGGCATTGTGCAGCCCGGATTTCTGCGTTGCCGCTCAGCGGATCGGGCAATACAAGAAGTTGATCGCGCCGATGCGGCTCGGATTGTCGAATGTGGGCTCGGACCTTGTGGTCGAGTTGTCGTGGCTCGACGGCACGCCGCCACCGCCGACCTCCCTGGTGCTCACGGAGTTGCTCTTCTTCGTGCGGCTCATCCGCCTGGGCACCAGGGAGCCGGTGCATCCGATCGAGGTCACCACCACGACACTGCCGGAAGTGTTGGGGCCGTATGAGGAATACCTCGGCAGTCCGCTTCGGCATGGTCCCGCTCATCGGATCGTATTCGCCGGCGCCGATGCCGCCTTGCCGTTTCTCACTGCGAACGAATCGCTCTGGGCCGTGTTCGAACCTGAGTTGCGCCGCCGTCTCGCCGATCTCGAGGCGTCGGCGACGACCGCGGAACGAGTGCGCGCCGCGCTGTTGGAGGCCTTGCCGAGCGGATCGACTTCGATGGACACGATCGCTCGAAAGCTGATGCTCAGCAAGCGAACACTGCAGCGCCGGATCGAGGCGGAGGCCACCAGCTACCAGGAGATCCTCGACACCACCCGGCACGATCTGGCCCGGCATTACCTCGAGAACACCGAATTGCCGGTCGCCGAGATCTCGTTTCTCCTCGGCTTCAGTGAACCCAATTCGTTCTATCGAGCGTTTCGCGGATGGACCGGCACCACTCCGGACAAGCTCCGGCGCGGCTTGGCGCCGCTCCGGGCAGTGTGATGCTGCCCGCCGGTGAGCCGAAACGGGTTGCGGGTTCAGGAGATTGACACGTCAGGGTGCACTGCCGCGGTGCGGAGGGCTTCGGCCAGACGAGCGGCCGGGGCGGGCAACGGGCCCGGGAGGTGGGCCACGAGCATGCGCCGAGATTCGGTCGCCCCACCCCGGACGGGCAGCGCCCGGACGGCGGGCGGGAGAGACGGAACCATGAGGGCGGGGATGGTGGTGATGCCGAAACCGGCGGCCACCAGCTGGAGTTTGGCCAGCCAATCGCGGGCGGTGTGAGCGATTTCGGGGCGTTCGTCGATGCCGGGCCAGACACCCATGGTGGTGTCACCGGTCGAGCCGGCAATCCAGCGTTGACCGTGCAGATCGGCCACATCGATGTAGTCACCGCGAGCCAGCGGGTGCTCGGCGGGGACAGCCACCAGGAGAGTGCGTTCGGTCAAGATGTGCAGCTGAAGTGCAGGGGATTCGGTGTCGGGCGGGCGATAGGGCGGCACGGAGGAGAGCAAGGCCAGGTCGATCGTTCCGGCTCGCAGGGCGCGGACCAGGGCGGGCGTGCTGCCCTCGCGGGTGAGGACGGTGATACCCGGGTGGGTGCGACGCAGGTCGGAAAGGGCATGCGGCAGCAGGGAAGCGCCGGCGCTCGCGAACCAGCCCAGGCGGACGGTGGCGCATTCTTCGGGTATGCCCGCTAATTCCCTTGCGGTGGCATCGATTTGATCGATCACACTCGCGGCGCGGCGAGCCACCATCTGACCCGCCGGGGTGAGCCGCACACCGTCATGGCGCCGCTGCAGCAACGGCATACCCGCGGCCTTTTCCAACGCCGCGATCTGGCGGGACACCGCCGACTGGGTATAGCCCAGCGCGGTCGCGGCCGCAGTCAGAGTGCCGCGATCGGCGACTTCCCGAAATACGCGCAACGCAGTCAGCGACACACCACCGAAGGACATGACATTTACGCATACCACACCTGACCAACTCTCGTTGGTGACATGGCACGGAGCTACCATCGTGCCGTGGTCACCGTCCGAATTGCAGCGCATCTGAACCGAAACGGCTCTCCCCCACTCCTCGGTGGCGTTAACTCGATGAGCAGTACTGCCGAGGACGGGGGTGGCGTTCGCCGTGTTGGTCGGTCGTGAGGTCGAGCGTGATCTGCTCGTTGTCCATTGTCGATCTTCTTTCAGACGGAGGCTGCCGGCTCGCAGCGACTTCGAGGGTCGCAGGCGAGCAGGTGAGCGGTCGTCACCTGATTCCGGTGAACTACCGTGGCGGCGCCTCCGGACGCCGGGGTCACCCCTTGTTACGGTGTGCTGGAACGGGTTTCGGTCCAGTCGACCATGAGCCGGCGTTCGGCGAAGAACCATTCACCGTCGAGCTTGACGAATTCGTCGATGTAGCGGATCGAGGCGATCATGAGCGTGCGCTGCCCGGCGTCGTCGAAGGACAGGTGATGGGCCAGGCAGTAGCTTTCCCCGGTGCCGCGTCCGTCACCGTCGAGGGCGATGGTGCTCTGACCGTTGAAGTGGGTGGTGGTGGCGTAGGTGTTGAGGTTGTCGAAGACCGGCACGAGGGCCTCGCGGCCGTGCAGATCCTGGGTGGGCACCGAGGAGGTGGCGTCCATGTACACCACGAAGTGCGTGTCGGGGGTGAAGAGCGCGAGTTGCCCCTTGGCATCCCTGCGGTCGGCGCAGTGGGCGTAGGCATTGATCAATTCGCGAATCGCGAGGTGATCGGCGGCTTCGGCGGGCGAGATCGTCGAACGGGAGCTCATCGGTGTCCCTTTCGTGCCTGATCGAGCACTGTGTGACGGATAGTCAAAAGTAACCCGCGATGCGGCAGAACTGAACGATCGGGTTAGGAGGGGCGTACATGACCGGGATATCCGGACCGGGCCGAAGCGGGCCGATCGAGCGCCGCGAGCTGGTATCGGCGCTGGACCGAGCCGTGCGGCAGCGGATCACGATCATCTCGGCGCCCGCGGGCAGCGGGAAGACTTTGCCGAGGCGACCGGTGATCACCAGTGGATTCACACCGATCCGCAGCGCGCCGCGCACGGGCCCTTCCGCGGCACCATCGCGCACGGGTATCTCACGCTCTCGCTCGCGCCGGTCATCATCTCCGATGTACTCGAGATCCGTGAGCTCACCGCGGCATTGAACTACGGCCTGAACAAGGTGCGTTTCCCGGCGCCGGTGCCGGTGGGGTCGAAGATCCGGGCGGTGGTGACGCTGAATGCGGCGCAGCAGAAGACCTCCGGCGTGGAGGCGATGTTCGGGCTCACCTACGAGATCGACGGCGGCACGCGGCCGGCCTGTGTCGCCGACGTCGTGGTGCTCTACCCGTGAGCGCCCCGTTGCCCGCCGACGCTGTCGAGCAGCGGCTGATACCCGTACTGGGACAACAGATCCGGGTCGTGGTGCGGTGGGGTACCGGCGTGCCGCTGGTGCTGTGCAACGGGATCGGCGCCGCGTTGGAGGTGTTCGATCCGCTGCTTCCCGCACTGAATCCGGAGACCACGGTGGTGCGGTTCGACGTGCCCGGCAGCGGTGGTTCGCCGATTTCGCCGTTGCCGTACGGGTTTCCGTATCTCGCGGCGGTATTGCGAGGGGTGCTGCGCAAGCTGGGCATCCGCGGGCAGGTCGATGTGCTCGGCCTGTCCTGGGGTGGTGCGCTGGCTCAGCGGTTCGCCTTCCAATATCCGCTGCGGTGCCGGCGGCTGATCCTGGTCTCCACCGGCACCGGGGTCCTCATGGTGTCCGGGCATCCGCGGGCCTTGCTGAAAATGCTGACCCCGCGCCGATTCCTGGACCACCGCTATGCCGCCGGCATCGCCGGTGAACTCTACGGCGGCACCGTCCGCCACGATGCCGCCATTGTCGAGCAGCTGTTCGACCGGCAGCTGATGGCCGGGTCGCGCATCGGCTATCTGCATCAACTGCTGGCCGGTTCGGTGTGGACGAGTCTGTTCGCGCTGCCGCTCATCCGCCAGCGCACGCTGATCCTGGCCGGCACCGACGACCCGATCATTCCGGTCGCCAATGCCCGCATCATGGGCCGTCTGCTGCCGCACGCGACCGTGCACCTGCATGCGGGCGGCCACGTCGATCTGATCACCAATGCCCGGGAGCTGGCGCCGGTGATCGAAGCCTTCCGCACCGAGAGAAACGAACAGCCATGAGCCCTTCCGCCGCCATCGACAGCGCCGACTTCTACGCCCTCGAGGATCTGCTCGACGACGGCGAGCTCAAGATCCTGCACCGGGTGCGCGAATTCATGAAATCGGAGGTGGAGCCGATCATCAACAAGCACTGGCAGCGCGGCAGCTTCCCCTTCGAGATCGTGCCCGGCGTCCGCCAACTCGGCATCGCGGGCCTGCCGTATCGCGGATTCGGTTGCCCGGGAAGATCTTTCCTGCTCGACGGCATGGTCGCCATGGAATTGGCCCGCACCGACCCGTCCGTCGCCACCTTCGCCGGTGTGCACGGCGGACTGTCCATGGGCTCGATCTACCTGTGCGGCGACGACGCCCAGCGCGAACGGTTCCTCCCGGGCATGGCGCGCCTGGAGCAGATCGGCGCCTTCGGCCTGACCGAACCCGAAGTCGGCTCCGGCGCTTCCGGTGGCCTGCGCACCACCGCCCGCCGCGACGGCGACACCTGGATCCTCAATGGCAGCAAGAAATGGATCGGCAACGCCACCTTCGGCGATCTCACCATCATCTGGGCCAAAGACGAAGTCGACGGCCAGGTCAAAGGTTTCGTCGTAGCCAACAACACCCCCGGTTTCAGCACCGAGAAGCTCGAAGACAAGATCGCCCTGCGCGTGGTCCAGAACGCCACCATCACCCTCGACAATGTCCGAGTCCCCGAATCCGATCGCCTCCAACAGGCCAACTCCTTCCGCGACACCGCCGCCGTCCTGCGCATGACCCGCGCCGGCGTCGCCTGGATGGCAGTCGGCTGCGCCCGCGGCGCCTATGAGAACGCCCTCCAATACGCCCTGCAACGCGAACAATTCGGCCGCCCCATCGCCGGCTTCCAGCTGGTCCAAGACCTCCTGGTCCGCATGCTCGGCAACATCACCTCCTCCTGGGCCCTCTGCGCCCGCCTCTCCCAACTCCAGGACCAGGGCCGAGCCGAAGACCGCCACTCCTCCCTCGCCAAAGCCTGGTGCACCGTCCGCATGCGCGAAACCGTCGGCTGGGCCCGAGAACTCATGGGCGGCAACGGAATCCTCCTCGAACACAACGTAGGCCGCTTCGTAGCCGACGCCGAAGCCATCTACTCCTACGAAGGCACCCGCGAAATGAACACCCTCATAGTCGGCCGCGCCATCACCGGCCTGGGCGCCTTCGTCTGACCAGGCAAAGCGAGGAGAGTATGAACGGAGGGGGACAGCAGCATTGACAATCCGTGACATACTCTCCCAATCCGGGCATACCGCCACCCATGGCGTGCCCCTGTCGATGCGAGAGTTCATGTACGAAGACCCTGGACGCGCCCAGGCGAAGCAGTTTCTGAACGAACTACAGCAATACGCGCAGACCCTCATGCGGCGGCGACAGCAGCACGGCATGGGAGACCCTGGCCAGCGCTCGATCGACACCGAGCTAGCCGCCGTCAGCCGACAGATCGAACTCCTACTACGCCGAGTTCCGAACCTGAACATCCCAGCCGCCGGCTGAATCCGTTGCGACAATGAGCCCGCAGCCCCACAAGGGCTGGGGGCTCAATGTTTCCACCCCACCGCGCGATGGCGATCAGGCGCGATGCCGTCCGTGCAGACGATGACAGTTCGCCACCGGCACCCGGCGGAACGACCGGCCTTCAGCGGTGAACGCAAGCCCGCCCGGCATACGCCGCGCCTCCGAGCGATCATCACAGACGCCCCACCCCACGGCAGCCACGACGCCGATGCCGCAGAACACGACGACCACGAGCTGGATCAGCACAGACATTCGAAATCTCCAATCTCACTCGTATACAGCATCTTTCGTTTCGACTACTGGTAGTACCGGCCACGCGTCGAGAGAGTCCGCCGCCCACGATCGGTGATCTCCCATATCCCCCGCCCGCCTCGTCGCCGCCCCACGATCAGCCCGCGCGAGGACAGCTTCAATACCGCGCTACGCGTACGCCACATCGTCAGCTGCGCCGACTGCGCAATGGACTCCACACCGAGAATCCCGCCGGGAGCGAGGGACGCCAGCACCGCAACCTGTGCTTGATCGAGCCGGGTAGTGAGTGTCATGCACCGAGGATGCGTGCCGCTCGTTGCCGGGGTCCGCCGGTGCAGCGACTTGGGGAAAGTTGGAAGAAACGCCAGGTCGCGTTGTGCAACACGATTTATGATGGTGCATTCCGCAACAACACTCGAGCGCAACTTGCAACGGAGGCGAGCGGCGTGACCGATGAGGACGAGCCCGCGGAGACGGGTAGCACCCTGCCCCGCAGGCAGCTCGGCAGGTTTCTACGGGAGGCCCGAGATCGAGGCGGGCTGACCGTAGAACAGGCAGCCACGCTGATGGAGTGGAACAAGTCCACTCTCAGTCGGCTGGAACGCGGGCTAACCGAAAAAGTAAGAGTCCGCGATGTTTTGGGACTGTGCGACGTCTACGGACTCGACGACGAGCAGAGAGCCGCTGCGAAGGCGCTGGCCGAGCAGACGCCCGCCAAGTCATGGTGGCACGCCTACGCCGACCTGATTCCGGCGCACTCCAACCTTTTTGTCGGACTGGAGGCGAGCGCAAAGGCAATGACCATCTTTCAGCCGTTGATCGTCCCCGGACTGTTGCAAACCGCCGACTACGCCCGAGCGCTCGACCGAACCTACTTCTCTGCGGACACCGAATCGGAGCTTGATCGCCGCATAGAGTTGCGCACACAACGCCAGAATGTGATCTTGCGTCAACGCCACCCCGCCGAAGCCCTCATAGTCCTGCACGAAGCTGCCCTACGGACGGTCGTCGGTAGCCGTCGCGTGATGGCGGCCCAGTTGCGACACATTGCGAACCTCGGCACCCGGGAGAACGTCGAGGTACGCCTGTTGCCGTTCCGCGTGGGATTCCCGCTGGGTATGCCGCTGCCGCCCTTCATCATCTTTCAATTCGGGAAGGACGCCCGTGGAAAGCTGACGGAGCCGACCGTGGTATTCGCCGAAAGTTTCGCTGGCGCAATGTACTTTGAGCGCCCGACCGAGGTTCGGATGTACCGTGAGGCGTTCAGCAAGGTTCAGCACGCCACCCTGGACGCCCACCCAAGCAAGGACCTGATCCGCGAAATAGCAAGGGAGCATGACCGTGACCGTTGATCTGAGCCGGGCCAAGTGGTTCAAGTCCAGCCACAGCTCAGGCGGACAGGACTGCGTAGAGGTCGCCTTCCTCGAACGTGGCGTGGTCGGCGTCCGCGACTCGAAGAACCCCACCGGCCCAGCTCTGATCTTCACGCCGGGCCAGTGGGACACCTTTACGAGTAGCGTCAGCGCTGGAGAGTTCAACCGCCCCAGCTGATTTCATTAAGCCGACATGCGGGCGCCCAGCCGTCACGTTCAAGCCCAAACATAGCCTGCGGCACGGCCGCTCAGCGCTGGACTACCTGACGCCGACCAAGTACGCAGCCTCGCAACAGGATCGACGATATCCCGGCTGCGCGCCAGCCCGGCCGGATTTTACTGGAGTTGAGGTAGCACGACGAGTTTGGTGGCGAGATCGATCGCGAGGTCGCAGGATTTGTTGGGGAAGCTCCCGTCAAGCAGAAGACGGTAGTCGCTCATAGGTATCAGCAGCATGCACTCCGCAGGCGAGCTCTGGATTGTCGCCAAGGTCGCGTCGTGGGCGGCAACCTTCACCTGCTGGAATGATCTGGACTGCGCCAGGACAGAGTGCAGGTAATCTCCGGTTATGTTGGTGGCCTGCAAATAGAACTCCACATCCGGATTGGATTGATACCTCACCAGGCAACCGGAGAACTGCAGGTTCGGTTCACTGAATGGACCGATGTAGTGGTTCGGTATGCGAACCTCGAGTCCCAAGGCGGACAGCTGGTCCTGCGGAACCGCAGTACAAGGATCGAACCTGAGCGGTTGGTGGCTCAGGCTTGCGGACAAGGGTTCAGCAGGGCCGGTGGGGGTAGTTGTTGTTGTCTTGCTGCATGCGGTGAGCGCTGCGACAAGAAGTACCGGCAACAGGATGAGCCGTGTGAGGGTGCGGTTGCGGCGTTGGGTCATTTCGAGGATGCCTGGACCTTAGAGCCTCCATCGACGAAGGCGTTGATTTTGTCAGGGCTGTCAGCGAGCAGGTCGGTGACGAGTTCGTTGTAGCCGGTGCCGTATCGCGTGCGATAGTCGTCGATCTGGTCCTTGCTTTGGTTTCCTCCGTTCGAGTTGGCGTCTTCGATGTGGTGGTCGAAGTCGAAATCGCCTGTGGCATGGACGTCGCTGGGGCCAGGGAATTGGACGACGACGGGGTTGGGTTTGGGATTCCAGGCTTCGATCTGGGAGTCCCATTGCTGGTCTCGCATCGTGCTTACGACCCCGTGGACGATATCGCCGCCTGGCAGTTTGTTGACGGCCTCTTTGGTGACCGTCTGAAAGACGGATTTGGCGATGTCGGCGGCCTTCTGCTTCGTGTCGTGCACTTCTTGCTGGTGCGTCAGTCCGTTCATCGTGTCATGCGCGTCTTGGTAGGTGGCAGCATTGAGGATCGCCGTGTCGATCCTGGCGTCGACACCCGCAAGGGCGCGAGTCGTGTCTACCTTACTGGGGTCCTGACCATGCACGATCTGGTCGATCACAGCGTGGTCGTAAACCTGCCGGGAAGTCTCCAGGTAGATCTTCCCTTGATCAGATTGAGCGCTCAGGAACAACAGTCGTTCAGCATCGCGGGTTGCCAAGTGCGCGACACCGTTGTCAATTCCGCCGGAATTCGGGTTGTAGCCAACGAACGAGTCGATATTCGGCGCAAGGACTTTCGCCAGCCCAGTCGCCAGTTCCGGATTCTTGATGAATGTGTCGGTATTGAGTTTGAACACCGTATCACCACCCTGGCTGAGTAGCTTGCCGGTAGCATCATGCGGTGCGAACACGTCGGGCAGCTTGGTATAAGCGTTGCGAGCCAGATCCCCGGTAGGACCTTGGTCGTGAGTGTGCTCGCCGATCCAATCCACCAGTCCTGCTGCAGATTTCCCCTTGTCGTCCCATGTGTGTTGGAATGTGTCTGCAGCGAATTTCGACGGGTCGTAGTCACCGCTCGGCTTATAGTCGTTACCGAGGGCCCCGAAGGACATGTCCGACGGGAGTTTGGTGCCGGTATGGGCGTCCAACCCTGTCAGCAGCTGGTAAGCAGACTGGTGGTTGCTTGCGCCGATGTTCACATACTGGTTGGCGGCGTTCTCGAGGGCCTTGGTCGGGTTGAAGAAGTCGTCAGGGACGATGGGTTTCCAGTTCTGGTTGATCCATTTGGCGACATCGCCATTGTTGTTGTCCTTGCCGTCCATATACGCGGCGAGGCTGGCGCCCTGACGCCCGAGCTCGGTGCCGAAGGTGGTGCCCGGTTGCATACCCTTGTCGGCATGTGAGAGAAGGTCGGCGAATTTCACCTCATCATTGAGATGATTCTGGAAGCCTGTCGGCCCACCCGGGGCAACCGAACCCAATTGGGCATCCTCCAGCCGACCGGATACGAGTTTTCGGATGTCAGACGGGAGTTGGGTGTAGTCACCAGGGGACTTCAGTTTTCCGGTGCTGTCGAAACCAGTGCCGATCTTTTCGTTGGACAGCATCAGGATGCTGTCGGAGATCGTGGTCTGGTCTTTGGCGGCGGTGGAGGCGTTGGGATTTCCGGGCTGGTTTTGATTGTTCAGGTAGTCGTCGAGGGAGATCAGTCCGTCTTTACCGAGGTTGTTGTAGAACTTCTTGTAGTAGTCCTGAACGTCGGCAGGGACGACCACATCTCGTCCGTCGTCGAGATCTTGAATATCGGCCTGCGACAACATGTTCTGAGGCATGTGGGAGAGGATCTCGTCGACCTTGGCGTTGTCGTGGTTCTTCAGCGCGTTGGCCAGATCAGTTCCGTCCTGGTCACCCGCGTGGTCGACCGTGCTCTTCGGATCCGGGGGAGCCACCTGGGTGGTGGTCAGATTGGCGAACGCGTTGTTGACCGCCGTCATCGCCTGGTCGTCCGCACTGCCGCAATCGACCAGCGCGCCCTGAATCGCCTTCTGGTACTCCTCTGCTCGGTGATCGAGGCCTGCCTGCAGTTTGGCCGCGGAGTCCTTATCGGTGAACCTGAGCAGCATGAGCACGTCGGTGCTCACCTTCACCTCGCCCGTGTCGCTGACGGTGAAGTGCGCGCCTTCGGCAGTGGCGACCTGGTTCAGCAGGGTCGTCTTGGCGGCCTGGATCGCGATGGCGCCGTTACGCGCAGCGGTGACACCATTCTCGAGTGCTGTCTTGACTGTGGTTGCGTCACCGTGGATTTCGTCATGACGGTCACGCATCGAGTCGCCGGCCGTACCGATCCAGTAGTGGTAGGAACCATCGACCGACCGCGCCGCAGCATCCAGCGTGTCGCCGAGAGTCTGTGCTTTCTGGTCCCATTCACCGGCTTGGGTATTGAGCACTTCCGGATCCCACGCCTTCACCTGAGGGATGGTCGGTGTGCCCATCAGATCGAGTCCCCCAGGGTAGTGAACTTGTCGACCGACACGGTCTCGGTCTCGACGTACTCGCCCGCACCGTTATGGGTATGGGTGTGCAGATTGCCGTAGTGGCCAGAGATTGCGGTCAAAGCTGCGCCTGCGGTCGATGCTGCTGCCACGCACGCACCTCCTACCGAGGTATCGGTCAAGCCAGCGGAGATTTGTTCTGCAGAGTCATGGCCACTCATCCCCCCGACCGTCTGTGAGGCATCCCGAAAACCGGATGCCAACGCGCGCAAGCGCTCTGGATCTACCTCTACACGCCCACCCATGCCCGATGGCCCCCTTTCGCTGGCGACTAGCGACACACGCCTGCGATGATACAAATTAGTTTCAGGTACTTTACAACGCAATCCAGCCCAGACCCGGCCCTCGCCAGGACCGCGGTACTCGAGCCGAGCGAGCAGGGGGCCTCTCACCATGGCTGATCACGGCTATCCGCGCACCAGATCACTGTTGGACTCGGTCGCAGACGACACCGAACGACTACAGGCGGCGATCGCAACGCGTACCGTCGCCGCAAGTTCGGCGGATGGACGCGTCACAGTCGAGGTGAGCGCCGACGGGAAAGTACACAACTGGCGGATCACTGATGCGGACGAACACACGAACCGGATTGTGGCCAATGTCCTGCAACTGATCGGACAGGCGCACACCGCCGCCAAACAAGCAATCCGTACCGAGCTCGACGCGATTGCCGATCGCGAGGATGTGCGAGCGGTTCATGACGCTGCCCGGGACGCTCTCGCTCTAACCACCACTACACCCTCGCCAGCGCTGACCGCCGGGGACGATTCGTGGGACGACGACTTCGACCATTTCGGCAATAGGTCTCGCATCGCCGCCGACTGAACACACCGTTTTAGATTCGTACCTGGATGGCTTTTGTTCCAGCTGCGCCGATTCGGCCGTTGGGGGGATCAGGTCAGGTCGCCGGCGAGTAGGTGGGTGGCTGCGTCCAGGACCAGGAGTGCGTGTAGGTCGAACAAGCGCGGCAGGTTGACGGAATCGCCCCCTAGTTCCTTGGCTATGAACAGGCCGTCTGCGGCGGCCATGCCGTAGGTCACCAGGAGGTGCACGGCTTGGTCGTCGAGGTCGGGGGCGAATTCTCGGATGGCTTCGGACATTCGGGCTACTGCTTGTGCGCGGACCTTCAGGAACATGGTGCGTGCGGTGGGCTCTTCCGGGCGGCGTTCGAGGGCGAGCATGAGGCCCAAGCGGAGGAAGTCAGGAGAGTCGAGCAGGGATTTCGCGATTTGTGCGGCCATGGCGCGTACGCGCTCGCGGGTGGAGTCGCCGTCGGGGATCGAGACCGCTGCCAGCCAGGTGCCGAAGCTGCGTTCGATCACTGCGGCGATGAGTTCGTCTTTGTCTTTGAAATGCCAGTAGATCGAGCTCGCGGGTAGGCCGCTGCGGGCGCTGACCGTGGCGATGCTGGTGCCTTCGTAGCCGCGTTCGCTGGCTACTTCTACCGCGGCGTCGAGGATTTTGCGGCGTGATTCTTCGCCGTTCGCCCGTGTGCGTCGCGTGCTGCGCGCCTCAGCCATGGGGTCGCAGTCCTCTCCGTCGAGTTCGTCGCTCGAATCTTACTGTAGCGATCACTCCAGGAAGGTACTACTGTAGCGATCATTCCAGGAACACTTCTTCACGACGAGGCGTGATACTCGCTGGTTCGTCGCAGCGAATGATCGAATGGAAAGGCCGAATCATGCTCGCACGCATCGATGTTCACCAGCATATGATCCCGCCGGACTACCGTGCGGCCCTCGAGCGGGCCGAGATCTCCGCACCGGGCGGGCGTGAGTTGCCCGACTGGAGTCCGGACGCCGCTCTGGCACTGATGGACTCGACGGGTATCGCCACTGCCATCCTGTCGGTGTCGACACCGGGTACGGCGTTCCTGAGCGACCCGGGCGAGGCGGCGAGTCTGGCACGCGCCGTCAATGACTACTCGGCCACACTCGCGGCCGAAAACACCGGTCGCTTCGGGTTTTTCGCCACCATCCCACTGCCCGATGTCACCGCCGCGGTCACCGAGGCGGCCTATGCGCTGGATGATCTGCACGCCGATGGCGTTGTCCTGCTGGCGAATGCCGACGGGACCTATCTCGGCACCGATGGCCAGGACGCCCTCTTCGCCGCACTCGACGACCGTGGCGCCGTGGTTTTCATCCATCCCGCCGAACTGCCCGCTCCCCCGGTGCCCGGCATCCCGCCGTTCGCGGCCGACTTTCTCCTGGACACCACGCGCGCGGCATATCTGCTGGTGCGCAATGGGATTCGGCGGCGATACCCGAACATCAGGTTCATCCTCAGCCATGCGGGTGGATTCGTCCCATATGCCTCGCATCGTATGGCTGCGACCATCATGAGTGAAACCGGCCGCGATCCCGGTGAAGTCCTCGCCGACTTCGCCGGATTCTACTTCGACACCGCACTGTCCTCCAGCCCGGCCGCGCTGCCGTCGCTGCTGGCCTTCGCCGAACCGGGCCACATTCTGTTCGGCAGCGACTGGCCGTTCGCGCCGGAGCAAGGCGTGCGTTACTTCGCGGCCGGGCTGGACACTTATCCGACGTTGCTCGCCGATGATGCGGGGATCAACCGCAGCAATGCGCTCACGTTGTTTCCCAGGTTCGAGGCGGTATCGGCCACGCGGGCGGCGAGGTAGCCGTCGGGGCGGATCAGGATGAGCTCGCCCGGCTCGGGGGTGTAGAAGCGCTGGAATTCGCCGTCGGCGTCGAGGATCCCGTCACCGGGTGTGCTGGTGATGCGGTACGCGTGCAGGTCGGCGGAGCCGGCATGCTCGATGAGAGTTGTTGCTTCGCTGCCGGTGTCGAAGGCGAGCAGGGTCCATTGCGGGCCGCGGGTGAGGTCGAACAGGTCGCCGGTGAACTCGGAGGCGCGCAGGCCCGTGGCGTTCGGGGCACGGTCGCCGGTGATGGGGTGGTCGGCGGTGCGGGGCTCGAATTGGTCGCCGTAGTGGATGCCGAGGCCGGTTGTCATGTCGTCGGCGAGTTCGTCGAGGGCGGAGGAGACCGCGGCGATGTCGCCGTTGGATCCGTCGGCTACGCGATCCAGTTTCTTGGTGCTCATTTCGAGTACGGTGCGGGCGACGGGGATGCGTTCGGCGGAGTAGGTGTCGAGCAGGTCGGGGGATGCGCCGTTGATGACCGCGCCCAGTTTCCAGCCGAGGTTGTAGGCGTCCTGGATTCCGGTGTTCATGCCTTGACCGCCGGCGGGTGAATGGACATGTGCGGCATCGCCTGCGAGCAGTATCCGGCCGCGGCGGTAGTCGGAAACCATGCGGACGTTCACGCGGTAGATCGAGAGCCAGGTGGCGCTGGTCAGGGTGATTCCGGCGTTGCGGTCGTCGAGCAGTTGCTGGTAGAGCTCGAGTGAGGGGGCGGCGGGGTCGGCGTCGGTGAGGATGGGGTTCTGGAACTGCCAGATGTCGCTGTTGGGAAGTGGTGTGAGGACGAGCATTCCGGCGGCGGAGGTCCAGATGTGCACGCGGTCACGGGGCAGGCCGGGGACGGTGACATCGCCGAGGTACCAGCGCTCCCATTCGCGGGTCTCGCCTTCCAGCGGGCGATCGATCAGCCTGCGGGTCACGCTCTTGCCGCCGTCGGTTCCCACGGCGTAGCGCGCCTCGATCGTGCGCTCACCGTCGGCGGTCCGTACGGTCACCGCGACGCGGTCGGAATCCTGTACCAGGTCAACAGCTTCCGCGCCGTACTCGACGGAGCCGCCCAGTTCGGACAGCCGGTCGCGCAGCGCGTGCTCCACGTCGAATTGGCCGATCCAGAGCATGTCGGGGTACGGCGTGTGGAAGCGCGCGGGGGCCGGGATGCCGAGCGTGGGCCGATCTTCGAAGCTGCCGGACGAATCGTGGTATCGCACAGGTAGATTCGCGACACCGTGCCGTGCGACGTAGTCGATGGCGCCGAGATCGTCGAGGACCTCCTGGGAGCGCGATTGGATTCCCTTGGCCTTGGACGCGCGACCGGGCGCGGCTTCCCGCTCGATGAGGTGGCAGGCGACGCCGCGGCGAGTGAGATCGCACGCCAAGGTGAGACCCACCGGGCCGGCGCCGATGATGAGGACTTCGGTCTGAATCGTGTCGTGTGCGTTCATGACTTCCTCCACAGGCTTTAGATGCGGATCCGCATCTTATGAATTCGAGCGTACGTCGGCCTGCTAAGATGCACAAGTGCATCCTAAAGAGGTTCAACCGGCGCAACGCCGCCGTGGCGCGGAGCTGGAAGAGGCGCTGCTCGCCGCGGCCTGGGACGTGCTGCGCGAGCACGGCTACGCCGGATTCACCCTCGAAGCCGTCGCCGCGCGCGCCGGCACCAGCCGCCCGGTCCTCGCGCGACGCTGGGCCGGACGCCACGACCTGCTGCACGCCACCATCACCTACGCCAGCCGGATGCGGCCGATCTTCGCGCCGCAGACCGGGAGCCTGCGCGGCGACCTCATCGCCCTGCTGCGCGAACTCAACAATTCACGCCTGGACCTCGCGACCGCCATGGGCGTGCAGCTCGGCGGCTACTTCCAGGAAACCGGCAGCACCCTCGCCGACCTGCGCGAAGTGTCACTCACGGGCCAGAGCACGGTCGTCGACGACATCCTGGCGGAGGCTATCGAGCGCGGGGAGATCGATCCCGCCAAACTCACCCCGCGCCTGCGCACACTGCCCGTGGATCTGCTCCGTCACCACGTTTTCATGACGCTGCAACCCATGTCGGAAGACGACATCGTGGACATCGTCGACAGCATCTTCCTGCCCCTCGTCCGGCCCGTGCCGTCCCTGCGCGAGTCCTGAATCGGGTTTCGCCTCAGGGCCTTTCGACGCCCGGCTCGCGCGCGGGCAGACCGCGCAGCAGGGCGTCGAGGAACAGTTCGAAGCGTGGGGCATTGCCACTGAAGTGCAGGTGGCCGTCCTGCATCGCCAGCCAGGCGATGATCGAGGTCGTGAAGATGTAGTAGCTCTGCTCGGCGAGCTCCGGTTCGACCCCGGCCGCTGCGAAGGCGCCGATGATCGCCACCTGCAGCCGTTCGAAGGCTCCGGCGTTGTGGCGGTGCGGCCGGGAGAGATGGGTGGCATAGCCGGGCACTGAGAGGAACTGGTCGTGCATGGCCCAGCCCAGGCGCGCGAGCCAGGGCCGCCAGGACTCCGCGTCCGGGCGGTCCGCGGGCAGAATCCGTTCCACCACAACATCACTGATGAGATCGATCAGTTCCTCGCGGTTCTTCACCCAGCGATAGAGCGCGCCGTGGGTGACCGCCAGGCGCGCCGCCAGTTCACGCATGGTCAGCGTGTCCAGATTCCCCGACGAGGTGGCAGCCTCCAGGATCCGTTCCCGGCTGATCTGCGCGGGACGACCGGGGCCTCGTCGGGTTGCGGCGGCTTCAGACATGGTGACGACTATACGAACACCCCAATTAGTGGCCACTGGTCACTAATGTTGCTACGCTGCCAACAAGTGCAGAAACGCGAGACCTCCGAGAGGACGCAGCGATGATCGACAACGCAATCCAGGGCAGCTTGGCCGCCGGATTCGATTCCGTGCGAGACGTTTTCACCGCCATCGCCGAGAGCGAAGGCGCCGGCTATGCGGCGCAGGTGGTCGCCTACCGGCACGGCGAACGTGTGGTGGATCTCTGGACCGGCCCGGGCATCACCGAGCGCTCCCTGTTCGGCGCGTACTCCGCGAGCAAGGGCGCCGCCCACCTGGTCGTGGCGCGGCTCGTGCGCGACGGCGTGCTGGACCTGGATCAGCCGGTCGCCTACTACTGGCCGGAATTCGCCGTGCACGGCAAGCAGGACATCCTGTTGCGTGACCTGCTGGCGCACCGGGCCGGATTGGCCGGCGCCGACACCGGATTCACCGTCGAGGAACTCGCCGACGACCGGGCCATCGCCGAACGCCTCGGCGCGCAACGACCCTACTGGCGGCCCAGCAGCGCGTTCGGCTACCACGCGCTGGTCGCCGCGGCGCTCAGCGGCGAGGTGGTGCGGCGTGCCACCGGGCAGAGCGTCCAGAGCCTGTTCGCCAAGCTCATCGGCGAACCTTACGACGTGGACTT
The DNA here is from genome assembly GCF_044386975.1 of Nocardia sp. NPDC020380. Taxonomy (NCBI): domain Bacteria; kingdom Bacillati; phylum Actinomycetota; class Actinomycetes; order Mycobacteriales; family Nocardiaceae; genus Nocardia; species Nocardia sp. NPDC020380. The sequence continues at coordinate 307,331 of NZ_JBIRVQ010000012.1, read as the reverse complement.
CCATTTCGGACTGACCGACGAGCAGGAATCCCGCTTCGTGCCCACACTCCCGGTGATCATGACCCCCGAGATGCAAGCCGAGGCAACCGCACAGGCGACGGGCCCGAACAGCTTGTCCGGCATCGCATTCAACCGCAACAATCCCGACGGCCCGCTGGTCTGGGAGCTGCCGAATCTGGACGTGATCCGCAAACAAGGCCCGGCCTCGCTCGGCGGAGTGGCCTCCGCGGACGGCTTGGCCCGCATGTACGCGGCGGCAATCAGTTCACTGAACGGTCTGGCACCCCTGCTCGACGCGGAGACGATCGCCGCAGTGGGACAGATCCATTCGATCGGCTACGACCTGGTCAACCGAAGCCAGAAGGCATTCACCGCCGGCTTCCACGCCACCTCGGAGTACTACCCGGTGCTGGGTCAGGGCTCGTTCGGGCACAGCGGCGCGGGCGGTCAGCAGGCATTCGCGGACCCACGCAACGGGATCGCCTTCGGCTTCACCCGCCGGCGCTTCCCGTTCCCGGCCGGACCCGGCCGCGATTGCGAGCTGCTGATCCCGGCCATCTACGACGCAATCATGCGTTCGTAGGCGCGGGTTCGACCGGCACCTCCGGGTGGTCGACATCCGACCAGGTGGCCGGTGTCGGCCCGAAGATGTTGTGCGAGTTGGTGATAACGGTATTGGCCAGCGCCCGGTTACCCGCGGCGCCGATCACCGCGCCGATACCGGCGGGCAGGGTCTTGCCGAACATGAGAACGCCGCGCCGGACAATGAATTGGACGATGAACCGCTTCGCCATCGCATTGTCGATATTGCGCACGATAGGCAGATGGTCGGCCACCGCGGACGCCCAGTCGCGAGCGGATTGACTTGCGTTCTTGCCCAGCATCTCCGCGCCGCTCTCCCCCAGCACCACACCCACCACCAGCGCGCGACGGCGTTTGGGCGACATCGACTGCATCCCGTGCACGGTGCCCACCGACACCGCGTACAGCGCGGACGCCTCCAGGAAGAAGATCGATTCGACACCGCTGACCGCCAACCCGATCAGCGTGCCGACACCGGGCACGGCGGCACTGAGACCGGCGGCGGTGCCGCTGAGGGTGACGAAGACCTTGTAGCGCGTCTCCAGGCCCTGAGCGATGTCCTCCGGCGTCCGATCCGGGTGCAACCGCCGCAACCTGCGCACATATCGCGAGGCCAAGGGCAGTTGCACCCCCGCGCCGCCGCGCAACACCAACTCGGCCGACTTCTGTAGCGCGCGTTCGAACATCCACCGTCCCCTCTCCTCGAGCCCGCTGCGACAGTACGGAGTAATGCGGACCCGGCGGCGCTCCGACACGGCTTTCCGGGCAAATACGCCTTTTCAGCCGCGAGCGTAACCACTGGAGGACCTCTTCCAGCGCGTCCGCGCCGGATTCTTACACGCCTTTGTCGTTGCTCTGTGAAGCCTTTGCCGCAGAACGGGAATCGTGGCCGCTACAAGGTTCGTAGCGGAGAGAGAGGCGGTTCCCGATGGAAACCTCCATGCACGTAGTCGAGGCGATCCCCGAGCGTCCGGCATTGCCGTTCATCGGTCATGCGCTGCGCATTCCCGGCGGTGCGGACAGTCTGCAGTACCTGCTGTCCGAGTCGAAGGAACTCGGGCCGATATTCAAGATGCGGTTCTTCGGCAATGAGCTCACCGTGGTGTCCGGTCTGGACCTGGTCACCGAGCTGTCGGACGAGACCCGATTCCGTAAGAACGTGCACGCGGATCTGATTGCGCTGCGCGGGATCGTCGGGGACGGGTTGTTCACCGCCTTTCACGACGAGCCGAATTGGCGTAAGGCGCACGACATCCTGCTGCCGGCCTTCTCGCTCGGGGCGATGCGCGGCTACCACGCGACCATGCTGAGCGTCGCCAAGAGCCTGGTGGCGAAGTGGGACTCGGCAGTGGACCGTCCGGTCGATGTGGCGGGCGATATGACCCGGCTGACCTTCGACACGATCGGATTGTGCGGATTCGGTTACGACTTCGAGTCCTTCCGCCGCGATCAGCCCCATCCGTTCATCGGGGCGCTCTCGCGCACGCTGAGCTACGCCCAGGCCCAGAGTGAAGCGCTGCCCGGATTGCAGATCTTCCAGCGTGGGCGGGCCGAGCGCTACCGCGCCGATGCCGAGTACATGCGGGATCTGGTCGACGACGTGATCCGCCACCGCCGAGCACAGCCCGACACCGAGGGCGATGACCTGCTGGGACGTATGGTGCACACGAAGGACCCGGCGACCGGCGAACTGCTCGATGACGTCAACATCCGCTATCAGGTACTTACTTTCCTGATCGCCGGGCACGAAACCACCAGCGGGGCATTGTCTTTCGCGCTGCACTATCTGACCAAACATCCCGAGGTGCTGGCCTCGGCACAGGCCGAGGTGGATGCGCTGTGGGGTGACGACCCCGATCCCGAACCGTCGTATGCGGACATCGGCAAGCTGACCTACCTGCGTCAGGTGCTCAACGAGTCGCTGCGGCTGTGGCCGACCGCGCCCGCCTATGCCGTCGAACCGGTGACGGACACGATGATCGGCGGCAGGTACGCGGTGCGCGCGGGCGAGTCGTTGCTGGTGAATACCGCAGCCCTGCACCGTGATCCGGCGTGGGGCGAGAATCTCGAGCTGTTCGATCCGCAGCGGTTCGCCGCCGAGGCCGAGGCCACCCGCCCGGCGCACCTGTTCAAACCGTTCGGCAGTGGCGAGCGCGCCTGCATCGGCCGCCAGTTCGCGCTGCACGAGGCGACATTGGTACTCGGCCTGCTGGTGCACCGCTACCGTTTGATCGATCACGCCGACTATCAACTGAAGATCAAACAGACACTCACCATCAAACCCGACGGGTTCACCCTGCGACTCGCCCGCCGCGGCACCGACGACCGGCGACTGCCCGCCGCCACTCCCGGCACCGCTCATGGGACTGCCGATGTCACTTCGCGTAAAGCCGCAGGCACGACGCTGACCGTCCTCTATGGATCGAATCTGGGCACGTGCGCCGGTATCGCCCGCGATCTCGCCGCCGACGGCGCCGAACGCGGGTTCACCACGAAAGCACTGCCACTCGACGAGGTGATGGACGTCCTCCCCCACAGCGACGATCCGGTCGTGATCGTCACCGCTTCCTACAACGGCAAACCCACCGACGATGCCGCGCGGTTCTACGCCTGGCTCGAACAGCTCGATGCCGGCGCACTCGCGCGAGTCCGCTACGCGCTGCTCGGTGTCGGTGACCGCAACTGGGCCGCCACGTACCAGCACATCCCTTCGACCATCGAGCAGCGGCTGACCGCGGCCGGGGCCGATGCGGTGATCGAACGCGGTGTGGCCGACGCCTCCGGGGATTTCGCGGGCGCCGTGGACCGCTGGACCGCGCTGCTGTGGTCCGAACTGCTCGACCGTTTCGGCGCACCGGTGGCGGGCGGCGATCAGCCGGCCGCCGGGCCGGGCGACCGGACGTACACCTTGGAGGACGTCGGTGCGTCGGTCACCGACCAACTCACCGAGCGGCACGGACTGACTTCCATGGAGGTGCTCGACAGTCACGAACTGGCCGACATGACACACCCGCTCGGGCGGTCCAAACGTTTTGTGCGGCTGCGCCTTCCCGACGGCGTCACCTACCGCACCGGGGACCACCTGACAGTGCTGCCGCACAATCCCGCCGAACTCGTCGACCGCGTCGCCGAGCGGTTCGCCCTCGACCTCGACCGCACCATCCGGTTGCATGCGCATCGGCGCGGCCGCAACATCTTGCCCGTCGACCGCCCGCTCACCTTGCGCCGGTTGCTCACCGAATTCGTCGAATTACAGGATCCTGCAACACGAGAACACATCGCTGTCCTCGCCGAGCACACCGCGTGCCCGCCCGAACGCCGCCCACTGGCCGAGCTGGCCGCGGCGCCACCGGAACGATTCGATCAGGAGGTGAACGAGCCACGGCGAAGCGTGCTGGATCTGCTCTGCCGATACCGTTCCTGCACACTGCCTTTCGAGATCTTCCTCAAAATGCTGCCGACCCTGCGGCCGCGCCACTACTCCATCTCCTCCTCGTCCCTGGCAACACCGGGCACTGTGGATTTGATGGTCTCGCTCCTCGCCGCGCCACACCGCAACGGCGACGGCACCTTCCGTGGGATCGGTTCGCACTACCTGGGCACGGTTCGCACCGGCGACACCGTGCAGGCCCGGGTCAACCCGTGCCGGGAGGCATTCCGGCTGCCGGGCAATGCGGACGTCCCGGTAATCCTGGTCAGTGCGGGGACCGGCCTCGCACCGTTCCGCGGCGCGATCCTCGACCGCCTCCACACCGGTGAACCCGGCACCTTGCTGTGCTACTTCGGTTGTGATCACCCCGAAGTCGACTATCTGCACCGCAGCGAACTCGAAGCCGCGCAAGAGGCCGGCGCAGTCAGTCTCCGTCCTGCCTTCACTCATGCGCCCGAGAACGACGCCCGGTTCGTGCAGCACCGGATGCGGCACGACAGCCACGAGATCTGGGGTGCATTGCAGGCCGGTGGGCACATCTATGTCTGTGGCGACGGCGCCCGCATGGCCCCTGGCGTGCGGCAGGCGTTGAAAGACATCTACTGCGAGCACACCGGTGCCGACGCGACAGCGGCGGACGCCTGGCTGGTCGCACTGACCGACACCGGACACTACGTCGAAGACGTGTGGCAGTGACGACGGTTGGCTACCCGAGTGTGACGGGCATTTCGGTCATGCGGCGGAAGAAGATGCCGCGTCGCCAGGGCAGTTCATCCGGGTCGGTGGCCAGTGCGATATCGGGGTAGCGGGCGAGCAACCGGCTGACGCCGATGCGGGTCACCGTGCGGGCCAGCGGGGCGCCCAGGCAAGTGTGTGCGCCGTAGCCGAAAGGTAAGGAGCGCCTCGGCTTTCGGGTGGAATCGAAGGCGAAGGGGCAGGTGTTGGCGGCAAGGTCGTAGTGGGCGGCGAGCAGGGAGATCCAGATCCATTCTCCGGCACGGATTTCCTGTCCGGCGAGGGTGATCTGCTCGGCTGCCACGCGCAGGGCGGCTACCGGCTGTGGTGTGTACACCCGCAGGGTTTCATCGATGATCGCGTCGAGCGCTTTCGGGTCGGCCTTGGCACACATCATTTCGTCGGGGTTGGTCAGCAAGGCGTAGACGGTGTTCAGGATCAGCGGTGTCACCGCCTCGTGTCCGGCGAGAAGGATCAGCGCGGCGGTCGAAGTGGCTTCCTTGAAGCTCATTTCGCCGCGGCGCTGCGCCGCCGCGAGGGCGCTGAGCACGTCGTCGCGGGGTGCGATGCGGCGGCGAAGCAGGTTCGGCACGATCATCGTGGCGAAGCCGACTACCCCGTCCCGTAGTTCGGGGAGGCTGGAGAGCATGTAGTCGCCGAGCTCGGCGGAGCATCGGGAGATGGTGTCGGCGTGGCGGGCCGGGACGCCCGTGATCTCGGCGGCGATTTGAACCGGCAGCGGCACAGCGAAGGCGCTGGACAGCTCGATCGGGCCCGTCGGGTCCATACGGTCGAGTAGTTGGTCGGTGATCTCCGTGATGCGGGAGGCGCGGCTCGCGACCCCACGCGGGCTGAACGGTTCGGCGACTACCCGCCGCAATCGCGCATGCTCCGGCCCGTCGGCGCCGAGCATGTGGGTGATGATGTGCGAATTCGCCCAGCGGTTGAACCGTTGACGGCGAGTGAGCCCCGTGGTGTCCAGGAGATATGAGCCGTTGTTGGTCTCGGGTGTCTTGATGACACGGCTGTCGACGAATACTTGCTTGGCCAGCTCGTGACTGGTGATCATCCAGCCGTTGAGACCCTGTGGTGCGCTGAACCGGTGTATCGGCCCGGTCGCGGCGAGCCGGTGCATGAAATCCGCTGGTGCGGCGAAGTATTCGTCGTCGAACGTGATGTGCCGGACCGGTGTCGTTGCCACTGCTCGGTTCTACCACGCGGTTCGGTCTCACGACGGGACGAGCAGCGACGAACCGGCGATGGCGTGCGGCAGATGGCCTCGGGACGGCTACCCTTCGGTGAGCCGCCCCGAGGTTCATACCGCACCAATTCATGCGGAAACTATCGTGCGGCCAGATTCAGGTGATCGTCCGCGCTGTAGGCCGAGCGGTCGAACCGGCCGGCGGGCTGGAAGCGCGCGAGCAGTTCGGCCGGGTCCTCGCCGGTGATGTCGGCGACGAATGCGGCTGCGGCATCGAGGGAATCGACGCCGAGGAAGGATTGCGGGCGGTGCAGCAGGCCGACCAGCGCGGAGGCGAAGCGATCGTTGACCGCGGCGGTGGCGAAGAGCCGCCCGCCGATCTCGGCGAGTTCGGGATCGCCGAGGAACAGGCGGGTGACCCAATTCGCGGCATCGCCGCGCGCGGCCAGGAACTCCGCGTAGCGGCGGGTGATCCACTCGGCGTCGAACGGGCCATTGTGCACCGCGGCTGCCGCGACCAGGCGTTGCGCCTGGATGAGGCCGCTCTGTGCGCCTTGACCGGCGATCGGGTCGTAGGCGGTGGCGGTGTCGCCGAGGGCTGCGACCGGGTGGCCGCTTGCGGTGTGGCCCACGCCGGCTCGCACCAGCGGGCGCACTGCGCCTTTGAGCCAGGAGTGCGGGTCTTCGGCAATGGTGCGGGTGGACAATACTTCGGGCAGGTCCCAGTCGATGTGGTCGCGGTAGAGCTGCTGCACGATCTCGTGCGCTGATTCGGCGGAATCTGCTGCGGCGAAACGCTTTTCCCATTCACTGCCGGGGCGGGCCCAGCCGAGGAAGGCCCAGCTCGGGCCGGCGTCCTTGTGCAAGTATGGACCCCACCAGGCTTCGCCTTGCTCGGCGAAGATGGAGAAGCCGCTGTGCGCGCCGCCCGCGATGCTGCGGTGGGCGAAGACCTCCGGGCCGAAGCCGAGTCCGGTAACGGTGACGGTCAGCAGGGAGCGTTGCGGGCGGGCGTAGACGGTGCGGGATTCGTCGATCGGGAAGAGATCGGACAGGCCGCCGCGGCCGGTGGCGACGAGGGTGAGATCGGTTGCGGCGGCGATGGTGTCGAGTCGCTCGGGGGTCACTTGTTCGACGGCGAAGTGGCCGCCGCGTTCGAGGAAGGCGGTCAATCGCTCGTCGGCCTTCAGCCGGGTGTCGACCGCGACGCCGGCGTATCCGTCGAAATGGCCGTCGAATCCGATCAGTTCCTCACCGGCGGGTCCGGCGATGCGCACGCTCAAACCGGTGTGGCGGGGCGCGCGACCGGTGTAGGCGTCCAGGCCCAGTGCGGATTCGGCCTGCTGGGTTTCGCCGAATTCGAGGGCGGTGCCGGTGGCGGGGACGTCATCGCGCAGTGCGCGCTGATCGCGGTCGCTGTAGAGGGTGACGTCGAATCCGGCGTCCAGCAGGCCCAGTGCCGCGGTGACGCCGGTCTGCCCGGCGCCGATCACCGCGGCCGAGCGGGTGGAGCGGAGCGCGGAACTCTGTGATGTCATGCGAGATCTCCTGTCCGATAAATGATTTCAGTGAAAGTCGGCGGATTGGGTTCAGTGGCCGAGGACGGCCGCACCGGGCCGTGACTCGCTCTCGGGCAAGGCGGTCGAGGCGGGGCCGCCGAAGCGATAGCTCGCGCCGCGATGCTCGGGCGGGAGCCGGTCTCCCGCCTCGAACAGGGCGTTGCGCAGCGTGCCCTCGACATAGTCGGTGGTGTAGGCGCCGCGTTCGACCAGCGCCGGAATCACATGGTGGACAATGTCTTCGAAGCTGCCCGGGGTGATGGCGTAGGCCAGGTTGAAGCCGTCGAGGTCGGTGTCCTCGACCCACTCCTGCAGCTGATCGGCGACCGTGTGCCCGGATCCGACGAACACCGGGCCCATGCCGCCGATCCCCGCCCAGCGGCCGATATCGCGGACCGTCCATTCGCGGCCGTCATCGTCGAATTCCTGGAAGGCGGCCACCGCGGATTGGATGGCATTGCTCTGCACTTCGCCGATGGGGTCGTCGAGGTCGTAGGTGGACAGGTCGATGCCCATCCAGCCGGACATGAACACCAGCCCGCCTTCGACGCTGGCGTAGGACAGGTATTCCTCGTGCTTGTTGCGGGCGGCTTCGTCGGTGGCGTCGGTGATGATGGTGGCCAGGGCGTAGATGCGGGCGGCGTAGCGATCCCGGCCGGCCGCCTCGAGCGCGTCGCGGACGCGGGTAACGGTTTGTGCCAGTACTCGTTTCGAGGGGCCGGCGATGAAGATCGCTTCCGCGTTCTCGGCGGCGAACCGCACTCCGCGCGGTGAGGCGCCGGCCTGATAGATCACCGGTGTGCGTTGCGGTGAAGGCTCGGACAGGTGGATGCCCGGCACGGTGAAATGCTTTCCGCGATGCCCGATATGGTGCACCTTCGCCGGGTCCACGTAGACGCCCGCGGCGGCATCGCGCACGACGGCGTCATCTTCCCAGGAGCCCTCCCACAGCTTGTAGAGGACCTCGAGGTATTCGTCGGCCTGGTCGTAGCGGTCGTCGTGATCGAGCTGGTCGTCGGCGCCGAAATTCCTTGCGGCCGAAGGGAGATAACCGGTGACGACGTTCCAGCCGAGGCGGCCGCCGGTGAGGTGATCGAGGGTGGAGAGGCGGCGCGCGAACGGGTACGGGTGCTCGAATCCGGTGCCCGTGGTGATGCCGAAGCCGAGATGCTCGGTGACCGCGGCCATGGCCGAGACCAGCAGCAGCGGGTCCGCGACCGGGATCTGCGCGCCCTGTCGCAGGGCGGCGATGTCGTTGCCGCCGTACACGTCGTAGGTGCCCAGGACGTCGGCAATGAAGATGCCGTCGAATCGGCCGCGCTCGAGCAGTTTCGCCAGTTCGGTCCAGTAGCCGAGTTCCTTGTAGCGGTGCGACTGGTCGTCGGGGTGGCGCCACAGGCCCGGTGACTGGTGGGCGACGCAGTTCATGTCGAAGGCATTGAAGCGGATGCGGCGTGTCATCGCTGGCCCTCCCCCGCGTGCGTGCGCTCGCCGGCACTCCATGCGAAGGGCAAGGCGGCATCGTTGAGCAGGTGGTCGCCGATCGCGCGTGCCTTCTGAATGGCGGGATTGTGCACCGAGATGGTGCGGGCATTGCGCCAATGCCGATCCAAGCGCAGCTTCTCCGAAACCGCCGAGGCGCCACCGACTTCGAACAGCAGCGTGGTCGCCGGTAGCACCAGGTCGATCACCGCCAGCTGGGCCTGTGCGGCCGCGAGCTCGACGGCCACCACTTGATCCGGATCGGTCGCGCCGGCGGCGAGCACCTCGTCCAGGATGTCGGCGACGGCCAGGACGCTGGCCTGGGCGGCGAACGCGGCGGCGGACAGGCGGCCGATCACCTGCTGTACCAGTGGATCCTGTCGCGGGAGGTCGGCGGCGGAGTGGGTGTAACCGCGGGTGCGGGCCGAAACCCATTCCCGGGCATCGCGTTCGGCGCGGCGGGCGATGCCGGCGAGTACCGACAGTTGTACCAGCTGCAGGTACGCCGTCGCGTAGGTCGGTCCGGGCGCGCCGTATCCGGGTCCGAGGATGTGCTCCTCGCTGACTTCCACATCGGTGAACACCGTGGTGCCGCTGGCGGTGAGCCGCTGTCCGAATCCGTCCCAATCGTCCTGCTGGCGTACACCTTCGGCTTGCGCCCCGACGAGGACTCCCACCCGCTCGCCGTCCCGATCGGCCGCCGCCAGAATGTAATCCGCGTACAGGGACCCGGTGCTGTAGAACTTCTCACCGTTGAGCAACCAACGCTCGCCATCGCGCGTCAGCCGGGTCCGATACCGGTCCACCGCCCCCACCCCGGGCTCGGTGATCGCATTGCCGACCAGCGTGCCGGCCGCCGCCGCCCGCAGCCATTGCTCGCGCTGCGGGCCGGGTTCGGCCAGCAACTGATCCTCGACGAAGGAGAAATGCACCCGCAAGGCCTGCGGCAGATTGGATTCGGCCGCCGCCAGCTCGATCAGCAGCCGGAACAACTGCCGCACACTCACCCCGTAGCCGCCGTACTCGACGGGCACCCGCAGGGCCCCGAACTTGGCTTCCCGCAACCACCCCAGTTCGGTGAACGGCAAGCGGCGATCGATCTCTCGTTCGACGGCACCGGGCGCAATGCGCTCGAAGATCGGCCCGAAGATCGCATCCAGTTCGGCATCGCTGGTGGACCCGGTGCCTTCGTCTCTGGATGTCCCGGCATCGTTCGTGGATTTTGCGGCGATGGAAGTCATCGCCCCACGATCGCCCGGACATCGCCCGCACTCACCGGTTACGCGCAGTGCGATCGAAACTGCAGCTAGTGCTCCTGGGAAGTGTGCTTTCCGAGTTCCTTGACGAGGGACTCCTGATAGATGTCGGCGTAGGTGCGTGAATCCTTCACCAGGTCGTCGCAGAAGGCCGCGACGTCATTGCCGATGAGTTCCATGACGCCTTTGCCGGCGGCGACGCCTTCCTCGAAGAAGTCGACGATCCCCGAGAGCAGTCCGCCTTCGACCAGATCGGCCGGTCCGATCTTGAAGAAGTACTTCTGAATCTCGTTGTACACGATCTGATAATCGGGCGGCAGCGCCTTGACCCGCGCAATATGCGCTCGCCACTCCCGTTTGGCCTCGAAAATGTCGCGAATACCCACTTTATCCTCCTAGCCGACCGAGCTTCTTGGCAACGTTCTTGTTCAGCTGCCGGCGCCACCGGTCACGGAAATCCTTGGCTCCTTCTTCGCCGGCAATCGCCGCGCAGAAGCCCTTGATGTCATCGCCGAGCGCATCATGGACGCTCGCGCCTTCCGCGGCCGATTCCTCGAGCAAACCCAAGGCGCCGTCCAGAATCGGCATCAGGTTGCGGCCCGTCACGCTGGTATAGGGCGACAGGTTGGCTTTGATCTCCGTCCACGCCGCCTGATACTCGACCGGCAGCCCCGCGGCCCGCGCCTCGAAGGCCTGGTACTCCCTGGTCATATCATTGCCGGTGATGGTGTCCCAAAAACTCATTGCTCACTTCCCTTGAGCTCATTGATGCGCGCCGAGACGTAATCCCATTTCATCCAGAAAGTCGCCAGTTCTTTGCGCCCCGCATCATTGAGTGCATAAAACTTACGCGGCGGGCCAACCTCGGAAGGCCGTTTCGATACATCGACCAGCCCATTCTTCTCCAATCGCAGAAGGATGGCATAGATCGTTCCCTCGATAACGTCCGCGAACCCCAGTTCATTGAGCCGACGCGTGATGGCATAACCGTAGGTCTCCTCGGTACCGATGATCTCGAGAACGCACCCTTCGAGCGTGCCTTTCAGCATCTCCGTCAAGTTGTCCGTAGCAGCCTCCTCACCTCGAGCCGCACTACTCAGTGCCACTGACTACCAGTACACTGCGTCACAGAGTAGATGTCAAGGCACTAGAAGGAATCGGCTGCCGTCAGGACCCCAACTGCGCAGCAGTATCGATGTGCGAGGCGACGAGTTCGGCGATTGGGCAGGTACGCCGACTGACGGCCGCGACATCGACCCGCCCCTCGGCGCTCCACAGCGGCGGATAGATCGACAGCCCCGTCCCGACCGAGAGCGCTTCAACCTCCTCACCCCAACCAGGCCACCGCACACCGGCTAAAAATCCGCCAACCCCCCACCAACAGCCCAAGAGATGAACGCCGAATGCCCACCCCCGATCGGCTCCCACCGCAACGTGTCCGACCCGAAGAAACAAACCTCCCCCAACTTCCCCGGCAACCCACCACCATTCACCGCGAACTGCCCACCCAGCACATCCACCGCCACCGTCAACATCCCACGCCCACCACCGGATTCGCCGATCCCGTTCACAGCAGCCAGATCCGGCAACCCCTCATACCCGCCGCCGAGAATCCGCAACCACCCCCGATCAACCACGAGCCCACCGGTATGCAACGCCAGCGCACCGAGCGTCGAATACGCGGTCACCTGCAACCCGAACAACACCTCACGTGCACGCAGCGGATCAACGGGCAGGATGTCCACCGAAACCGCTGCACTCGTGAGTATCTCGAGCAACGAAGGCCACGCAGGATTCTCGACCTCGATAAGTTCTTCGACCGGGCGAACCTCAACCATGCCGCCCGATCCTTCCAAACACCCGACCGATACGCGCTATTGGGCCCAAGGCGGGCTGACGGGGTCGCCGCCGGGGGCTTGGGCGTAGGCGCCGACTGGGAGGATGGCGATTGCTTCGAAGGGGGTTTCGCCGGGGACGGAGACCTTGAAGAGGGTGTGGGCGGGGATTACGAGGGCGTCGCCGGCGGTGAAGTCGAAGGTTTCGCCGTTCATGGTGGCTCGAGCCCGGCCGGAGAGGGCTATGAAGATTTCTTCTCGGGAGACGAGGTGCTCGTGGCCGGGGTTGCCGGGGTGCATGGTGAAGCGCCAGGCGCTGTTCTCGGTGGAGCCGCGGCTGGGGGCGGCCAGGCCGACGGCGGTCATGAGGGGGCCTTCGAAGGTGGGGGCGTCGGCGGATTTGATGAGTGTCATGCTGGTTCTCCAAGTGCTCAACTATGGTGTTCAACCGTGGTGTTCAACTAGAGTTGAACATATTGGCGAGAGGAGAGTCAAGGATGGATTTCGGGGTGCTGCTCGGGCAGGCGTATCAGGCGTTCGTTCAGGAGCTGCATGCGCGGCTGGCCGAGCGCGGGCATCGGATGATGGGTGCGTCCTACGGATACGTGTTGCGGTCGCTGGCGGAGAACGCGCTCACCGCAAGCCAATTGGGTGAGCGGCTGGGCATCACCGCGCAGGGTGCGGCCAAGGTGGTGGATGAGATGGTCAAGAGCGGGTATGTGGAGCGGCGGGCGGATCCGGCGGACAAGCGGGCCAAGCTGTTGCATCTCTCGGATCGGGGGCGCGACATGCTCGATACCGTGCGGGAATTCCATGCCGACTACGAACGGCGGCTGATCGCTCGGGTGGGTACGGACCAGGTCGCCGTCGTCCGGGCGGTGCTCGATGAAATCGTCAGCACGACAGCGGATTCCGATGCGGCCCGCGCCTTCCGCCCACTCTGAGGACGACACGCCCCATATATCGCTTGCGGCGACTCCCGCGGTTGCCGCACAATGAGCCGCCGATGCCCGGACCTGCGGATATCCGGATCAACGAGAATTGCGAAATGGGTGGTTCATGTTCGATGTGATCATTGCCGGCTGCGGACCGACCGGCGCCATGCTGGCCGCCGAACTGCGGCTGCACGATGTGCGCGTACTCGTCCTGGAGAAGGAACCCGAACCAGGGTCGCACGTCCGCATAGTCAGTCTGCATATGCGCAGCCTCGAACTGATGGCGATGCGCGGACTGCTCGATCGCATTCTCGAACACGGAAGACAACGTCCCGTCGGCGGTATCTTCGCCGCCATCCCTGCACCCGCGCCCGAAGGCCTGGATTCCGCGCACGCCTATCTGCTGGGTATCCCGCAACCGGTTGTCAATCGCCTGCTCGAAGAACATGCGATCGAACTGGGCGCAGAAGTCCGGCACGGTTGCGCGGTAACGGGTTTCGAGCAGGACGACGAGGGCGTGACGGTCGAACTGGGCGATGAGGAGCGGCTGCGAGCGCGGTACCTCGTCGGCTGCGACGGCGCGCGCAGTACGGTGCGCAAACTGCTCGGCGTCGCCTTCCCCGGCGAGCCCTCGCGGCACGACACGCTGCACGGTGAGATGGAAATCGGTGTATCTCCCGAGGAACTCGCCGCCAAGGTGAAAGAACTGCGCGCGACCAACAACCGATTCACGATCCGGCCGGTCGGTGAGAAGATCTACAGCGTCGTACTGCCCGCCGCGGGAGTCAGCGATCGTGCGGAACCGCCCACCCTCGACGATTTCAAAGAGCAGTTGCGTGCTATTGCCGGAACCGATTTCGGCGTGCATTCCCCGCGCTGGCTCTCACGCTTCGGTGATGCCACCCGGCTGGTCGAGCATTACCGGGTCGGCCGGGTGCTGCTGGCCGGCGATGCGGCGCACATCCATCCGCCCACCGGCGGTCAGGGCCTGAATCTCGGTGTGCAGGACGCAGTCAACCTCGGCTGGAAGCTCGCCGCGCAGATTCGCGGCTGGGCGCCGGAAGCGCTGCTGGGTACCTATGAGGCCGAACGTCATCCGGTCGCCGCGGACGTGCTGAACAACACCCGCGCCCAGATGGAACTGTCATCCACCGAACCGGGCGCACAGGCCGTGCGCAGGCTGTTCACCGAACTGATGACCTTCAATGACGTGAATCGCCATCTGATCGAGAAGATCACCGCGATCGACATCCGCTACGACCTCGGCGAAGGCCCCGACCTGCTCGGCCGCCGCCTGCGCGACATCGACCTGAAACAGGGCCGTCTCTACGACCGGCTACATCAAGGCCGCGGCCTGGTACTCGATCGCACCGAACGCCTGACCGTCGCCGGCTGGTCGGACCGCGTCGACCTCCTCGCCGATCCCACTGCGGCACTGGATGTCCCGGCCATCCTGCTCCGCCCCGACGGCCACATCGCCTGGATCGGCGACGACCAGCAAGATTTGAACGAGCATCTCACCCGCTGGTTCGGCAATCCCGCCAACTGATTACACACCGGCTCGACCACTCCGCATGGAGCTGGAGTTCCTCAACAGGCATGCCGAGCGGGCTGCAACAAACTCTTGATTCGTTGCAACACATGTGAGTATGTTGCAGGGCATGAGTAGTCCCGGTCGCACCAGCGTTCTCGGCAATCAGGCACTCGACCTGGCGCGGCGCAAGTTCCTGGCCGGCGACCGGCTCGATATGCAGAAACTCGCCGCCGAACTCGGAGTCGACCGGTCGACCCTGTTTCGCTGGGTCGGCAATCGCGATCAGCTGCTGGCGACCATCCTGTCGGCGCTGGCCGAACCGACCCGCCAAGCCGCGCTCGCGGCGACCACTCGCACCGGCGCCGCCCGGATCGCCGATGTGACAGGAACATTCGCGCAGGCCTTGATCGACGCGCCCTACTTTCGCACGTTCCTGCGCCGCGAGCCCGAGCGGGCGCTGCGCCTGCTCACCACCAAGGACAGTTCGGTCCAGCACGAAATCGTTGCCGCCATAGAGCGTTTGGTGCAGCAGGAACTCGACCGCGGTCACCTCATCCATCCGATGTCCGCCCACGATCTGGCCTACCTGATCGTGCGCATCGGCGAATCGTTCATCTACGCCGATCTGATCACCGGAGAAGACCCCGACGCGACCAAGGCCGCCCTCGCGGTCGCGGCGCTGCTGGGCGATCCGGCCTATACACCGAAAGGCACTTCCGTATGACCGTGAGCGGGCAATGCAGCCCTGAATTCGATGAGCTGAGAACCCTTTTCGAGCAGAACCTCACCTCCGGCGAGGAGCTCGGAGCCTCGATGGTCATCGATATCGACGGCGAGATCGCGGTCGACCTGTGGGGCGGATATATCGACAGCGAACGAACCCGGCCCTGGGAACCGGACACCATCACCAACGTCTGGTCCTCCACCAAAACGGTCACCAGCCTGGCGGTGCTGATGCTGGTGGATCGCGGACTGCTCGACGTGCACGCACCGGTCGCGAAGTATTGGCCCGAATTCGCCGCCAACGGCAAGGAACACATCGAGCTGCGCCATCTGCTCTCGCACACCTCCGGCGTCTCGGGCTGGGAACCGCCCTTCGGGCTCGACGATCTCTACGACTGGGAGTCGGCCAGCGCACGCCTTGCAGCTCAAACACCGTGGTGGGAACCGGGAACCGCGTCGGGCTACCACGCGCAGAACTTCGGTCAGTTGCTCGGGGAAGTGGTTCGCCGGGTCACGGGCAAGACCCTCGCGCAGTTCATCGCCGAGGAGATCGCCGGGCCTTTGAACGCCGATTTCCAGCTCGGCGCACGTGAGACCGATTGGCCGCGCATCGCCGATGTCATTGCCCCGCCGCCGCTTCCGTTCGATCTCACCACGCTGCCCGAGGACAACCTGCTGCGCAGAACCCTCGGCTCCCCGCTTCTCGAGGCGGAGGCCGCCAACACCGCGCCATGGCGGCGCGCGGACCTGGGCGCCTACAACGGTCACGCCAATGCCCGGTCCCTCGCGCGCATCATGTCCGTCATTCCGCGCGGCGGAACTGTCGACGGCATCACGTTGCTGAGCCCGGCCACCATCGATCTGATCTTCCAGGAGCAGAGCAACGGGCCCGATAAGGTGCTGGGCGTCCCGCTACGCTTCGGCATCGGATACGGTCTGCCGAACCAGCTCGGCGTCCCCTACATCCCCGACGAGCGGATCTGCTTCTGGGGCGGCTGGGGTGGCTCGATGGTCGTGATGGATGTGGATCGCCGCATGACCATCACCTACGCCATGAACAAGATGGGCACCGGCCTCGTCGGCTCGGCCCGCAGCGAGGCGTATCTGCGCACGATTTATGGACTGATCAACGGCTGATCCGTCACCACCGCATCACCGGATGATCATCGCCGGCTCTATCCGGAATCATCGGCGCCATTTTCGAGCTACAACCCGTTCTAGGCTGATCTCAATCGTTTTCGACCGCACTACCATTGCCGTGCAGGCGCACGGAATTGCCTGGGAGACAGTAGGTCTCGCGCGGCAGTAGTGGTGCGGGCCACCTTACGACGGATTGGGACATCGAATGGAATTCCGCAGCACCACCGCGGCGGCCGCGCTGCTCGTCGGCGCAGTGACCGCCGGCGCGGGGATCGCGCACGCCGAGCCTGCCGCCCCGGCCGATCCGGGGATCCGGTACTCGCTCAAGGTGATCGACAAGACCGTCGTCGCCACGCTGCGGGGTGCGAAGTTCGAGCTCGGCGAGCAGGACGGTGCGACGCCCGAGGCCGCGAAGATCCCGGTGGCCAATATCAAGGACGAGACCGGTGCGACGGTGGTGTCGATGCCGCTCGACTACCGGGTCGGAGACGTCCCGATTCCGGTCACCGCGATCGCGAAGAACGATGACACCGTCCTCGAGATCACCCCGACCAAGCCGGAAGGCCTGCAGCTCTCCGGCCAGCCGGGCGCACTCGAATCGATCGCCTCGCCGGAAGAAGACCAGAAGGCGCTGAACGAATTCAGCAGCAAGCTGTCGGTCGCCAGTCAGGTCGGCGCATTGGTCGGCGGCATCATCGGTTTCGCCGTCGGCTGCGTCGCCACCATCCCGCTCGGCTGCATTCCCGGTGGTGTCGCCGGAGTGCCGGCCGGCGGAATCATCGGCGGCTTGGTCGCGGGCGGCCCGACCTTGATCGCCGTGGGTATCGACCTGCTGAATACCTGGCAGGCCGCGCCGGGCACCTCCAAGTGGGCGGGACCGCAGCCGCAGCCCGCGCCGCAGAACTGACCCGCGGGGCCAGCTCTTTAGAGTGAGGCCCGTGAAGATGCCCGAAGACCTCATCAAACTGCTGCACCGGCCCGCGCTCTGCTACCTGGCCACCTCCATGCCCGACGGGTCGCCGCAGCTCACCCAGACCTGGGTGGACACCGACGGCGAGCACGTACTGATCAACAGCGTGCTCACCCACGTGAAAACGAAGAACATCCAACGCGATCCGCGCGTGGCGCTGACGGTCACCGATCCCGATCAGCACCACCGCTACTTCCAGATCCGCGGGCGCGTACTGGAGGTGCGGACCGAGGGCGCCACCGAGCACATCGAAGAGCTCGCCCAGCGCTACCTCGGCGGCCCGTACCCCTGGTACGGCGGCCGCGACCAGGTCCGGGTCATCTTCGTCATCGAGCCCGAGCGCATCAGCGGCATCTGAGCCCCTCACTACAATGCACCGGTGACCGTGACGCGTCGAATCTCGGTAGTGGGTACCTCGGGATCGGGAAAAAGCCGCTTGGCGCACCGCATCTCCGAGGTCCTCGCAATCCCCCACATCGAACTCGACGCCATCCACCACCAGGCCGGCTGGACACCCATGCCCAAGGACGAGTTCCAGGCCGCCGTCGCCGACCGGCTCGCGCAGGACGCTTGGGTGGCCGACGGCAACTATCACGGCAAGCTCGGCGACCTGGTGTGGACGCGCGCCGACACGGTCGTCTGGTTCGATCTCCCCCGCCGGGTCGTCATGCGGCAGATCGTGAAACGCACTCTCACGCGTGCACTCACCGGCCGCGAGCTCTGGAACGGCAACACCGAAAACTGGCGAAACATGCTGTCCCTCAACCCCGAACGCTCAGTGATCATGTGGGCCTGGAAAACCCACCCCGAGAACCGCGCACGCTACCTGGCCGCCCAGACCAACCCCGCTTACCGGCACATCACCTTCATCCGCCTACGGTCCCGCCGCGACGCCGCCGCGTTCATCGCCGCCGAAACTCGAGCGGGATCCATCCGATGATGAAGAACAGCAACCCGGCAATCGAAGCCGTCTGCACCAGCAACTGTCCCATCGCATCACCCCACAGCGCACCCACACTGACCAGCGACCGGACAAAGCCCGCCAGCAGCAATCCGCAAACAACAACCGCGGCAACAACCCTGCGCTTGGTCCATCGTCTCCGCGGCGTCTCCCCCGCGATCGTCACCAGCCCGACCGTCAGCAAGGCCAGCAGGCCCGCGAGGATGCTGGCCAGCCCCAGCAGGTGAGTCGCCGTCAGGTCCCGCCAATCCTTACTGACCGCCAGCCTGACCAGCGCAGCGCCATACACTCCCGCCACCCCCAGCGCAGCGACCATCCGGATCTTAGGCCACCGCATCCCCGAACCATCCGCCACCACAGATCCCTCCCCCTGAACCAACACCACGACCCTACAAGCCCCTTGGCTCAGCACAAGATCTCCACAAATCCGTCGCCATCCCCGCACCTCCACCCGATAGCGTCAGACCTCGTACCGTGAACCTGCGGTAGGGGGAGGAAACACTGTGCGGCCGATACTCCGCAATCTCGCGTGGGCCCTGCTCGGCATCCTGATCGGCTCCGCCATCGTGCTCGGCGCCCTCTGGTACCTCTCTTACGGCGCGCCGGCCAAACCCTGGCAGCCGACCCGACGTGGGACGGAATCGTCCCCTTCATCGTCAACTGTCACTCTGGAACGACCTGCGACCTCACCAGCATCCCCGACCAACACCGGGCCTGGCAGTCAACGGAAAACCGGGCGCCACCATCTATTCCACGCCCCACCCCATTCTCGCCGACCTCCACACCGGCGATCACCTCACGTGCACCGTCCACGTAGACGTTTTCATGTGGGGCCAAGCCGCCAACGACCCCGAACCAACGATCACCGTCGAGAACTGCCACCGCCCATAACCGTTGCGGTCCAGTCACTTCCGCGTCGGCGATGGCGTGGTTGCCCATTGGTGGGTGGTGCCTTGGTGGAGGGTGGCGTAGATGCGGTCGCGGAGGTTGTTTGCTTCTTCGTCGGTGAGGGTTTTGTCCAAGCGGCGCAGGGTTATTCGGATGAGGAGGTTCTTTTGGGTGGGGTGGGCGCCCAGGCGGTGGAGGGCTTGGGGTGGGAGGGTGGCGCAGTGGGTTTCGGAGAGGATTTCGATGGATTCTATGGGGTCGGCTTGGGGGCCGAGGGCTTCGCGGATTCGGTCGCCTAGGTCTTCGGCCACGTCGGTGGGGGCTACCGCTATGGAGAGGTCTCGGCGGATCGCTGGCATGGAAGAGATGGGGCGGTAGGCGGAGAGATCCGTTAGTTGGGAGGCGATGGCGGGGGTAGAGGAACGGAGGATGCGGATGTCGGGGATTCCTTTGAGGAGCATCAGCATTCGGTCCAGGCCCAGGCCGATGGCCAAGCCGCTGTGGGAGCTGTCGAGGCCTGAACGCCGTAGCACTTCGGGGTTGGCCAGGCCGCATTCGGCTATTTCGATCCATTCACCGTGCTGTTCGACGTCCACCTGGTGGCCATGCTGGGTGTAGGGGTGGATTCGGGGGTCCAGGCGGTATTGCGCACTGGGGAGCAGGGCCTCGATGACTGCGGCGATCATTTCTTCGAGGTCGGCGGTGGTCATTTGGTTGCGGGTTATGCGCCACAGGTCCAGTTGGTGGGGGGTGCCGGTGTGGAGGCGGTCGATGCTGTCGCGGCGGTAGACGATTCCGGGGCATACCAGGAGGACGTCGGCGGCGGGGTGGGTGGAGAGTTCTCGCAGTGCGGCGGGAATCATTGCGCTGGAGTGGCTGCGGAGCATGTGGTGGTCGTGGACGTAGCGGGTGTAGCGGGTATCGCGGGTGACGTCGTCGGGGTGGTAGCCGAGGTTGTCGTAGTTGTCGGCGATGGTGACTATGCGGTCGCCGCGGTGGTGGCGCACTTCGCAGCCCCATTTCCGCGCGAGGGCGTCGACGATGCGGTCGACGATCAGTTGCAGGGCGTGGGGGCCGGCGGTGGGGTCGGTGAGGTCGCGGATGGTCAGGTCGTGGGCGAGTTGATCAGCGGAGAGGTGGGCAGACATGGCGAGCTCCTGGGTGAAGGGCGGTCGAAGGGGTGCGGAAACCCCCGAGCCCTCGAGACAGATGCTGCTGCGGGTCAGCTCGCTGAACGTGGCGAGATTCGGCCCCGGCGGCACCTCGGGAGGGCGCGGGGGCCGAGAAATCGGTGCGTACGCACGACGATGGCCACACCTGGGATCCTAGCCACGGCGGCCGACGCCTTCCACCGAATTGTCTTGCGGCTAGCCTGCAATCACCGCTGAGGGATCGAGCGGGGCACAGAGAGCTCCAGGAGTCGGACGGAAAGACAAGTCCGAGAACTTACCGATCGGAATGAATCCGCACACGGTATTGACTCGCCCCGATCCAAACCCTGTCCGGCGCACCCGCTCCGGGACTACGGGCTGGGCTGGGGCAGCTTGACATCGCAGTTGGTGACCTTGGGATTGGCCCCGGTGTAGTTGAGCGGACCGGCCAGGATGGTGACCGCGATGGTGCCGGCACTGGCGCAATTGGTGGACGCGTTGTCGTAGTAGTGCCGCTGCCCGGCGGCCACGGCGCCGATGATCAGCCACACCACCAGCAGCAGGGTCACCACACTGCCGAGCCGCACGCCCCCTCGCACTCTGCTGTCTCCATAGATCATGTCGATCACTCCGTCTGTCGATTCCGGACATTCGGGTCATCCGGATCTGCGGTGGCGATACCCGCCCCGACCCCGGGCAAACGGTGGCGACGCACTCCCGTACCGGCGGTTGGTGATTCAGAGCTGGTTGTTCCACATGCGGAACATGCGGCGCTTGGCCCGCTTGTCGAAGGTCACCGTCCACAGATTCGCGAAGGTGCCCAACTCCCGATAGCGGCCGATGCCGTCGATGGCGGCCGTATCACCGTTGATGGTGAGGATCTTCCACTCGAATTCCCACCCGCCCTGCTGCCATTGCCAGCGCGAGCGCCATCCGTCGACGATCGCCTCGCGCCCGGCCCAATCGGTCTGATAAGGCCATTCGTGATACTCGGCCGCCGGGGTGAACAACGCGGCGATGTCCTTCTTGCTGTTGCTGGTCCAGGCCCGCACATACCCGTCGACCCAGTCGCCTACCTGCTGTTCGGTCACCATCGCAGTTCCGCCCTTCGGAGTCGGTCCGGCGGCCGCGTGCTGTGCCGCCCGGTGCCGTCAGGATGTCTCCTGGAGCAGGCGGGTGGCAGGGCGCGTCTTCCTGGGTGCCCGGTTCCTAGGAACGGTGGGTGGTCACCAGTCGGTGGTGCGGCGGCGGATCACGCGGCTCCAGTCGCGATCCCAGGCGGTGGCGCGGCGGCGGGCCAGCAGCCAATCGGCGGCCCGAAACAGGATCAGGGCGCCGCAGCAGATGGCGGCCAGGATCAGCATGCCGATCTCGATGCCGTGGGTGCGGGCGTCGTGCACCGAGCGTGGCGGCCAGGTCTGGTGGCCGGAGGGATCGACCCAGATCCGCATGGTATCGCCCTTTTTCGCACCCGCGGGCACATCGATGGTCGCGGTGTAGGGGTGACCGTTGGCCGTCCAGGTGACGGCGGTCGCGGGCTGCACCACCGGCACCCGCTGATCGACCGGAAGCATGACCGGATCGGCGGCGATCGTGGCCGTGACGGCCGATTTTCCGCTGTTCTGTGCGGTAATGCGGGCCGCGGCGTGCGCGGCCGCGGTGCTGCCGCAGAACACGCCGATCGGCACCGCCGCCAGCAATACCAGCAGCAGGAACAGGCGCAGCACCCCCTCGACGCGATCGGATCGCCGCATGAGCCGGTTGCGGCTCCACGGCGCCGTACGCAGCACTCGCCGCATCCTCGACGGATACCCTGCCATCTCGATCGCCTCCCGCTCCGGCGCGCCGACCATCCACCACCGGCCTACCCGCCGGTGCGGCAGTGAAACAAGTTTCCTACCAGTATGATTCAGCGGCGCCGAATCAGGCGCCGATCGGGCTCTTCACCACAGACCACTGGGTCACGGGCAGGTGCGGGCGCCAGGAGGTGAACCCGCCGAGCGGTTCGGCGCGATAGACCTGGAAGCGACGCAGCTCCCCGCCATGGGCCGCGGCCAGCCGCAGCAGCAGCGATTCCGATTCGGCGGTCACCGCATTGGCCACCAGCCGCCCACCCGCAGGCAGGCGCTCCCAGCAGGCTTCGAACATGCCGTCCTGGGTCAGTCCGCCGCCGATGAACACCGCGTCCGGGGCGGGCAACGCGGAGAACTCGGCCGGGGCGGGTCCGCGGACCTCGACCTGCGGGACGCCCAGCGCCGCGGCGTTCTCGGTGATCTGTTCGCGGCGGCTGTCGAGGCGTTCGAAAGCGACTGCGCGACAGCTCGGGTGCGTGCGGCACCATTCGATGGCGATGGTGCCCGAACCGCCGCCCACATCCCAGAGCAGTTCACCGGCGGCCGGTGCCAGGGCTGCCACGGTCAGGGTGCGGATCTCGGACTTGGTCAGCTGACCGTCGCCGCCGTACACCGAGTCCGGCAGACCCGGGAGCCGGCTCAGGCGCGGGGCATCGGCGCTGCGGACGCATTCGATGGCGACGATATTGAGCGGATCCCCCGCCGCCGCATCCCAGTTCGCCGCGAGCCCGGAGGCGATGTGTTCCGCCGGTCCACCGAGCTGTTCCAGGACCGTGAGCCGCGATTCGCTGAAACCATTGTGCGACAGCAGATCCGCCAGCCGGGCAGGTGTGTGCTCGTCGGGGCTCAACAGCAGAATCCGGCGGCCGTCGGCTAATTCGGGCAGTACCGTCTCCAGTCGCCGCGCGACCGCGCTGACCACCGGCGTTTCGGCCAGTGCCCACCCCAGCCGTGCGCAGGCCAGGGCGGCCGAGGACGGCTGCGGCAGCACCCGCAATCGGTGCGCGCCGACGAGTCGGGTCAGTGTCACGCCGATCCCGAAGAACATCGGATCACCGCTGGCGAGCACGCAGAGCCGCTGTCCCGCATACCGTTCCAGCAGACTCGGCAGCGCGGGCACCAAAGGTGAGGGCCACGCCACCCGTTCGGCAGCGCTCTCCTCCGCCGGAACCAGCGCCAGCTGCCGCTCCGACCCGAAAAGCACCGCCGCCCCGGCGATCTCACGCCGGGCCGGCCCACCGAGACCGTCCCAGCCGTCCGCCCCGATCCCCACCACGGCGATCGGGGCACTGTCGCCGTGCGACGGCACGCTCATCGCGGCGCCCGCCGCCACAGCGACGGTGGCACCAGATGCATGGCCAGGAACACCAGCCGCAGCGCGCGCGGCACCACGGCGGTGCGAGCGCGCCGATACAGGCCCGCCACCACGGCATCCGCGACCTGATCCGGCGTGCTGGACAGCGGGGCGGGTTCCATCCCCGCGGTCATACGGCCGATCACGAATCCGGATTGCACCAGCAGCAGGTGAACCCCGCTGCCGTACAACGCATCCTGCAGCCCGCGCGCGAACCCGTCGAGCCCGGCCTTGGCCGAACCGTAGACGTAGTTGGCGCGCCGCACCCGGATCCCCGCGATCGAGCTGAAGACCACGATCTGCCCGTCGCCCTGCGCACGCAGTAAGTTAGCCAGACTGGTCAGCACGTTCACTTGTGCCACGAAATCGGTGTGCACCACCGCCACCGCATGCGCCGGATCCTGTTCCGCGCGCGCCTGATCCCCGAGTATGCCGAAGGCCAGCACCGCCACGCCGATGCGCCCGTGCTCGGCGATCACCTTCTCCAGCAAGGGCTGATGGCTGCTCAGGTCGTCGGCGTCGAATTCCATGCAGTGCACGGCCTTCGCCTCCGAGGTCACCAGCTCGCGGACCTGTTCCTGTAACTGATCACTGCGCCGCGCGGCCAGAATCACCACCCGGCCGGGCGAGAGTCGCCGCGCCACCTCGAGTCCGATTTCACTGCGCCCGCCCAGCAGCAGTACGACGCCCTGGTCGACGTCCCGCGATCCGAATGCCATGGCCCACAGTTTGCCATCCGCGCGGGTCGGATAGCGTCGGGATATGACCAGTACCGCCGCGCGCCCGCGACTGTCGCCGGCCGCCGAGGAATTCCTCGCCGAACGCCACATCGCCACCGTGTCCACGCTGCGCGCGAACGGCACCCCGCACATGGTCGCGGTCGGCTTCACCTGGGATCCCGAGGCCGGGATCGCCCGCATCATTACCGACCGGTCCACGGTGAAGGTCAAGAACGTGCGCCGCACCGGATACGCCGCGGTCAGCCAGGTCGACGGCGCGCGCTGGCTCACCCTGGAGGGTCCGGCCACCGTCCTCGAGGACGCCGACTCGGTCACCGCGGCCGAACAGCGCTACACCGGGCGCTACAAGACCCCGCGCGAGAACCCGACCCGCGTGGTCATCGCCATCACCGTGACCCGCGCGCTCGTCAGCCAGCGGCTCAAAATCGCGGACTGAACCGGGTCCGGTCACCGAATCTCGCGGCGACCGACCAATTTCCGGCGCGAGCCCCGTCTACCTTCTCGAATTCATCTGATCAGAGAAAGGATTCGGCCATGGTCGGGCTGGACGATGTCATCGGTAAACACATCACGAGCGGCGCGCTGCCGGGCGCGGTAGCGCTTGTCGCGCAAGGCGATCGCTACGAGGTCGCCGCGGCGGGCCTGGCCCACGCGGGCGGCACGGTACCCATGGCGCCCGATTCCATCTTCCGGCTGGCCTCGCTGACCAAGATGGCCACCGCGGCCGCGCTCATGATGCTGGTCGACGACGAGACGCTCGGCCTGCACGATCCGGTCGCGCTGTGGCTGCCGGAACTGGCCCACCCCATGGTGGTGCGCACCCCGTTCAGCCCGATCGACGACGTGGTCCCGGCGCACCGGCCCATCACCGTGTTCGATCTGCTGAGCTCGCAGGCCGGGTATGGCTTCGCCTCCGATTTCACGCTGCCGGCCATGCAGGCGCTGTTCCCGGTCCAGCCCGACGGGCGCGAACCGCGGCGCTTCCTGCCCGCCGACGAATGGCTGGCCGCGCTGGCCCGCGTTCCCATGCTGTGCCAGCCCGGCACCGCCTGGCTCTACGACGTCTGCTCGATGTTGCAGGGCATCCTGGTCGCCCGCGTGTCCGGGCAGTCCCTGCCGGATTTCCTGGAGGAACGCCTCTTCGCGCCCCTCGGTATGGGCGACACCGGGTTCATCGCCCCCGCTGCCACTCGTGACCGGTTCACCAGCTACTACCGGGTGGGCGATACCGGTCTCGAACTCGCCGACGCGCCCGATGGCCAGTGGGCGAGTCCGACCCCGCAGCCGATGGGCAATGGCGGCTTGGTCGGCACGGCCGGTGACTGGCTGCGGTTCTGCCGTCTGCTGCTGGCCGACGGCGTCACCGAGGACGGCCGAAGGCTGTTGTCGGACAAGGCCGTCCGGCTCATGACCACCGACCACACCACGCCGCGCACCCGCGAATTCGCCGACCTGTTCCTCGAGGGCCAGGGCTGGGGTTTCGGCGGATCGGTGGACATCGCGCCACTGCAACCGTGGAACATCCCCGGCCGCTACGGCTGGGTGGGCGGCACCGGGACCACCGCCCACATCACGCCCGCCACCGGCGCCATCGGCATCCTGCTCACCCAGGTCGGTCAGCACAGCCCGGTGCCGGACCCGTGGATGATCGACTTCTGGCGCTACACAGCCGAATTCGCCGCGTGACTCACAACCGGGTGAGGCCGTGCGGGCGCGTGTTCATCGACTCGCAGCCGTCCTCGGTGACCACCACGATGTCCTCGATGCGCGCACCCCACTGGCCCGGGAAGTAGATGCCCGGCTCGATGCTGAACGCCATGCCCGGCTCCAGCACCAGGTCGTTGCCGGCCACAATGTAGGGCTCCTCGTGCACCGACAGGCCGATGCCGTGCCCGGTGCGGTGCACGAAGTACTCGGCCAGCCCGGCCGCGGCGAGCACGTCGCGTGCGGCGGCGTCCACCGATTCCGCGGTCACGCCCGGGCGGGCGTGCGCCACGGCGGCGGCCTGCGCCTTTTCCAGCTCGGCGAACTGCGCCGCCACTTCCTCGCTCGGTTCGCCCAGCACATAGGTGCGGGTGGAGTCGGAGTAGTAGCCGGGCGCGACCGGGCCGCCGATATCGATGACCACCACATCACCGTCCTCGATCACCCGCGGCGACACCAGGTGGTGCGGGTCCGCGCCGTGCGGGCCGCTGCCCACGATCACGAAATCGGCCTCCAGATGGCCTTCGTCGACGATGGCGGCGGCGATATCGGCGCCCACCTCGGCTTCGGTGCGGCCCGCGCGCAGGAACTCGCCCATGCGTGCGTGCACGCGGTCGATGGCCGCACCCGCACGCCGCAGCGCGTCGATCTCGCTGGGGTCCTTGGTCATTCGCAGCTGGCGCAGTACCGGGGTCGCCGAAACCGGCAGTGCGCCCAGCTGATCCGCGATCGGCAGCAGGTGCAGGGCGGGCATCACATCCGTAACGGCCACGCGCGCACCGGCATTCAGCACGCCCTTGACGATCCGGTACGGATCCACGCCGTCCACCCAGTCCAGGACCTGCAGTCCCAGCTCACCGGTGGCCGAATCCTTCAACTGGGCCAGTTCCATCTTCGGGATGACCACCGAGGGCGTCTCGCCGCTCGCGGGGATCACCAGGCAGGTCAGCCGTTCGAAGGACTGCGCCCCCGATCCGAGGAGAAACCGCAGGTCGGGACCGGGAGTGATGAGCAGGGCATCCAGATGCGCATTCCGCGCCAGCTCCGCCGCCCGCTCCAACCGCGCCCCGTAGACCTGCGCCGGAAACCGTGACTCGTCATGAGAGCTCATGCCCATCGACGTTACCCGGTCGGAGGGAGACGGTAGGGTCGAGGTCCATGAGCACCCCCGCCGCCGGACCGCTGCTGCTGCTCGACGGAGCCAGCCTGTGGTTCCGCGCCTTCTACGCCATCCCCGAGAAGATCACCGCCCCCGACGGGCGGCCGGTCAATGCGCTGCGCGGATTCACCGATATGGTTGCGGCACTGGTCAAACAGCATGCGCCGAGCCGGCTGGTGGTGTGCCTGGATCTGGATTGGCGACCGCAGTACCGGGTGGATCTGATCCCGTCCTACAAGGCGCATCGGGTTGCCGAAGAATCCGCGGGCGCCCCGGCCGGCGGCGTCGAGGCCGAAGAGGTGCCCGACACGCTCACCCCGCAGGTCGACATGATCATGGCGGTCCTGGCAGCCGCGGGCATCGCCACCGCCGGCGCCGAGGGACTGGAAGCCGATGACGTGATCGGCACCCTCGCCACCCGCGAGAACCAGGACGAGGTGATCGTCGTCAGCGGCGACCGCGACCTGCTGCAACTGGTGCGCGACACCCCGGCACCGCCGGTGCGGGTCTTCTATGTGGGCCGCGGCCTGGCCAAGGCCGAGCTGTGGGGACCGGCCGAGGTCTCGGCCAAATACGGTGTGCCGGAAGAGAATGCGGGCCCCGCCTACGCCGATATGGCCACCCTGCGCGGGGACGCCTCCGACGGCCTGCCCGGCGTCGCGGGCATCGGCGACAAGTCCGCGGCACAGCTCATCTCACGCTTCGGTTCGGTGGAGGCGCTGCGCGCGGCGGTCGTTGATCCGGAATCGGATCTCGCCAAGGGTGTGCGCGCGAAACTCGCTGCGGCCGACGACTATCTGAAGGCCGCCGCCCCGGTCGTCCGCGTGGTGCGTGACGCCGAGGTCGACTACTCCGGTCCGGATCTACTCCCCCGCACGCCCGCGGATCCGGATCGGCTGGCCGAACTGGCCGTCACCTACAACGCCGAAAACCCGGTCAAGCGGCTCATTTCGGCGCTGGCCAAGCGCTGATCAGCGCGGCGGCGCGATCGGCCAGGTCTCGGGCTTGCCGTCCACGCCGGTGATCAGCGCTTCGGTGTAGTAGCCGTTGACCAGCTTGTCCAGCGTGATGTGCGTCGGTGCGCTGGCATCGTGGCCGCCCGCGCAATTGGGCACGCAGACCCGGCTGTATTCGGTGCCGTCACCCTGCGCGGTATCCGCGCCCCAGCTGGTCCAGTTGATGTTCTTGACCCACAGCCCGCCGTCGCCGCAGGCCAGCAGCATGTCCGCGGGCTGGCTGACCGGCTTGTTCGCGGTGCAGTCGTTGACCACCGGTGTCGAATCCGCTTCGGCGGCACCGAGACTCGGCTGTGCGATGCTCGCGACCGTCGCGGCCACGGCGACCGCGACGCCCCAGCGGGCCAGGTGTGCAAGGTTTTTCATAGTTCCCCCGTAATACGGCAATGGGCGTCCGGATGACCCGCTGGGTTATCCGAACGCCCATCCGAGACGTTAACTGGGACGACCGACCTCATAGGTCCCGTCATCCTTGGTGATCTTGATAGTGACCTTCTTGGCCTCGCCACCCACCTTGAGGGTGCAGTCGAAGGTGTGGTCCACCTCGACCTTCTGGCCCGACGGGCAACTCACGTTCTGCACGTCGTCGATGCCGTAGGAATCCTTGAGCACCTTCGTGACACCGTTCTGCACGGCCGAGTTGTCCAGCTTGTCCTTCGACGTCAGCGCGAACACACCGACGACGACCGCGGCGATGACGATCAGGACCACCACGCCCGCACCGACGAACAACCAGGTCTTCTTCTTGCCGCCACCGGAGGCGGGCTGCTGCGGCTGCGGCCACGGCTGTCCCGGACCGGGCTGGCTCAGCTGCGGATTCCAGCCTTCCTGGCCGGGCTGCTGGGGCCACTGCGGCTGGCTCTGCTGCCAGGGCTGACCCGGAACCTGCTGCTGCGGTGCGCTCTGCTGCCATTCCTGGCCGGGCGCCGACTGCTGCCACTGCGGCTGACTCTGCCCCCACGGCTGACCCGGAACCGGTTGCTGCGGCTGGCTCTGCCCCCACGGCTGCTGCGGAGGCTGCTGCTGTCCACCCCACTGCGTGGTCGGTTCCGCCGGAGGCTGCGCACCCCACTGCGGAGCCTGCCCGGCGCCGGGCGCGGGCTGGCCGCTACCCCACTGCTGCGTCGGATCGTTGCGTCCCTCCCCTGTGCCAGGGGCGTCGTTCGGTCCATAAGGGCCGCTCATTGGCTTGCCTCCACTCGCATCCGTCTCACACACGCTACCCCCCGAGCGGGCGCACGCTCGTGAACCCACCGCGGTCGGTGTCCTTGGAATCAAATCACAGTCGTATGTCTCGCGCCCACACCTACTACGCCGCGTCGACAGCTACCACGCCGCGGCGAATCGCCCGCACCGCCTTGGATGCCGTCGCCGCCACCTCCACATCGTCGGCGGTGTTGTGGATCTGATCCAGCAGGTCGATCACCTGACGGCACCAGCGCACGAAATCGCCCGCGGACAGCGAATTTCCACGATCACCGCTGGCCAGCAGGGCATCGGCGAGATCATCGCCACGCGCCCAGGTGTAGATGCCGGTGACGAAACCGAGATCGGGTTCGCGGGTGGGCTGCAGGCGATGCCGGGCCTCGTCGGCACGCAGCTTCGTCCACACCCCGATAGTCGCATCCACCGCACGCCGGATGGGCGCGGTCGGACCGGACGCACCCAGGTAGCCGCCCTCCTGGCGGGATTCGAACACCAGGATCGAGACCACCGCGGCGAGTTCGGCCGGGCCCAGGCCACGCCAAATGCCTTGGCGCAGGCTCTCGGCCACCACCAGATCGGCTTCGGCGTAGATGCGGGCCAGGCGGCGCCCGTCGGCGGTCACCTCACCGTCCTCGACATAGCCGCGTTCGTCGAGCAGCCCGAGGATGCGGTCGAAGGTGCGGGCCAGCGAGTTCGTCGTGGCCGCGACCTGCTGGCGCATGGACTCGGTCTCGCGCTGCACGCGGTTGTAGCGTTCCCCGATGCGCGCCAGCTGTTCTCGATCGGGCCGGTCGTGCCCGGGGTGATTGCGCAGCGCGCGGCGCAGCGCCAGCAGCTCGTGATCGTCGGCGGCCTTGGACTTTCCGCCGTGCCGGCCCCGGCTCGGCGCGACCAGCCCGGTGCTGCGCAGCGCCGAGGCCAGATCCCGGCGCACCCGCGCGGTGCGGTGGTCCACATGCTTGGGCAGCCGCAGCCGGCCCAATGTCTGTGCCGGCGTGGGGAAATCGGCGGCCGAGACCCGGCCCGCCCATTTGTCCTCGGTGAGCACCAGCGGCCGCGGATCACCCGGTGTGGCATCCGGTTCCAGGATCACCGCGAGGCCTTGGCGGCGACCGGACGGGATCGCCACCACATCACCGCGGCGCAGCGTGGTGAGCGCGGCGACCGCGGCCTGGCGGCGATCGGTGCGGCCCTGGCGTTCGATATCGCGTTCACGGCCGCGAATGCGTTCGCGCAGTTGGATGTACTCGAGGAAGTCGTCATCGCCGAGCTGGGAGCGCAGTTTGCGCATTTGCGACTCGTTGCGTTCGATGCCGCGCACCAGGCCCACCACCGAGCGGTCGGCCTGGAACTGGGCGAAGGAACGCTCCAGCAGCGCCCGCGACTCCGAGGCGCCCATCCGGTCGATCAGATTGATCGACATGTTGTAGCCCGGGCGGAACGAACTGCGCAGCGGATAGGTCCGGGTCGAGGCCAGACCGGCCACCGCGCTGGTGTCGACCTCGGGCTGCCACATGACCACCGCGTGGCCCTCGACATCGATGCCACGCCGCCCCGCACGACCGGTGAGCTGCGTGTACTCCCCCGGCGTCAGCTCGGCATGGCTCTCGCCGTTGAACTTGACCAGCCGTTCCAGCACCACCGTGCGCGCGGGCATATTGATGCCCAGAGCCAGTGTCTCCGTGGCGAATACGGCCCGCACCAGGCCGTGCACGAACAGTTCCTCGACCGTGTGCCGGAAGGCGGGCAGCATCCCGGCGTGATGAGCGGCGAATCCGCGATGCAGCGCCTCGCGCCACTCCCAGTAGCCCAGCACCTCGAGATCGCTGCGCGGCAGGTCACCGGTGTGCTTCTCGATGATCTCGTCGACCCGCGCCCGCTCGTCGGGGCGCGAGAGGTCCAGTCGCGAGCGCACGCACTGTGCCAGCGCGCCATCGCAGCCCGCGCGGCTGAAGATGAACGTGATGGCCGGCAGCAGCCCTTCCTCGTCGAGGCGCGCGATCACCTCCGGGCGCGGCATCGGCCGGAACGAGCGCCGCGGCCCGCCCCGATGACCGGGCACCGCCCAGTTGTCCATGCGGTCGGTGGCCTCGCGGTGCTTGATGTAGCGCTGCAGATCCTGATCCACCATCACCTTGGCGTCACTGGACTTGGGATCGAACAGGTCGAACAGCCTGCGGCTCACCATGACGTGCTGCCACAGCGGCACCGGCCGGGTCTCGTCCACGATGACCGCGGTATCCCCGCGCACCGTCTCCATCCACGCACCGAATTCCTCGGCATTGCTCACCGTGGCCGACAGGCTGACCAGGCGCACTTCCGGGGGCAGGTGCAGGATGACCTCCTCCCACACCGCGCCGCGGAAGCGGTCGGCCAGGTAGTGCACCTCGTCCATGACCACATATGAGAGCCCGTGCAGCGCATCGGATTCCGCGTACAGCATGTTGCGCAGCACCTCGGTGGTCATGACCACGACCGAGGCGTCCGGGTTGATGGACTGGTCACCGGTGAGCAAGCCGACCGTCTCGCGGCCGTATCTTTCGGTGAGATCCGCGAACTTCTGATTCGACAGCGCCTTGATCGGCGTGGTGTAGAAACACTTTCCGCCGGAGGCCAGTGCCAGATGCACCGCGAACTCGCCGACCACGGTTTTACCGGCGCCGGTGGGCGCGCAGACGAGCACACTGTGCCCGCCTTCCAGCGCCGCACACGACTGCCGTTGGAACGGATCGAGATCGAATTTCAGTTCGGCGGCGAATGCCGTCAGTTCGCCAGCAAGCGACCTTGATGTCACTCGTCAGAGAGTATCCGAGTAATCCGACATGCCTCGAGTGGTTTTCTCCGGCGGTGTCGCGGCGACCGGTTCGGGCGCCTCGACCGGGCTCGGCGCATCCAGGCCACCGGGCTCGTACAGCGGGGACGCCTCGTCGTCGGAGAGGTTCGCCCATTCGGCGTTGCGGGCCTTGCGCTTGTCGTTGACGCGCGCGATCTGCACCGCCACCTCGAACAGCACGGTCAGCGCGAGGGCCAGCGCCAGCATGGAGATCGGGTCCTGCGGAGTCACGATGGCCGCGAAGACGAACAGGCCGAAGATCAAGCCGCGCCGCCACTTCGTGAGCCGCTCGTAGGTGAGCACCCCCATGAAGTTCAAACCGACTATGAGCAAGGGAGTTTCGAAGCTCACACCGAAGATCACCAGCAGTTTGATGATGAACCCGAAGTACTGCGAACCGCTCAGCGCGGTGATCTGCACATTGCTGCCGATGCCCATCAGGAACCGCAACGCGTGCGCGACCACCCAGTACGCCAGCACCGCACCGGTCACGAACAGCAGCGCGCCCGAGGTCACGAACGACAGCGCGTACTTGCGTTCCTTCGAGTACAGGCCCGGGGTGATGAACCCCCACAGCTGATACAGCCAGACCGGGCAGGCCAGCACGATGCCCGCGGTCAGACCGACCTTGAACCGCAGCATGAACTGCTCGAACGGCGCGGTCGCCAGCAGCCGGCACTGGCCGTCGGGGCTCAGATTCGCGCGCAGATGCGACGGCAGATCACAGTAGGGGCCGGTCAGCACATCGCCGAGGCTCTTGATGCCGAAGAACGACGCGTCGTACCAGATGAATCCGATGATGGTGGTGAGCGCGATGGCCGCCAAGGCGATCAGCAATCGGCGCCGGAGCTCCTCGAGGTGCTCCACCAACGACATGGTGCCGTCGGGGTTCGTGCGGCGCTTGCTGCGCCGGGGATCGAACGGAATGCGCATGGTGTGTGTTTATGCCTCGCTGCGAGTGAACGCCCCGGACCCGGACAACGACTCACCCGGGATGAGCACGGCTCATCCCGGGTGGTGCGAGGGCTCAGGCCTTGTGCTGGTCGTTCGGCTGCGGTGCGGCCGCGGGAGCGGCCGGCGGCTGGGCCGGAGGCAACTGCTGCGGCTGCACTGGCTGCTGGGCCTGCGCTTCCGGAGCGGCCTGGCCCGCGCTGCTGTTCTCGCCCGACATCTGGCTGACCTCGGACTTGAAGATCCGCATGGAGCGACCCAGGCTACGGGCCGCATCGGGCATGCGCTTCGAACCGAAGAACAGCAAGAAGATCAGCACGACGATCAGCAAGTGCCACGGGCTGATGGCGCCTGTCATTCCAATTACCTCCAAAGACTGTGGTGGGTTCGATGCTACCGGACCCGCATATAGCGAACGTTCTTGTCAACCCTTGTTTGCCGCGCCGCCACGGGCCGCGGCGCGCAGCTCGGCCAGCAATTCCGCGCCTGACCAGGTGCGGCGGTCACCGTTCTCCGCAGCTGTCACGAGTTGGACGAGCCTGCGGTTCACCGGTGTGGGCACATCGACCAAAGTGCCCAAGGTCACGATTTCGCCACAGAGCCAAGCGATTTCGGTCTTACGCCCCGCGGCCAGGTCATCGGCCATGGACGAACGGGCCACCGGATCGATGGCCAGCACCTTGCCGGCAACCCTTTGAAACATACCGTCTGGAACGGTCAGCAGTCGCGTCATGAGCTCGGGCGGGACCGGCGTGAGCCGGGCCGGGCGAATCCGGGCGTGCGCCATGACCGTCAGCGCCTCACGCTGGGTCAGGGCCAGGCAGCGGCGGTAATCGCGGGTGCCCAGCTCCTCGCGCAGCGGACGCCCGGACAGGGCATTGATGGGATTGTTCAGATTCAGCAAGAGTTTCGCCCACTGGATCGACAGCAGATCCGCGCGGCGATCGAAACCCAGCCCCGACGCCTTGAACACCGGCGCGAAACGGTTCAGCACCGGATCATCGGCGATCTCCACCGCACCGGTGGTGCCGCGATGGAAATGCCCGCCACCGTGCTGCACGACATTGAACATGACCATGCCGGCCAGCACCACGCAGGTGGGCAGGATCTCGCGGATGACCGCGTCGTTGCCGATGCCGTTCTGCAGGCTGATCACCACGGTCCCGGGCTTCAGCACGCCGACGAGCTGCTCGGCCGCCGCGGCCGTACCCGCGGACTTCACCGCGATGAGCACCAGATCGGTATCCCCCGACGGCTCGGTCGCTGTGTGAAAGGCCGTGGGCTGGACCCGCACATCGTGGCCGTCCAGATCGGTCAGGCGCAGCCCGTGCGCGTTGATCTCGTCCAGGATGCGTGGCCGGCCCACGAACGTGACGTCCGCACCCGCCGCGGCCAGTTTGCCCCCGACGAACACCCCGATACTGCCGGCGCCGAGCACCGTCACGCGAAAACTCAAGCGGGACCGACCTCCTCGAATCCCGGCGTCTGTAGGACGCCGTCCGCCGCCAGCTCCGCATACGCCGACAAGGCCGTACCGGAACGATCGCGCACCGCGGCCACCAGCTCCTGCGGGCCGAGCACGGTCACCCCCGCACCGAATCCGAGCAGCAGGCGCGCCATCCAATCCAGGGTGGCGAAGCGCATGGTGGCCTCGACACTGCCGTCGGGATGCGTGGTCACCCGGTGCATCGGATACTGATCCACCACCCAGGCGTAGTCCGGGCGAATCAGCAAGCGCGCCAACGGCACCGCCGGATCGTCCACGAACAGGTCCAGGGCCGCGGTCTCGTCGGTGGCATCGGCGGGCGGGCGCGCGGGCTCGTCGAGCTCGGTGGCCTCCTCGATGCGGTCCAGCCGGAACAACCGCACACCCTCGGCCTGGCGGCACCAGGCCTGCAGATAACTGTTGTTGTCCACCAGCACGATTCGGATCGGGTCCACCACGCGTTCGGAGACCTCGTCGCGGCTGGCCGAGTAGTAGACCAGGCGCAGCGCGTGCACGTTCTCCAGCGCCGAGCGCACGGTCGCCACCGAAGGCGCCTCCACCGGCACCGGCAGCGTCGGGCCCTCGAATTTCGTTCCGGAGATGGCGGATTCGATCTTCGCGATGGCCGAGTGCGCCGCGCTCGGATCGACCATGCCGGGCAGGTCCGCGATCGAACGCAACGCCACCAGCAGGGCCGTCGCCTCCGGGGAGGTCAGCCGCAGCGGGCGGTCGATGCCCGCGGAAAAGGTGACCTCGATGCTCTCCTCGGAGAAGGACAGATCGATCAGATCACCGGGGCCGTAACCCGGAAGTCCGCACATCCACAGCTGATTCAGGTCGGTCATCAGCTGCTTGGTGCTCACGCCGAGTTCCACGGCGGCCTCGGCGGCGCTGATGCCCGGATTGGCCTGGAAGTACGGGACCATGTTCAGCAGGCGCGCCAAGCGCACCGACAGCCGGCTGCCGGCCGCGGCGGCCGCGCGGTTCTTGCCGTCCGAGGGGCGGGTCACCCGTATCGGCTCGCTCATCGGGAGACCTCCGTCCGCTCCAGCACCGACTCCAGCCGGGCAATCACGTTGTCGCGCAACTCACGTGGCGCGATCACCAGCGCGTCGGCGCCCAGACCGGTGATGAGCCGGGCCAGCCAGTCGCGCGAGCGGATCGGCACCTCCACGATCGAGCCGGGCCGGCCGCCGATCACGCGGTCCTCCATGGTGGCGCCCATGCGGCGGATCTCCTGACCGCGGCCCTTGGCGACCCACACCGTGGCCGAACCGGTGATCGGGGTCTGCGCGGTCACCTCGGCGACCAGGGCGCGCAGGTCGATGTCCTCGGGCTTGTGCACGGTATTGGCCGGGCCGTATTCGACCACGTCCTCACCGATGCGCGAGATGCGGAACACGCGGGTGGCATCGCGGGCATTGTCGTGGCCGACCAGGTACCAGCGGCCGCCGTGGGTGACCACACCCCACGGTTGCACATCGCGTTCCACCGGATCGCCGTGCGACTGGCGATGCTGGAACTTGACCGACCGACCGGCATCGATGGCGGTGAGCAGCTTGCCCAGCACCGGTTCCGAACCACGCGTACGCGCCGGCACCGCGGGCACCGCCGCCACCCCCGCATCGGGTTCCAGATGGATGCCGGCCGCGCGTAGCTTGAGCAGACCGCCCTCGGCGGCCGCCGCCAGCTCCGGCGACTCCCACAACTGCACCGCCACCGCGACCGCGGCCGCTTCCTCACTGGTCAGATCGATATCGGGCAGTTCGTACGCATCCCGGTTGATGCGGTACCCCTCGACGCTCGAATATCGGCTCACCGGACCGATTTCCAGCGGAATCCCCAGATCGCGCAGCTCGTTCTTGTCGCGCTCGAACATTCGGCTGAACGCCTCGTCGCTCGCGGACTCCTCGTACCCGGCAACACTGTCCCGGATCCGCTCCGCGGTCAGGAACTGCCGGGTGGAAAGCAGCGCGATAACCAGATTCATCAGCCGCTCAACCTTGGATATCGCCACGGGATAGAGAGTAATGTGCGCCGCCGGACGACGTCGGGGCCGGTGCCCATTTCCCCACAGCATTCTCTGCCCTCCGCTGCCCTCCGCTGCCCTCCGGGCGGGTTCGCGGCCCTGAAAGTCTCGTTCTTCCCTCCCTCCGCTCCTCCGCTTCGCTCCCCCGCTCCACTCAGTCCAGACCGAGACGGGCCGCGAACCTCGAAGGTTCACGGCCCGACCGTTTTTGGTGCTGTCTACATGGAGGCGATGAGGCGATCCACGCGCTCGTCGACCGAGCGGAACGGGTCCTTGCAGAGCACCGTGCGCTGGGCCTGATCGTTGAGCTTGAGGTGCACCCAGTCGACGGTGAAGTCGCGCCCGGCCTCCTGCGCGGCGGTGATGAAATCACCACGCAGCTTGGCGCGGGTGGTCTGCGGTGGCGTGGTGACCGCCGCGTCCACGGCCTCGTCCTCGGTGATCCGCTTGGCCAGGCCCTTGCGCGCGAGCAGGTCGAAGACGCCGCGGCCACGCTTGATGTCGTGGTAGGCGAGATCGAGCTGAGCGATCTTCGGGTCGGACAACTCCATGTTGTAGCGGTCCTGGTAACGCTGGAACAGCTTGCGCTTGATGATCCAGTCGATCTCGGTGTCCACCTTGGCGAAGTCCTGCGCCTCGACCGCGTCGAGCGTGCGGCCCCACAGATCCACCACCGCGTCCACCTGCGGATCGCGGTCGCGGTTGCGGAGGTGCTCGACGGCGCGGGCGTAGTACTCGCGCTGGATGTCGAGCGCCGAAGCCTGACGCCCGCCCGCCAGCCGCACCGGACGCCGGCCCGTGAGATCGTGCGAGACCTCGCGGATCGCGCGAATCGGGTTGTCCAGAGCGAAGTCTCGGAACGTCACACCCGCCTCGATCATCTCCAGGACGAGCGAGGCCGTGCCCACCTTCAGCATGGTGGTCGACTCGGCCATATTGGAGTCGCCGACGATCACGTGCAGGCGCCGGTACTTCTCGGCGTCGGCATGCGGCTCGTCCCGCGTATTGATGATCGGCCGGGACCGGGTGGTCGCCGAGGAGACGCCCTCCCAGATGTGCTCCGCGCGCTGCGAGAGGCAGAACGTGGCGGCCTTGGGCGTCTGCAGCACCTTGCCGGCGCCGCAGATGAGCTGACGGGTCACCAGGAACGGCAACAGCACGTCCGAGATGCGGGAGAACTCGCCGGCCCGCACGACCAGGAAGTTCTCGTGACATCCGTAGGAGTTGCCGGCGGAGTCCGTGTTGTTCTTGAACAGGTAAATATCGCCGCCGATACCTTCCTCTGCGAGTCGCTGCTCGGCATCTATGAGTAGATCCTCGAGCACCCGCTCACCGGCCCGGTCGTGGGTTACCAACTGCACCAGGCTGTCGCATTCGGCCGTCGCGTACTCCGGATGCGAACCGACATCGAGGTAGAGCCGGGCACCGTTGCGGAGGAACACGTTCGAGCTACGGCCCCAAGACACCACCCGGCGGAACAGATACCGGGCCACCTCGTCAGGGCTCAACCGACGGTGGCCGTGGAACGTACACGTCACACCGAATTCGGTCTCGATCCCCATAATTCGTCGCTGCACCCTATCGACATTACAGCGATGAGCAGCGTCAAGAGGGTGGTCGAGCAGACATGATGCAAACGTCTTGGCAACGATTTCGCACGGGATGTCATACCGCACCCGGTGTAGCCAGCGAAAAAGCAAGGCCCCTTTGCACTCTGCTAGGCAGAGTGCAAAGGGGCCTCATCCCGGATATCGGGATTCGCTTCGGGCCTAGGAGGGGTCGCCCGCTCCCGGCTTGTCGGCCTCGGCGGCAGCCTTGGCCGTGGCTTTCTTACCGGTGATCAATTCCTGCAACGCCGCACCCTGCACCCGGCGGAAGGACCGCCGCGGCCGGGACTGCTCCAGCGTCGCCACCTCGAGCGAGGACGAGCCGACGGTCCGCTTCTCCTTGTCACCCTCGGGAACGGCCTTCTGCAGCGCCTGCATGGCCACGGTGACCGCGGAATGCAGGTCCATGCCCGCCTGGTAGGAAGCCTTGAGGGCGGTGACGATCGGCTCGGTATTGCCGCCCATCACCACGAATTCCCGTTCGTCGACAATGGATCCGTCGAAGTTGATCCGGTACAGCACCGAGTTCGATTCCTGCTCCGGATAACCCACCTCCGCGACACAGATCTCCACCTCGAACGGCTTGAGCTGATCGGTGAAAATCGTGCCGAGGCTCTGCGCGTAGAGATTCGCCAGGAAGCGCCCGGTGACATCGCGCCGGTCGAACTGGTAGCCGCGCAGATCCGCCTGCAGAATGCCGCCGCGGCGCAGGCTTTCGAACTCGTTGTACTTGCCGACCGCGGCGAAACCCACCCGGTCGTACAACTCACTCACCTTGTGCAGTGTGGCCGAAGGGTTCTCGGCCACGAACACCACACCTTTGTCGTACACCAGCACCACGACACTGCGGCCACGTGCGATGCCCTTGCGCGCGAGCTCGGTCTTGTCGCGCATTATCTGTTCGGCCGATGCGTAATACGGCAGTGTCATGCTTCGCCGCCCCCTTCCGCGGCCAGCGCGGACCGATCGTCCACGACCGTGCGCGTGATCCCCGCCAATCGATCCTCGGTAACCTCAACGGAGCCTTCGGAATCGATGACGATCGCCGTCGGATAGATGCCCCGCATGGTGTCGGGGCCGCCGGTGGCGGTGTCGTCATCGGCGGCGTCGAACAGCGACTCCACGGCGATGCGAAGCGCCTGGTCCTGATCGATACCGCGACGGTAGGTCTTCTTCAGCGACGACTTGGCGAACAGGGAACCCGACCCCACCGCGGTGTAACCGAAGCGCTCTTCGCTGCGACCGCCGACCACGTCGTAGGACACGATGCGGCCCTGCTTGTCCGCGTCCAGCGCGTCCGGATCGAAACCGACCAGCAGCGGCACCACCGCGAGGCCCTGCAGGGCCGCGGGGAGGTTGTCGCGCACCATCTTCGACAGCTTGTTGGACTTGCCGTCGAAGGTGAGGGGGACGCCCTCGATCTTCTCGTAGTACTCGAGCTCCACCGCGAACAGGCGGATCATCTCGATGGCCATGCCCGCGGTGCCCGCGATGCCGGCCGCGGAGAAGGTGTCGGTGATGTACACCTTCTCGATGTCACGGCTGGCGAGCAGGTTCCCCTGGGTAGCCCGGCGATCGCCGGCGATCAGCACGCCGCCGCGGAAGGAGACCGCGACGATGGTGGTGCCGTGCGGGGCGATATCCGCCGGCGCACCCGAGGGAGCGCCGGCGCTACGGAAATCATTGCCCGGCAACAGTTCCGGGGCGTGCATCCGCAGGTATTCCGAGAAGGAGGATTGGGCGAACCCCGTCTGGAGCCGCAGGGGGTCACCTTGGGTCACTGGCCGCCCTTCTGCACGTAGGCGCGGACGAAGTCCTCCGCGTTCTCTTCGAGGACATCGTCGATCTCATCGAGCAGGTCGTCGGTTTCCTCGGCCAGTTTCTCGCGGCGCTCCTGTCCGGCAGCACCGTCCCCGACTGGGCCCTCGTCCTCGTCGCCACCACCGGTGCGCTTGGTCTGCTCTTGTGCCATAGCAGCCGACCTCCTCTGTGATCATCGGCGAGCACCGGTGATTACCCGATGCTCGTTCCACAACACTACCTATCAGCGGGGACAACATGCCGGATTAAACCCGAATGTGGCTCCGCCGCGATCTTCCGTACGCAAGCCCTAGTGCGTGAGTTGGCGCACCAATTCCGCGGCGGTGTGCACTCCGTCCAGGAGTTTGCCGACGTGGTTCTTGGTGCCGCGGCGCGGTTCCAGCGTTGGAATCCGCACGAGCGAATCCCCGCCCAGGTCGAAAATCACCGAGTCCCAGCTGGCCGCGGCGATATCGGCGCCGAAGCGGCGCAGGCATTCACCGCGGAAGTAGGCGCGGGTGTCGGTGGGCGGGTTGGTCATCGCCTCGAGCACGTCCTGCTCGTTGACCAGGCGCTGCATCGAGCCGCGGGCGACCAGCCGGTTGTAGAGGCCCTTGTCCAGGCGGACATCGGAATACTGCAGGTCCATCAGGTGCAGTTTCGGGGCGGCCCAGGTCAGGCCCTCGCGGTTGCGCATGCCTTCCAGCAGGCGCAATTTGGCGGTCCAGTCCAGCAGATCCGCGGTCTCCAGCGGGTCGCGCTCGAGCAGATCCAGGACATGGGCCCACTTCTCGACGACGTCCTGCACGCGCGGATCGTCGTTGCCGATGCGGTCCATGTACTTCTCGACGCGGTCGAGGTAGATGCGTTGCAGCGCAAGGCCGGTCAGTTCGCGCCCGTCCGAGAGCGCGACGGTGGCGCGCAGGGTGGGATCGTGGCTGATGGTGTGCACGGCGGTGACCGGGCGGGCCAGCTGCAGATCCGAGAGATCCTCACCCGCCTCGATCAGATCGAGCACCAGCGCGGTGGTGCCGACCTTCAGGTAGGTCGACCATTCCGCCAGGTTGGCGTCACCGATGATGACGTGCAGGCGGCGGTACTTGTCGGCATCGGCGTGGGGTTCGTCACGCGTGTTGATGATGCCGCGCTTGAGCGTGGTCTCCAGGCCGACCTCGACCTCGATGTAGTCCGCGCGCTGGGAGAGCTGGAAGCCGGGCGTATCACCGGACTGCCCGATGCCCACGCGGCCCGAACCACACACCACCTGACGCGAGGCGAAGAACGGCGTGAGCCCCAGAATGATCTGGTTGAACGGCGTTTCGCGGCTCATCAGATAGTTCTCGTGGGTGCCGTAGGAGGCGCCCTTGCCGTCGACATTGTTCTTGTACAGCTGCATGCGCGGGGCGCCCGGCACGCTGGAGGCATAGCGGGCGGCCGCCTCCATGACCCGCTCGCCGGCCTTGTCCCAGATGACCGCGTCGATCGGGTCGGTGACCTCGGGCGCGGAGTATTCGGGGTGGGCGTGATCGACGTAGAGGCGGGCCCCGTTGGTGAGGATCATGTTCGCCGCACCGACCTCGTCGGCGTCGATGACCGGCGCGGGCCCGTTGAGCCTGCCGAGATCGAAACCGCGCGCGTCGCGCAGCGGGGATTCCACCTCGTAGTCCCAGCGCGTGCGCTTGGCGCGCGGCACGCCCTCGGCCGCGGCATAGGCGAGCACCGCCTGGGTGGACGTGAGAATCGGGTTGGCCGACGGCTCGGAAGGCGTCGAAATGCCGTACTCGACCTCGATTCCGATGATGCGCTGCATGGTGACGAGCCTAGGCGACGCCGGCGCGAATCGGGCGCG
This sequence comes from Nocardia sp. NPDC020380, assembly GCF_044386975.1. Classification (NCBI taxonomy): domain Bacteria; kingdom Bacillati; phylum Actinomycetota; class Actinomycetes; order Mycobacteriales; family Nocardiaceae; genus Nocardia; species Nocardia sp. NPDC020380. The sequence goes on along the minus strand of NZ_JBIRVQ010000012.1, from coordinate 265,362 downwards.
CCCGGGTCAGGGTTGCCCCGGAATCCCTGGTCATTCCGGAGAGGGATGCGCCGTCGTCCTCACGAGCGATCCGCCCGCACCCACCCGCGCGGCACGATTGCCCCCATGGCCGAACCGCTACCCCCGATTCCCTCAGGCGGTTCGGCCATCTCGGCGATCGAGGCCCCGAATTCCGTTCCTGGACATGCGGGTTCGTCCCGGCTGCCCGCGCTCGACGTGCTGCGCGGCATCGCCATCCTGGGCACATTGGGCACCAATATCTGGATCTTCACCGATGCCGACGGACTGCTCGGCTACGTGCGCGGCGCCGATCAGCCCGCCGGGGCCTGGCTGTGGACGGAAAAGATCCTGGAACAGCTGGCGCAGGGCAAGTTTCTGGGGCTGCTGACCATCATGTTCGGCATCGGGCTGGCAATTCAGCAGCAATCCGCGGTGCGCGGCGGGCGGCGCTGGCCGGGCGGCTATCCGGTGCGGGCGGGGCTGTTGTTCCTCGACGGGCTGGTGAATTTCCTGTTCGTCGCCGAATTCGACGTGCTCATGGGCTATGCGGTGACCGGGCTGGTGGTGGCGTTCATCCTCGCGCGCAGCCCGCGGGCGCAGCGCCGGTGGCTGATCGTGGCGGCGAGCATCCACCTCGCGATACTGACCGTTCTCGGGGTGGGGATGGCGCTTGCGCCCCACAAGGATTCGGGCCCGCCGACGCGGCTGGCGCCGAATCCCTATGTGGACGGCTCGTTCTGGGATCTGGTGGTGTTCCGCGTCCAGCACGCGCTGGAGTTCCGGTTGGAGCCGATCTTCATCTTCCCGATGTCGATCGCGTTGTTCCTGCTGGGTGCGTTCCTGTTCCGGACCGGGGTGTTCGAGGCGCGGGGTGCGCGCATCCGCAAGCGGCTGATGATCATCGGTTTCGGCATCGCCGCGCCGATCGATCTGATCGCGGGTGTGCTCGGCGACAATCTGCTGCTGACCCGTTACGGCACCGCGCCGTTCGTGTCGCTGGGCATTCTCGCGCTGGTCGCGGAGTTCTACACCCGCCGCCCCGCGCCGGGTGTGGTCGCACGGCGCTTCGCCGAGGTCGGCCGGATGGCGTTGAGCTGCTACATACTCCAGAACCTGGTGTGCGGATTCCTCTGCTACGGCTGGGGTCTCGGCCTGACCTCGCTGGTATCGCCGAACGCGCGAGTGCCGTTCACCGTCGGCGTCTATCTGCTGGTCTGCGCGCTCATGCTGGCCTTCGCGCACTTCTGGTTGCGCCGCTTCGCGCGCGGCCCGGTGGAGTGGCTCTGGAATCGCGGCTACACCGCGCTGACTCGCTGAGTCAGGCGCGCGCGACCTCGGCGCGGGCGATCACGTCGGCGATCACCGTATCGCGGGTGAGCGGGACGTCCAGGCTGCGCGCATTGCCTTCCAGCAGGGCCAGCACCGATTCGGTGAGGATGCCTTCGACCTGTTCGGAGGTGAGGGTGGGGGCGGCGCGCCAGCTGTTGACGACGCCGTCGACGAACCCGACCATGCCGAAGGCCATGGGGCGGGCCCGATTGCGGTCGATGCCGAAGCGGCTCAGGGATTCGGCGAACAGGTCGGCGAGCTGACCGCCGATGCGGTCGCGGGCGCCGGCCAGCGCACCGGAGGATTCGCTGTGCGGGTCGGCGGCGGTGAGGAAGCGGTGCAGATGCGGGTGGCGTTCGATCCAGCCGACATAGGTGCTGATCGCGCCGCGCACAGCGTCTTTCATGGTGCCGTCGGGGCGCAGGCGCGGAAGCAGTTCGGCGAGCAGCGATTCCAGGATGTGGCGGCGGATGGCGTCGTCGAGGTCGGCGCGGCCGTCGAAGTGGCGGTAGACGACCGGGCGCGGCACGCGCAGGCGATCGGCGATCTGCTGCACCGAGATATCGGTGCCGTGCTCCTCGATGACGGTGACGGCGGCATCCAGCATGTCGGCGCGGCGGCGGGCCTTGTGGCCGTTCCAGCGAGTGCTGCGGCCGTCGGCGGCGGGCGGCGTGGGTGAGCTGGTACCGGTCATTCGCCTCACGATACCTACCCGTTCATTGACCGCTACAGCATGTAGCACTAATCTGAGTGTAACAGCCTGTATCAGTAAAAGAGTCAGGAGCCGTCATGGGCGACGACGTTGTCACCAAGGACGCGGCAATCTCCCGCGAGTCCTTCGCACAGCGCCTGCTGATCGGATCGGTGAAGAAGTCCTACGACCCCGTGGTCGACATGGACTGGGACGCACCGCTGGACCCCGGCAAATTCTTCCTCCCACCCGAGGTGGTCTCCCTCTACGGCACCCCGCTGTGGGACGCCATGACCCCCGAACAACGCCGCGAACTCTCCCGCCAGGAACTGGCCAACGTGCTCTCGGTGGGCATCTGGTTCGAGAACCTGCTCAACCGGCTGCTGCTGCGCGAACTCATGTCCGGCGACCCCACCTCGCGGCACGCGCACTACACGCTCACCGAAATGGGCGACGAATGCCGGCACATGATGATGTTCGGCAAACTCATCGACCGCATCGACGCGCGACCCTACTGGCCCAGGCCCGCAGGACGACTCGTGATCAGCTCCCTGCAGGTGTTCCTGCGCGGGTCCATGGTGTGGGTGGGCGCACTGGTCGGCGAGGAGATCTTCGACGCCCTGCAGCGGCGCACGCTCGACGATCCGGAACTACAGCCACTCGTGGCGCGCGCCATGCGCATTCACGTCACCGAGGAGGCGCGCCACATCGGGTTCGCACGAGATGCCCTGGCGCGCCGCGTACCCGAGCTGTCGCGTTCCGAAATCGCCTACACGCGGCTGTGTGTCGCGGTGGCGGCGCCGCTGTTCGTCTACCTGCTCACCAACCAGCACATGTACCGGCGGGCCGGTCTGGACGATCCGCGCGCCGCGCGCCGGGTGGCGCGGCGCAATCCGGCGGCCAAGCGCGCCTTGGGCATCGGGGCCGCGAGCCTGGGCGCCTTCCTGGAGAAGCAGGGGCTCATGGGCTCGATCGGCAAGCGGATCTGGCAGCAGCAGGGGCTGCTGTGAGGTTCGGGCGGCGCCGCAGCCGCCACGCGGATCTACCCGAGACACCCGAACCCGAACCGGCGCCGGAGTATTCGGGGCCGGCGCTGCTGGACGCACCCGGTATCGAGGTGGCCGTGACGGTCAGCCTGAACGGGCATCTGGACCCGATAGACGGCGTATTTCACTGGTACGGGCGTATTTCCGCGGCCGAAGGCGTCGACATGCCGGATCCCGGGCGCGGGCAGGTATTCCTGACCGTGCCCGGCAGCGCTCCCGCGCGGGGCGTGCTGCAGGAGCGCGATCCCTGGGACAATCTGCGCATCACCGGCGTGGGCACGCCGCCGTTTCCGTTGGAAGCGGCCTGATTCCGGCGAGGCAGGCTCAGGCGGGCAGGCCGACGAGGTCGGCCATGGTGTCGATGGCGTAGTCGAAGAACGGACCGGCCGGATCCATGCTGTTGTTCAGCTGGCCGATCAGTTCGAAGGTCACCACGCCGAACATCTGCGTCATCGCCAGGAACGTGCGCGCCACAGTCGATTCCGGTAGGCCGGGCCCGATCATCGCTGCGATGGCGGCGGATTGGGCCGACAGGTCCGGGGCGAGGGTCTCCTGCGTGGGCGCGAGGGCGCCGTCCTGCCATGCGCGAAACACCAGACCGAGGATCGCGACGCCGGTCCGGGATGCGGGGCCGATGGTTTCCTGCGGCGCCTCGTAGCCGGGCACCGGCGAGCCGTAGATCAACGCGTACTCGTGCGGATGCGCACGGGCCCACGCGCGCACGGCGCCGGCCGCGGCGCGCCACTGCGCGCGCGGCGTGGCCGCGTTCTCGACGGCTTTCTCCACGTCCTCGCCGAGGGCGTTGTACGCGTCGATGATCAGCGTGGTGAGCAGCTCGTCGCGACTCGGGAAGTAGCGGTACAGCGCGGAGGAGACCATGCCCAGTTCGCGGGCGATGGCGCGCAGGGAGAGTGCGGCGGCGCCGGATTCGGCGAGCTGGCGGCGGGCGGCGTCGGTGATCTCGCGGGTGATTTCGGCTCGGGCCCGGGCGCGGGCGGTGCGGGGGACGCTCATTCGGACAGTGTGCCACGTTTCGGATCGGCAGCATATTTCGAGAGCACTGCTCTTGACAGTCGGGTCCGGATGCGTGGACACTGTCCTTATCAGAGAGCACTGCTCTCGCATCGAGCGAAGGAACACCTCATGGACGCCCACACCGCCGCCACCCGCTACCTCGGCCCCACCGGCCTGGACCCGATCATGAACCGCATCTTCAACCTGGTCCCCCGCCTCGGCATCAGCGTCGCCGGCTCCCGCCTGCTCGCCGTGCGCGGCCGCAAGACCGGCGAATGGCGCACCACCCTGGTCAACCTGCTGACCACCTCCGACGGCACCCGCTACCTCGTCGCCCCGCGCGGCCACACCCAGTGGGTGCGCAACCTGCGCGTCGCCGGCACCGGCGAACTGCGCTTGGGCCGCAAAACCGAAACCTTCACCGCCGTCGAACTCCCCGACGCCGACAAGATCCCTGTCCTGCGCGCCTACCTCGAGCGCTGGGGCTGGGAGGTCGGCAAGTTCTTCGAAGGCGTCACCAAGGACGCCACCGACGCCGAATTGGCCGACATCGCACCGGGTTTCCCGGTCTTCGCCCTCTCCTGAGAACGCGCTCAGCGCAAGGCGTCGAGGGATTCCTCGTCGCGGGCTACGTAGGCGCGGCCGGCGGCGGTGATCACGATGGGGCGCTGGATGAGGCGGGGGTGCGTCGCGAGGGCTTCGATCCAGCGGTCGCGGCCGGCGGGGGTTTTGGCCCACTTGGCGAGGCCCAGTTCTTTGGCCTGGGCTTCGGCGGTGCGGGTGATCTCCCAGGGTTCGAGGCCCAGTTTGCCGAGGGCGGCGCGGATTTCGGCGGCGGTGGGAGGATTGTCGAGGTAGCGGCGCTCGACGTAGTCGGCGCCGGTCTCTTCCAGCACCGCCTTCGCGGTGCGGCTCTTCGAGCACTGGGGGTTGTGCCAGATTTCAGTCGCTGCCATGGCTGCAGCCTAGGCGGAACGCTGTCAATACCAATCCACGACCCAGTGGTACGGGCGCATCCAGTACAGGCTGGCATCGGGCGGAATCGGCGTGCCCCACCGTTGTTCGGCGGCGACGAGCAGGCCCTGGTACTCCGGGGGCGGCTCGCCCTCGTGGATCTCTTCCAGGTGCCGGCGCCAAGTGTTGATCATCAGCGGCACGGCCTGCTGATCACTCTCGTAGGCCCACTCGACCGACTCGAACATGAGCGTGTCGACCGCGGCATTGCTGGCATTGCGGTCACCGGTGCTGAGCGAGTGCAGGAATGCGGAGATGAGTTTGTAGGCGATCGCGTCGTGGCGCGAGGTCTGCCCGTTCTCGAGCGCCCAGATACCGCCGTAGGTCGGGCCGTGCTCATCGATCCAGACCGCATGCGCTTCGGCGAACCGATCATCGAAGATCAGCGCCGTCAGCAGGCTGAGCACCGACTTGCCGAGAATCAGCATGTCCGGATTGCCGGTCGAGACGGCTTCGTCGATCAGCGCGCGAAAGGCGGCCGCGGCGACCGCGGGCCGTCCCGCTTCCAGCAGCGCATCGGCGGTCTCGCCACCGGCAACCTGATCTGCGGGCGGCTGTTTGGACCCCGGAATGAGGTTCACTCCCCCGGTGGTCGGCAGCAGCTGCGTCGCGGTCGTATCGGCCGGTGAGGACACCCCGATCATCGACAGCGACGGCACACCGGTCAGCGGATCCTCCGAAATCAGTGGCCGCTCACCGCCCGGTGGCACCAGCGGGCGGACCTCGGCGAGCACATCCTGCGAGTTCAGCATCGTGGTCTGCGCATCACTCGATGCCGCGAACTCCGACGGCGGATACAGCGGGGCCTGTCCCCCGCCGAACGGATTACCCTCTCCCGGACCGCCTACCAGCGGATTCCGCGCGGCCGCCGGCTGAAAGTAGGGATCGGGCGCACCAGGCCCACCGGCGAATGAACCTGCCGGACCAGGAAACTCGAACTCCGGATCAGCGGCATTCACACCACCGCCGAAGGAACCCGCGGGCCCCGCGAACTCGAACTCCGGATCAGTGGCATCCACACCACCGGCGAAAGAACCCGCCGCGCCCGGAAACTCGGGCTGCGGGACGCCCGTACCGACACCACCGGCGAAGGAGCCTGCCGGGCCCGGAAATTCGACCCGCGGCTCCCCCGCAATGAACGAACCTGCTGCGCCCGCGAATCCGGGCTGCAGATCACCGGCATCCGGAGCGCCGGGCGGCTGGTTCGTCAGGCTCGGAGTTCCGGCCAGCTGATCGGCGTCACTCAGGCGGTCTGCCAGCGGGTTTGCGCGGTCCGCGATTCCCGGCGACGGATCGACCAGGTTCGGTTCGGCGGCCGGAAAGTGCGGTGTGCCGGGAAATCCCGGCGGCGGGTCACCGGGAATGGGGCCGCCGGTGAAGGGTCCTGCCGGGCCTGCGAAAGCGGGCTGTAGATCGCCGGCACCCGGGCCGTTGACCGGCGGGTAGGCCGGGCCGGGAGCTCCTGCCAGATCGATCGGGGGCGGGCCGGCGGGTGGTGCGCTGGGGATTCCGAGTGGGGCGTCCTGCATGACCGGGGAGTTCTGCAGGTATTCCAGTGCCACGCGCGCGAATTCGTTGTCGTGGCTGGTCAGCCAGTCGCGCCCGGCGCGGAGCAGGTTGATCTGGTGGGCGCCACCGCCGTTTTCGATGGCGGCGCACAGGGCGTAGTAGCCGTAGGCGCGGGGTTCGTCGCGGCCTTCGCCCTCCACGACCAGCAGTTCGGCGTATCTGCTTGCCAGGTCGTGTCTTTCGATGTCGCCGAGCAGGGTGCAGGCGGTCATGGCCGCCATCAGCACTTCGTCGTGGTCGCCGTGCGCGCGGCGCAGGTCGATGCAGCGGTCGGCCATGGTGACGGCGCTGTCGGGGCGGTCGAGCTGGGTGGCGGCCTCGATGGCCATCGAGTACATGGTGGCGAGGGTGGCGGGCGGGATGTCGGCGGGGAACCGGGCGGGGCCGTGTTCGGCCAGGTGCAAGGTCTGGGCGAAATCGCCCGCGGCGAAGGCGGACCGGAAGCGGTAGGAGACGATCCAGCCGTAATCCTTGGGGTCGGGCGCGGTGGTCAAGGCGTCGTCGAATGCGGTCAGGCGCGCGAGGGCAGCATCGGCCTGCCCGGCATCCAGCATGCCGCTCGCCTCGTTCATCACTTCGACGAACGCACTTCGATCCATGGCCATGTCGCCTTCCCGCATAATTCAGCCCCGGATCGTATGGCGCACCGCACGACTCGCGGGCGCAGTGAGGGCAACGTCATAGTTTGAAATCGCCCCGCATGACCGGCCTTGCGCCCCAGTCACATTCGTCACCCTAACCCGCACCCCCGACAGTGGAGCAAAGGCGCAGGCACTGCCGTTGTTTCGCAGTGCCCGCACCTCGCTGTGCGACTTCTCCAGGCTAGCTCAGGCCGGAACCTTGTCCAGGAAGCCCTGTACGCGGCCGATGCGGCCGTCCTCAAGGGTGATCACATCGAAGCCGATCACCAGCGGTTCGGTGGCGCCGGGCGCGCCGAGGGTCCAGGTGAACCGGGCGATGTCGTGATGCCCGTCGACGGGTCCGAGCCCGAATTCCAGTCCCGCGAACTGTTCCTGTGCGCCGGCGACCATGGCGTCGACGGCTTCGGTGCCGCGGAGGTCCACCAGCGGATCGGTGAATTCCACGTCCGTCACGTACAACTCGTCGATCAGTGCGCGGCGCTTGCCCGCGTCCTTCTCGTTCCAGGTGTCGATGTAGCGCTGTGCAATGGTGTCGTATTCGCTCATGCGCCAAGCTTCTCGGACTCGGTGCATGGAGTCGATTACGTGTCAGGTAATGCTGTGGCCTGCCACGATGGCGTTCTAGACGTCGTAGTAGAGCTCGAATTCGTAGGGGTGCGGGCGGATGTTGATCTCGGCGATCTCGTTGTCGCGCTTGATGCGGATCCAGGTGTCGATGAGGTCCTCGGTGAACACGCCGCCCTGGGTGAGGTATTCGTGATCGGATTCCAGGCGATCGATGACCTCGGAGAGGCTGCCCGGCGTCTGGGTGACTTCGGCGCTCTCCTCGGGGGTGAGTTCGTAGAGGTCCTTGTCGACCGGGATCGGCGGCTCGATCTTGTTGGTGATGCCGTCCAGACCGGCCATCATCATGGCGGCGAAGGACAGATAGGGGTTGCCGGAGGAGTCCGGGCAACGGAATTCGAGGCGTTTGGCGGCCGCGCTGGTGCCGGTCACCGGAATTCGGACGGCGGCCGAGCGATTGCGCTGGCTGTACACCAGATTCACCGGCGCCTCGAAGCCGGGCACGAGCCGCTTGTAGGAATTCACGGTCGGATTGGTGAAGGCCAGCAGGGACGGCGCGTGATGCAGCAGCCCGCCGATGTAGTGCCGGGCCAGATCCGACAGCCCCGCGTAGCCCGCCTCGTCGTAGAACAGCGGTGAGCCGTCCTTCCACAGGGATTGGTGCACGTGCATGCCGGACCCGTTGTCGCCGAACAGCGGTTTGGGCATGAAGGTGACGGTCTTACCGCCCGCCCAGGCGGTGTTCTTGATGATGTACTTGTAGAGCATGAGGTCATCGGCGGCGGCGAGCAGCGTGTTGAACCGGTAGTTGATCTCGGCCTGGCCGGCGGTGCCGACCTCGTGGTGGCCCTTCTCCAGGTCGAAGCCCGCGGTCATGAGATTGGTGCACATCTCGTCGCGCAGGTCCACGTCGGCGTCGTAGGGGGCGACCGGGAAGTAGCCGCCCTTGGGCCGCACCTTGTAGCCGCGGTTGGGTGTGCCGTCGGGGTTGTGCTCGGCCCCGGTGTTCCAGTCCGCGGAGACGGAATCGACCTCGTAGAACGCCCCGTTCATGGTGGTGTCGTAGCGGACGGAGTCGAAGATGTAGAACTCGGCCTCGGGCCCGAAATAGGCGGTGTCGGCGATGGCGGTGGAGCGCAGGTATTCCTCGGCCTTGCGCGCCACGTTGCGGGGGTCGCGGCTGTAGGCCGCGCGGGTGTGCGGGTCGTGCACGAAACAGTTGATATTGAGTGTCTTGGCGGCCCGGAACGAATCCAGTTGCGCGGTGCGCAGGTCCGGCAGCAGCAGCATGTCGGATTCGTGGATGGCCTGGAATCCGCGGACCGAGGATCCGTCGAAGGCGATGCCGTTCTCGACCAGATCCTCGCCGAACATGCTCGCGGGTACGGAGAAGTGCTGTTGCACGCCGGGGACATCACAGAAGCGGATGTCGACGTATTCGACTTCCTCGGCGTTGATGAATTCCTGCACTCCATTGGTAGTAGGGGTGATCACCGCTGGCTCCTCACGGCCGCACCGCTACCCGATCGGACGGCTCCCGGTGGGTATCCGGCGGTCCTCATTAGTGCTAACACGATACGTCGATCGCGGTGGCGTCCGGACTCGAATTCGCCTGCGTAACAAGATCATTCGTTAATTCTGGGATACGCGGTCCGCAGGCGCGATATGGCGACGGTAAACCTTCCCCATAGACTTGTGCATCATGCACAAACTGAAAAGCGCAGTTCTTGTCCATTGCCACTGGTTCCGGGCGCCCTTTGTGCGGTCTGCTGGATAGCATCCCGAGGGCACGCCTGCCCTCGTCGACGCTCGAGCCCTGAGGTAGGTCGTGAATTCATCAACGGTTGCCGGCCCCGCCCCGCGCACGCTGTGCGAGGCGTTCCAAGCCAATGTGACCCGCTATCCGGACGCGGTCGCACTGCGCACCATGGGCGGCGGCACCACCGTCACCTGGCGCCAGTACGGCGACCGGGTGCGCGCCATCGCCACCGGACTCGCGGCCCGCGGCATCGGCCACGGCGACACCGTCGCCCTGATGCTGACCAACCGGCCCGAATTCCATCTCATCGATACCGCCGTGCTGCACACCGGCGCGACACCGTTCTCGGTGTACAACACCAATCCGGTGGATCTGCTCGTCTACCAATTCGGCAATGCCGGCAACAAAGCCGTGGTATGCGAGGGCCAGTTCGCGCCACAGGTTTTGCAAGCCGTGGAAAAAGCGGCGGCCCAAGGCATTAACGTAGAGCTCGTGATCTGCGTGGACGAGGACGTGGCGGGGACGGTCTCACTTGCCGCGATCGAGGCGACGGAGAACGAGGACTTCGATTTCGAGGCCGCCTGGCGCGCAGTCGATCCCGAGGATCTGCTCACCATCGTCTACACCTCCGGCACCACCGGCCCGCCCAAGGGCGTGGAGTTGACCCACACGAACTTCCTGGAGAACGCCCGCGTGGTCGAGGAGTTCGGCGGCGGGTCGACCGAGGATCGAGTGGTCTCCTATCTGCCGGACGCGCACGCCGCCAATCGCTGGTTCGCGCACTATCTCTCGATGATCACCGGCGCGCAGATCACCACCTGCCCCGACCTGAAGAAGGTCGCCGAGGCGCTGATCGAGGTGCATCCGACGGTGTTCCTGGGCGTGCCGCGGGTGTGGGTGAAGGTCAAAGCGGCACTGGAGGATCGGTTCGCCACCGAACCGAGCCCGATCAAGCGCCTGCTGGTGGACTTCGCCATTCGCACCGGCCGTGCCCGCGCCCGCGCGATCTCCGCGGGCCGCAGCCAGAACCTGCTGGAGAAGGCCCAATTCCAGCTTGCCGACCGCCTCGTGCTGTCGGCCGTCCGCGAGCGGCTGGGCCTGGACAAGGTGCGCATCGCCGTCACCGGGTCCGCGCCGATCCCGAAGGACACCCACGAGTTCTTCCTGGGCCTGGGCCTGCCGCTGTGCGAGGGCTACGGCATGACCGAATGCACCGCCGGCGCCACGGTCGGGCGCCCCGAACGCATCAAGATCGGCACGGTCGGCACCGCGCTGCCCGGCGCCGAGGTCCGCATCGCCGAGGACGGTGAGGTGCTGGTGCGCGGCAAGATGGTGATGCGCGGCTACCGCAATGCGCCCGACAAGACCGCCGAGACCATCGACGCCGAGGGCTGGCTGCACACCGGCGATATCGGCGAACTCGACGCCGAGGGCTACCTGTCGATCGTCGATCGCAAGAAGGAACTCATCATCAATGCGGCCGGCAAGAACATGTCGCCGACCAATATCGAGAACACTGTGACCGAATCCACACCGCTGGCGGGCACGGTGGTCGCCATCGGTGAGGGCCGCGCCTACAACACCGCACTGATCCTGCTGGACCCGGATCTGGCCGCCGCCTTCGCGGAGCGCCACCAGCTACCTGACCGCACCATAACCGCCCTGGCCACGGATCCGACCGTGCTGGCGAGCCTGCAGGAGGGCATCGATGCGGCCAACACCAAGCTCTCCCGGGTGGAACAGATCAAGAAGTTCGCAGTCGTCCCGGAGGTGTGGACACCGGGCAACGACTGCCTCACGGCGACCGGAAAACTCAGGCGCAAACCCATAGCTACCGCATACGCGGCTACTATCGAAGCGCTGTACGCGTAGTAGGAGAGTTATGCAGACGCGAACCCGGGACCGAGCGCTGGAAGAGCTGTATCGGCGTGCGGTTGCGGCCAGGGAAGAATTCCCGACCGCGCTGCCGCCGTACCGAACCCTGCCGCAACCGCTGGTCGCCAGCGGTTTCGAACGCGGGGCCAAGCTGAATGTCGACCTGTTCTTCGACTTCCTGCGCAGCGGCATCACCCCGACCGAGGACGACACACGAGAAATCGTGGAGATCGCGGTCGGGCGGGTTCGCGACGGAGAACCCCTCGAGGAAGTGCTCGGCCGCTATCGCGCCGGGGCCGAGCACATTTGGCAGCGCCTGCGCGATGCCGCCTCGACCGCCGAACGCGAACTGCTCGCCGATGCCGCACTCCCCCTGCTGCACTACGTGACCGTGGTGACCACGCGCATCGCCACGGCCTACGTGCAGCGCGTGCACGATCCGCGCTGGGAGCTGCTGGAACGGCGCCGCACCATCGCCGATGCGCTGCTGACCGGCCACGATCCCATCGAATGGGCCGACGAACCAGCGATCGCCGTGCCCGATGCCTTCCTCGTCGCGGTCTTCCGGCTGAGCTCGGCGCGCATTGCCGATACCAGCGAACTGCGCCATCGCATCGAAGCCATTCCGGGGGTGTTCCTGCGCCTCGACAGTGGCGGCTGGACGGCGCTGCTTCCTTTGCAGCCCGGCGATGACGGGACCGCTACCGCGGGGTCCCTGGCTTCGCGGCTGCCGATGCTGCCTTCTGGGCAGTCTGCACAAATCGCGCATCGCGCGAACCCGCCCGCGCCGTTCTGGGTGGGGGTGTCCATGGCGCGCACTCGTGCGGAGGTTCCCGAGGTTTTCGCCGAGGCTCGCCTGCTCGCGGAACTGGGCCGGTGCCTGGATCGGCCGCAGGTGGTGTGCCGGCGCGCGGATCTGATGTTCGAATACACCGTCGCCGCAGGCGGTTCGGCGCGGGCCGGGCTGGCCGCCGTGCTCGCGCCCCTCGATACGCAGCCGCTGCTGGCGGAGACGCTGGAAGTGTTCGTGGACACCGGTTTCAATCAGCTGGCCACGGCACGGCTGCTCAATATCCACCGCAATACGGTCACCTATCGGCTGGCTCGCGTCCACGAGCTCACCGGCCTGGATCCGCATCGGCCCACCGATGCCATGACATTGTCCGCGGCGCGGATTGCCCGGCGACTCGAATCGGCCTCGTTCGCACCGTGATTCGCGGGCCGGTGGTCAGTGCACGGTGACACGATGCAGTCGAGGTAGGGCACGCAACAGGATCCAGAGCCGCACCGGGTTCGTGCCTTTCAGGCGGCGCAGTTGCTTGGAGGCGTCGTCCACGGCTTCGAACGCGTACGGGATCATTTCATCCTGGTAGGCCGTCAGCGCTTGTTCGAGTGATTCACCTTGCGCGACGGCATGTTCCAGTTTGCTCGCCAGCAGGGCTGCATCGCGCAGGGCGGTATTGCCGCCGTGTGCACCCGCCGGAGGCATCACGTGGACCGCGTCCCCCATCAGCGTGACTCGCGACAATTGCCACGTGCGCGGGCGCTGCGCGATCACCAGCGGCACTCGCATCGTGAATTCCGGCTGGGATTCGGCGATGAGTTCCCTTATCGCAGGGTGGAATTCGCCGACCAGGTCGGTGGCGAATTCGTGCAGTTGCGCCGAGGTGGGCTGGGAATCGGTGAACGGTTCGTCGCCGCCGGGAAAGACCAGACCCCACATCACATAGTCGTCGTCCACGGGTGCCTCGGTGTCGGGCGCGAGCCGCGCGAACGCCGCCGAGGGCCGCTCGCGAAATCGCATGGAGGTGAAGAACACCGATCGTCCCGGCTGGTCGCCGATGGCCAGTACCCCGCTCGAGGTGAGCGTCGGCGGCATCATGCAGCGGTCTCCGACCTGTAGTGGAGTGCGGCCGTACAGCGCGCGCATGCCCGAATCGATCGGTTCGCAATCGGGTAGCACCGCGGCCCGCAGTGCCGAGCCGATGCCGTCGGCGCCGACGATCACGTCAGCACGCGTCGAGGTGCCGTCGGCGAAGTGCAGTGTCGCGCTGTCGTTGTCCTGCTCGACGCCGATCGCGCCCTTGCCGAAGTGCACGCGGTCCTCGAGGCCGCGCAGCAGGATCGTGCGCAGGGTCTGGCGATCCATCTGGCCGGTCTGGTCGGTTTCGTTCTCGTCGAAATGCAGGGCGAACGCGTCGCGCAGGTCCTTGTTGGTGAACCGGAAGTATCCGCCTGGCGCGCCGGAGACCGCGGATATCAGCTCGAACAGTTCGGCCGGAACGCATTGCCGCAGGGCCGCTCTGCCGTTCTTGTCGACGGTGACGCGGTAGCCCTGGCGGCGTACGACCGGGCCGGCGTCACGCTCGTAGACGTGGACGTCGATCCCCGCGCGGTGCAGGGATTGCGCCAGACACAGCCCGGCCAGGCCGGCGCCGGCGATGGCGATCGAGGGTCGGGAGTTGCTGGTATCCATGGTATTTCCGCCTCTGTGTCAGATTCGGCTCCAGCCGAATCGATTCGGATTGCGCGACCCTGCGCGCTGTTGTTGCCCGGGGCCCGCCGTGGCCCAGGATTCGATCAAGCGGTCGAGCAGTGCGGTGAGGGTGACGACGTCCTCGGCGGTCCAGTCGGCGATGACCGCGGCGAAGACCTGGTCCCCCACGTCCAGGAACTGGCGGAGTTCGGCCCGGCCGGCCTCGGTGGCCTCGACCAGGACCGCGCGCCGGTCGACCGGGTCCGGTGCGCTCGTGGCCAGGCCCGAATCCGAGAGCGCGCGAACATGTCTGGTCACCGAGGAAGGCAAGGCGTCGAGTCGTTCGGCGATCTCACCGGCGCGTAGTGGCCCGGATTCGGCCGCGAGCTGGAGCACGCCGACGCGGACCGGGTCGTAGGCCCGCGAGGTGCCCTGCCGCATCGCCTCGGCGAAGCGGGAGGTGGTGCGCGCCAGCTCCGAGATCTGGTCTTTGTTTGCTTCCATGAAACAAATTTATCATTTGTTTCATGGAAGCAAAAGAGTTTGCTCCTGGCTCCCGGTTTTTCCTGCCACGAGACTCGCCGTCAACGGGGACGTTTAGGACGAATGCGATCTGCCAGGATGGGGCGCATCGAGGAGGAAGAGAGGGGTGTCGATGCGCCGCAGGCAGGCGTTCGCACTGGCTGCGGGTGTGCTACTGGCGGCCGTGTGCCCGATCGTGAGTGATCCGAAGCAGGCCGCGGCCGATGGGCGGACGCGGATCACGCTGCCACCGCTCAGTGGCCGCTACCCGGTCGGGACCATCGATCTGCATCTGGTGGACACGCGGAACGATCCGTGGCGCGCGGGCGAGCCGCGCGAATTGATGGTGACGGTGGCCTATCCGGCGCAGCCCGGCGGGACGCGGGCGGCGTGGGTATCGGAGCCCGTGGCCGCGGTGCTCGATCGCAGCGCGCCCGAATCGCTGGACATCCCGGCGGATACGGTCGACTGGGCCTACACCCGGCGGCACGCGGTCGAGGCCGCAGCGGTCGATGATTCCGGGCCGTGGCCGCTGGTGTTGTTCTCCCCCGGTCTGGGCAGTCCGCGTGAGCTCAATACCGTGCGCGTCGACGATCTGGCCAGTTACGGCTATGTGGTGGTGTCGATCTCCCATACCGGGGACGCGGAGGTCGTCGAATTCCCCGACGGCCGGCTCGTCACCGGAATCCCCGATCGGAACCAGACCTACGTCGAGACCGCGCTGGATACCCGGATCACCGATACCCAGTTCGTCCTGGACGCGATGAACCGGCTACGCGACGGCGAGAACCCCGATGCCGGGAACCGCAGTCTTCCAACCGGTCTGGCGGAGGCGTCGGATCTGGACAAGGTCGGCATGTTCGGGCATTCCCTGGGGGGTTACACGGCCGGTGAGGTCATGTGTGTCGATCCGAGGGTGCGCGCGGGGGTCAATCTCGACGGCGGGATGGCGCTGGGCAGGCTGCGCAGTATCACCGAGCACGGCGTGGATCGCCCGTTCATGCTGATCGGCTCCGATCCGATCATCGACCCCGCCAGCGGGCGCACCTACGAGCATTCCCACGCCACGCCGCAACTGGACTGGTCGTGGACCCAGTTCTGGCTCAATCAGCGGGCCTGGAAGCGAGACCTGCACTTTCACAACAGCTCCCACTACAGCTTCACCGACCTGCAGGCCGTCATCCCCCAGCTCGCGGAACTCATCTCGCCGAAGGCCTGCCACCAGATGGTCGGCTCGATCGATCCCACCGAGTCCCTGCAAGCCCAAAGCGCCTACCTGACCGCCTTTTTCGACCTGCACCTGAACCAGGTCCCCACCACCCTGTTCGACACGAACAGCCCCGACTACCCCGATGTCCGCTTCGTCTCCTGACCACACGATTACCGAGTGCGTAGACTTCCCCAGGTGACGGATCTGGGCGATTTCGAACGGCTCATCGGCGACGACCACGGCCTCTGCGTCGTCTCGACCCTACGCCCCGACAACACAATTCAGTCCTCCTTGGTCAACGCAGGCGTCCTCAAACACCCCCTGACCGGCGAACCTGTAGTAGGCATGGTCCTCCGCGGCGGCACCCGCAAACTCACCAACCTCCGCGCCCGCCCCCGCATGACCGTGGTGGCCCGCTCCGGCTGGCAATGGGCCGCCGCCGAAGGCCCGGCCTGGATCACCGGCCCCGACGACCCCACCCCCGCCATCGACCCCGAACGCCTCCGCCTCCTCCTCCGCGAGGTCTTCACCGCCGCCGGCGGCACCCACGACAACTGGGAAGAATACGACCGAGTAATGGCCACCGAACGCCGCGCCGTAGTCCTCATAACCCCCGACCGCATCTACAGCAACGGCTGAGAGCCCGTACTCACGAGTCGAATCAGGCAGCGTGCCGCAGGAATTCGAGGATCAACGGCAGGTCGGCAGTGGTGAGCGGCCGTGCCGTCCGCGTGGATACATCACGTTCGATCAAGGACCGGATATAGGCCGACTGCGACAACCCGAGTTCGGTGGCTCGCGCCTTGCATCGAAGGTCGAGTTCCGGCGTCAACTTCACCGAGCGCGGGATCGTCGTTCCGGTCGTATCGAAACCTAGAGACTCCGGAGTGGCTTCTTGCGATGCGTCCAGTTCCAGTGATGCCATGATCCGCTCGGTTAGTGCGGCCACATCATTGATGCTCATGTCGTCGAAAGAGTCAGTCATTGCGGTGCTCCCATCGTTCATGGTCGGCGATCAGTTCGGGGGTGGGGTGGAGGGCATTGATCACGTACAGGTCGCGGCCGTCGATGCGGGCAATGATCACCAGCAGTTGCCCACTGTCGGTGCGGCCCATCAGCACCGACGCCTTTATCCCGGTCGTGTGATCGACACCGGATAGCAGCCGCAGTGACCGTTGCCCGCGCAGCCACGCGCTGACAAGGTCGTAAAGATCGTCGAGGTCAATACCTGATCGGGCCAGCAGCGTAGCCAGTCCCCAAAACCACGTAATTGCCACACCAACCAGACTACCACAGACTACCGCAGGTCAAGGCCATAATTTACCCGTCGGACCGACCTGCAACGGACCTACATGAGCACCTCCCACATCCTGCCGTCACCCGAGATCGGCGGCGCAGGCGTCGAGGATTCGGCCGAAGACGTGGGCTATGACGGGTTTGGCGAGGTGGCGGGTGATGAAGGGGGCGGCGAGGGGGAGGGCGGCTTCGGTGGTGGTGGTCCAGGTGACGTGGGTGCCGGTGGGGACTTCGGTGAAGGTCATGCGGCCGCCCTCGTGGCGGGAGGGCGGGAAGCTGCGGTCGACGGTGTAGGCGTAGGAGTGGGGGGCGTCGTAGGCGGTGATGCGTTCGTGGAATCGGCCCAGGAGCCAGGTGTGTTTGCGGAGGGCGCCCACTCCCCAGGGGGCGTCTTCGCCGGGGCGGGTGAGGGTGTCGCGGAGAACCCAGGGGCTGCGCTCGTAGTTCGTTGTGACGGCGCACCATTCGAAGACCCTGTCGATGGGGGCGGGGATGGTGCGTTCGACGGTGATCGTTTCCATGACCTTCGGACACCGCTCCTTCGCGGACTGTGACAGGTCGGCCGTCAGGTGGGTTGGGCGGCGCGGTCGAGGAGGTGGGTCTTGTCGGCGAGCTGCAGTTTTTCCGGGTTGCGGATTGCGTAGAGGGCGGTGATTCGGGTGCCGTCGGTTTCGATGAGGAGGATGGAGTCGAGGGCGCCGGTTTCGGGGGAACGGGCCATGAGGGCGGGGAGGGCGTTGAAGGTGGCGGGTTCGTAGTGCATGCCGGACATGGCGTTTCGGGAGAGGGCCAGGAGGAATTTGGCTACCTGTTCGGCGCCGGTGATGGGGTGGCGGGCCGCGGTGACCACGCCGCCGCCGTCGGAGATTTGGACTACGTCGGGGGCCAGCAGGTCCATGAGCGGTTGGACTTCGCCGGTTTGGGCGGTGTGGAGGAAGCGGGCGATGACCGCGCGGCTGGTGTCGGTGTCGGGGGTGAAGCGTTTGCGGCGGGATTGGATGTGGGTGCGGGCGCGGTGGGCTATCTGGCGGACCGCGGGGGCGGATTTGCCGATCATGTCGGCGATTTCGGCGTGGGTGTGGCCGAAGACTTCCGACAGGACGAACACGGCGCGTTCGGTGGGAGTAAGAGTTTCGAGAACCAGGAGCATGGCCATGGAGACCGATTCAGCCAGCAGGACATCGTGGCTGGCGTCGTTTTCGGTGCGGATGGGTTCGGGGAGCCAGCTGCCGATGTAGTCCTCGCGGCGGCGGCGCACGGTGCGCAGGCGGTTGAGGGCTTGGCGGGTCACGATTTTGATCAGGTAGGCGCGGGGGTGCTCGACCGCGGCGGGGTCGATGTCGCGCCAGCGCAGGTAGCTGTCCTGCAGGACGTCCTCGGCGTCGGCGGCGCTGCCGAGGAGCTCGTACGCGATGGTGAACAGCAACGGCCGTAAGGTATCGAAGGTTTCCGGCTCGCCCACCCCATGCTCGCTCACCCTTCGGATCCTCGTCGAAACGCGGGGGCAGTGCAATGGTCTCGGTGACGTGTCGGGCTTGGTCGGGTGCACAAGCCGGTGGTGCGGGGTTCTGGGGATTGCCGGTAGCGGTGGGCGGTGACTGTGCGGTGTGCTGAATTTCGACGACGGGGTCATGTGGCGGCGCCTGCCTGCCCGCTGGCCTCCCGACCTATTCGCAGAGGTAGATCGTTGAAGATCATTCCCGGGGCGCGGCTTTGCCGGTGGGCCCCTCTCGCCGCGGCGGGCCTGTCCGCGCTGGCGGTGACCATTACGTTCACCACGCCGGCCGGGGCGGTGCCGGTGTCGGGTCCGGTGCCGAGCGCGCCCGCGAATTTCGGCCTGCCCGCCGATTATCAGCCGTCGCCGGAGAAGTACGGCGTGGGTTATGAACTGGGACATGTGGTTCCGCTCTCCGACGGCACCCAGTTGCAGGCCGAGGTGCGGTATCCCACCGATCCGGCGACCGGGCAGCGCGCCGCCGGGGACTTCCCGGTGGTCGTCAACTTCACCACCTACGGTGCGGTGACCAGTGCGCTGACCGCCGCGATCACTGGTGTCATCGACGATCTGCACATTCAGCTGCCCGATAACCTCAAAGACGCTCGGCGCGTGATCAATCAGGCCACCTCCGCGCAGGACATGCTGGTCAAGCACGGCTATATCGAGGTGATCGCGGATGTGCGCGGCACCGGCGGTTCCACCGGCGCCTGGAACCCGGCCTCCAAGCAGGACGGCCAGGACGGTGTGGAACTGGTGGACTGGGCGGCGAAACTGCCCGGCTCCAATGGCAAGGTCGGCATGTTCGGCTATTCGTTCCCGGCCCTGGACGCCATGCGCACCGCGGAGGCGGTCGGCCCGGATTCACCGCTCAAAGCCATTGTGCCGATTGCCATGCCGAACAATATCTTCAACGAGGTGCTCAATCACGACGGCATGATGAGCCCGCTGCTGCTGACGGCGATCTGCTTCATGGTGCCGTATCTGAGCCTGATCGGGCCGTTCCTGACGGCGGTGGTGTCACCGCAGACCTTCCTGACCTCGCTGATCGATCATTTGAAGGCGGTCATCGCCAACGACAGCCCGATCAAGCTGCTGATCGAGGGCTACGCGGGCGGCCCGCTGGCCTATGACACCTCGTGGTGGCAGGAGCGCCGCTTCGAGACGGATATGCACAATCTGACCGATCGTGGCATCGCGATGTATCAGATCGGCGGCTTCTGGGACCTCTATCAGGAGGGCCCGATGCGCAATTACTCGCAGCTGCAGAACCTTTCGGCCGGCCGCGATCAGTTCGCGCCCATGGCGCCGGATCAGCAGCCCGACGGCCGCTACCAATTGCTGATGGGCCCTTGGTATCACGTGGCCATCGGCATGGGCCCGGGTTCACGGCTGGACACCGATCAGATCACCCTGGCCTGGTTCGACCGCTGGCTCAAGGACATCGACAACGGCGTGGACAAGACCGACACACCGTTGCATGTGATCGATGCCAATAACAATGCGGCCGATACCGCCCGCTACCCGTTCCAGCAGGCGGCGGTCACGCAGCGCTGGTTCGACGGTGATCGCTTGAGCGACAAGCCGCCCACAGTCACCGATGCCTCGGACAAGCTGGACTACACCGGCATCGACAATCTGTGCAATCGCCAGACCCTGGGCCAATACACCGCCGGCCTGCTGGATTTCGTGTTCCGCGTCTTCAATGCGTTCAACCCGTGCACCGAATGGGTGCAGCAGCCGACGGCGGGCATGAAGTACACGATGGATCCGGTGACCGAGCCGACCGTGCTGGCGGGCCCGTCCAGCGTCACCCTGTACGCCTCGTCCACCGGCACCGATGCCGCCTTCCAGGTGTGGCTCGACGATGTGGCGCCGGATGGTTCGTCGGTGAACATCACCGGCGGTTCGCAATTGGCGAGTCAGCGCACGCTCAACGATGACAAGACCTGGCGCTCCCCCGACGGCCTGGTCTATGCGCCCGAGCATGTGATCACCACGGAGAACGAGCAGCTGCTCACTCCGGGTGACGTGGTGAAGATGGAGATCAAGCTGCGCCCGACCTGGTACCGCCTGGATCCGGGTCACGCCCTGCGGGTGCGCATCACCACCGGCACGTTCCCGTCCACGATTCCGATCCCGACGGATCTGCCGCGGCTGCTGGGTACCTCGCAGCAGATTCAGCGCAATGCGGCGTTCCCGTCGAGTCTGGTGGTGCCGCTGGCACCGGCGAGCAGCTTCTCACGCTAATGGAATCAGATTGTCCCAGACACTCGTTGACACGAGTGCCTGGGACGATTCAAGCTGAACTCCACAACTGTCCGAGACAGAGGGAGAGCAGCAGTGGCGCCGCGAACCGACACCAGAGCCGAGACAGCCGACACCGGGAAACCCCCCACCCCCAAGCGACCCGCACGGCGGGCGAAACGCACTCAGCCGCAGGTACTCACCGAACCCCGGCAGCGCACCGTGCGCAACGGCGATATCGAACTCGCCGTCTTCGAACAGGGCCAGCTGGACGGTCCGACCATCGTCCTGGTGCACGGCTGGCCCGATTCACACCATTTGTGGGACAACGTCGTTCCGCATCTGGTGGACCGGTTCCACGTCGTCACCTACGACTCGCGCGGGCACGGGCAATCCACGAATCCGCCCGATTACCAGGCCTTTCGAATCCCGGAACTGGCCACCGACTTCTTCGCCGTGCTCGATGCGGTGAGCCCGGACGCGCCGGCACACGTGCTGGCCCACGACTGGGGGTCGGTAACAGTCTGGGATGCCGTGTGCGAACCCGATGCCGAAACCCGCATCGCCTCGTTCACGTCGGTCTCGGGCCCCAATCTCGATCATGCCGGGCGCTGGGCGCGCAAGCGTTTCGCCCGCCCGACCCCGTTCAATCTGGCCGGGCCGTTGGCGCAATTGGCCTCGGTGGCCTACCAATTCGCCTTCATGGCCCCGATGACGCCCGCGCTGGTGCGTTTCGGGCTGCGCGAGCAGACCTTCCGCCTCGGCCTTCGCCTGGCTCAGGGCACGCCGTTCGAGCAGGTCACCCTGGGTGACAGCTTCACCGCCGACGCCGCCAACGGCCTGAAGATCTATCGCGCGAACCTGGTGGTGGGCAAGGTGTTCTCCGCGCGCGACCGCCATACCAAGGTGCCGGTGCAGTTGATCGTGCCCGCCTACGATCCGGCGGTGCGGCCCGCGGTCTACGCCGACGAATCCGAGTGGACCGATCAGCTGTGGCGGCGGGATCTCAAAGCGGGCCACTGGGTGCCGTATTCGCATCCGCAGGTGCTCGCGCGCGCCGCGATCCAGCTCATCGACGCGGTCTCCGGCGCCGAGCCGTCGCGCGAACTGCGCCGCGCCGAGGTGGGCCGCCCGCGGCCTCGCCCGTTCGACGATCACCTGGTGGTGGTCACGGGCGCGGGTTCGGGCATCGGCCGCGAGACCGCCCTCGCCTTCGCCCGCGCGGGCGCGGAACTGGTCATCTCCGATATCGACGAGGCGGCCGTGCGCGAAACCGCCACCCTCATCGCCGAATTCGACGGCCTGGCCTATCCGTATCGCCTCGACGTCTCCGACGAGGCCGCGGTCCAGGCACACGCCGACGAGGTCGCCGCGGTGCACGGTGTCCCGGATGTGGTGGTCAACAATGCCGGTATCGGCCAGGCCGCCCCGTTCCTGCACACGCCGAGCGAAAGCTTCAAACGCGTCTTGGACATCAACTTCTTCGGCGTCGTCAACGGTTCGCGCGCCTTCGGCCGCTTGATGGCCGACCGCGGGACGGGCGGTCACATCGTGAACGTGTCCAGCATGGCGGCCTACACCCCGCAGCAGGGTTTCAGCGCCTACTCGACCAGTAAGTCGGCGGTGTTCACCTTCTCCGATTGCCTGCGCGCGGAACTGGCCAAGGACGGTATCGGCGTGAGCACCATCTGTCCCGGCATCGTGCACACCAATATCGTTCGCACCACCGAGTTCTCGGGTGTCGGCAGCGAGAAGGAGCAGGCCCGCCAGCAGTTGTTCGACACGCTCTACCGCTGGCGCAGCTATCCCCCGTCCAAGGTGGCCAAGGCGATAGTGCGTGCGGTGCAACACAACAGCGCGGTCGTCCCGGTGACCCCGGAGGCGTGGGCGGCCTATTACGGCACCCGGCTGACCCCGCCGTCGCTGCTGCGCTTCGGCGCGGCGCGGGCCGCGCTGGCCCGCTGAGGACCGGTGGTCCTGGATCTACCGCAGCGAGCTCGGTAGATCCAGGACCAGCCGGGCACCGGGCGCCGCGCGTGAGACGCAGATCAGCATGTCCCCCTGCGACCGCTGCGCGTCGTTGAGCACGGTGTCCCGGTGGTCGGCCGCTCCCATGAGCACCCGCACCTTGCAGGTGGTGCAGAAGCCCTGGCGGCAGGAATAGGCGACCGACGGTTCAGCCGCGGCGACGACCGACAGCACGGTGCGGTCGGCGGGTACCTCGAGAATCTTTCCGCCCCAGCCCAATTGGACGGAGAAGGGTTGCCCGTCGCGGATGGGCGGCGGCGAGAAGCGCTCGTGGTGGAATTCGATCTGCGGGACGGTCGCCACGCGCGCGGCCACCGCGTCCAGCAGCGGCGGCGGACCGCAGACGTAGACGGCCTGTCTCGCGTCGAGGTCGGGGACCAGGTCCGCGCCGGTGGGCAGGCCGTGCAGGTCATCGGTGCGCACGGTTACGCGGCTGCCGTAGGCCAGGATCTCGTCGAGGAACGGCAGCGAATCCCGATGCCGGCCGGTGTAGACCATCGACCAGTCGGCGCCGGCGCGGTCGGCGGCGCGCAGCATGCCGAGGATCGGGGTGATGCCGATACCGCCGGCGATGAAGCGGATGCGGCGCGCGCCGACGTCGTGCCCGGTCAGGGTGAGCGGAAAGGCATTGCGCGGCCCGCGGATTCCGATCAGGGCGCCGGGCCGCACCTCGTCGTGCAGTTCGATCGAACCGCTACCACCGGGTATGCGCCGCACCGCGATCCGATAGTGGAACGGATCGCCCGGATCACCGCACAGCGAATACTGGCGCATGCGCCCCGACGGCAGCACCACGTCCAGATGCGCGCCGGGCCGCCAGGAGCGCAGTACCGCGCCCTGCGGATGCGCGAACACGAAGCTCACCACATCCTGATCGGCGGCGACCACCTCACGCTCCACGAGCACGAGCTGCCGCGTGTGCACACCCGGCGGGGCGCCGGCCGGGGTGCCACGCGGGGAGAGCCACGCCAGCACCCGGGCACCGGGCGCGATCAGCTTGTCCGCCAGCCGCAACAGCGGATCGTGGCGCAACGGCGCCCAGAAGGCGGGTGGCACACCGCGCGCACGCATTTCGGCGATGCGCCCCTCGATGGTCTGCAGTTCGGGTGCTCGGGTCATGAAGCGTGCGCCATCTTCGCCGCGGGCGATTTCGCCAGATAGGCCACGGCCTGGGCGGTGTCGCCGGTGTCTTCGGGGTTGTAGTCGGCGCGAACGAAGGAGGCGAAACCGTTGCCGATCAGCCGCCAGCGCGGCAGCACCCCGCGCCGCATGGCACTGTTGACCTCGCGAAAGACCTTGATCGGCCCCATGTTCCGCAGGGTCGGGTCCTGCCGGACCAGCCACCACGCGACGGCGATGAGCCCCAGCGGCAGACCGGCGCTGGCGCCGAGGTAGATGGTGACCAGCCGGGGTCGGCGCGCCCCGAAGTAGCGTGCGACATCGAAGGCGACACTGCGATGTTCGACTTCTTCGGCGCCGTGCCAGCGGAACAGATCGGTCAGGGCCGGATCCGCTTGCAGGGCTTCGAAGTCCTGGTTGAGCAGCCAGTCCCCGCCGAGGGCGGTGAAGTGTTCCACCCCGGCGATGGCGGCGAGCATCTGCACCACGACCCGGTGCCGCAACTGCTCGGGCAGCGTGTCCAGGCGCGAGATGGCCCGGTCGAAGAGGTATTCGACCTCGGTCAGGATGGGTTCGGGGTCGATGCCGTGGCGCTGCAGGAATTCCCAGATGGCGCGATTGTGGGATTCGGCGTGCTGGCTCTCCTGGCCCATGAAGCCGATCATCTGTTCGCGCAGTTCAGGATCGGTGACGTAGGGCAGGGCCCGGCGGAACATCTCCACGAAGCCGCGCTCGCCCAGCGGCAGGATCAGATTGAGACCGGAGATGGCGTGGGAGGCGACGGGTTCGCCCGGTATCCAGTGCAGCGGTGAGTGCGAGAAGTCGAAGTGCACCTCGCGCGGGCGCAGCGCCACCGGGCCCACGTGCTCGTTCATGATCATCACCTTTCGACTCGGACAGTGCGGGCAGCCCCGTTGCCGCCCGCACATTCCGGTCACTCTCCACTGTAATTGTCTGAGACAGATCAAGCCATGAGTTGAGGCTATCCGAAAAGATCGGCCGCATGACACACTGAGACACTCGATCTCGGAGGTCATCGATGCCCGAACCGCGCCAGGGATTCCGAAGACTGCGCCGCCGCACCGTTTCCGACACCGTCGGACAACCCCCCACCCGCACCGCCGTACGCAATGCCAAGATCGTCGCGCTGCCCGTCGCCTATGCCGCGCGCCGCGCGGGCGGGCCGGTACAGCGGGCCTTCGGGAAATCCGCCCGCGAGGTCGAACTCGACATCCAGGCACGCACCGCCCAGCACATGTTCGAGGTGCTCGGCGAGCTCAAGGGCTGCGCAGCCAAATTCGGCCAGATCCTGGCGCTCTACGAACTCGCCCTCCCGCCCGCGCTGGGCGAACCCTATCGGGAGGCGCTGAGCAAGCTGCAGGATTCCGCGCCCGCCATGCTGCCGGCCTCGGTCAGCGCCGCCATGGCCGCGAGCCTGGGCCCGGACTGGCGCGACAGTTTCCAGGAGTTCGATCTGCGCGCGAGCGCGGCCGCCTCGGTGGGTCAGGTGCATCGCGCGCGCTGGCACGACGGCCGCACGGTCGCGGTGAAGCTCATGTATCCCGGCGCCCGCGAGGCGGTGCACTCCGATCTGGAGCAGTTGCGCCGCCTGGCCCCGATCGGCACGGTCTTCGCACCCGGCATGGATATGCGCGCCGCGGCCGACGCCTTCTCCGAATGCATCAGCGCCGAACTCGATTACACCGCCGAGGCCGCCAATCAGCGCGCCTTCCACACCGAGTACGCCGACGACCCGGACTTCCTCGTCCCCGAGCTGATCCACCAGCAGGGCGATGTGCTGATCAGCGAATGGGTGGACGGCATCCCGCTGACCCGGGTGATCGAATCCGGCGCCCAGGAGGAACGTGACCGGGTCGGAATCCTGGTGCTGCGCTTCGTCATGTCGAGTTTCGCGCGCACCGGCCTGCTCTACACCGATCCGCATCCGGGCAACTTCCGTGTCATGCGCGACGGCCGTATCGGCGTCGTCGACTACGGCGCCTGCTCGGCGATCCCGCCCGAATTCCCCGCGGTGGTCGGCGATATCGGGGAGGCCGCCCTCAACGGCACCGACGCCGACCTCGAGACCACCCTGCGCCGGCACGGATTCGTCGCGCCGGAAAAGGATTTCGACATCGCGGCGCTGGTCGAGCTGATCGACCCGATTCGCGAGCTGTTCCTGGAACCGGTCGTGCACATCACCATGCGCTGGCTGCGCGCCCGCGTCCTGCACGCGACACAGCCGACGCTGTCGAATGTGGGCCGGCAGTTGAAGTCGCCGCCGGAGTACACCCCGATCGGGCGGACCATCCTGTCCACCGCGGGCGTGTTGTGCCAGCTGGGCGTGCAGGGCCGGTTGCGTGACGAATTGACCGCTCCCCTACCGGATCTGGCGGCCGCGGTGGAGCGCTATCAGCTCGGCGAGGGCCCCTCGACGGTGGTCCTGCTGCACGATCGGCGCCGGCAGCACGCGCTCAGAGGTGCATCCAGTTCGGCCACACCTGCGCCCACGGCTTCTTCAGGCCCGTACATCTCCAGATAGTGACGTTCTGGGTATTGCCGGAGAAGCCGAGCCGCGTATCCACCTTCCCGACCGCGTCGACATGGTCGAACTGGGTGCGCAGCACGGCTTCGTAGCCGCCGACGGCGAGCACCGCGCTGGCATCGTCGGGCGGGGTGCCGAAGTAGCCGAAGCCGCGGCTGGGACTGTAGATCGGGGGCAGTTGCTTGCGCCCCATCTGGTCCAGAGCGCTTGCCTGCCAATAGGTGTCGGCGATGATCACCGTGTGCGCCCGCTCGGCCGGTGGCAGCGCGTCGTAGTCGCGGACGACCTCGTCGGTGAGTTCGTGCCAGCCGAAGGAGCCGTAGGTGCCGATATTGATGGCCGCCTCGGCATCGTCCTTGGGCGGGTGGATGTCCCCGGCCGCGCGCCACGGGGTCGCGTACAGCACGAAAACCGTTGCGGCCAGCGACAGTAACGCCGTGCCCGTCACCAGTACCCGCCGCCAGACCGGTTTCACCCGTTCGGCCGTGGCCACCAGGGCGAATGCGCCCGCGGCGATCATGGCCGCGTACATGCCCGCCGCGTAGTAGATCCGCCCGCCGGTGGCGATGAACGCCACGAACAGCGCGATCAGCGTGGCACCCAGAAACCGGAAGGGCCGCAAGGAATCCCAGCGCAGCAGCGCCCACAGGCCCCAGATCAGCAGCACCGAACCGAGATAGCCCGCCAGCATGACGGCCATCGGCACGAACAGCACCTTGCCACCGAAGATCCCCTGCTCGTCGGCGATGATGCGGCCCATCTCGAGCTGCGGCCAATCGTGTTTGTGCTGCCAGAGCAGTTCGGGCACGGTCGCGGCCACCACGATCACCCCGCCCACCCACAGCAGCGGCCGCCGGACCAGCTCGCGCGGCCCGAACACCAGGCTGGTTACGGCCACCGCGAGCCAGAAGAACGGGATCAGCCATTTCACCTGCATGTCCACGGCGGTGATCAACGCCGCGGCCAGCAGCAGCCAGTCGTTGCGGGTGTGCACCCACCGCACCACCAGCCAGGTGATCATCGCCCACAGCGCGGTATCCACCGCATTGGTGGTGAGCATCGCGCCCTGCAACAGCAGAAACGGTGAGGTCGCATAGCCGAGCGCGGCCAGGGCCTGCGCCCAGCGCCCGCCGCCGAATTCGCGGGCGATCATGGCGCACAGCACGATCGCGACTACGGTCAGCAGCACCGCGGGCAGCCGCAGCACGAAGAACGAGCCGGGGTCGATGGTGTCCATGAGCCGGGCCAGCAGCGGCAGCACCGGCCCCTGGTCGGCGTAGCCGACGGAAGGCCGGCGCCCGGCGGCCAGGAAGTACATCTCGTCGCCGAAGTAGCCGTATCGGGTGGCCGACAGCAGCAGCACGATGGCGGCCGGGCCGGTCACGGCGAGGATTGCGGGCCAGGACAGCGGCGGCCGGGCCTCGGGCGCGGCGTGCCTGCCGGACGAACCTGGTCGAGCCGGAAGATCAACCACGTCGGTCAACGGTGTGCTCCTGGAACGGCGGATTACTGCTCCGGACATCGGTGAATCTACCCGGTCGGGCCGGGAGCCCGTCCCAGCGACGCGGACCGTCCTATACTCGATCGGTATCACGATGCCGTGCAACACATTTCAGCCGAGGAGGCCGGCATGACCGATCAGACCCCTGGATCCAACCCCTACGGCACCCCGTCGACGAGCGGGCCGCAGCCGATCCGCTCGTATCAAGGCGCCCTCAACCGGGTCATCCGCGTATTGCTGCGGATTCCGGTGCTGGGTGAGCAGGTGGGCAAGAGCCTGCTGGTGCTGTACGTGGTCGGGCGCAAGTCCGGCAAGGTGTACGAGGTGCCGGTCGCCTATACCCGCCACGAGGGCGACCTGCTGGTGGGCACCGCCCTGCATCCGTGGGTGAAGAACATCCGCAAGGACGTCCCGGTGCAGGTGTCACTGGGCGGCTCGCGCCGGCGCACCGCCGATGCCGAGCTGGTCACCGACAGCGAATCGGTGGTGCGCCTGTCGGAGGTCCTCGCCCGCGACAACAAGCAGTGGGCGGCCTTCAACGGCGTGGGCCTGGACGCGGCGGGCAATCCGAACAAGGCCGACGCCTATCAGAGCTGGCAGCAGGGCTCGGTGATCATCCGCCTGCACCTGCACTGAGGCTCAGTTCTCCGGGCGCGCCTGCAGGTAGTACTCCGCGGACAACGCGATCAGCACCTGCCGCACACCCGGCGGCGCCCACGACGCGGAGGCGTCGTGCCCGAGGACCGGGTCGGTGAGGGTGATGACCCGCCCGCGCGTCTCGAAACCGAAGCTGCCCGCCGCCCGAATGTTCTTGAGCCAGTCCACCTTCGGCCCGTAGGTGAGGGCGATGCGGTAGCCGCCGTCGCGCTGGAAGACCATGACCGGGGCGCGGTATTCGCGGCCGGATTTGCGGCCGTGGTGGATGACGATGCCGAATCCGGGCGCGAAGCGCGCGAACACGCCCAGCACCGGGTTGGACACCCGCCGATTGATCTTGGCCAGGGTCTGCGGCAGCGGCATGGCCTCGTCCTCTCCGACGAAAACGGTTGCGTCCCAGAGGCTACGCCGCCGCCCCCGCGGGTGCGCCCGGGATGGCCGCTGCGAACCCCGCATCGTTAGGGTGCAGAGGTGACCGCCTGTCCGGGCGGCGGGCCGGAAGGAGCGCGCACCACCATGTCGGAGCTGATCGCGGTATACGACGCCGCGGGCCGGGAGATCGGCGCGGAGGATCGTGCGGTGGTGTACGCGCAGGGCATCTGGCATGCCAGTGCGGGCGTGCTGGTGCGTTCCCGCGACGGGGACCGCGTCTATGTGCACAAGCGCACCGACACCAAGGCCGTGTTCGCGGGCATGCACGACTGCCTGGCCGGTGGTGTGGTGGGCCCGGGCGAGGATCCGGCCGAGGCCGCGTTGCGGGAGCTGAGCGAGGAGCTGGGCATCGAGGTCGGCCCGCACGACGAGCCGCCGCTGCCGCTGGTCAGCGCGGCCTGGGACGGCATGTGGGCGGGTAAGCCGATGCGCTGTCATCTGTTCGCCTACGAGGTGCGCTACGACGGCCCGATCCGCCATCAGCCCGAGGAGATCGTGGACGGCTGGTGGTGGACCGATGACGAGTTGCGCGCGCATCTGGCCGATCCGGACTGGCCGTTCGTCCCCGATACCCGCGAGATGATCCCGGATCTGCTGCGCTGAGCGGCCCGGCACAACGGTCAGCCCATCGAGTCCCGCGCGAACTCGATGGGCTGAACATCTGAAGCATGCATGATTCAGATAACTCTCGGGGCCGTTTTCCCTGTGAATCCGGCCGCGAGCCTGTTGGTGCTTATTTGCCGCCCTCGGTGAGGGTGACGGTCTTCGGCGTGTACCCCGCGCCGGTCACGTCCACGCCCTGGGCCTTCAGCATCACCAACGCCTTGACGACGTAATCGTTGGTGTAGGCATCGGCATCGGGATCCTTGGTCAGCACGGTCTGACCCTCCTGATTGCGGGTGGTCTTCGCGATCTGCACGGTGTGATCCCACGCGGCCTTGTTGATCGTGCCGACCCCGTCGGGCGAGGGCCAGATCAGCTTGTTCACCTCGTTGATCTGCCACTCCTGATGACTGGCCCCCAGCGTCGACCCGGCCGCAACGGTGATGTCGCGGCACTTTTCGAGATTGTCGCGGCAGAACGCCCAGCCCTTGAGCGAGGCCGCGATGAACTTCACCGTCTGATCGGCGTACTTCGGATCCTTCAGCTTCGCCGAATTGGCCCAGATGGCATCCTGCAGCATCCCCACGCCGTCGGACTCCCAGTCGATGAGGTTGAAATCGTCGGGGCTGTAGAGCTTTCCGGTGGCCGGGTTCTTGACCTCGAGCACCTGGGCGTACTCGTTGTAGGACATGGCCTGTGCGGCATCGATATCGTGGTTGAGGAAGGCGTTCATATCGAACTGCTGCTGCACCAGGGTGACGTCCTTGGCGGGGTTGAGGCCCGCCTTGGTCATGCCGGCGAAGAGTTCGAATTCATTGCCGTAGCCCCAGTTTCCGACCTTCTTGCCCTTGAGGTCCGCGGCGGTGGTGATGTTCTGGGATTTGAAGGAGATCTGCTTGGTGCCCGACCGCTGGTAGATCTGCGCCACATCGGTGATGCCGGCCCCGGATTCGCGCGAGGCCAGCGCCTTGGGCACCCAGGCGACGGCGTAATCGGCCTGGCCCTGGGCGAGTACGGTCTGCGGCACGATATCCGTTCCGCCGTCCAGGATCTGGACGTCCAGGCCCTGATCCTTGTAGAAGCCCTGATCCAGCGCGGCCAGATATCCGGCGAACTGGCCCTGTTTGAACCATTGCAGCTGCAGCTTCACCTTGGTGAGACCGTTGGCGGTGGTCGTCGAGGAATTGTCGGTGGTGCTGCATCCGGTGAGGGCGGCCAGGCCCAGGGCGGCCGCCGCGAGACAGGCCCGGAAGCGGTAACGGCGTGCGGTGGATCTCATTTCGTTCTCCAGAAGGTGGTGCGGGGACGACGGGTGAGCTGCTCGAGCAGCAGCACGACGGCCAGGAACAACAGACCGAGCACCATGGCGGCGGTGACATAGGCCCAGGCCCTGGGATAGGCGGTATCGGCGGCGGCCGAGGTGATGCGACTGCCCAGCCCGTGCTGCAGCCCACCGAAGTACTCGGCGATCAGGGCCGCGATCACCGCGCCCGGCGCGGCGATCCGCAGACCGGTGAACAGGTGCGGCAGCGCGGCGGGCAGCCGCACGGTCCGGGTGACCTGCCAGCCGCTGGCGGCATAGGCGGTCATGAGATCGGCGTGCACGCGCGGGACCTGACGCAATCCCCGGGTGGTGCTGACGAAGACGGGAAAGAACACCACGATGGTGGCCACCAGCCGGCGCGGCAGATCGGTGGTGGTGGAGTACATGGAGTTGAGCAGCGGGGCCAGCGCCACGATGGGCACCGCCGCCGCTCCCATGGCCAGCGCGCCGAGCACCCCGTCGACCGTCCGGAACCGCACGGCCAGGATGGCCGCGGCGATACCGAGGACCGCGCCGACGATCAGCCCGACGAGCGCGTTGACACCGGTGGCCTGCGCGGCCTGGGTGACCGCATCGAAGTTGTCCGACAACGCCTTCCAGATGGAGGACGGCGAGGGCAGCAGGAACGACGGCACCTTGCCCACGACCGTCACGATCTGCCACAGCGCGAGCAGCGCGATGCCGAAAACCACCGGCGGCAGCCAGGTGTGGAGCAGTCTTCTCATCGCACGTCCCGGCCCGCCACGGATTCGGCCGCGCTGCCGTGCCCTTCGTGCAGCGCCGCGCGCACGGCGGCGACCGAGGCGAAGAACTCGTCGCTGGAACGCACATCGTCCTCGCTGTCGCGGCCCCAGTCACCGGTCCCTAGCACCGCGGTGATGCGGCCCGGACGCGGCGACATGACCACCACCCGATCCGACAGGAACACCGCCTCGGGAATGGAGTGGGTCACGAAAAGCACCGCGGCGCCGGTCTCCCCGGCAATGCGCAGCAGCTCGCCCTGCATGCGTTCGCGGGTCATCTCGTCGAGCGCGCCGAAGGGCTCGTCCATGAGCAGCAGCGGCGGTTTGCGGGCCAGCGCGCGGGCGATGGCCACACGCTGCTGCATGCCACCGGAGAGCTCGGCCGGGAAGCGCTGGGCGAAGTCGGTCAGGCCGGTGATGTTCAGCAGTTCGGCGCTGCGTTGCCGTCGTTCTTTCTTACCGACGCCGTGCAGTTGCAGCGGCAGTTCCACGTTCTCCTGCACGGTCCGCCAATCCAGCAGGCCGGCCTGCTGGAAGGCGATGCCGTAGTCCTGGTCCAGGCGTGCCTGCCGCGCGGTCTTGCCGTGCACCACAACGGTTCCGGTGGTGGGCTGCTCGAGATCGGCGACGATGCGCAGCAGCGTGGACTTGCCGCATCCGGACGGTCCGATGAGGGAGACGAATTCCCCGGCCGCCACGGTGAGCGATACGTCCTGCAGTGCGGTCACCCGGCCCGCGGTGAATACCTTGCCCAGTTCGCGCAGTTCGACCGCGGGCGTCGAATCCGCTGCTGCGACACCGTCTCCGGCGCGCGATGTCTCGACGGTCAACGGGAACCTCCTGAGGAAACGCCGGCGGGCCGGCTGTAGCGGCGCAGGGCCAGCTCGGCCAGTGACACCAGCGTGGTGAGCACCAGCCCGAGCAGTGCGGCCGTCAGCACGGCGGCATACAACCGCGCGGCATTACCGGTGGACTGCTGTGAGAACACGATGATCTGGCGGCCGATCCCGCCCGCGGTGCCGGTGGATATCTCGGCCACCACCGAACCGACCACCGCGGCCGCCGCGCCCAGGCGCAGCGCGGGCAGCAGATGCGGGACCGCCGCGGGCAATCGCAAGTGCAGCAACGTCGCCCACCAGCCGGCCGCGCAGCTGTGCAGCAGTTCCACCGAGGCCCGCGACGGCGACTGCAGCCCGCGCAGCATGCCGATGGCTACCGGGAAGAACACCAGGTACGAGGCGATGACCACGATCGACATCCAGGGTTGCCACGGCTGTCCGGCGATCACGATGCGCCCACCCCACCCGGCCACCAGCGGTGCCAGGGCGATGAGCGGAACGGTCTGGGAGACGATCACATACGGCAGCAGCCCGCGTTCCACCCAGGCGAACCGTTGCATGATCACGGCGAGTGCCACCCCGACCACGGTGCCCACGGCCAGGGCGAGCAGCGCCAATTCCAGTGTGAACAAACCGGTCCGGACCAGCGTGGCCCCGACCGTGGTGCGGCCGTCGGACTCCTCCAGCACGGTCAGGACGTTCCATACATGCGGCAGCGCCCCGTCATTGGTGCGCGGCAGCACCCGCTGCTGCCCGATGCTGACGCCGTTGGCGGGCACCAGCAGCTTCACCAGTTCCCAGACGACCAGCAGCAGCACCAACGCTGCGATCGGGTAGAGCACTCCGCTCGCCCGGCGACCGGTCGTGTATGCCCGGCGCAGGATCGAATCCGGTTCCGGCACAAGAGATTCCACGCCCGATCCCCCTTCGGGGACCGGGCGCTGTAGTGCGGCGGTCATGTCGTGCTCGCCGCCTCGGTGGAATTCGTTCCGGCCACGGGGGCGGCCGTGTGCTCGGTCGCGGTGACCGGATGGGCGAGTCGCGGCAGTACGGATTCGCCGTAGGCCTCCAGCGTCGAGGTCTTGGCATCGTGCTGCAGGTACACGGCGAACTGGTCCACGCCCAGGTCTTCCAGTTCACGCAACCGGGCCAGCTGCTCGTCCGGGGAGCCGAGCAGGCAGAAGCGGTCCACGATGGCATCCGGCACGAAGTCGGCGTGCGTATTGCCCGCCCGCCCGTGCTGGTTGTAGTCGTAGCCCTGCCGGCCCGCGATGTACTCGGTCAGCGCGGCCGGAACCTCGCTGGCCGCACCGTATTTGGCGACGATGTCGGCGACGTGGTTGCCGACCATCCCGCCGAACCACCGGCACTGTTCCCGCGCGTGTTTCAGCGCGGCCGCGCTGCCGTCGGTGACATAGGCGGGTGCGGCCACGCAGATCCGCACATCCTTCGGATCCCGCCCGGCGCGTTCGGCGGCGCCACGCACCCGCGCGATGGTCCAGCGGGTGATGTCGGGGTCGGCGAGCTGCAGGATGAATCCGTCGGCCACCTCCCCGGTGAGATCCAGCACGCGCGGCCCGTACCCGGCCGTCCACACCGGCAGCCGCGAGGCCGAGGCCCACGGGAACCGGATGGTGGTCTCACCGATCTCGGCGCTGCGGCCATTGCCGAGTTCCCTGATCACACCGATGGATTCGCGCAGTTCCGCCACCGTGGCGGGCCGCCCGCCGAGTGTGCGCACGGCCGAGTCGCCCCGGCCGATACCACAGATGGTGCGGTTGCCGAACATGTCGTTGAGGGTGGCGAAGGTGGAGGCGGTGACCGTCCAGTCCCGGGTGGACGGGTTGGTCACCATCGGCCCCACCACCACCTTGCGGGTGGCGGCGAGGATCTGGCTGAAGATGACGTAGGGCTCCTGCCACAGCAGGTGCGAGTCGAACGTCCACACGTGCGAGAAGCCGTGCGTCTCCGCGATTCTCGCCAGTTCGATCACGCGGGACGCGGGCGGAGTGCATTGCAGCACTACACCGATATCCATGCGGCACACTCCGATCGGTACATCAGATGAGGTTCTGCGACAGTTCGCGTTTGACGAACCGGCCGTGCCCGGCGCGGCCCAGATACTGCCCGCCGTCGATGATCACGCGACCGCGCGAGAGCACGGTGTCCACGTGGCCGTCGATCTCGTAGCCCTCGTAGGCCGAGTAGTCCATGTTCATGTGATGGGTCTTGCCCAGCCCGATGCTGGTGTGCCCGTTCGGGTCGTACACCACGATGTCGGCATCCGCGCCCGGGCTGATGATGCCCTTGCGCGGATACATGCCGAACATGCGCGCCGGCGTCGTGCAGCACACGTCCACCCACCGTTCCACGGACAGCCGCCCGTCCTTGACGCCCTGGAACATCAGATCCATCCGGTGCTCGACGCCGCCGATGCCGTTGGGGATCTTGCTGAAATCGCCGATGCCCATATCCTTCTGGCCCTTCATGCAGAAGGGGCAGTGATCGGTGGCCACGGAGGTGACGTCGCCGGTGCGGATGTAGCGCCACAGCTCGGACTGATGGCCCTCCTCGCGCGAGCGCAGCGGGGTCGAGCACACCCATTTCGCACCCTCGAAACCCGGTGCGCCCAGCTGATCTTCGAGCGAGAGATAGAGGTATTGCGGACAGGTCTCGCCGAAGACGTTCTGCCCCTTGCCGCGTGCGGTCGCGATCTGCTCGAGGGCCTGTTTGGCCGACACGTGCACGATGTAGAGGGGTGCGCCGGTCACCTGCGCCAGCATGATGGCGCGGTGGGTGGCCTCCTCCTCCAATTCCCAAGGGCGCGAGACGCCGTGGAAGTAGGGAGAGGTGTCCCCGCGCTGTATCGCCTGCTCGACCAGGACGTCGATGGCGATGCCGTTCTCGGCGTGCATCATCAGCAATGCGCCCAGATCCGCGGCGGACTGCATGGCACGCAGGATCTGCCCGTCATTGGAGTAGAACACGCCCGGATAGGCCATGAACAGTTTGAAACTGGTGACACCCTCGGACACCAATTCGGCCATGCCCTTGAGGGATTCGGCGTTCACATCGCCGACGATCTGGTGGAAGCCGTAGTCGATGGCGCAGTTGCCGCCGGCCTTGGCATGCCAGGCCGCCTGACTGTCCTGCACGCGCTGACCCGGCGTCTGCACCGCGAAGTCGACGATGGTCGTGGTGCCGCCCCACGCCGCCGCGCGGGTGCCGGTCTCGAAGGTATCGGAGGCCTCGGTGCCGCCGAAGGGCATCTGCATATGGGTGTGCCCGTCCACGCCGCCCGGGATCACGTACTTGCCGGTGGCGTCGATGACGGTGTCGGCGCTGCTCGCGAGATCCACGCCGAGCGCGGTCGAACCCGGTTGCAGCACAGCGGCTATGGTCTCGCCGTCGATCAGGACATCGAGGAGCTGGGAGCCGGTCGGCGACACCACCGTGCCGCCGTGGATGAAGACCCGATTGCTCACGGCTCGACCAGCTTTCCGTAGGCGTCCGGGCGCCGGTCGCGGTAGAAGGCCCAGCGGTCGCGCACCACCTTGATCAGGTCCATGTCGAGGTCGCGGAGGACCAGTTCAGGGGCGGTGTCGGAGGCGACCTCGCCGACGAACTTGCCCTCCGGATCGACGAAGTAGCTGGTGCCGTAGAAGTCGTCGTCGCCGTACTCTTCGATGCCGACGCGGTTGATGGCGCCGATGAAGTATTCGTTGGCCACCGCGGAAGCGGGCTGTTCCAGCTTCCAGAGGTAGGCCGAGAGTCCCCGGGAGGTTGCCGAGGGGTTGAAAACGATCTCCGCGCCGGCCAGGCCGAGCGCGCGCCAGCCTTCGGGGAAGTGCCGGTCGTAGCAGATGTAGACGCCGACCTTGCCCACCGCGGTGTCGAAGACCGGCCAGCCCAGGTTCCCGGGCCGGAAGTAGAACTTCTCCCAGAAGCCCTGCACCTGCGGGATGTGGTGCTTGCGGTACTTGCCCAGATAGCTGCCGTCGGCGTCGAGGACCGCCGCGGTGTTGTAGAGCAGGCCCGACTGCTCCTGCTCGTAGACCGGCAGCACCATCACCATGCCGAGTTCCCTGGCCAGGGCCTGGAAACGCTCGACGGTGGGGCCGGGTACGGACTCCGCGTACTCGTAGAACTTCGCGTCCTGCACCTGGCAGAAGTACGGCCCGTAGAACAGCTCCTGGAAGCAGATCACCTTCGCGCCGGCCGCCGCGGCCTGCCGGGCGTAGTCCTCGTGCGCCTTGATCATGGATTCTTTGTCACCGGTCCAGTTCGTCTGGACCAGCGCAGCTCGAACGATCGCCATGCTTTGTTATACTGCACTTCGAACCAATTCCGTTGTGTTACAAGGAAGCGGAAACAGTTTCGAAATAGTAAATCCTGGGGCCGGTGTGGGTTGCACGCCGGTCGCCCACGCAGAATTAACCTTGTGACAACGGAACTCGGGCCGCCCGACACGGGCCTGGCCGGCACCCTGGACGACCGCTCCGCGGCCGGTATCGCCGCTGCCGTGAGCCGCCGAATCCGTTCCGGCGCACTGGCTCCCGGCACCCGCCTGCCCACCGTGCGCGAACTCGCCCGCGAACTCAGGGTCTCCCCCGCCACCGTCAACCAGGCTTGGCGGGCACTCGCCGCTACCGGCGCCATCGTGGCCCGCGGCCGGGCCGGCACCTTCGTCGGCACGACGGCACAGGCCGCTCCGGTCGCGGGGCGATACCAGCGACTGCACTCCCAGTCCGACAACACCTTCCGCATCGACCTCTCCCGCGGCACCCCCGATCCGGCCCTGCTGCCCGATCTCACCGCCGCCCTGCGCGTGCTGGCCCGTGAGGACGCCATCGACGATCTGTCGGCCACCTACCTCGGTGAGGCGGTGCTGCCGGATCTGGAGACCACCGTGCGCGCGGACTGGCCGCTGCGCTCGGAACGCTTCACCGTGGTCGACGGTGCCCTCGACGCGGTCGACCGGCTGCTCAATGCCCATATTCGCCTCGGTGATGCGGTGCTGGTCGAGAATCCCTGTTTTCCGCCGTTTCTCGATCTGCTGTCCCGGATCGGCGCGCGGGCGGTCCCGGTCGGCATGGACGAATCCGGGCTGCTGCCCGAGCAGGTGACCGAGGCGCTCACCCGCCACGGGCCCGCCGCCCTGCTGCTGCAGCCCCGCGCCCAGAATCCGACCGGCGCCTCCATGACCGCCCGGCGGGTCCGCGAACTCACCGACGTGCTGGCCGGGGCACCGATCCTGATCATCGAGGACGATCACTCCGACGGCATCGCGCACGCGCAGGTCCGCTCGCTCGGCAGCCGGCTGCCCGCGCGGACGGTCCACATCCGTTCGTACTCCAAATCCCACGGCGCCGACCTGCGCCTGGCCGTGGTCGGCGGACCCGCCGCCTATCTGGACCCGGTGATCGAGCGCCGCATGCTCGGTCCCGGCTGGTCCAGCCGCCTGCTGCAGCGCGTGCTGCTGCACATGCTCGCCGACGACACCGCCCGCGCCACCGTCGCCGACGCCCGCACCACCTACCGCGCCCGCGCCGCCACGCTCCGAAAAGCCCTCTCCCGCCACGGGATTCACGTCCCACCTGGCGACGGCATCAACCTCTGGTTCCCCGTCGCCGATGAGAACGCGGCCATGATCTCGCTCGCGGCCGCGGGGATCAAGGCCGCTCCGGGCGGGCCGTTCGAAGTCACCGACAATCACACCGATCACCTGCGTCTGACGGTCGCGGCCCTGCGCGATGCCGAGATCCCGGAGGTGGCAAGCCGACTCGCTACCGCCGCCGCGGCCGTGCCCACCTACCGGCGCATCCGCCGCGCCTGACGAACCGCCGCGCCCGTGTCTCGCTGCGGGTGGTTTACCGTACCGACCGTCGTGGTACATGGCAGGATGCGCCACGACATCCACCCGACGCACGTGATTCGACGGAGGCTCCCACCAGTGAACAGCGGCCAGCACACGCAGCGACCCGGTATCGAATTACCTCGGGCGCACCATCCGGCGCGCCGAGCGGCCCGCCGCGGACTCGCCGCGGCAGCCGCGGGACTCGCCCTCGCGGCCGCCATGACCACCGGTCCCGCGACCGCCGCGCCTGCCCCGCTGCACATGGACGCACCCGGTTGCATGCCCGCCGCGCCCGCACAGCCCAATGGCATGCAGTGGCCCGCGGAACCGCAGATGACCATCGACACCGGCAAGGCCTACAACGCGACCCTCGCCACCAACTGCGGCGCGATCACCGTCGCGCTGAGCGCCGACAAGGCGCCGCACACCGTGAACTCGTTCGCTTTCCTGTCGGATCAGCACTACTTCGACAACACCAAGTGCCACCGCCTCACCACGCAGGGCATCTTCGTGCTGCAGTGCGGTGACCCCACCGGTACCGGCACCGGTGGTCCCGGCTACCACTTCGCCGATGAGAACCTCGCCGGCGCAACCTATCCCGCCGGCACCGTGGCCATGGCCAACGCCGGGCCCAATACCAATGGCAGCCAATTCTTCCTGGTCTACGCCAATAGCCAGCTTCCTCCCAGCTACACCCCGTTCGGTCGCATCACCACCGGCATGGACGTGCTGACCAATATCGCCGGCGCCGGCACCAAGGACGGATCCGCCGACGGCGCACCGGCTTCCGATATCGTCCTGACCTCGGTGACCACCGCCCAGGGCTGAGCCGCGTTTCACAGGGCAACGAGTTTCACAGAGGCGCGGAGTTCCACCAGCCGTCCACGAGATCCTGGCCGGTGCTGCCACCGACCACGGTGATCCGGCAGAAATCGCGTGCGGCGCCGTCGAACACGATCTGCAGCGTGCCACTGTGCGGGGAGTCCAGTCCGGGTCCGGTGCCCCACATGATGCGGCCGCTGCCCGTGGATCGCTGCCAGTCGCGCTGACCGGTGAGTGTCACATCGCTGTCCGAGCTCTGGTCGATCGGTTTCCGGCCCGGATCGCAGGTCACGAAGAGCGCATCCACCAGAGCGCCGCCGCCACGGCAGGTCATCCCGCCCGCCTGATCCGGTGACACGCTCAGCGTGGTGTGCTTGCCATCGGTATCGGTCGGAGTACAGCGCAGGTCCTGGGCGCCACTCGCCACCGGCACGGGCGGCAGCAGCGATGGGAACGCGTCGACCATGTATTGGAAGGGCCCCCAGCCCACCGCGGCGGCCGTCGAGGTGGCGGCGGTGGAGGTCACTGTGCTCGAGGTCGTCGCGGCGGTGGGTGCCGAGGAGGTCGCGACCACGGGCGTCGAATCGTGCGGCCGGACAAGGAACACAGCGACGACGGCCGCCACGGCAACCACGACCGTGGCGGCCAGCAGCGCCTGCACCCGGCGGGAAGGCCGTCGCCATCCGCTCGTGTGCGTATCGAAAGCTGCTGTCGCGCCCGAGTCGAACGCCGCCGTCGCGGCCGCGGCGAGCGCACCACACGACTCGTATCGTTGCGCCGGATCCTTCGCCAGTGCGCGGGCGACGACCGCGTCGAGGGCAGCGGGCAGTGCGCGCGCATATCGTGACGGCTGCGGGGGCGCCTCCGTCATATGTGCACGCACTTGCGCGGCGGCCCCGGTCTCCGGGAAAGGGGCCGAACCGGTGAGCAATTCGAACAAGGTGCAGCCGAGAGCGTAGACATCGGCCCGGTGATCGGCCGGCTGTCCCGCGAGCAGTTCCGGCGCGGCATAGGAGAGGCTCCGCACGAGATCACCCGCGACGGTGAGCGTCCCGACATCCGCGGCCGACCGGGCCAGCCCGAAATCGGAGACGTACACCCGATCCGGTTCTCCCCCACGCGATTCGAGCAGGATATTCGCCGGTTTGATATCGCGATGCAGCAGCCCGCGCCGATGCGCCTCGTCCAAGCCACGCGCCGCCTCACGCACGATGTGCAGCGCCCGCGCGGGCTCGACACCCGCCGGATACCGGCGGATCAACTCGCCCGCATCGATGCCGTCGGCGAATCCCATGGCCAGCCAAAGGCATCCGCGCTCCAGGCCGCGGTCGTACACCGCGACCACATTCGGGTGTTCGAGGGTCGCCACCAGCTCGGCCTCGCGGGCGAAGCGGGCGCTGAACTCGAAATCCCCACTGTGCGAGGGCGACAGCACCTTCAGTGCGTCGTGCCGCGGCAGCCGGGGATGTGCCGCCAGATAGACGGTGCCCATCGAACCGCGGCCCAGCACGCGCTCGATACGGTATCCGGCGAAGACGGTGCCGGGTTCCAAGATCTCCGACATCTGCCTAACCCATGGTGATGAGCAGCCCGTACTCGGCTGCGGCCCGCTGTGCCAGGACCTTCGGATTCTCCCCCAGCATCATGGCGATGTAGCGGCCGTAGACGACGCGGCAGTCGTACTTGGCATCGGTGCCCGCCGCCCGGTCGCTGTGATCCCCGCACAGGGCATCGGCTATGCCCGACGGCGCGCCCGCGACGTGGAAAGCGGTGTCCCCCATGATCTTCTGGGTCATCTCGCTGTAGCGCTGCCGTGCCGCCGCCGCGGTCGTGAACCGTTCCAGCTGCGTCATGCCGTTGACGGCCTCGAGATCGATCGACTGGTTCTTGCCACGCAGATTCCACAGGTAGGAGGCGCGCGGCCCGAACACCACGCCCTCACTGCGGACCACCGCATTCCACTCCGCGACGCCCACCGGCATATCCGTGACGACCGCCGGATACGACCACCGCCGCGGCGCGGACGGCACCATGCGCGCCAGCATCCCCTGCTGATCCAGCGGCAGCGCCGCGATCCGCTCCGCCGGCGTGGGCGCGAAGTCCCGCAAACGGCGCAGCTGCGCGTCGAACGCCTTCTGCGCCAACCCGGTCAGGGCATTCACATCGGTGGAGGTGTGCCCTGTCAGCACACTCACCACATAGACGCCGTCGGACATGGTCGCGGCGAGGGTGGGCACCGACGGCCGCCAATGCGCATGCGCGGCAGGATATTGCGGAATCGGCACCGACACGTTCTGCGGATTCACCGCGGCATCGACCGAATCGATCTCCTGCGCCGCGCGCTGTGCCGCGTCCGCGTCCGGGAACCGCAGTATCACCACCGACAGCAGCCGCGCCTGCCCGACGGTGGGCGTGTAATCGGGATTATCGACATCGGAGCCGCCGTCCGCGCACCCGGCCAGCAGCCCCTCCTTCGCCAGCACCGCCCTGGCCGGCTGGGCCAGCAGCATCGACGCCTTGGCCGGCGTCGACAGCAGCATCACCCCGTCGGCGGCGATCGAATACTTCAGCGCGGGATCGGCTTCGACCGGATCGATCAGCACCTCGGCCATGCGCGCCGACTCCAGGATCCGGCCGTATCCCTCGTTGCCGTCGGCCGGCATGGCCAGCGGCTGCACCCCGTACGCACCGGCATCCAGGGACTTCGGATCCGGGTACGCGCCGGACGGATGTCCTTGCACCACACAGCCACTCGCACACAATGCGACGACGACAGCCAGAGCGCTCAGCAGCATCCGGTTACAGCGGGGCATTCGGCCACCACCCCGCACGCAGTTCCGCACCCGTGGTCGAGACGCCGAGCACCTCGATCCGGCAGAAGTTCCGTTTCGGGTCATCGAAATACAGATCCAGCACTCCCCGCGACCGACCGTCCAGCGTTGTCCCCGTACCCGATTCGGCACCGTAACCCCAGAACAGATGCCCGGTCCCGGACGGCCGCGTCCACGCCTCGTCGCCCTCCGGGCGCGCGATCTCCAGATTCGGCGAGATCCGCGACCGATCGGTATTGCACTGCAGATTGACCGCATAGGCAGGATCGGAGTTCCCCACGCACTCGAGCTCCGCGACCGGGCCGCTCACCGAGAACCCGTGCAGCTCGATATCGGAGCCGATCGGATCACACGAGGTCAGCTCCTGGTATCCGGCCCCGAACGGCACCGGCGGCAACAGATCCGGAAAGGCCTGCGGAATGAACCCGTACACACCCCACTCCCCCGGTTCCGTGGTCCCGGTCTGCGGGCTGACATACACGACCTGCGCCGCAGTGGAGGCGGCCGGACGCAGCCCGTACATCACCGCGGCCGCGGCCACCACCGCGACGAGCGCGATCACCGCGCCCGCCAGCAGAATTCGCGTCCGCCGCCCGATCCTGACCGGTCGAGGCTCGGGAACGTCCCGGCTGTACCGCGGTATGCCGGGAGCCGTCAATGCGGCGCGCGCGGCCGCGGCCAGCTCGCCACAGCTGCGGTATCGCTCTCCGGGCGCTTTCGCCATGGCCTTGGCCACCACGGCATCGAACCCCACCGGCACCAACGGATTCGACTGCGAGGGTCGCGGCGGCGCCTCGTGCATATGCGCGTAGATGACCGCGCCGGTACTGGTCCGCGGAAACGGCACCGAAGCCGTCAACATGTGAAACAGCGTGCAGCCCAGGGCATACACGTCGATCCGATGATCGAACCGCCCCTCCTCGAACTGCTCGGGTGCGGCATAGGCGAGAGTCCCGGTGAAGCCGCCGTCGGCGGCCAGCGTCGTGGAATCATCAGCGGGACGCGCGATACCGAAATCGCTGACCAGCACCTGATCCGGCCGATCCGGTTCCTCGGCAATGAGGATATTGCCCGGCTTCACATCACGATGCAGATGCCCGGACCGATGGATCTCATCCAGCCCCTGCGCCACCTCGGTCAGAATATGCACCGCCCGAAAGGGATCCAGCCCGATCTCGCTCCGCACGATCAACTGCGACAGGTCGATCCCGGCCACATACTGCATGGCGATCCACAGCCGGCCGTCCTGTTCACCGCGATCGCGTACCGCCACCAGATTCGGATGTCGCAGCCGCGCCGCCACTTCCGCCTCACGCAGAAACCGCGCCCGGAACTCCGCACCCGCGGATCGCTCGGCCGACAACACCTTCAGCGCGTCCTTGCGCGGTAGCCGAGGATGCTGCGCCAGATACACCGCGCCCATTCCCCCGGAACCGAGTGTGCGTTCGATCCGATATCCCGCGAACACCGTCCCCTCGGTGAAATCCAACGGGGTCCCCTCCCGAAACAAGCTGTCTAGCAGTAGATCTGCACGGGAGCATAACAGCGATCTCCGGGGTGCGGCGTTCCGTCCGCTATCGCCGATGTGCTGTCGCGCACCCATCAGGATTGATGGTGATCCAGGTCACTCACAGGAACAAGCCTGTTACACGCAGCGAACTCTCAGCGATGGAGTGATCGATGCCGAACATCAGTCGAAGTTCGAATGAGGGGAGACAGTTCATGAATGCCCGAAGCGTCACCAGGATCGCCATTGCCACCACGGCCGCGGGCGCGGCCGTCGCCCTCGGCACCGGTACCGCGGCGGCCGACGAGTGGCCGGTCCAGCAGCCCAACAGCGCGATCTCGGTCGACGATGTGACCGGATTCCTCACCCCGTCCGATCTGGACTACTGGAATCCGCTGGTCAATCGCATGCGCGTGACCTCGCCGTACGGCAACACCACTCGCGTGGTGTGCACCTCGTTCCATGGGGTGACCATGTCGTGCTTCCAGGCCGACCGGGACGGCAATCCGCATCAGCTGGTGCGGTTGCAGGCCAATTTCCCGAATGTCACCGGTTCGTCCGCGCCGGGCGGCGGGGTGGGGCACTACGTGTACCCCGGCTACCTTCCCGGCATCGGCTGAGCCGCGAGGCTATTGCCGGGCAACGTGAAGGGGCTCGCTTCCGAAAGGAAGCGAGCCCCTTGCTCGTT
This sequence comes from Nocardia sp. NPDC020380, assembly GCF_044386975.1. Lineage (NCBI taxonomy): Bacteria > Bacillati > Actinomycetota > Actinomycetes > Mycobacteriales > Nocardiaceae > Nocardia > Nocardia sp. NPDC020380. The sequence continues at coordinate 221,118 of NZ_JBIRVQ010000012.1, read as the reverse complement.
GCGGCTACGCCGCCGGCTTACAGGTACTGGCCGGTGTTCGACTCGGTGTCGATGGCGCGGCTGGCGCTGGCGTTCTTGCCGGTGACCAGCGTGCGGATGTAGACGATCCGCTCGCCCTTCTTGCCCGAAATGCGAGCCCAGTCATCCGGATTCGTGGTGTTGGGCAGGTCCTCGTTCTCGGAGAACTCGTCCACGATCGAATCGTAGAGGTGCTGGATGCGCAGGCCGGGGGTGCCGGTCTCGAGCACGGACTTGATGGCGTACTTCTTGGCCCGGTCCACGATGTTCTGGATCATGGCGCCGGAGTTGAAGTCCTTGAAGTACAGGACTTCCTTGTCACCGTTGGCGTAGGTGACCTCCAGGAAGCGGTTGTCATCGCTCTCGGCGTACATGCGGTCCACCACTCGCTCGATGGTGGCCTGCACGCACTTGCCGCGATCGCCGTCGAACTCGGTCAGATCCTCCGAGTGCAGGGGCAGCGTCTCCGTGAGGTACTTGGAGAAGATGTCCTGCGCCGCTTCGGCATCCGGGCGCTCGATCTTGATCTTCACATCGAGGCGGCCGGGCCGCAGGATGGCCGGATCGATCATGTCCTCGCGGTTGGAGGCGCCGATGACGATGACGTTCTCCAGGCCTTCGACACCGTCGATCTCGGAGAGCAGCTGCGGCACCACGGTCGTCTCGACGTCGGACGACACGCCCGAACCACGAGTACGGAAGATCGAGTCCATCTCATCGAAGAACACGATCACCGGAGTGCCCTCGGACGCCTTCTCGCGAGCCCGCTGGAAGATGATCCGAATGTGCCGCTCGGTCTCGCCCACGAACTTGTTGAGCAGCTCGGGACCCTTGATGTTGAGGAAGAAGGACTTGGCCTCCTTGGCATCCTCACCACGCGCCTCGGCGATCTTCTTGGCCAGTGAGTTGGCAACCGCCTTGGCGATCAACGTCTTACCGCAACCGGGAGGACCGTAGAGCAGCACACCCTTCGGGGGCCGCAGCGCGTATTCGCGGAACAGATCCTTGTGCAGGAACGGCAGTTCCACCGCATCGCGGATCTGCTCGATCTGGCGCGACAGACCGCCGATGTCCTCGTAGTCCACGTCGGGCACTTCCTCCAGCACGAGGTCCTCGACCTCGGCCTTGGGGATGCGCTCGAACGCGAAACCCGCCTTGGTGTCGACGAGTAGCGAATCTCCCGGCCGCAGTTTGCGAATCGGGCGATCCGGATCTTCGAGATCATCGACGTCGACGAGCGAGGCCAGCGGTCCGGCCAGCCAGACCACCCGCTCCTCGTCGGCATGCCCGACCACGAGCGCACGGCGCCCGTCATCGAGAATCTCACGCAGCGTGCCGATTTCACCGATGGCTTCGAACACCCCGGCCTCGACGACGGTCAGTGCCTCGTTGAGACGCACGGTCTGACCGTAAGCAAGGGTGGTGGTGTCGATATTCGGCGAACACGTCAGCCGCATCTTCCGTCCGGAAGTGAACACATCGACCGTCTGATCGTCGTACACGCCGATGAGAACGCCGTAGCCGGAGGGTGGCTGGCCCAGGCGATCCACTTCCTCGCGGAGAGCCACCAGTTGCTGGCGTGCTTCCTTCAAGGTGTCCATCAGTTTGGTGTTGCGAATCGTCAGCGAATCGACGCGCGCTTCCAATTCCCGTGTGCGATCCGGCGTGTCGGCGAGTTGCCTCCGGAGTGCAGCCGCCTCGGCACGTACCGCCTCGAGTTCCCTCCAGGCTGCCGAATCCGAATGTTCGATGGGGCTCATGATGCTGCTCCTCCCAGTCCCGGTCTATCAACGCTACCGGGCTCTAACCGTTCTCGCTTTCCGACATGGTTTCGTCGTGATCACATCTAGGCTGCGGCGCACTATTCAGGCCAGCATGTTAGCCTCCCCTAACGTGTGTCCGGCGAGTTAACAGCCGGCCGTAGCCCGAAAGAGTGCCGTCGATGCTCCTTCCCACCAGTCGTCCTACCGGTATGCGCAACGTCGCGCAGGTGCTTCGTGTTTCCGTAGCTACCGTCGCCGCGGCGCTAGCCGTTACCGCAACTTTGACCGGCTGTGGCTCCAACGACAAGAGTTCTTCGCAAAGTTCTTCCGCGCCGGCGCCCACCGCGGATCAGCTCCAGGGCGTCCTGACGGCCTTCACCGATCCCGCGAAATCGGCCGATGACAAGGCAAAACTCGTCATCGACGGCGACAAGCGGATCAGCAATATCAACACCATGAACCAGGGCCTGGCCAACTACCAGGTCGGTTACAAGGTCGGCGACATCAAGGCGGACGGGAACAAGGCCGACGCCAAGGTCTCCATCACCTCCCCGCACGGCACCATGCCCGATGTCCCGATGAGCTTCCAGTACACCGACGGCAGCTGGAAGCTCTCCGATTCCGGCGCCTGCACCCTGCTGGGAGCAGCGCGCGCGGCCTGCCAGTAAGCCCCACCTTCCCGAAAGGCATGTAGTCCCCATGTTCGCCCGTTCCGCCCGACTATCCCTGGCCACCCTCGGCGTCACCGCCGCCCTCATCTCCGGCGCGGGCCTGGCCCACGCCGATACGCCCGCGCCCTCGGCCGACGATCTGCAGTCGACCCTGACCAAGTTCACCGACCCGGGCATCGCCGCCGGTGACAAGGCGCAGCTGATGGTGAACGGCGGCGCGCACACCGCCAACCTGGACAAGATGAACCAGGGCCTGGCCAACTACGGGACCATCGGCTGGAACGTGTCGAACGTGCAGGCCAACGGCGACAACGCGAATGCGTCGGTCGCCATCGTCTCCCCGCACGGCACCATGCCGGGCGTGCCGATGACCTGGCAGCACTCCGCTGCGGGCTGGCAGCTCTCCGAGGGCACCGCGTGCACGATCCTCGCCATGGGCAAGGCGCCCTGCTGAGAGATATATCTTGCGGCGCCGGTCTCCGGTGCACCGAAGACGCCCTTCCGGCTCGGCCGGAGGGGCGTTTTTCGTTCCGCGCCCGCGTGTTTCGGCTCACCTCCCTGTTAAGCAACATTGGTTGACTAACGCCGGATTAGTCAACTAGAGTTGCTCTCATGCCCGATCTGGATATCCCCGATTCCACCGACCCCGCCGGCCGACTCGCCGCCGTCGTGGCGCTGCGGCGCCTGGCCGATCGGCTCGAGGACGTCGCCGTCGAGGAGGCCATGCGGGCCGGCTGGAGCTGGCCGCAGGTGGCCGAGGCGCTCGGCGTCACGCGCCAGGCGGTGCACAAGAAGCACATCCACCGGCTCATCGCCGCCGGTGTCAATCTCAGGAGGCGTTGAACATGCCGGTAATCGACAAGAAGGTCCTCGGGAAGTACTTCGAGGCGGTCATCCTGCGCGGCGTGCAGGAGGCACAGCAGGACGGTTCGGCCACCGTCGAGGCGCAGCATCTGCTGCTCGGCGTCGCCGCCCAGGACGGCACCGAACCGCAGCGCATCCTGCGGGCCGCCGGACTCGACCACGACGGGATCCGCGCGGCGCTGGACCGCGAATTCGAGCAGAGCCTCGCCGTCGCCGGTGTCACCGCCAGCATCGCCGATCTGCCTCCGGTCCCCCGCTTCGACCGCAAGCCGGGGCTGGGCGCCACCGGCAAACTCGCGATCGAGCGCATGGCGACCTCGACCACGAAACGTGAACTGCGCCCGCAACATCTGTTGCTGGGGATCCTGCTCGCCGAGGTGGGCACGGTGCCGCGGCTACTGGCCGTCGCGGGGGTCGACCGCACCGAACTCATTGCCGCGGTGCGCGATTCCCTCGACAGCGCCAGATGAGCCGACCGGATTCCTGCGCAGCGGGACGACGGTGAGCCAGGTGGCGCAGCGCCACAGCCATTCGCACGGGCCGTACCTGAAGGTGCGCAGCCAGTACGTGCACAGGATGGCCTGCACGGCCACGAACAGCGCGGTGAAGCCGAAGGTGACCACCGCGTAGTTCCAGGCGCGAATATCGCAGACCGCCGCGAATATCGTTGCCGCGGCGGCCTGGACGAGGAAGTTCGTCAACGCCATCCGGCCCAGCGGCGACAATGCCGCCAGCATCGGACGCCGCATCCCGGTGCGCAGCAGCAGGAGCAGACCGGTCACGTAGACGGTCGAGGTGGCCAGCATGGCGAACTCCTCGACCACGGACCCGAGCACGGTCCCGGAGTCCGGATCGACCGCGTTACCGGCGATCGCCACCGGTAGCGCGATCAGGAACGCCGCGCGAATCTGCTTGCCCCAGCGAGCCGGATCGGCGTGGATCCCGTATTCGACGGCGGTGGCGCCCAGGATCAGCAACCCGGCGGTGATGGCCGGGATCTTCACGAACTGGCCGTCACCCTCGCCCAGGAACGGCAGGGACACCAACAGGAACACGATCCCGGCCACCAGCATGCCGCGGCGCGGCAGATAGGAGATCGGCAGCAGGACAACCAGTCCGAAGCTCGCATAGACCACCAGTTGCAGGTTCCCGTCGAGCAGGAACACCTGGAACACCCCGAAGGCGAGCAGTGCGAGCAGCCGCCGCACCAGTACCAGCCGCGGGCGCGGAACGTGCTCGGCCGCACTGTGCAGCACCAGTCCGAAGCTGAGGCCGAACAGCAGGCAGAAGATCGTCACGAACCGATGCAGGAACAGGTCGTTGTAGAGCGCGGCCTCGATCGAATCGGCCACGGGGTAATCCTTCTTCCCCACGGTCAATCCGAAATTCACCACCGGCAGCCCGCAGAGCGCCAGGCCCCGCACCGCATCGATTTCCGGAATCCGTTTCGCCACACCGCCATTCGAACACCGGCGATCGGTGCGAGGCGTCGGCCCACAGGCGAGATCCCGCCTCCGACCACGGGATGACGTGGCGGGATCCTCAGCCTGCGGTGGGAGCTCCGGGTGGACCCGGGTCTAGCCCTTGGACGGTCGCCGCTGCGGGCGCGGTGCGGTCACGCCGTCGGCGAGGCGGCGCGCGCTCACCAGGAAGGCGGTGTGGCCCTGCATGCGGTGCTCAGGGCGCACGGCCAGCCCGACCACGTGCCAGCCGCGGACCATGGATTCCCAGGCGCGCGGTTCGGTCCAGCACTGCTGGCGGCGCAGCGCCTCGACCACCTCGGAGAGCTGGGTGGTGGTGGCGACGTAGGCCATGAAGACACCGCCCGGGATGAGCGCTTTGGCGACCGCGTCCAGGGCGTCCCACGGCTTGAGCATGTCCAGGATGATCCGGTCGACCTGCTCGCCGGAGTACTCGGCGACGTCGCCGAGGGTGAGTTCCCAGTTCTCGGGGCGTTCGCCGAAGAATCGCTCGACGTTCTTGACCGCGTGCTCGGCGTGGTCCTCGCGGATCTCCCAGGACACGACCTTGCCCTCGGGGCCGACCGCGCGCAGCAGCGAGCAGGTCAGCGCGCCGGAACCGGCGCCGGCCTCCAGCACCTTGGCGCCGGGGAAGATATCGCCCTCGTGCACGATCTGGGCGGCGTCCTTGGGGTAGATGACCGCGGCGCCGCGCGGCATGGACAGCACGTAATCGGTGAGCAGCGGGCGCAGGGCCAGGTACGGGGTGTTCTTCGCGGAGTTGACCACGCAGCCCTCGTCGGAGCCGATGAGGTCGTCGTGGTTGATGTGCCCGGCGTGGGTGTGGAATTCCTTACCCGCCTCCAGGATCACCGTGAACTTGCGCCCCTTGGCGTCGGTCAGCTGTACCCGGTCACCGATCTGGAAAGGCCCGGTCCGTCTGGCCGTCATGGATCTCCGTTCTGTGTAGATAGCGCATCATGCCGAGTGCAGTAGGTGCTGTGACATTGCCGCGTCGAATTCGTGCTCACCTTGTCGGTGCGTGCGTCTAGCCTGCCAGGTATGTCGGTACCCGCGATCACTACCCCGGAGACTGAGGGCTCGGCCCCACGGGGCCCAGCGCTTTCCCCTTCGCGGGCAATCGATTTCAAACAGTGTCCGTTGAAGTACCGGTTGCGGGCCATCGATCGGATTCCGGAGAAGCCCTCGCGGATCGCGGTGCGTGGCACGCTCGTGCACTCGGTGCTCGAGGCATTGTTCGGGCTGCCCGCCGGTGAGCGCGATATGGATCATGCGCTGACCCTGATCGTCCCGGCATGGGAGCGATTGCGCGCCGGGCGGCCCGAGGTCGACGAGCTGATCGCCGCCGCGGACCTGCCCGCCTTCGTGGCCGAGGTGCAGGAGCTGGTCGGGGTGTACTTCCGGCTCGAGGATCCCTCCGGATTCGAACCGGACTCGTGTGAGACCTATATCGAAACCGAACTGGCCGACGGCACTCCGCTGCGCGGCATCGTGGACCGCATCGACCGGACCGACGGTGGCGCGTTGCGGGTCATCGACTACAAGACCGGCCGCGCGCCCGGGGTGGCCTACGAGACCAGGGCGTTGTTCCAGCTGAAGTTCTACGCCCTGGTGCTCATGCGCATGTTCGGGTCGGCGCCGGCCGAGCTACGCCTGATGTACCTGGCTGACGGCACCACCCTGAGCTACGAGCCCGATGCCGAGGAACTGGACCGGTTCGAGCGGATCGTCTCCGCGCTCTGGGCGGCCATCACGACCGCCGCCGAGACCGGAGACTTCCCGCCCAACCGCAGCTGGATGTGCCAGTTCTGCGAATTCAAGGACCTGTGCCCCGAATTCGGCGGCACCCCACCGCCTTTCCCGTCCGGCGAGACCGAATCTCGCCCGTCCGGCGAGACCGAATGTCTCCCGGCCGGTGACTCGGCCTAGAAGGCGCGGCAGGACCGGATGTCGGTGGCCAGGATGGCCTTGGCCCCGAGATCGGCGAGCTGGTCCATGACCTCGTTGCCGTTCTTGCGCGGCACCAGCGCACGCACCGCCACCCAGCCGGGATCGGTGAGCGGGGACACCGTCGGCGACTCCAGGCCCGGGGTGATCTCCACGGCCGCGTCCAGCAGCTCCTTGGGGCAGTCGTAGTCCAGCATCAGGTACTGCTGGGCGAACACCACGCCCTGGATGCGGGCCACGAGCTGGTTGCGGGCCTTGTCGCGGTGATCGGAGCCCTTGGCCTCGATCAGCACACCTTCGGAGTCGCACAGCGTCTCACCGAAGGCGACCAGGTTGTGCTGGCGCAGGGTGCGGCCCGAGCCCACCACATCGGCGATGGCATCGGCCACGCCGAGCTGGATGGAGATCTCGACCGCGCCGTCGAGGCGGATGACCTCGGCCTCGATGCCGCGCCGCTGCAGATCGCTCAGCACCAGGTTCGGGTAGGAGGTGGCGATGCGCTTGTCGTAGAGGTCCTCGACCTTCCAGTCGCGCCCGGCGGGGGCGGCGTAGCGGAAGGTGGAGCGGCCGAAGCCGAGGGAGAGCCGTTCCTGAACGGGCGCACCGGAATCCAGCGCCAGATCGCGGCCGGTGATGCCGAGGTCGAGCTCGCCGGAGCCGACGTAGATGGCAATGTCCTTGGGCCGCAGGAAGTAGAACTCGACCTGGTTGACCGGATCGATGACGCTCAGGTCCCGGGCGTCGGAACGCTTGCGGTAGCCCGCCTCGGACAGGATGGCGACGGCGGATTCGGACAGAGCGCCTTTATTGGGGACGGCGACGCGAAGCATGGGGTGTCCTTTCGGGACGGATGGGAGGACATGAATGACAGGGACGTTCGGATTCGTGCCGTACCGGGGGTACGGCGAGTCGTCGCGTCACAGATGTCGGTAGACGTCCTCGAGCCGCAGTCCGCGGCCCACCATCAGCACCTGCGTCCAGTAGAGGAGCTGGGAGATCTCCTCGGCAAGTTCCTCATCGCTCTGGTACTCGGCGGCGATCCAGACCTCGCCGGCCTCCTCGAGCACCTTCTTGCCCTGCGCATGCACGCCGGCGTCCAAGGCGGCGACGGTGCCGGACCCCTCGGGGCGGTTGGCGGCACGATCCTGCAGCTCGGCGAACAGGGCTTCGAAAGATTTCACGGTGAGCCATTCTCGCAGACGGCCGCATACGGCCCGCAATTCGCCCGGTGTGTACCTGGTTGCCAGGTGAGCGTGCCGCGGGCGCGAGGCCCGCGGCACGGTGGTTCACGCGGTCATTTCACACGGTCAGCAGGTCGGCGAGCTCGGCGACCGCCAGGCGGAGGTTGTCCGCGAACTTGTGCATCTCCCCCGCCACCGACTTGGGTGTGGCGAGGTAGAGGTTCCAGCGGTCGGGCAGCAGCACGTAGGCGATGCCGATGCATTTGGGGCTCGTCGACCCGAAACCGAAGAACCGGATATTGACCGACGGCGCCGAGCTGGTGCTCAGGTAGTCGTCGCGGGAGATGATCCAGCCGGGGCTCGAGTAGAACGCCATCGGCGCGGTGGCCCCCAGCTGTTCGCCGCGGCGGCGCTGGATCCATTCCAGCTCCCACAGATGCTGTTCCGGCGCGTCCCCACGCTGGCATTCCTGCGCGCGCCGCACATGCGCCTCACCGGCCGTGCGCAGCGCCACCAGCTTGCGGTCCCGGTCGACCTCCGGGTTCTCCATGGCCGCAACGAAATCCAGGATCTCGGGGGTCACCACGCGCATGGCCTCGGTGCGCCCGTTGCGGAACTGGCGGGTGGCGATGGATTCGTAGGTGGCCCCGATCAGCCCCTTGCTGCGCTGGTGCGCGAGCTGATAGCTCAACTGCGCGAACGCATCCGGGGAGATACCGAGCTTCTTGATGTGCCCGGTGCCGAAGTCGAACGACACCGTGGTGGTGGCGTTCTCGGCGGCGTACTGGGCGAACGAGGCTGCGGCCGAGGCGATCTCGGTGCGACTCTCGGGGCCGAGGGTGAACTCCACCGGCTCGGTGGCGGGCAGCCCTTGTGGCTGTGCGCCGGCCTGCGCGGCGTGGTCGGCGACGCTCTGCTCGAGCAGGGTGTCGACGAAGGACAGGATGGTGGTGCCGTCGAGCCCGCAGTGCTCGACATTGATGCCGGCCTGCCCGTCGGAGAACACGATGAACGACACCGACTTGTCGAACCAGCGGTTACCGCTGTCACCGTGCAGCAGTTGATCGCAGGCGTGCAGTTCGTTGCGCGGGGCGAAGTCCTCCAGGTTGATGCAGAACAGCGCCGTCTCGATGGTGTCGAAGGCCTCGGCATTGAGCGGGCGCAGCGCGGCGTAGACCGGCGCCCATTCCGCGCGCGCCAGGCTGGTGAGATGCCCGGGTGAGGCATTGGTGGCCGCGCGCCTCGCGCCGGCCTTCATCACCCCGCGCAGTCCGGCGGCGAGGTCCTCGGGGGTGTAGGGGATGCCGCTGGGCCCGACGACATCCATGCGGAACATATTGCCGCGGTAGAACACGATGATGTGCCGGGCCTCGGAGTGCCCGGGCCATTCCGGGCTGTAGGGCACGCGCACGGTGTCCTGCGGCGCGCCCGGAATCCGGGTCTCGGAGAACAGGAACTTGTTCTGCGCCATATTGAGTCGCTGCCCGCGCTGGGTGGCGGGCGGGATCTCTTCGCGGTCCAGGCGCAGCTTGTAGTTGACGGCGGCCGCGGTCAGGGCGGCGGCGCGCTCGGCCTGGTCGGCGGTGGTGGAGCCGGCCAGCACGGTGTCGTCGCGGAAGAGGAAGAAGAAGTTGGCGTTCAACGCGATTCGGTCGCGCCGGCCCAGGTAGCGGGAGGGCCAGAACTCGTCGAGCCAGCTGCCCACGCCGGGTTCGGCGTCGTAGCGTTGCAGGTCGGCGTGCAGGGTGCGGGCCGGACTGTCCGGGCGCAGTAGGTCTTCGACGGTGGCAGCGGTGGCGGCGTATTGGTCCCCGGTCAGCAGTGGCGCGCACCAGTGCAGGAACCGGGTGCAGCTCTCCTCCAGGGTTGGCAGCGGCACGCGGGGCAGCTGCTCGTCATAGGCGAAGGTGCTGTCGCTCAAGGAATGTCCTCGTGGTCGATGGATGGGTCCGGGGCAGCCCGCTCGTGCGCATGTGTGTCCGCCCCCCGGTCACAGTCACAACGCACCATTCTGGTCATCGAACCGCCCGGCGCGCCAGGATTCGCGGGAATCCGACACGCCGGGCGGGAGAAAGCTGTTTTACTGCGCCACAACAGTTTCGGTGCGAGTGCCCGAACCCTCCCCCGGATCAGGCCGTCTGATCCAGCGACTTGAGCAGCAGCGGCACCTCGTCGGCGGCCAGGTAGCAGCCGGTCTGCTCGAAACCGCCGATGGTGTGGGTGCCGTAGTCGCCGTAGCCGATCCGCAGGAAGTCGTCGCCGCTGAGCCCGTGCACGGTCCAGTCGAAGGCGACCCGGGCGCGCGCGACCAGGGTCCGCAAGGCCATCAGGTGGTAGCCGCGGGCCACGAATTGCGCTGGGATGCCGCGCAATCCGATCTTCAGCGGGCGGGCGAGCGCGTCCTTGCCGCCGAGATCGACCACCATGCCCAGGTCCGGATGCTTGTAGGGCTCGAGCTGCTCACCGCGCAGCGTGGCCGCGAGGTTCTTGCCCAGATGCCGGCCCTGGCGCATGGCGTGCTGGGCGGTGGGCGCGCAGATCTTGTCCTCGCCCTCGGCCAGATCCGGGACCGCCGCCGCGTCACCGCACGCCCAGACGCCGGGCTGGCTCGGCACGCTGAGTTCGGCGCAAGCCACGATGCGGCCGTGATCGGTATCCGCGCCCAGGTGCCCGGCCAGCGGGCTGGGGGCCACCCCGGTGGTCCACAGCACCGTGCGGGTGGGGATGAAGCGCCCGTTGGTGAGCGTGACACCGTGCGCGGTGACCTCTTTGGCCGAGGCGCCGGAGATGAGTTCGATGCCGCGTTCGGCGAGGATCTTCTTGCAGTTCGCGCCGAGGCGTTCGCCGAGTTCGGGCATGATCCGGTCGCCGTGGGTGACCAGATGCCACTTCACCATGCTCGATTCGAGTTTGGGGAAGTAGCGTCGCGCCGCGGCCTGGGTGACCTTGTTGAGCACGGCGGTGGTCTCGGTGCCGGCGTAGCCCGCGCCGATGGTGACGAAGTTGAGCCGTTCGCGGTCCTCGTCCTCCTCGCCGCGCACGGCTGCGACATCGAGCTGCCGCAGCACGTGGTCGCGCAGGAACATGGCCTCGGGCAGAGTCTTCATGCCGAAACCGTGCTCGTGCAGGCCGGGCACGTCGAAGGTCTTGGTGATCGATCCCGCGGCCAGCACCAGGTGGTCGTATTCGAGGGCGAGTTCACCGCCCGAGGGCCGGCGCACGATGCACTGCCGCGTATCCGGATCGACGCCGATGGCCATGCCCGGCACCACCTCGGTGCGGCGCAGCACGCGGCGCAGCGAGACCGAGATCGAGCGCGGATTGAGTACTCCGGACGCGACCTGCGGTAGCAGGGGCAGGTAGAGCAACCCGGCGTCGGGCGTGACGAGTTGGACGAATGCCTCTTCCGGTCGCAGATGGCGTTCCAGGTAGCGGGCGCACTCGACACCCGCGAAGCCACCGCCGACGATTACGATCTTCGCTGGTACCACCGTTTCACCGTAACCTTCGTCGGAGCATTTCAGGGGAAACCCAGGTGTGGTTCCCGGATACGTCTGTCTAGACGATGCCTTATCGCCATGCGTCTCGCAGTGTTCATCGGCGCGGCGACGCCCAATGTTTACCGGGCCGCTCAGTGTTCGGTGGCGACGCTGAATTTGGGCCGGGACAGATACAGCTGGGCGTAGAGCCAGCCGTCGGATTCGTGGCCTTCGGGGTCGATCCCATTGGCGGCCAAGGTGTCCAGTACGCGCTGTTGCTCGTCGGCGGAGGCGAAGCGGCGCTGCTGGTGCAGGCCGGGTACGCGTTCGGTGCGGTAGCCCAGTGCGGCCAGGTGCGCGGAGATGGGTTCGAAGCTGTACATGCGCAGCACGAAATGCGCCATCCAGGGCAGTTTTCCGCCGTGTGCGCCCGCGACGCGCAGCAGGGTGCGCTCGGTGATGTAGCCGACGCAGCCGGTGGAGATTACCAGGTCCGCGCGCGCGAGGATGCGGCGCTGGGCCTCGGTGGGGTCGGCGGCTTCCAGGTCGGCGTGCACGGCGCCGTGCAGGAAGCCCGCGGCGCGACCGTAATCCAGGGCCGGGCTCGAGGCGTCCATGCCGAGGAACCGCACGCCCGGTAGCTGGTCGCGGGCGGCGAGCAGTTCGCGGTCGTGGGCGATGAGGTCGGCGGTGCGGGCGTCGGGTTCGCTGAATTCGCGGTAGTGCTCGGCGAGTTCGGCCATGGTCAGGTCCAGGCGCAGCAGGGCCGCGTTCACGCCGTAGGAGCAGCCGATATCGAGCACGGTGGGTGCGGCGATGCCGGTGGCGACACGGTGATCGGCGATGAACCGTTCGAAATGGGGTTTGGCCAATTCCGGTATCCGGTAGTCCAATTCGGACATACGGGCGTAGTAGGCGCGGGGGTCGGGACGCTCGTAGATGTCGTCGAACGAGGCTTTTCCGGTGGTGGTGTGTAACGAAACCGGCACGTGTTGGTTCCCTCTCAGTCGAGCAGTCGATCGCCGCGGACGCCGCCCGCGGCCAGATGGTCCGGTAGGACCCGGCCGAACAACTGCCGGGAACGCTCGGCACTGCCGATCACGCCCCGGATATCGCTGTAGGCGAAGATCGCCGAATGTCGTTGCACGGTCCCGCCGACCGGGGCCACCCGGTGCAGGGAGAAACGGCCCTGGAACAGCTGCAGATCACCCGGACGTAGCTCGAGGCGGCGGATCAGCTGGTCGCCGTGGCCGGTGAGCACGGCGTGCACGTCGTCGAGATGCTCGGCCGTGCGCGAGCGAATATTGGGGCAATACTCGAACACCCCACCGCATTCGGGTTCCTGGGTGAGCATGCTGACAGTGAACTCGTTGGTGTCGAAATGCCAGGGATGCGACATACCGGGCGCGACCACATTGAGGCAGAGGCCCGCCAAAGGGTCGGTGTACTCGTGCAATTCGCTCAAACCGAAGCAATCGGCCACGAAGCGCTGGAACCGGGCATCGGTGTAGAGGCGCTGGATGAGCGCCTCACGCGGGATGAGATCGCGTGCCACGAAGGCGTTTCCGCGGCGCAGTACGATGCGGCCGGGATGATCGGGCGGTAGCTCGGTATCGAGGGGAATGTTGTAGGCATTCACCTGCTGCACGGTGTAATACGCGTGCGGGGCCAGTTCCACGCCCTCGCCACGTAGTGTCGCCAGCTCGCCGGGGCGGATGAAACCGCGTAGGACACAACAACCATCGGCCGCCAGTTCGACCCGCGCCGCCCGCACGGCCGCCGTCCACCGCTCGCTACCCGGTGCGTCGAGCGGATAACGCGCGATATCGACTCCGGGCACGGAAGCTTCCACTCCCCTGCCGTTCGTATCGCACGCGTCGGCCCGACCCCCTGTCCCAACCATGCGGCTCATTCTGTCCATAAAACCGGCCGACACGCCCGGGAAGCTCTCCGATTGTGGATTTTCACAATTCCTGCTAGCGGCAGTTTTCGTGCGGGTGCGGACTGTTAGCTGTACCCGCTCCCGACCGGCATAAACATACATATAACCATCCGGTTACGAATACGGTCGAAGTCCGAATACTTCCTTGCCGAGTGGTTACCCCGGTGCCAGAGTGGATGACGGTTTGGCTCAATTCAACCTCAACGACGAGGAGCTTTGAAATGAGTTACCGACTTTCGGACAAGGCATCATTGGCGAACGCCATGAATTTGCTGAGTCCAGATCCCGTCTATTCTTCGCAGGCGGGAGCGAATATCGAGGAAAATCGTTCTCTGCATATCGTGCTGGTAGCTCCGCCGTACTTCGACATCCCGCCCGCCGGCTACGGCGGCGTCGAGGCCGTCGTCGCGCACCTGGCCGATGAGCTGGTGGATCAGGGCCATCGGGTGACACTGCTCGGCGCAGGTCGCCCGGGCACCCGCGCACGATTCGTCCCGGTATGGGACGAGACGTTGCCCCACCGGCTGGGCGAGCCCTACCCCGAGATCGTCAACGCGATGAAAGCCTGGCGCATCATCGAGGAATTGCACGCCACCGACCCGATCGACATCGTGCACGACCACACATTTGCCGGACCCGGCAATGCGGCCGCCTATCGAATGCTGGGAATCCCGACCGTGGTGACCGTGCACGGGCCGGTAGACGCCGAAATGGACAATTACTACCGATCGCTCGACCGGAGCGTACAGCTGGTCGCCATCAGCGACCGGCAGCGCCGATTGGCGCCGGATCTGAATTGGATCGGCCGCGTCCACAACGCGATTCGCCCCGAAGAATGGCCATTCCGCACCGAAAAGCTCGATTACGCATTGTTCCTGGGCCGCTACGCCCCCTACAAGGGCCCGCACCTGGCCCTGCAGGCCGCGCACGCGGCCGGGCTGCGGCTGATCCTGGCCGGCAAGTGCAACGAGCCGCCGGAGAAGGCCTTCTTCGAGGAGGCCGTGCGCCCGCTGCTCACCGACACCGACGATGTCTTCGGCGAGGCCGACGCGGTCGCCAAGCGGCAATTGCTCGCCGGCGCACGGTGTCTGCTGTTCCCCATCCAATGGGAGGAACCCTTCGGCATCGTCATGATCGAGGCGATGGTCTGCGGCACACCGGTGATCGCGCTGCGCGGCGGCGCGGTCGAGGAAGTGGTGGAACACGGTGTGACAGGCTGGATCTGCGACAGCCCCGAGGAACTTCCCGAGGCCATCGCGCGGGCCGGGGAGATCGATCCCTACGCCTGCCGCCAGCGGGTCGAAGACCTGTTCTCCACCGGCAGCTTCGGCCGCGGCTACGCGGCGGCCTACCACCGGGTGATCGCGAAAGCCGCTGCGCGCGTGCGGCCCGCGACCGCGGTGATCCGGACGAATCGACTCCCGGGTCCGAACGGCGCACGCCGCAGCGGCACCCAGTTGCGGAGCGGCCGTCGATGACCGTCTTCAACGCCGGCCCGCCGACGCCGATCGACGGCGGGACCGGCGTTGTCACGCTGGTCGAGGCGAGCACCTTCTGCCTGTCCGATCAACTGGGCGATATCCATCCGGGCACCGCGCAGGGTCTGTTCTACCGCGATGCCCGAGTGCTCACCCGCTGGGAACTGCGCCTGGACGGGCAACCGCCCGAACAGCTTTCGGTGGTGCTGCGCGATCCGTTCCGAGCGCGGTTCGTGGCGCGCAAGCCGCCGCCGCACGGTGTCGCCGATGCCACGGTGCTGGTGCAGCGCCGCCGCATGATCGGCGAGGGCATGCGCGAGGTCGTCACCGTGCAGAATCTCGGTGACGAGGACACCGCCATGACCGTGACCCTGGATGTCGACGCGGATTTCGCGGATCTGTTCGCGGTCAAGGAGGGCCGGGTGAGCGGTCACGGCTGCGAACTCACCGCCACCGCCGACACCCTGCGCCTGACCGACCGCACCGATCCCGGACGCGAGGTGGCCATTCAGGCCGACGGCGAGCCGGCCATCCAGCCGGGCACGCTGTTGTGGCACATCGTGATTCCGCGCCGGGGCTGCTGGCATACGGTGATCCAGTGCCGGCCGGTGATCGGGCATCGGGCCGCGCCGATGAGTTTCGACGAGGGGGACGAGGACAGTCCGGCCTACAAGATCCGCCGCTGGCGCGCCACCACGACCAGCCTCACCGCCAGCGGCGCGGGATTGAACGCCATATTGCAGCGCACCGAAAGCGATTTGGGCGCACTGCGGCTCGACGATCCCTCCGACGGCACCTCCTATGTGGCCGCGGGTGCGCCGTGGTTCATGGCGCTGTTCGGGCGCGACAGCCTGCTCACCTCGTGGATGGCGTTGGTGCTGGACTCCGACCTGGCCTTGGGGACGCTGCGGCAGCTCGCGAAACTACAAGGCACGCAGGACAATCCGGTAACCGAGGAGGAGCCGGGCCGGATCATGCACGAGCGGCGCTACGGTCCGGGCAGTGATCGGGTGCTGGGCGGTTCGGTCTATTACGGCACCGTGGACGCCACCCCGCTGTTCGTCATGTTGCTGGCCGAATGCCGGCGCTGGGGAGTGGACGCCACGGCGCTCGCGGCCCTGCTGCCCGCCGCCGATGCCGCGCTCGCCTGGATCGACGACTACGGCGACAGTGACGGCGACGGGTTCGTCGAGTACCGGCGCAAAACCGATCGCGGACTTGCCAATCAGGGCTGGAAGGACAGCTGGGACGCGATCGCTTTCGCCGACGGGCGCCTGGCCGAACCGCCGATCGCGCTGTGCGAGGTGCAGGGCTATGTCCATGCGGCGTGGCTGGGGCGCGCCGAACTCGCGGAGTCCGCCGGTGATACCGCGACCGCGGCGCGACTGCGCGCGCAGGCCGAGGCGCTGCGAGCGCGCTTCGACGAGGCGTTCTGGATACCGCGGCACGGCTGTTACGCGCTCGCCCTGGACGGGTCCAAGCGGCAGGTCGATGCCGTCGCCAGCAATAACGGCCACTGCCTGTGGACCGGCATCGTGCCGGACGAGCGGGCCGAGGAGCTCATCGCCCGGCTCGGCGCCGCCGATCTCGACAGCGGATTCGGCCTGCGCACCCTGTCATCGACCGTGCGGCGGTTCAATCCGATGGGCTACCACACCGGTTCGGTGTGGCCGCACGATACGGCGATCACGGTCGCGGGACTGCTGCGCTACGCCCATGTTCCCGGCGCCACCGAGCTGGCCGAGCGGCTGGCCGGCGGACTGCTGGAGGCGATCCTCGAATTCGGGGCGCGCCCACCGGAGTTGTTCTGCGGTTTCGGCCGCGCCGAGCTGCATATGCCGGTGCCGTATCCGACGTCGTGCTCGCCGCAGGCCTGGGCGAGTGCGGCGCCGCTGCTGCTCATGCGGTCCTTCCTCGGCCTGCTGCCCGATGTGCCGGCACGCACGCTCACCATCGCGCCGCGGCTACCCGAGCGCGCGGGCACGGTCCGGCTCACCGATCTGCGGCTGGGCCCGGCGACGGTCACCATCGAAGCGAGCGGGCGTGAGGCCTCGATCCAGGGGCTGCCCGCGGAGTGGCAACTGAACCGGCTGTGAGCCCGCCGGTGTGCGCTCGTTCGCGCGCACACCGGTAAACACGTTCGCGCGGACGTTGATAACCTTTGCGCCACAGGGTCATTCACCGTGGTTGACACCTCTCTCGAACCGGGTACACCGGTAGTGAGAGGACCGCAGCATGGGGACCAACGGATCCTGGGACACCATCACCGGCGCATTGCATCGCGTTTCCGGGCCGGGGAAGCGCGGCGGCGACTGGATGACCTTCCTGTGCCCGGTGCACGAGGCCGACGGCCGGCATCACCATCCCTCCCTCGGCGTGGTCTACAACCGGCAGCGGCAGCGCACCATCGTCAAATGCTTCGCCGGCTGCTCCGACGAGGAAGTGCTCGAACGCCTCGGCCTGCATATCCGTGACCTGTTCGACGGCCCGCCACCCGATCGCACCGGCCCGCGCCGGACCGGGCCGGCACCCGAGCTCGCGGTGGCCGATCGGGCCTTGCTCGCGGCGGGACTGCCGTTGTCGGTGCACAAACCCGATCCCGGCCCGCAGCTGGGCCGCCCGCGCCGGGTCGCCGCCTACATCTATCGCCTCGCCGACGGTACGCCCGCCGGGCGGGTCATCCGGGTGCGTACGCTGTATCGGCGCGGTCACGTGAAATCCTTCTGGCAGCAGCGCCGGACCGAATACGGCTGGGAATCAGGTGGTTTCGCGCCGCTGCCGTTCCATCTGCCCGAGGTGATCTCCGCGGTGCGCGCCGGGCGCGAAATCTACATCTGCGAGGGCGAATCCGATGTCCTCACCGCCACCCGCGCGGGCCTGACCGCCACCTGCAATGCGGGCGGCGCACAGGGCTGGCGGCGCGAGCACGCGGACTGGCTCGACTGCGCCCCGCGGGTGTGGATCGTCGCCGACCGGGATGCCCCGGGTTATCGGCATGCCGCCAAAGTCGCTGCGACGCTGAGTGATCGGGTCGGCGAGATCCGCATCGTGCAGGCCCGCGACGGCAAGGATCTCACCGATCACTGCAATGCGGGCCACGATATCTCCGACCTGGAACCCGTGCCGGTGCTCGACGAGCATTTCCGCCGCGCTTCGGCCTAGTGGGTGCCGGGTACCACCGTGCCGGATTCGTAGGCGAATACGACGAGCTGGGCGCGGTCGCGGGCCTCGAGTTTGGTGAGCAGGCGGCCCACGTGGGTCTTGACCGTGGCGATGCTGACGTAGAGCACGGCGGCGATCTCGGCATTGGAGCGACCGGCGGCGATGTGGCCGAGCACTTCTCGCTCCCGATCGGTCAGCGCGCTCAGGGCGTCCGCGCGCGGGGCGGGGGCGGCGGGGCGGCGGGCGAAGGCGTTGATCATGCGGCGGGTGATGCTCGGGGTCAGCAGGGCGTCACCGTGGGCGACGACCCGGATCGCGTGCAGGAGTTGTTCGGGCGGTGAGTCTTTGAGGATGAAGCCGCCCGCGCCGTTGCGCAGGGCGCGGAAGACGTGTTCGTCCTGGTCGAAGGTGGTCACGATCAGCACATGCGGCCCGCTGCCGGGCAGGTCGCCGTCGGCGGTCGTCTTCCGGCTGTCGGCGGCGATGTGCTGCATGGCTTCCAGGCCGTCCATGACCGGCATACGGATGTCCATCAGCACCACATCGGGGCGCAGCTGGCGGGTGAGCCGCACCGCTTCGCCGCCGGTGCCGGCCTCGCCGACGACGGTGAGGTCGGGTGCGGAGTCGACCAGGATGCGGAATCCGGCCCGTACCAGCGCTTCGTCGTCGGCGATCAGGACGCGGATCGGGTCGGCGGGTGCGTGGTCAGGCATGGTCCTCCTCGGTGATGGGGAAGGTGGCGGTCACGGCGAATCCGCCGGTAGCGCGCGGGCCGGCCGCGAATCGGCCGCCGAACAACGAGACTCGCTCCCGCATGCCCGCCAGGCCGAGACCCGATCCGCTGGTATCGATCTCGGCGGGCGGGCCGTCCGGGGATCCGTCGTCGGTGATGACGGCGGTCAATTCCGCCGGGGCATGGCGGATCTCGACGCGGGCGTGTTCGGTGTGCGCGTGTTTGACCACATTGGTCAGGGCCTCCTGCACGATGCGGTACACCGTGGTCTGCAACAGCGCCGGATACTCCCCCGGCACCCCGATCACCTGATATTCCACCACGAGTCCATCGTGGCGCAGCCCGTCGACGAGCCCGGCCACCTCGGCCAGTCCCGGCTCGGCGAGCTCATCGTTCCACCCGGGTTCGCGGAATTGCGTCAGCACGCCGCGCAGTTCGCGCAGCGCCGAGCGGCTGGCGGTCTCGATGGTGGTCAGCGCCCGGTGGGCTTCTTCCGGGTTCTCGTCGATCAGCAGCCTGGCCACCCCGGATCGCACGGCCACCATGCTCAGCGTGTGCGAGATCAGATCGTGCACATCGCGCGACACCCGCAATCGTTCCTCGGCCCGGATGCGCCGCTCGGTCTCGGCCGCGTGCTGGCGCTCCTGCTCGGCCAGACTCCGCTGATACTCCCGCCGCGTCCGGAACATATCCCCCAGCAGCCAGGCCGGCGCCGCGATCAGCGGTTGCACGAAATCCTGATCCTGATCCGAATACGCATGGAACGCATACGATCCCGCCGCGCACAATGCCACGAGCGCGATCCCGGTGGCGATCAAGGATTCCCGCCGCGGCCGCCGATCCGCCAGCGTGAGCACCGCGACCGCGATCACCGGCCCGGTATTGCTCACCCACGGCGTGAACCGCACATCGGCCAGCGAGGCCGCGCACAACACCACCGTCACCGCGACGAGCACCGCCAGCGGCCACCGCCGCCGCACCACCAGCGGCGCCGCGGCCGCGACCCCGAATCCCGCGATCTCCGCCGTGGACCCGATCCCGCGCGTCATCCCGACCAGCAGCGGCCCGGTGAACAGCACGAAGCATCCGACCGCGATCGCGATATCGATCGCGTCGGGCCCGATCGAGTCCTCCCGATGCCGGACCATCCACCGCTCATGCCACGGCGGTTCCGGCCGCGCGGCCGCGCTCCACCCGTCCGGGGCAGCCGAGAGTACTGAGGTAGACGACATAGACCGACGGTAATCGCCGCTCCGCCGCCCGCGCATCGGACCACGGGCCAGCCGCCGCGTCATCCCCAGGTCTGACCCGCCCCGAACCTCCGCCCGCAGACCAAGCCCACGTCCCGGCCCCAGGATGACGACTCGGCACCCACCCGCCCGCCAAGGTTGACGACATGAATCCACAAGGCGCCGAACGCACCTCGCCCCAACCTCATCCCACCCACCGACCCGCATCGCACACCACGGTCCAGTCGCGCCTGTCCCGCCCACTGACGGCGCTCGCCGCGTTCTCCGTCACAACGGGCGTCATAGTCGGCGGCATCCAATACGCCATGCGCTCCCCCCAGCGGGAAGCGCACGTCGCAGGCACCGCCGCTTGGTGGCAACACCTCATCGTCCTACTGCTCGCGATCGCGATCATCATCGTGCTGGCCCGCCGCGGTTTCCGCCCGGCCGACCTGCTGACCCCACTGACTTCCCAAGCCGCACAACGCCTCCGCACCACAGCGAAGGCCGCCACCCACCACCCCGGCCCCGCCCTCCGCCTCCTTCTGTCCTTCCTGCCGCTGCTGATCCTGGTCTACCTGCCGTGGCGCATGGGCGAACAAATCCTGGGCGGCCTCGACCCCAACTTCACCGCCAACGCCTGGGGCGGCCCGGGCTACTTCGGCGCGATGGCGTGCCATTACATGGACTGTGCACTGCTGATGGGCGTATCGGCCGGGCTGCTGCACCTCCTGCTGCTCCCGGCCACCGCCCCTGCCGAGCGCTGACTACTGCGGGCTGTACCCGTGATAGTGGTCCGGTCCTTCGTCGTCGCTGATGTGCCCGCCGCCGGCGCCGCCCTTACCCCCGCCTCCGCCTTTGCTGCCGTGCGGTTCGTTCCCCCAGGTGTCGGCGTCGCCCGGGTCTTGGCTGCACGGGCATTTGGATTCGCTGCTGTTGTCGACGGTCGTGCCGGTACTGCCGTGGTTGTGGTGGCTGTACCCGGGGTCGACCGCGCGATTGTGACTGTCGGCGTGGGCGAGCGGCGCGGCGAGCACTATCGCTCCTGCCGCCAGGAAAGCGATACGTATCGCACGTTCGAGCATTGGTCCGGCCTTTCTCGATGCGCGCAGTGCCCAAGTGGCGCTGCGTGTTTCGATCCTGGCGGGTGGGCGATAATTTTCTGATCCACGAACCCGTCAAGTTGACGGTTTCCTGATGCGGCGGTCTCCGGCTGTTTACACCTTTGTCCCGACCGCGCGCTGGTATCGGGCGATCAGTGTGTGCAGTGCCTCGACCAGTTCGGGGGCGTCGATGATTTCGAAGTCGGCGTCGAGCAGGCCGAGATAGAGGGCGAGCATGCGGGGGTCGTCGGAGCCGGGTTCGAAGGCGCAGGTGGTGTCGGACAAGGGTTCTACGTCGACCGAGATGGGGATCTTGGCGCGGACGTGGGCGGCGCTGGCGTGCACGATGATTCGGGCGCGGAAGCGCCAGGTGGCCTCGCCTACACCGCGTTCGACGCGGGTGGCGATGTCGGCGTCGGGGGGTAGGGGGCGGGGGGTGAAGCGGGGGCCGGTGGGGGTGCGAGGGTCCATGCGGTCGACGCGGAAGGTGCGCCAGTCGTCGCGGTCGAGGTCCCAGGCGAGGAGGTACCAGCGTTGGACGTGGCTGACCAGGCGGTACGGTTCGACCGTTCGGCGGCCGGGGGTGCCGGAGTGGGTGCGGTAGTCGAAGCGCAGGCGTTCGTGGTCGCGGCAGGCGGCGCCGATGGCGGTGAGCACGTCGGGGTCGACGCGGGGGCCGCGGGCGGGGATCGGCATGGCGTGCTGGAAGGCGCTCACCCGGTGCCGCAGGCGCGAGGGCAGGATCTGCTGGAGTTTGGTCAGGGCACGTACCGCTGTTTCCTCGATGCCGGCGACGGAACCGCTTGCGGCCGTGCGTAGTCCGATGGCCACGGCGACGGCTTCGTCGTCGTCGAGCAGCAGCGGGGGCAGCGCGCCGCCGACGCCGAGCCGATAGCCGCCGTCCACGCCCGGGCGCGCTTCGACCGGGTAACCGAGTTCACGCAAGCGGTCCACGTCATTGCGGATGGTGCGGGTGGTGACGTGCAGGCGTGCAGCGAGTTCCGGGCCGGTCCAGTCACGCCGGGACTGCATGAGGGACAGCAGTCGCAGCAGTCGCGCGGAGGTCTCCAACATTTCTCGATCGTAGTTCGCAATCGCGGAACGAACCTTTCCGCAATGGTTCATAACCTTGGTTCATGAGCAAAGAGATCCGCCCCTTCCGCATCGAGATTCCGCAGTCCGACCTGGATTACCTGCACGATCGCCTGGCCCATGCGCGTTGGGCCGCTCAGATCCCCGGCACCGGCGCGGAGCGCGGCATCACCGCCGCGCGGTTGCGGGAGCTGGCCGAGTACTGGCGCACCGAATACGATTGGCGCGCACAGGAAGCCGCGCTCAATGCCTTCCCGCAGTTCACGACCGAGATCGACGGTCAGACCATCCATTTCCTGCATGTGCGTTCCGAGCGCCCGGATGCGCAGCCGCTGCTGCTGACCCACGGTTTCCCGAGTTCGGTGGCCGAGTTCAGCAGTCTCATCCCGCTGCTCACCGATCCGGCCGAGGGTCAGGCCTTCCATGTCATCGCCCCGTCGCTGCCCGGGTATGCGTTCTCGACCCCGTTGAGCGCGGCGGGTTGGTCGATGGGCCGGACCGCGCGGGCCTGGATCGAGCTCATGGCCCGGCTCGGCTACGACCGCTACGGCGTGCACGGCGGGGATGTGGGCAGTGGTGTGTCGGGCATGGTGGCCGGTTTCGATGGCGGGCATGTGACGGGTGTGCATGTGGTGACCGATCCGCAGACCGCCTCGAATGTGGCGACCTTCCTGCCCGGTCTGGCCGACAGCCTGGATCCGAACGACCCGGTGGACAAGCTGATTCTGACCCGGATGGACGAATTCCGCCGGGACGGTTCGGGTTACCTCGCCATCCAGAACAGCCGCCCGCAGACCATCGGTTACGGTCTGACCGATTCGCCGCTGCTGCAATTGGCGTGGATCGCCGAGAAGTTCGAGAACTGGACCGATCTGCCGATCGATCTCGATCAGCTGCTCACCACGGTGTCGCTGTTCTGGTTCACCGGTGCGGGGGCCAGTGCCGCACACACGCTCTACGAGCAGGCCCATTCCACCGATTGGGGTGCACCGGCGGCGGTGCCGCAGGGTTTCGCGGTCTTCGGCGCGGATGAGACTGTGCGCCGGGTGGTTCCGGCTCCGGCCGATGCGCATTGGACCGAATTCGCGCGCGGGCGGCACTTCCCGGCCATGGAGGATCCGGTGAATCTGGCCGGAGATCTGCGGGCCTTCTTCGGGCCGTTGCGCTAGCCGCGCGTCCCGGATCGCCGATCGGCGCCCGTTTCCCGCTGCGGCGGGAGGCGGGCGTCGAGTTCGGCAATGAGCCGTTTGGGCGCGACCATGCGGTAGGCGTCCTCGACGATCTCGGCGATCTCCGCCCAGTCGACGTCGACGTCGAGATACACGCCGAGCCAGCCGCGATGCCCGACATAGGGCGGCCGGAAGAACCGTGCGGGCTCGGCCGCGACCAATTCCTCCTGCACGCCCGCGGGCGCGGCGCACCAAAACCCGTAGCGGTCGTCGTGGTGATGGTCGGACAGCATGACGAACGTCTTCTTGTCGCGCACGAACCAGGTCGGCTCGCCGTGACTGAGGCGTTCGGTCACCTCCGGCAGCGCGGTACACAGTGCGCGCAGCGAGGCCGGCGGATCACCCATGATTCGCAGGCTAGTCCGCACCGGCGGCGCGGGCTTGGACGAATGGGAAAGCTCAGCTGGCGCGGGCGGCGCGCAGACCCGATAGCTCGGTGTGGGTCAGCCCGATGAGGCTGTCGCGGAAGACCCGCCCCGGTCCCTCGGGCACCGCGATCTCGCACGGCACCACCAGCAGCGTGCAGCCGGCGGCCTCGGCGGCCAGCGATCCGGTGGGTGAATCCTCGATGGCGACCGCGTGTTCGGGTGCGACGCCGAGCAGTTCGGCGGCGCGCAGGTAGAGATCGGGTGCGGGTTTACCGTGTTCGACCTCGTCGGCGCAGACCGTGGCGTGGAAGTTGTCGCGGCCCAAGGTGTTCAGCGCCAACTCCGTCAGCGACCGCTTGGTATTGGTGACCAGCGCCATCGGCACCCCCGCCGCGCGCAGCCCCGCCAGCACATCCTGGGCGCCCGGCCGCCACGGAATCGGCCCGTGGAACAGTTCGGTGACCCGCTCCTCGATCCAGTCCGCGGCCGCGGTGGTGGCCTGCGGGGTCGCCTCGACGCCCAGCCCCGCGAACAGGATTCGCATGGCATTGGGTCCCGACGCCCCGATCAGCGCGTGCCGGATGGCATCGGTCAGCTCGTGCCCCATCTCGGCCGCGAGCTCCCGCAATGCCATATCCCAGAGCTTCTCCGAGTCGAGCAGCGTGCCGTCCATGTCCCACAACACCGCATCCAACCGCGCCACCGCGCCGCCACTCCTTCCGCACCCCGACATCCGGGGCCATATCCAGCGAGAACCGCCGCCCAGCCTATCGGTGCCCACCGACACCGCCCGAGGCCGGGCAGCAGCAGCTCGCCGCGCTCAGTGCCGGAAGGCCGCGTGCAAGGCGTCGAGCTCGTCGAGCGCGCGCGGCGCGCCGGTCGAGGAGGCGGGACTGCCGAAGTGCCGCACCAGCGGCGCCGCGCTCTCGTATCGCGCCCAGCCGGGATCACCGTGCACCGCGAAATCGACCCAGGCCCGGTGCATTTCATCGGCCAGCGGCTGCGGCGGGTTGGGTCCGGTCAGCGTCTTGCCGAGGGCGAGTGTGTCGAAGACGAACGGAATCTCGAGGGCATGACACGAGCCGATCCCGTCGATGCCACTGGGCCAGCCGAATTCGTAGACGTGGCAGGCGGTACCCGCCGAGGAGACGATATCGGCGATCCGCATGGTGTCGGTCCGGAAGGCCACATCGGTGATGATCGCGCTGTAGATATCTCCCGGCGTGGCATCGGGCCGTGCGGCGAAGTAGATCTTCGCCACGTCCGGATCGATCCCGCTGCGTGCCAGCAATGCCGAGAGCGCAGTGGCGGCCATGGCGGCGGCCAGTCCCGCGGGGACGGTGAAGAACCGGAATTCCTCGGAGGTATTGCCGATCAGCAACGGCCGGATGCGTTCCGGCCGTGCCACCAGGGTGTCCGCCTGCGGACCGGGCAGTACTTCGCCGTCGGCCACCGGGAACAGGCTCATGACGCCGAGCCCGCTGGCGATCACCGACGCACCCCAGCGTTGCGGATCGGGTTCGAGGGTCAGGGCCAGGCCGATCGCGTCCTGTGCGGACTGCAACCGCGACGGCTCGACCGCCGCGAATTCCGCTGCCGTCGCACCGATCCCGAGAAACTCCGCGATGGCGGCGGTCACCTGGGCGGCATCCGCCGGATCGGCCACCGCGGAACCGTTGCCGCTCTGCATGATCGCGCGCTCGAACAGTCCGGCCGAGAGCGGGGAGGCCAGCAGGCTCCCCACGCTCATGGCGCCCGCGGATTCACCGAAGATCGTGACGCGGCCCGGATCTCCGCCGAAGGCGGCGATATTGTCCTGCACCCACTGCAGTGCCAGCAGCTGATCATGCAGGCCGCGGTTCATGGGCGCGTCGGGCAGCACCGCGAATCCCGAGATGCCGAGCCGGTAGTTGATCGAGACCAGCACCACCCCGTCGCGGGCGAAGGCGCTGCCCTCGTACAGCGGCAGCGAATTCGCGCCCCGGGTGAACGCGCCGCCGTGGATCCACACCATGACCGGCAGCCCGGAGCCGCCCGGATCCGGTGTCCACACATTGAGATTCAGGTAATCGTCACCGATGACCGGCGACTCGCCCAGTAGTGCCCGGATCGGACCCGGATACGGCGATTGGACGCAGGCGGGCCCGAGGTGCTGTGCCGGGCGCACCCCGTCCCAGCTCGGCGCGGGCCGGGGCAGTTCGAAGCGCGCCGCGCCGATGGCGGGTGCCGCATAAGGGATTCCGAGAAACGCGCTGATTCCCGCTTCGGTGCGCCCGCGAATCCTGCCGCCGCGCACGGTCACTTCCGGTTCTGTCTCACTCACCACGCCACCACCGCATGCATCATCGGCCTGCTCTCCTCTCCCCGCCGATCGATCGGCGGGCCGTGATCAGAGTCACAGGCGGGGCGGGCGGTCGTCAACCGCCCGCCCCGTCGGGTGCGCGCTCAGACCCCGGAGGCGGTGATCAGCAGGCGACCGGTCGAGGAATCCAGCTGCACCCAGCGGCTCTCGCTGGTCGTCTGGCCGTTCTTGAGCACGTAGGTCAGGTTCACGACGGCACGGTTGCTGCCCTGTGTGGTGACCCCGCCGACGCTGACCGACGCGATCCCGCCCCAGAACTGGGAGTAGGCGCCGTAGCCGCCGGTGGAACTCTGATAGCCGGGCGACAGCTCCGACCACGCGCCGCTCACATTGCCGGGCAGCATGCCGTAGTAGCCCTGCACGAAGGAACTCACCGACTGCACCGAGGCCGGACCGTACGGGGTCGTCGTCACCGGGGGCGTGGTGGTCGGCGGCAGCGTCGTGGTCGGCGGGACGGGCGCATTGCTCGGCACGGGCGCTCCCGGCACCAGGCCCGAGGTCGGGGCGGGCACGGTGGTCGGCGCGACGGCGGAGGCGGGCGGGTTCGAGCTACGGGTCGCCTGCCCGGCGGTGCCGCCCGATTGCGGCTGGGCATTGCCGCCGCCGTCCGCCGGTGCGCCGCCCTGTGGTGAGGAGGCCACCGCCGTGGTCGGATTCACCGGCGCGGTGGCCGGGCTGGTGCCGTTGGCCGCGGGTGCATTGCTGCTGCTGTTGCGGTTCACCGCGACCGCGACCACGCCCGCGATGATCAGCGCGCCCACGATGCCGGCGGCGACCAGGGCGAGCAATCGCCGATTCCGGTCCATGCCACCGTTTTTCGACCCCGGTGGTCCCGGCGGCACCGGCGTCTGGGGCGCGGTGCCCGAGCCGCCGGATCGCGAGGCGCCCATGTCCACGTGCACGGTGGGGTCGGTGGCATTGGCCGTGGACGCGCGGGCGGCGGAGGTGGCCAGCACCGTGGTGGCGCCCGAAGCATCCACTGCCGCAGCGGCATTCGCCGCCGGCATCACCTTGGTGACCGGCAGCGGTGCGGGCGTGCGGCCCTCGGCCACGGCCTGCAGCTGCTCGGCGGCCTGGACCATGGTGGGCCGGTCCGCCATCTCGGCGGCCAGCAGTTCCATGAGCACCGGTCCGAGCGCGCCGGCCCGCTTGGGCTCCGGCACGGTCGCGCGCGCCACCGAATGCAGTACGGCCAGCGGGTTGTCGCCCTCACCGAACGGGGGCGAGCCCTCCACGGCCGCGTAAAGCGTTGAGCCCAGCGCGAATACGTCGGAGGCGGGTTCGGGGTTCTCGCCGCGCGCGACCTCCGGGGACAGGTAGGCGGGCGTGCCGGCCAGGAAGCCGGTGGAGGTGACGGTGACATCGCCGATGGCGCGGGAGATGCCGAAGTCGGTGATCTTCACCGTGCCGTCGTCGGCGACCAGGATATTGGCGGGCTTCACATCCCGGTGCACGATCCCGGCCTTGTGCGCGGCGGCGAGCGCCTCGGCGACCTTGGCCCCGATGCGGGCGACCTCGGCCGGATCGAGATGGCCCTTCTCGCGCATGAGCGCCGCGAGACTGACCGCGTCGACGTATTCCATGACCAGCCAGGGCTGGCCGTCCTCCTCCGCCACATCGAAGACCGTGACGGCATTGGGGTGATGCAGGCGTGCGGCGATGCGCCCCTCACGCATCGCCCGCATCCTGGCCTCGACGGCCTGGGACCGGGTCAGCCCCGGTGTCAGCAGCAGCTGTTTGACCGCGACCGTGCGGCGCAGCCGAACATCGGTCGCGCGCCACACGACCCCCATCGCACCGGTGCCGATCGGATCCGTAAGTCGGTACCGCCCCGAAATCAGCCGGTCTGCGCTCATGTGGTTGTGCCCCTCCTGCTGGCTTTCGCGCCGAGCCACCCTGCACCGTTGCGCGAAAAGCCCGGAAACCTCTTGGAAATTCTAAGCGTTGAAGTACTTGGCTTCCGGGTGCAGCAGCACGAACGCATCGGTCGACTGCTCCGGATGCAGTTGCAACTCCTCGGACAGTGTCACCCCGATCCGGCCGGCGTCCAGCAGGTCGACGAGTTTGGCGCGATCCTCCAGATCTGGGCAGGCGCCGTAGCCGAACGAGTACCGAGCGCCACGGTATCCCAGTTTGAAGTATTCCTGCACATCGGCAGGGTCCTCATCGGCGACCGAATGTCCTTCCAGCGTCAGTTCTTCACGCACGCGCCGGTGCCAGAACTCGGCCAGCGCCTCGGTGAGCTGCACGCCGATGCCGTGGACCTCGAGGTAGTCGCGGTAGTTGTTCTCGGCGAAGAGCACATTGGCGAAATCGGCGATCGGCTGTCCCATGGTGACCAGCTGGAACGGCAGCACATCCACCTGACCGGTCTGCACTGCGTGTTCGCGCGAGCGGATGAAATCGGCGATGCAGAGGAACCGGTCGCGTTGCTGACGCGGGAAAGTGAACCGATACCGTTCCGGCGCATCGGGTTTCGGCTCCGTGAGAACAATCACATCATCGCCCTCGGAGACCGCCGGGAAGTAGCCGTACACCAGCGCGGCATGCTGCAGCACGCCCTCGGCGGTCAGGCGGTCCAGCCAATACCGCAGCCGCGGACGGCCTTCGGTCTCCACCAGCTCCTCATAGGAGGCACCCTCGCCGCCACGCTGACCGCGCAGCCCCCACTGACCCAGGAACAGCGCACGCTCGTCGAGCAGACCCGAGTACTCGCTGACCGATAGGCCCTTGACGATGCGGGTCCCCCAGAACGGCGGCGTCGGCACCGCCAGATCGGCGGCCACATCCGAGCGCGCGGGCACCTCGACCGGCACCTCGACGGCCTTGCGCTGCTCGGCGATGCGCTTGGAACGCTCGTGGCGCGCCTTGCGCTCGGCGGCCTTCTCCCGCGCCGCGATGGCCTCGGGCGAATCCGGATCGATGCCACCGCCGCGCTTGAGGGTCATGATCTCGTCCATCAGCCGCAGGCCCTCGAAGGCGTCGCGCGCGTAGTGCACATCGCCCTGATAGACCTCGGTGAGATCGTTCTCGACGTAACCGCGGGTGAGCGCCGCGCCACCGAGGAGCACCGGGAACTGCTCCGCGACGCCGCGGGTGTTCATCTCCTGCAGGTTCTCCTTCATGACCACGGTGGACTTCACCAGCAGTCCGGACATGCCGATCACGTCGGCGCGCTTGTCCACGGCGGCCTCGAGAATGGTCGAAATCGGTTGCTTGATACCGAGATTGACGACCTCGTAGCCATTGTTGGACAGGATGATGTCCACCAGGTTCTTGCCGATATCGTGCACGTCGCCCTTGACCGTGGCCAGCACGATGCGGCCCTTGCCGGAGTCGTCGGTGGACTCCATATGCGGTTCCAGGTGCGCGACAGCGGTTTTCATGACCTCGGCCGACTGCAGCACGAACGGCAGCTGCATCTGGCCCGAGCCGAACAGCTCACCGACGGTCTTCATGCCCGACAGCAGCGTCTCGTTGATGATCTGCAGCGGCGGCACCTCCTGCATGGCCGCGTCCAGATCGGCTTCCATGCCGGCCTTCTCACCGTCCACGATGCGCCGCTCGAGGCGCTCGAACAGCGGGAGCGCGGCCAGTTCCTCGGCGCGCGAGGCCTTGGAGGAGGCCGCGGACACGCCTTCGAACAGCGCCATGAGCTTCTGCAGGGGGTCGTAGTCCTCGGTGCGGCGGTCGTAGACCAGATCGAGGGCGACCTCGCGCTGCTCCTCCGGAATCCGGGACATGGGGAGGATCTTGGAGGCGTGCACGATGGCCGAATCCAGACCGGCCTCCACGCATTCGTGCATGAACACCGAGTTCAGCACCTGCCGCGCGGCCGGGTTGAGGCCGAAGGAGATGTTCGAGAGACCCAGCGTGGTCTGCACTTCCGGGTGCAGGCGCTTGAGTTCGCGGATGGCCTCGATGGTTTCGATGCCGTCGCGGCGCGACTCCTCCTGGCCGGTGCCCAGGGTGAAGGTCAGGGTGTCGATGATGATGTCGGACTCGTCGAGTCCCCAGTTGCCGGTGATATCGGCGATGAGCCGCTCGGCGATCTCCACCTTGTGCGCGGCGGTGCGAGCCTGCCCGTTCTCGTCGATGGTCAGGGCCACCACGGCCGCACCGTGTTCGGCGACCAGTGCCATGGTCTGCTGGTAGCGCGACTCCGGTCCGTCACCGTCCTCGAAGTTGACCGAGTTGACCGCGCAGCGCCCGCCCAGATGCTCCAGACCGGCCTGCAGCACCGGGGTTTCGGTGGAGTCCAGCATGATCGGCAGGGTGGACGCGGTGGCCAGGCGCGACGCCAGTTCGGCCATGTCGAGGCTGCCGTCGCGGCCCACATAGTCGACGCACAGGTCCAGCATGTGGGCGCCGTCGCGGGTCTGGTCCTTGGCGATGTCGAGGCACTTCTGCCAGTCGCCGGCCAGCATGGCGTCGCGGAAGGCCTTGGAGCCGTTGGCATTGGTGCGCTCGCCGATCATCATGATCGAGGCGTCCTGCTCGAAGGGCACCGCGGTGTAGATGGAGGACACGCTCGGCTCGTGGGCCGGGGTGCGGCGGGCCTGCTCGACCTCGCGCACCGCGGCGGCCACCTGGCGGATGTGCTCGGGGGTGGTGCCGCAGCAGCCGCCGACCAGCGAGAGCCCGAACTCGGACACGAACTGGCTCAACGCGATCGCCAAATCCTCGGCGCTGAGCGGGTATTCGGCGCCATTGGCGCCGAGAATGGGCAGACCGGCGTTCGGCATGACCGACACCGGCAGCTGCGCGTGCTTGGACAGATGACGCAGGTGCTCGCTCATCTCGTCCGGACCGGTCGCGCAGTTGAGGCCGATCATGTCGATGCCGAGCTTCTCGAGCGCGGTCAGCGCGGCGCCGATCTCGGAGCCGACGAGCATGGTGCCGGTGGTCTCCACGGTCACGTGCGTGATGATCGGGATGCGCCGGCCCGCGCGCAGCATGGCATTGTGGCTGCCGGTGATCGCGGACTTGACCTGCAGCAGGTCCTGGCAGGTCTCGATGAGGATGGCGTCGGCGCCGCCGTCGAGCATGCCGAGCGCGGCCTCGGTGTAGGCATCGCGCAGGGAGACATAAGGAGCGTGGCCCAGGGTCGGCAGCTTGGTGCCGGGTCCCATCGAGCCCAGCACGTAGCGCGGGGTGCCGTCGGCGGAGGGGCCCATCTCGTCGGCGACCTCGCGGGCCAGCCGGGTGCCGCGCTCCGACAGATCGCGGATGCGATCGGCGATGTCGTAGTCGGCGAGGTTGGGCAGGTTGCACCCGAAGGTGTTGGTCTCGACCGCGTCCGCGCCGGCCTCGAAGTAGGCGCGGTGGATGTGTCGCAGCACGTCGGGGCGGGTTTCATTGAGGATCTCGTTGCAACCCTCGAGGCCACGGAAATCGTCGAGCGTGAGATCCGCGGCCTGCAGCATCGTCCCCATCGCACCGTCCCCGATCACAACACGTTTACTGAGCGTGTCGAGTAGGGTGGTGTCGAATTCGGCGCGGCTGCGTACTGACATGTACTCAAGAGTAGTGGGATGCGCAGACAACCTGTATCCGACTGTGTCTTCTGCCTCCGCTTCGCTCCGGCGGGTTCGCGGCCCTGTAAGTCTCGGTCTTCCCTCCTTCCGCTCCTCCGCTTCGCTCCCCCGCTCCACTCAGTCCAGACCGAGACGGGCCGCGAACATGAGCGGCGGGGGTCGATTGCGCGTCGTTTATACGCAGGTGTGCGGCACACCGTAGGCTGACCGGGTGAACGCCAGTGAATCCCCGGTGCCACCGGAATCGGACCTTCCCACCCTGCGGGATCCGGTGCTCGTCGCGGCCTTCGAAGGCTGGAACGACGCTGCCGACGCCGCCAGCGGTGCGGTCGAGCACCTGGAATTGATCTGGGATGCGCAGCCGCTGGCTGAGCTCGATTCCGAGGACTACTACGACTATCAGGTGAATCGTCCCACCGTGCGTCAGGTGGATGGCGTGACGCGGGAGATCCAGTGGCCGTCGACCATGCTGTCGGTGTGCTCGCCGCCGGGCAGTGATCGTGATGTGGTGCTGCTGCGCGGTGTGGAACCCAATATGCGGTGGCGGTCCTTCTGCAGTGATCTGCTCGAATTCGTGGAACAGCTCGGCGTGTCGACGGTGGTGATCCTGGGTGCGCTGCTGGCCGATACCCCGCACACCCGCCCGGTGCCGGTCACCGGAACCGCCTACAGCAAGGAAGCCGCCGAGCGCTTCAATCTGGAACAGACCCGCTACGAGGGCCCGACCGGCATCACCGGCGTCTTGCAGGATGCCTGTGTGCGCGCGGGTGTTCCGGCCATCTCCTTCTGGGCCGCGGTGCCGCACTACGTTTCTCAGCCGCCGAATCCGAAAGCCGTGATCGCACTGCTGCACCGGGTCGAGGATGTGCTCGATGTGGAGGTGCCGCTGGGCGGGCTGCCCGAGCAGGCCGAGGAGTGGGAGGCCGCGGTGAACGAAATGACCGCGGGCGATGAGGAAATCGCGGAGTACGTGCGCTCGCTCGAGGAGCGTGGCGATGCCGAGGTGGATCTGTCGGAGGCCATGGCCAAGATCGACGGTGACGCCATCGCGGCCGAGTTCGAGAAGTACCTGCGCCGGCGTGGGCGCGGCGGCTTCGGGCTCTAGCGAACATCCCCGATAGCACGCGCTGCCGCAAACTCCGAGTTACCATTCGCCAACCAGCCAGTCGGTACTGAAATCCGGTCCCAGCACCGGATTTCAGTACCTTCTGTTCTGTTTGTGAGCTTTCCGTACCGGATGGTTCGCGAGCTCAGTGCTCGACGGTCCACACCTGCGCGGAGGCCTCGTGGGCCAGCTTCGCGATCAGCAGGTCACGCGGAATCGTCTGACCGGCAAGATGATCGAGAGACGGCACCACCACGTGGTGCGCGTCGGCACGCTTGAGCTCCGCGGTCAGCTCCGCGAACGCGGTGCCGTCACCCGAGGTCGATTCATGGAACGTCGCGGCGAAGCACAGTCCGGCCGACTGGGCCAGCCCGCACATGGCGTCCTCCAGCTCATCGGTGCGGCCATCGGCCAGGTCGTCACGCACGTACCCATAGATCAACGCTTCCACCCGAACCTCCGTTGGATTGGGGATCGCTGTTCTTTAGTGTGCCCGTAGTCAGCTTGGCGTACGCGAAGATGCAATTGCAGATGTCAACCCACTGACATTCGCGTGCCCTATCCGGGTCCATCCGGCGTTAACTGGTGAGATACTACAGAGCGTGTCCGCTGGTGACGATCGACCCGTCTGGGCTGTCCGAATGCGCGCCGAACGCGATGCTCGGGGGTGGTCTCAAGCGGATGCGGTCCGCGCGGTGCGCGCCAAATCCCCCCACAATCTGCCGACCGACAGCACGCTGTTGCGCAATTGGCGGCGTTGGGAATCGGGCGAATCACGCCCCGACGACTTCTACGCGCCGATCATCGCGGCCGCCTTCGACACGGTGACCGCGGCTTTCTTCCCCAAGGCCCGCCCGAATCGCGACGATGAGCTGTTGTCGGCCACCGGGATGGACACGCTCGAATTCATCGGCCGGCTGCGCATGTCGGACGTGTCCTCAGCAACCTTGGACGCCATACGGATAACCGCCGACCGGTTGTGTTCGGAGTATCCGTGCGCCGATCCGCACGAGCTGCACTCGGAGGGGACGGCGTGGTTGCGGAGGATTACCTCCCTACTGGACGGTCGCCTTACTCTCGCGCAGCACCGCGAAGTCCTGGTGCTCGCGGGTTGGGTTGCCCTACTGGTCGGTTGCGTTGATTACGACCTCGGCTGGCGCACCGCCGCCGAAGCCACCCGTCGGGCCGCGCTCTCGCTCGGGCAGGAAGCCGAGCATGCCGAAATCATCGGCTGGGGTGCGGAAATGGCCGCTTGGTTCGCGCTGACCCAGGCGAACTACCGCGGCGCCGTCGAAGCCGCCGAGGCCGCGCACTCCGACACCATGAATCTGGGTGTGGGCGTACAGCTCGCGGCCCAGCGGGCCAAGGCCTGGGCACGACTCGGTGATCGGCGGGAAGTGGAAAACGCGCTCGCCCAGGGCCGTTCAATTCTGGACAAACTCGAACATCCACCCAATCTGGACAATCACTTCGTGGTGGACCCGCGGAAGTTCGACTTCTACGCCATGGATTGCTGCCGGGTCTCCGGCGACGACCGGCTCGCGGAAAACTATGCCCGCCAGGTCATTCAGAGCAGCACCCGCCCCGACGGCAGCATCCGCAAACCCATGCGGGTGGCCGAGGCGCATCTCACCCTGGCGGTCGTCGCGGTGCGCGATCGCAATCTGGAGCTCGCCCTGGACGAGGGCCTGCGCGCCTTCGCCGGCAAGCGCCGCTCACTGCCCTCGCTCATGTGGATCGCCGGCGAAACGGCCCGCGAACTGATCGAGCGCTACCCCGGCGACCCGCGCACCCATACTTATCTCGATCAACTGCGGGCCCTGGCGGCAGGCTGAGTGATCTCCGGTTAGGCTCCCGCCCATGGACTTCAGTCTGTGGACCTGCGCTGCCCGAGGGCACGAGACCTTTGCCCCGAACGAGCCCGAGCTCGCGGCACGCCTCCATGTGGCCACCCCGGCCGGCGAGTCCTGGCGCTGCCTGCGCTGCGGCAACTTCGTGCCCGGCGAGCCGCGCGGCAGCGGCCCGGCCGACGACGCACCCGAGGTGCCGCGCGGGCGGC
This sequence comes from Nocardia sp. NPDC020380, assembly GCF_044386975.1. NCBI lineage: Bacteria > Bacillati > Actinomycetota > Actinomycetes > Mycobacteriales > Nocardiaceae > Nocardia > Nocardia sp. NPDC020380. The sequence continues at coordinate 186,315 of NZ_JBIRVQ010000012.1, read as the reverse complement.
TGCTGCGGGACAAGTTCATCATGCGGCTGCTGGCCGTGGAGCGGATCATCCGCTGCGTCGTGTTCATCCTGCTGGGCGCGGGCGTGCTCAAACTGCGCGGTTCCCAGCAACATTGGAAGAGCAACTGGGACAACGACATGCCGATGGTCCGGCAGCTCGCCGATCAGATCGGCTGGAATCCGGACCATTCCAAGATCATCCGCAGTATCGACAAGGCCTTCACCCTGTCCCCGCACGTCCTGGTGTGGATCGCGGTGGGGCTGTTCGTCTATGCGCTCATCGAACTGATCGAAGCCGTGGGGCTGTGGCTCGGGCAGCGCTGGGGTGAGTACTTCGCCGTCATCGCCACCGGCATCTTCCTGCCGCTCGAGGTCTACGAGCTGACCGAGAAGGTCACCGTGCTGCGGGCCGGCGCGTTCATCATCAATGTGGCCGCGGTGGTCTGGCTGCTCTGGTCGAAGCGGCTGTTCGGTCTCAACGGCGGCGGCAAGGCCTACTACGCCGAGCACCACGACGAGAGCCTGCTCACCGTCGAGCGCTCGGCGGTCGCCACCCACACCGCCTGAGTTGCAATCGGACCGTGGCCACCAGGGTATTAACCTCACCCCGTTGATTCCTCTCTGCCTCGGAGGGCAAGGATTCGTGGCTCAAACAGCCTGAACGCTCAGCGAGCGCCCCGGTCTTATGTTCTCGACACCAGCAGGGTTGAAACCAGCCCTGTTCAGTACCACCAATGCGGCGTTCTCGTCCCTGTTCGACTCGAATCCGCAAGTTGTGCAGTTATATACGCGTTCGGACAGCGGCAGACGGCGCTTGGCTCTTGCACCGCAGACACCACAGTCCATCGTGGTATAGGCAGGATCGATCAATCGCAACTCACGACCGTGCTTGCGCGCCATGTTCAACAGTTCCATCTTGACCATGCCGATGGCGGCGTCAGCAGCTTTGCGGGCCATGGTCGACGACGCAAGAAACCGAGGGTGAAAGTCCTCCACGGCAATCCGATCAAAATCTTGCACCACAGCCTTCGCCCACTTCCGGGCCTCATCTTGACGGCGCCTCGCCACTTTCTTCTGCAGCTTGGCCGACCGCCGCTTCGCGGCGCGGTACCCGGTCGAAGCAGGTTTGCCCCTGGGCGACTTCCGACGGGCCATCGTCCGCTGATAGCGAGCAAGCTTCACAGCAGCGGCCCGACCATGCTGGGGGGTGCGGCAGGTTATGCCCGTCGCTGGTAGTGGTGGCAGTCTCCGTCACGCCCCAGTCGATGCCGATAGCGCGGCCTGTCGGTGGCAACGCCTGAACTCTCACGGCCACCACGAAGGACACATACCAGTGCCCCAACCCGTCTTGAAAAACACGGGCGCTCGTAGGCGGAGCCGGAAGCTCTCGCGACCAGACCACCCGGAGTACCGCGCCACCTGCCAGACGCAGGAGATCATCCTTGATTCGGAACCCCCGTCGCGAGTAGTTCAGCGAGGGACGAGCGATGCCTTTCTTCTTGAACCGTGGCATCCCGGTGCGCCGATGCTGCGGCACTCTCGATTCGATGTCCTTGATCGCCTTCGAACGAGCCCTGCCGAAGTCACGAATCATCTGCTGCTGCGGCACCGATGGGCCTGCGCTCAGCCATTCATGCTCGCTACGCCACCCGGTCAGCTTCTTGTCCAGCGCAGCCGGTCCTATCGGCATACCACTTTCACGCGCTTGCCGAGACGTTGCAACACACTGGTTCCAGACCCATCGGCATCGATCCCAGTCGGCAAGGAGTGCACAACGCGCCGTGTTCGACACGCGGAGACGGTACGTGTAGCGCCCGTTTACAACCCCATCCGACTCGCACATGCGTTCGCATGTTTGCACAATTCACAACGCCACGTTGGGATTTCCGCACTCTTTCTGGTCTCGCTGCCAAGGACTCACCCAAACGAGAGCTGGAGCGACGCGCTTCCGCCCCGTCCCGAAGGCCACTGCGACCACGCTATTCTTCTCCGGTGACCGAGTCCGCTGACGGATTGCTGACCGACCCGACGGGGGGCGGTGCCGAGGAGTTTCCAAGCGCGGAGAGGCGGAGCGACGCCGACCGGCTGCGGTTGTTCTCCTTCGCGACGGCCGAGAAGCGGGCGGACTACCTGTGGGTGCTGCGGGCCTTCGATACGGCCCGCGCGGCGTACGTGGTGTTGCTGCACGCCTCCGATGTCGCGGAGACGCTGACGCGGTGCCCGGGTGCGCCGGCGTTGACGCCGACCGAGGTCGGGCCGCTGCTCGAGCAGTTGCATCAGTGGGGCGTGCTGGAACGCAGTTACGACGGGACGCGGGCGGCGACGCTGGCCGAGTATCGGAACCGGCATTTCGTGTACCAGTTCTCACAGGCGGGGTATCAGGCCTATCGCGCGGTCTCCGATGTACTGGCCGCGCGGCTCGACGAGGCTGCGCTGTCACGACTGGTGCTGCCGGAATTGCTGGCCGATCTGCACACCCTCGCCGAGGCGAATCGCGGCGGAGACGCGCCACGCGTGTACCGCCTGCTGAACCGCCTCGATCGGGCGCTGTCGGATCTGGCCGAGCGGGCCGCGCATTTCTATCTGACGCTGGGCGATCTGGTGCGCACCACCGAGGCGACGCCGGAGGCGTTCCTCGCGCACAAGGACGCACTGCTGGCGCATATGCGCGAATTCTCCATGGACCTGGCGCGATTCGCGCCGCGGCTGGCCACCGCCATCCTCGAGGTAGAGGAGACCGGGGTCGACGAACTCATCGAGCGGGCCGCCCGCGTCGATGAGCGCGTCCTGCTGAATGCGACCGAACGCGAGGCGGATTGGCGCGCCCGCTGGGAGGGCATGCGCGACTGGTTCGTGGCCGACGGCGAGAGCGGGCTCACCGAATGCGAGCGCATGCGCGAGGCGACCATGAGCGCCATCGCCGCCGTGCTCTCCCTGCTGCGCCGCGTCACCGAGACCCGCAAGGGCGGCGTCTCCCGCGAATCGGCCCTGCGCCACCTGGCCGGCTGGTTCACCGCCGCCCCCACCGCCGATGCCGCGCACGCCCTCTACGACGCGGTCTTCGGCCTCGGCCGCCCCCGCCACCTGGCCATGCAGCACCCCGACGCCGACGTCATCCCCGCCATCCGATCCTGGTGGGACGCACCGCCGTTGGAGATCGCCCGCACCCTCGCCGAAACCGGCCGCCCGCCGACCCCCGGCGCTCCCGCCCGCCTGCAACGCAATGACGCCGGCATCCGCCGCCTGCGCCAGGCCCAGCTCGACGCCCAGCGCGCCCGCGCCGAGGCAGCCCAATCCCTGGCCTCCGCCGACGTCCACGACCGCGAACTCGACGAAGGCGAAACCGAGGTCCTGCTCCGCCTGCTCGACGCCGCCTCCACCGCCTGGGTCCCGGTCAGCGGCCGCGTCTCCAGCACCGGCTCCGACAGCGGCGTCACCCTCACCGTCTCCGAATTCGACGGCTCCACCGTCGTCCGCACCGCCCGCGGCCTCCTCCACCTCAACGGCCGCCAACTCCAGGTCCGCGAGACGTCAACTCTCCGCAAGACGAAAGCGCCCGCACCGCAAGGGAAACGCGCAGGATCCAAGCGGCCTGGCGCAGCGAACGGAGAACTCCAGCACGGGAGCATCACCACCGGTGGAGACCCGTCGGGGCAGGCCGACCGCACGGCCGACAGCGGTTCACCAGTCACGAGCATGGTCGACTCGGATCCGACCGATCTGCCCAATGCCGGTGCCGGCTCGACCGACTCGGGCGCAAATGATCAGACCGTCGCGGACGCAGCTGCCGGAAAGGAGGTGGGCTGATGCATGCGCGGTCCATTGATTCGCTGGCGCTGGACAGTTATCAGCGGGCGGCTCGGGTGATGCTGGCCAATCATCTGGTGACGCGAACTTATCCGGATCGGATTGCGCTGCCGTTGATTCGGCGGTGGGCCACCGAGTTGCGGGAGGATCTGGCGGAGCTGTTCGGGTATCGGCTGGAGGTCACCGAGACGACGGCGCGGTTGTTCCCGGTGCTGGATCGGCTGGATGCGGGGCGACCGGCGCGGACCACCGGGGAGCGGCTGTTCGATCGGCGGCGGTATGCGTATCTGGCGTTGTCGCTGGCGGCGCTGGGGCGGGCCGGGGATCAGATCACGTTGTCGGAGTTGGCCAATCAGGTGGCCGCCTATACCGAACGGGTGGATGGGCTGGAGCTGGCGCCGGATCGGGCGGCGGATCGGGATGCGTTCGTGGATGCCGTCGGCTGGCTGGCGGCGCGGGGCGCGGTGACGCTCGCGGACGGCGATGCGGGCGGGTGGGCGACCGATCCCGAAGCGGGCGAGGCGCTCTACGACATCGATCGGGCGGTGGTGTTCGCCTTGTTCCGGCCGCCGCGGGCGCTGCAGCATCTGCAGAGTGTCACCGGGCTGCTCGGCGAAGAGGCGGGCGGTTCCGACATGCGTTCGGCCACCGCGGCTTCGGCGGCGCGCAAGGTGCGGCGGGCGCTGGTGGAGCAGCCGGTCGTCTATGCCGATGAGCTGGACGAGACCGAGCGGGCGCTGCTGGGCCAGGAGAAGCTGGTCACCGAGGTCGAGTATGTGACGGGTCTGCGCGCCGAACGCCGCGCGGAAGGTGTGGCGCTCATCGACAGTTCGGGTCGGCTCTCCGATGTGCGGTTCCCGGGCACGGGCACGCTCGCGCAGGTGGCCCTGCTGCTGGCAGGTGAGATCGCGGATCTGGTGCTGGATATCGACAATCCGGTCGAACGCCGGCCGCGACCGGAGCGGCCGTTCACCGATCTGGCCGAGCAACTCGACTCCGCGATCCCCATGACCACGGTCTTCGCGCCGTTGGCCGATGCCGTCGATATCTTCGGGTTCGACGAGGACTCGAACGAGCCGGAGGAACCGGAGATTCCGGACTATCCGTTCGTCGAATCCTCGTGGATCCGCGACACCGTGCAGATGCTGACGGCCCGCTACGGCAATACCTTCGCCGCGCAATGGCAGGCCGATGTGCCGGGTCTGATGGCGGAGGTCGTCTCGCTGCTGGAGCGGTTGCGCCTGGTCGAACTGGTGGACGGCGGGTTACTGATCCTGCCCGTGCTGGCGCGCTATCGCGGCGCGATCGTCACCATCCGCACCCGTGCGGAGACCGAATTGTTCATTTCTCCAACGCAAGTCGGCGCGGAGCAGTCCGCCGTGAGCTCCACAGAGAAGGGATCCGGGAACCGATGACCGACCTCATTCACGGTGGCATCCGCTTCGTCCCCACCCGCGCGGGCATCGTCAACCTGTGGGACTACCGCGACCAGGAGTTCTGCTTCGCCGACGGCCGCCTGGTGTTGCGCGGCCCGAACGGTTCGGGCAAGACCAAGGGCCTGGAGGTCCTCTACCCCTTCGTGCTGGACGGTCGCATCGAGCCGCGGCGGCTCAACCCGTTCGCGGGTGAAGAACGCACCATGAAGTCGAACCTGCTGTACCGCAAGCAGGAATCGGCGTACTCCTACGTGTGGATGGAGTTCGCGCGCGGCGAATGGGACGACCCGGAGGTCGTCACCATCGGGATCGGCATGCGCGCCACCCGCTCTTCGGACAAGGTGACGCGCTGGTATTTCGTCGCGGACGGCCGTGTCGGCGTGGACTTCTCGCTGCTCGGCCCCGATGATCGCCCGCTGACCCGAAAGCAGCTGGCCGAGCAGATCGGCTCCGACGCCATCGTGGACCGGCCGGTCGAATACCGGTCCGCCATCGACGCCCGCATGTTCGGTCTCGGGCAGCAGCGCTACGACCAGCTCATCAATCTGATTCTGACGCTGCGCCGTCCGCAGCTGGCCAAGAACCTGGACCCGCGCGGCTTGTCGCAGGCGCTCACCGACGGTCTGCGCCCGCTCGACGAGCAGCTCATCCTGGACGCCGCCCGCTCCTTCAGCGATATGGAAGAGGTCGGCCGCACCCTCGAGGGCCTGATCCAGGCCGACACCGCCACCCGCACTTTCGTCGACGTCTACCGCAAATACCTTGCCGTGCAGGCGAAGACGGATATCGACCAGGTCCGCACCCGCCTCGACGCCGTCACCCACGCCAGCACCGCCCTGCACGCCGCCGCGGCCCTGCGCAAGCGCCGCGAGACCGACCGCGCCGCCGCCGAGACCCGCGCCGAGGACGCCGACCGCGCCTACGAGCAGGCCCTCTCCGACCGCGAAACCCTGCAGCGTTCCAGCGCTTACGAGGGCAAGCAGCAGCTCGACGATCTCGCCGACGCCGTCAAACGCCTGGAGACTTCGGCCGCCGTCCACACCGACAAGTCGCTGAAGGCCCGCCAGACCGTCGACCAGCGCAACGAGGAATCCGAACGCGCCCGCTCCGCCGTCCAGCATGCCGCCTCGGCCCTGTCCCGCGGTGAGGACGAACTGCGTTCCGCCGCAGAGGAAGCCGGCATCCCCTGGACCGACCTTCCCGAACAGGCCCGCGCCGACCACCTCACCACCACCGTCCGCTCGCACGCCGAGGAACGCGACGCCGACGTCCGCGCCGTCCGCCGCGCCCTCACCCTGGTCGACGCCGCCGTCACCGAGCGCACCCGCGCCGAACGAGCCGCCCAGCGCGCCACCGAACTCCGTGACTCCGCCGCCGCCGAACTCGCCGAAACCGAAGCGGCAGTGGCCCTCGCCCGCTCCAATACCGCGGCCTCCCTGCGCGAATGGTGGGACACCCACCGCGAGGTCTACTCCCCCATCCGCGAGGGCCTCTTCGAAGCCATCGACGACGCCCTCGGCCAGGTGGGCACCGAACAGGTCGCGGTCACACCCGCCGAGGTGCTGGCCGAGCGGACCGAGCCGCTGACCGAAGAGGTCCGCGGCCGCCGCCAAGAGGCCCGCACCCGCGCCGCCCAGGGCAAGGCCCGGAGCGCGGAGTTGCGTGCCGAGCGGGAGCAGGTCGCGGCCGAACGCGATGACGCCCCACCGGCTTTCGCCGCGCGGACCGATGTGCGCGGTGAGGTGCCGGGCGCGCCGCTGTGGCGGTTGGTGCGGTTCGCCGACAAGGTCACACCCGAAGCCGCTGCCGGTATCGAGGCGGCGCTGCAGGCCTCGAACCTGCTCGATGCGTGGGTGTGTGCCGGTTCCGAGCTGCCGGCGCATGCGTCGGAGCAGTTCCTGGTGCCGCTACCGGCGAAGGAGCGACCCTCCGGGCGCACGCTCGCCGATGTCCTTGTCGTCGAGGATGATTCGGACACCTTGACGGTGCCGCGGCAGACCGTGGCCGATGTGCTGGCATCCATCGCGCTGCACGAAACCGCGACGGCGAAGAAGAAGGACAGCTCGGCCGGTGTGTCCGGAGCCGCCGCGCAGCCTGTCGACGGCTCGCTCGCCATTGCCACCGACGGCCGATTCCGTCAGGGCGTACAGGTCGGTCGCCATTTCAAGGCCGATGCCGAGTTCATCGGCACCACCGCGCGGGCACGCCGGCGGGAGCTGCGGTCGGCGGAGCTGGCGGCGGCCATCGAGACCGCCGAGACCGAGGTCGCGACCGCACTGGCCGAGGAGCAGGCCGCCACCGATGAGCTGGCGCGGATTTCGGCCGCGGCCAAGGCGCTTCCGCGGACGACCGCGGTGACCGCCGCCCTGCGGGCCGTGTCCGAGGCGGCCGGTATGTTGCGGTCGCGGTCCGAGGCGGCCGGACAGGCCGAGCGGGATCTGGATCAGGCCGTGGCCGAATACTCGGCGGCGGACAAGAAGGTTCGGGCCATCGCCGCCGATCACAAGGCGCCGCGGGATCCGGCCGAGCTGGATGCGCTCGCTGCCTCGGTGCGGCACTTCGAGAATGCGGGCACCGCGCTGCTGCGTCTCCGCGGCGATCATCAGCGCGAGCATGAGCGGGCCCGCGAGGCGTCGGACCGGCTCGATGAATCCAAGGATCTCGCCGAGGCGTTCGCCGAGGAAGCCGAGGCCGCGCGTAGCGGTTACGAGGAGCAGCTGCGCAAGCTGGAGACGCTGCGAGAAGCCTTGGGCGCCGGTGCCGACGACATCGATCGGGAACTCGAGCTGGCGCGCGAGCGCATCGATGCCGCGCGTGCCGAGCAGAAGGCGGCCCGCAAGGCGGCACACGAGGCCATCGAGGGTGTCGGCACCGCCGAGGGCGCGCATCGCGCCGCGCACGACACGCTCGGCACCGCGCTCACCGAATTGCTCGCCGACGTACGGCATCTGGCCCCGTACGCCCGTCCGGACCTGCTCAGCCTGCTGGGCGCGCCCCCGGAGAGCCGCTGGCCCAGCAGTGATGCGGCTTGGTCGACCCCGGAGCAGCTGCTCTACCGCATCGAGAACGGCGACCCCGAGCAGGAGCCGAAGGTGCTGCCCGACGAGGTGGCCGAGCTGTTCGAGAACCTGGCCACCGCAACATCTTCGGTACGAGCCGGTGAAGCGGCCCGCAAGTCGACCCGCAGCAATGTCACCACCGCCCTGCAGGAATTCGACGCGGCCCTGGCGGCGGCCCGGCAGGATTACCGCCTGCACTGGGATGCCGCCGACGGCCTCACCGTCGTGCAGGTCCACGACGATCACGGCCTGTCCGCGCTGGCCGATTTCGCGGGCCGCATCGGCTCCGCGCGCCGCGATCAGGAGCTGCTGCTCACCGACGCCGAGCGCCGCATCCTCGAGGACGCGCTGCTGACCGGCCTGGCCCAGCAGATCCACGAACGCACCAGCGACGCCCGCGATCTCATCTCCCGCATGGGCATGGAGATGAAGCAGCGCCGCATGTCCTCGGGCAATACCATCGGCGTGCACTGGGTACTGGCCGACAACCTGTCCGAACCGGCCCGCGCGGTCTGCAAACTGCTGGATCGGGATTCCTCGGAGCTCACCCCCGAGGACTTGTCCACCATCCGTGCGTATTTCGCCGCCGAGATCCGCACGGCCCGCGCCGCGCATCCGGAGCGTTCCTTCCCCGAGATCCTCGCCGCCACCCTCGATTACCGCGCCTGGCGGGTGTTCTCCTTCACCATCATCACCGCCGACGGCACCGAGGACCGCCTCACCGTGGCCCGCCACAGCGCGCTCTCCGGTGGCGAACAGTCGGTCTCCCTGCACCTTCCGCTGTTCGCCGCCGCCCACGTGATGCTCGACTCCGCCGACCCCCAGGCCCCGCGCCTGCTGGCATTGGACGAGGCGTTCGCCGGCGTCGACGACAACGGCCGCAGCGAACTCCTCGGCCTGAGCGTCCAATTCGACCTGGACCTGTTCATGACCGGCTACGACCTCTGGATCACCTACCCCCACGTCCCCGCCTGCGCCCACTACGACCTGGCACACTCCGCCGCCGAGAACACCGTCAGCGCAACCCTGCTGGTCTGGGACTCCGCCGACCTGCTCGCCGAACACGACGGCACCGACCTCACCGCCGCCCTCGGCTCCCCCAACCGCCGCCGCCTCCCCCACGGCCTGGAAGGCGCGATCCCCATGGACGAGGAACTAGAGCTGACTTCCTGACCCTCGAAACCGGTAGGCACTCATCCCCCTGCGATGCGTGCCTACCGGCTCGGCGGTTACGACCCGTTACAGGCCCACCGCTCGGTGTACGAGTCCGAGTACCAGTGCGCCGAATTCTCGGCCTCGGCAATCGAATCGCCGCGGCCACCGGTGTAGTCACCGGTGCTGGGTGAGTAATCGATGGCGCCGCAGTGGAAGAAAGTGGTCAGCACCGAGCAGTCCGAGTAGCCGCACTGGTCCAGGGCCGCCGATTCGGCGTCCGACTCCGATCCGTAGTTCAGACCCCATCCCATGGCGCCGCTGCGCGCCACGGCGATCGCACCGTAGTAGGTGTACGCGTGCGCGGTGGCCGGAACCAGGAACGACACCGCGATGGCGGATAAAGCGACGAGTCCTATAAGAATCCTTTTCATGGTGTTCCCCCGATGAAGCGTTGAGACGATTCGACGCTACGAACCTGTCGGCGTAATCCCTAGAGCTTTGCCGCTGGTCACGCGCGAAACACCAGGTCAGCGCCTTGTACCGGTTTTCCGGTCCGGAAACCCCGAAATGCCTTTGGCCAGCGGGTTTTCGGGATCCGCGGCAGCTTCGGCCCTGCGGGGCGGAACCGGTGGTTAGCGTCGGCGCCGTTCATGTCAGGGTGTGAGGGGTTCGGGAGGAAGTCATGGTTTCGGGGGCAGGCGAGTCACGCTGGCAGGAGACGCCGCGCGCCGCGTTCGCGCGGCGGTTCGCGGAACTGTATGAGGCGGCGGGTAATCCGAAGCTGAAGCGGGTCGAGTCGGCGGCCAAGGCGCGGATGGCGGCGGCGCAGCCGCGGGGGCCGTTCGCATCGGCGCAGCGGATCAGCGATTGGCGGACCGGGCGCAATGTGCCGGCGAAGTTCGACTTCTTCCTGCCGGTTTTGCTGCCCCTCGTCGACGAGGCGCGCAAGGCGACCGAGCCGGTGCCGCAGCTGCTGTTGTCGGTGCGCGAATGGGAGGAGTTGTGGCGCAGCGCGGATGGCTGGAATCCGGATGCGGCGGATGCTCCCAGTCCCTATCTGGGCCTGGAACCTTTCGGCCGCGCGGATACCGAGGTGTTCTTCGGCCGCACCCGGCCGACCGAGGAAGTGGCCGAACTGATTCGGCGCGTGACCGCGGCGGACGGCAGTGGCGGGATCGTCATGTTGGTCGGGGCGTCCGGAGCAGGGAAGTCCTCGTTGCTGGCCGCAGGAGTGATCCCAGCCCTGACCGGCGACGGCAGCGTCGCAGGTGAAGACTGGGCCGGCGCGACACTCACTCCTGGCGCTGATCCCCTGGCGGCCTTGACTTCCGCGCTCGGCGGCACAGCCCCGCAGGAGTGGGCGACGGATCGGCCCCGACTGGTCGTGGTCGATCAGCTGGAGGAGCTCTTCACCCTCGGCGCCGGCGACCAGCAGTGCGACGAATTCCTCTCGGCCCTACAAGAGTTGGCCCTGCCCAGGCCTGCCAACCGGTCGGTCGTCATCCTGGCGATCCGTGCCGACTTCTACGGCCGTTGCCTGGACTACCCCATCCTCGAGGAATCGCTGAAGCACCGCAGCTACCTCCTGGGCCCGATGCGCCTGAACGAATTGGCCGCCGCCATCACTCGCCCCGCCGAGCTGGCCGGCTACCGCCTCGAACCCGGCCTCGAAGAGCTCGTCATCACCGAATTGTGCGGCGCGAGCGGCCGAGCCGACCGCCGCGGTTACGATCCCGGCGCACTCCCCCTGCTGTCCCACGTCATGCGCGCGACGTGGCAACGCCGCGACGGCGGCCGCCTCACCATCGACGGATACCGCGCCGCCGGTGGCGTTCTCGGCTCGGTCGCCGCCACAGCCGAACACGCCTGGGAAGGCCTCTCCGAATTCCAGCGGTCCGCCGGCAAGCAACTCCTCCTGGAATTGATTGCCATCGGCCAGGACTCGAAGGACACCCGCCGCCGAGTCCCCCGCGCCGACCTCATCGGCCTCGCCGTCCACACCGCCGAAGCCGCCCTGGAAGCCCTCACCCGAGCCCGCCTCATCACCGTCGACGCCGACTTCGCCTACCTCACACACGAAATCGTCCTCGACGCCTGGCCCCGCCTGCGCGGCTGGATAGACCAGGACCGCCTCGGCTACCTGGAACGCCAACGCCTGCAAACAGATGCCGCCGACTGGCAGTCCGCCGGCCGCGACCCCTCCCGCCTCTACCGCGGCGCCCGCCTCGACGCCCTCGCCGACCTCGGCGACGACGACCCGATCGGCTCGATCCCCCGAGACTTCCTGGCCGCCTCCCGAACCGCCCACACCCGAGCCCGCCGCCGCTCCCACACCATCAAGGCGATCTTCGGCCTCCTCGGCGTGATCGTCACAGTGCTGGCCGCAGTGGCCTTCATCCAACGCGATTCCATGTCGTCCCAGCGCCAGGACGCGATCGTCGCGGCCGTGCTGGCCAACGCGGATCGACTACAGGACACCGACCCGTCGATCAGCGCACAACTCGATCTCGTGGCGAACAACCTGCGGCCCAACGATCCTGCGATCCGGGCGCGCCTGCTCAGCACCCAATTGCTGCCGCTGGGAACACCGCTCCCCGATGCCTCGGCCCGGGACGACTTCGTGGTGCCGGTGGCCTATCGCCCGGACGGTCACGTCATGGCGACGACCGATGGCAAACGCATCAGCCTGTGGGATGTCACCGATCCGCATCACCCGAAAGCGGCGGGCGCCATCGATCTGCACAAGCACGTCCTCATTTCCGAGCTTGCGTTCAGCGGTGACGGGAATGTGCTGATATCGGCGGACACGAGCGCCGGCGCAACCCTGTGGGACGTCCACGATCCGCAACACCCGGCGGCGGTGGGCCGGCCCATTCCAGGGAGCCAGGTGGACATCACCGCATACGGGTTCGCGGTGAGCGGATCGACGCTGGCAGTGACGACGGCCGCGAACACGGTGCAGCTCTGGGACATCCGAAATCCGGCTGCCCCGCTGCTGCTGCACACACTCTCGGGCATCCACAGGGGCAACATTTCCGCGGTCGCCTTCTCGGCGGACGGAACTCGATTGGCCACCGCCAGCACCGATGATCTCGTAGTACGGCTCTGGGATACCACGAATCCGGCAGCGCCGGTCGCGCTCGGGACGTCGGCACTGACCGGAATGACGCAGCCGAACGCGATCGCGTTCAGTCCGGATGGGCATCTGCTGGCCGTGGCGGGCGACGGCCCGAGCGTACCGCTGTGGAACATCGACGATCCACGAAACCCACGCTCCGTCGGCACGATTCAATCCGGGCACACCGGTCGGATCATTTCGCTGCAGTTCGCGCCCGACAATCGGACAATCCTGACCGCCGCGGTGGACGGCGTCGCGAAACTCTGGAAACTCGACGACCTCACCCAGCCCCGCCCGTGGGGCACGCCCCTGCAGACGGCCGAGCACAATACGTTCGCGGCCACCTTCAGCCCCGACGGCCGCACCGTCGTCACCAATGGCACCGACGGCACCGTCCGGCTCTGGTCGCTGGCGGACGAATTGCTCGCCGGGCTTTCGGAAGGGTTGCTGGGGATGGCATTCAACCCCGACGGCAGCCTCCTGGCAGTGTCGTGGGACAACGGCGAGATCCAGCTCTGGGATACGCACGACCCGCGACATCCACGGCGCCTCGCCCGGCGCGAGCACGGCGACTGGGCCAGCAGTCTCACCATCAGCCCGGACGGCCGGACGCTCGTCGGCTCCGAGGGGGAATTCACCTCGCTCTACGACATCACCGATCCGACGGCGATCCGGCCGCGCGCGCGCTGGCAGTCGCTGCCCAACCCGACCGGCGATCCGATGAACAATGTCCAGTTCGCCTTCTCCCCCGATTCGAAAACCCTTGTCACGATGGGTGACAACTTCACCGGCGCGAATGTCACCGAGCACGGATACCTGCAGGCCTGGGACATCTCTCAGCGCGAAAAGCCCACCTCGCTGCAGTCTCCTGCCGAGCTGGGCGATGTCGTGCGGTCCGCCGATCATGCTCGAACAGGCTCGATCCTGGCGACGACGCTGGGCACCCACACCATTCAGCTGTGGCGGCTCGTGAACGGCGCCCCGCCGAGCAGGATCGGGTCACCCATCACCGAACCGGACGCGGACGGCCTGGTCCCGGCGCTGAGTGCGGACGGAAAGCTCCTGGCCGCTCTCGTGAACGGAGCGCTCGAAGTATGGGACATCAGTGATCCCGTGCACCCGGAACCGGTCGTATCCACCACGCACGACGCGCAACTGACGAACTTCGAAGTCATGTTCAGCCCGGATGGAAACACGCTCGCCACGGTCGGCAATCCGGACGGGGTACGCCAAGCGACGCTCGTGCTCTGGAATTTCGCCGATCATCGGCGCCTGGTTCCGGCGCCGCAGACCCTCATCCCCGCAACGAACTACGGCAACGTGGTCTTCAGTCCCGCGCCCGGGACGCTCGCCGGGCAATGGTCCGGCGGCATACAGCTGCTCGATCTGGATGTGCGACACGCCGAGGACCGCATCTGTTCGGTTACGAGGGATGTTCTCACTCCGGACAATTGGAGCAAGTATGTCCCGCAACTTGCCTTCCGCCGCCCGTGCGGAGCCTGAAGTGATCGGTTCCGAGCAACCGGCAACCCCACTGGACGTGGGGTCCGATCGACCCCCCGTCCTGCCCCGATCATCGATAGCTCTCAGCGTGTCGCATGGCGGCACGCCGTAACGATTGGACCTTCGGCAAATCAACAGTTTCGCCGATGGGCATTTATCGACTAGAAATGTTAGCCGTGCCGATCCTCCGTACCGGAAACACCTGTCAGCCATCGCAACTCCCTGGACGGGGGTCCAAATGACGATCGAACATCCCCATGAGGACGACGTCTCGCAGCTGGCCCGGCGGGTCGAGAAGGCCCGTGGTCGGCTTGCCTACCAATACGATCCAGCGCTCACCGATGCGCTGTCGGAAAACGAACTCATCGCCGAGCGGGACCTAGCCGAGCGCATCCGCGAGCAGGAGCGTGCGCAACGCTGGAAACATGCCGAGGCGGCCGCGGGCGCGGCCGACCGCGCCCGGCAGACCACCGAAGAGATTGAGAAGGCCGACATTCGAGACCTTTTGATGGCTCGTAAGGCCATCGCCGCCCAGCGGCGCGAATCGAGCCCGCACGCAAAACTGGCCTCCCTGTACAAGCACCGGGCGTGGTCGCAGCGCGCTCTCGCCGGTGTGGTGGCCGCCGGAATGCTCTGGTCCGCGGTCAATGTGCAGCACAACATCGCACCCGGTGGTGCGAGCGATCCGCTGTACTGGTTCAGCTATCTGCTCGAAGGCATGATCAGTGTCTGCCTCGTGATCATCATGATCGGCACCAACAAGGTCGCCGAATGGGGTGTGATCGACAGCCGCCGGCAGGTCATCGTCGCCGAATTCGCGCTGCTGGCACTGACTGTCACGCTGAACACCTACCCGTATCTGAAGACGGGCAGCTGGTACGACGTGGCGGTGCACGCCATCGCACCGGTCATGATCGGTGTGGCGCTGCTGATCCACAATTCGGCCGCCGCCCGCTACGGGCTCGCCATCGTGCGCGCCACCGACCAGATCCGGGATCTACCCGACCCCGGCGAACAGATCCGGCGCGCCATGCCCACCGTCGTCGCCTGGCCGCAGCAGCGCCAGTCCGGCCAGAGCATGCCCCCCGCCACCCCGGCCCTGACGGCCGCGCCCGAGGCCGAAACCGTCGAAGCCGCAACGGTCGTGGAGAGCACCCCTACCAAGGCCGAGCCCGTCGCCGCTGAGGCGCCGAAGCCGGCCGAGAAGGAACGCCGCACCTCCGCCACCGCCAAGCCGCGCAAGGAGGCCGAGGAGGAGGAACGCTCCCCCCTGGCCGATATCGCCGACCCGGTGCCCCCGCTGAACGTCTACGACACCGGCCAGTTCCGCATTGCCGAGACCCTCGAGCAGGAACTCGCCGAACTCCAGGCGGCCCGCCGCCGCGCCCGCGCCGCCTCGCGCTCGCGCAACGGCGCCTCGGCCAACGCCGAGTAGCACGCGCCCACGGCACCGCCGAGATTGCCCGCAGGACAACGGTCCTGCGGGCAATTGGCCGTCTGCACCATCCCGAGGAGTGCCTGCCGCGCACACCCGGGACCGTCGGCCCGCGAATCAGCAAGGTCGAGCAGCGCGCCCTGAAGGCCCGTTGCGGCCCCAAGGCAATCTCGACTACGCCAGCAGCCATCCAACGCGCTGACGGCCACGTGAGGCGCCCGCAATGGTCATGTCCGCCAATGGACATGACCGCGCGAGGCACCGCGGCAGCGGGAAACCCGCTCGGAGGCAACCGAGCCGGGGCGACGAGCCGGTGCGCAGGAGGGATTCGGGCCGGTGCGCAGAGGACATTCGAGTGGGCGCGGCCGGCCCGGCTCCGGCACGCCATCTTCCTGATCGACCGGCAACGCGCCCGGCAGACCCCGTCTACCCATCGGGGACACGCCCGGCAGACCCGTTCCCAATCGGCAATGCCCCCGGCCACGGAAGGCCGGGGGCGTTCTATAAGCGATGCGCCCATGTCAGGGCTGGTGGTGCGGCGCAGCGGGTTTCAGTGGCCGCGCGCCACCTGTTCAGTGGCCGCGCGCCACCTGGTCGGCGGGGATGACCACGGCGGGGCGGGGCTGGGCGGGGGTGCCGCCGTGCTGGGCGTAGCCGAGCCAGCCGGTGCCGACGAAGATGGCGAGCAGGACCGCGGTGGGGAGTTCGAAGGCGAGCCAGCCGGGGGTGAAGACCACTTCGCGGACCTGGCGGACGGGGCGGCGGGGAGTCGCTTGGACGGGCGGGCGTTGGTTTCGCAGCGTGCCGTGGGTCGAACCGCCGTGCCTGCCTTGCCTGGCCACCCAAATGCCTCCGTAGCTAGATATGTGCCGCACACCAGCATGCCGAAACGCGGGCGTGTGCACAGCGGCGAATGACCGGACAACGCGATGTCCGGTCGGCTCTCGTATTGCTCGCAAGAGTATGCACAAGATCGCCCGGAATTCGGGGAACAATCACCGGACATACCGGTACGACACGACATTCCGCGGCGGGTCGTGCACGGCGCGCGGGATGATCATGATCCGCGAGGTTGCCCGATGGTTGTCACCCCGCGCGGTCAGCGCTCCGCACGCGCCGAGGCGAGACCCGAGAAATCCCGCCGGACAACGTGATTGCGATCCCGGCAGCTGCCCAGCGCGTGATCCGGGTGCAGACCCAGATACTGACGGCGCGTGCGGGTGCTCCAGCAGCGGGCCGCCTCCGCGCGGGTCTTGTAGTAGTTCACCATGTAGCCGCCCTCGTAGATCCGCAGCAGCGCATACCCGCCCGGATATTCCTTCATCGCCGCCACCTCGAGGAACTCCACGCCCATCCCGGAATCGGCGCGGTTCAACCGATTCCGGTGCGTGTGCCCGCTGTGATGCAGGAACACGCCCGACGAGCGATGGTAGAGCGCGTGCAGGGCGCCGGCGGTGAAGCGATCCATGACGAATCCGGGCCCGCCCGGATTGCTCACGGCCGCATGCCGGGTCACCGGGTGATGGCCGAAAACCAGGGTGGGCCGGTCCGGATCGGAGTAGAGCAGATCGCGCAGCTGCTCGAGCTGCTCCCGGGACAGCGTGCCGCCCGCGCCCTTCGGCCGGGTGGTGTCCAGCCCGACGATCCGCAGTCCGCCCGCGAAGTACTCGACGAGCTGGCCGCGCGGATGGAAGACCGCACCCCAGTGATCCTCACCCGATTTGGCCGGCATGTCGTGATTTCCGCGGCAGACGAAGTAGTCCCGGCCGAGTTCACCCCAGCTGTCCAGCGCCGCACGCACCGCACGCGACTCCTCCGCGGTGCCCGAACTCGTCAGATCGCCCGCCGCGACGAGATGATCCGCACCCCGATCCGCGCCGCGCAGCTCGTCCAGCGCCGAGCGCAGCATGACCTCGGGGTAGTGCTCGGTATCGAGCTTCAGCCCGTCACCGAACCCGCCCCAGACGATGCCGCTGCCGAGCTCGCCGTAGTGCAGGTCATTGGCCAGCGCGATGGTGCGCAGCAGCCGCCCGGGCGGCGGTGTCAGCGTGGTGAAAATGCCGGTGGATTCCGGGGTTCCGGCCCGCCGCGTCACCAGGGTGCGGGCGGGGACCGCGCGGCGGCCGTCCGAGTACGCCTCGAACCGATAGGCGCGACCCGGTTCCAGCCCGGTGAGCTCGGCATAGTGGAAGGCCGTGCGCCGCTCCTCGTAGTGGGCGGTGAGCATGGGCCCGCCGTCCGCGGGCGCGATCCGCACCTCGGTGTCCGCGACCACCGGCCACAGCCGGCCGGCGCGGCCGCGGGTGCGGGAGGTCCAGGTCAGGATGGCCGAGGTAGCGGTGACGGTCACCACCTCGAGATCCGAGGCCACCACCGGATTCCGCACCGCGCGTGCGGATTCCACGGTGAAGACGGGTCGTGGCGCGCGCACCGCGACGGCTGCCGCCCCGGTCGCCGCATTGGCCAGCCAGATGGTTCGAAGTCGCGGGTCCAGCATGGGGATCTCCGTCCGCCGAGCCAGGCGCCGTCCCGGCGACCTGCCGCCCATTGCTACAGGTCGAACGGTACGGTTCGCAGTTGAACGCCCCGCCGACCTTGTATGACGGCTCAGCTGCTGTAATCAGACAATTCCCGTGCCCGATCCACCGACCCGTCACCCCGAATTCGCCCCCGGCACACATCCGTGCCGAATTCGATACCCGGGACGGGTTTCGAGGGCCGTCCCGGCAGTTCCGCCCGGAATCACGCCGTGCGGCCGTCCGGGCTCAGCGCATACTCGCATCGGGCAAGCGCGCCGGGCAACCCTCCCCGGGCCGGGTGGCGAGCTCGAAATGCCACCACTCGTTGTCGTACATCCGGCACAGGCCCCAGCGATTCCCGTTGTCCTCCAACCATTGCGCCCCCGCCCGCGGCCCCACATCGATCGCGTGCCCGGTCACATGCGTCGACTCATCGGGCGGCAAGACCCAATGACGCGCCGCCTCCGCGCTCCCGTATGTCCGTATCCCGTCCTCCCACAACCACTCCTGCTCCCCCGGCGTCCGATACCCCGACGTAATCGACAAGGTCACCCCCTCGGACTGCGCCTCCGCCGCCGCCTGCCCATACGCGGCCGCCAACTCCGGATCCAGCCCCTCCGCCCCCGCCGCGATCGCCGTCGCCGTATTCGCTCCCGCCGGGGTTCCGTTCGCCGCCACAGCCGGCGTGATCGCCCTGGCGGGCGCGGCGGCCGGTCGCGCGTGCGCGGTGGTGCCCGTCGCCGTCACCCCGACCAGCCCCGCGCCCGCCAGCAACGCCGCCACAGCCGCCCGGCCGACGCCGGGCGCCGCTTTCGCGGCCATCCGGCGAGGCTCCGACGCCGCCCCACCATGTCGCTCCACCCGCATCAACCCGCCTCTCGCCGATTCAGCTCTGCCGGACAGCTTTCGCACCGCCGACGCGACTCAGCGCATGCTGGCGTCGGGAAGCCTTGCGGGGCAGGCGAAGCCCGGGAGGGTGGCTACTTCGAAGTGCCACCATTCGTTGTCGTACATGCGGCACAGGCCCCAGCGGTTGCCGTTGGCTTCCAGCCAGGCCGCGCCCTCGCGGGGGCCGACATCGATGGCCTGGCCGGTGACGTGGGTGGATTGACTCGGGGGCAGCACCCAGTGGCGGGCGGCGTCGGGGCTGCCGTATTCCCGGATACCGTCTTCCCACAGGCCTTCCTGCTCGGCGGGGGTGCGGTAGCCGGAGACGATCCACAGCGGAACGCCTTGGGCGTGCGCCTCGTTCGAGGCGAGGTTGTAGGCGAAGGCCAGCATGGGCTGCAGGCCGTCGGTCCCGGTGGGCGAGGGCCCGAGGGAATCCACCTGGCGCACAGGCGGTTCCGGGGCGATCGATGCGGGGTCCGCCGGATCGGCTGCCGCGCTGGGCAGCGTGGCGCACACGGCGGCCGCTGCGGTCAGTGCGACTACGGCGGCGGTGCGCATTGCGGCGCGGCTGTCCCGCATCGATCGTCCTCCTGAGGGTTAGACGCGCTCCTTGGAGCGCTCACGCACGCGCAGTGCGATGGGCTTGGTGGTTTCGGCGAAGAAGTCGTTGCCCTTGTCGTCGACGACGATGAAGGCGGGGAAGTCCTCGACCTCGATCTTCCAGACGGCTTCCATGCCGAGCTCAGGGTATTCGAGCACCTCGACGGACTTGATGCAGTCCAGGGCGAGTCGCGCGGCGGGTCCGCCGATCGAGCCGAGGTAGAAGCCGCCGTGCTCCTTGCACGCCTTGGTGACCTGCGCGGACCGGTTGCCCTTGGCCAGCATGACGAAGGACCCGCCCGCGGCCTGGAACTGATCGACATAAGAGTCCATGCGCCCGGCGGTGGTCGGGCCGAACGAGCCGGAGGCGTACCCGTCGGGCGTCTTGGCCGGGCCGGCGTAGTAGACGGCCATATCGCGCAGGTACTGCGGCATCGGGTTGCCCGCGTCGAGCAGGTCCTTGATCTTGGCGTGTGCGATGTCACGCGCCACCACCAGCGGCCCGGTCAGCGAAAGCCGGGTCTTCACCGGGTATTTCGACAGTTCGGCACGAATCTCGTCCATCGGCCGGTTGAGGTCGATCTTGACCACGTCACCGCCGAGGATGGAGTCGGTCTGCTCCGGAAGGTAGTGCGCCGGTTCACGTTCCAGCTGCTCGAGGAACACGCCCTCGGGGGTGATCTTGGCCAGCGCCTGCCGGTCCGCCGAGCACGACACCGCGATGGCGACCGGGCAGCTCGCCCCGTGCCGCGGCAGCCGGATGACCCGCACGTCGTGGCAGAAGTACTTGCCGCCGAACTGCGCGCCGATCCCGAAGGACTGGGTCAGCTTGAAGACCTGCTCCTCGAGCTCGAGGTCGCGGAAGCCGTGCGCGGCCATCGAGCCCTCGGTCGGCATATTGTCCAGGTAGTGCGCGGAAGCGTATTTGGCTGTCTTCAAAGCGAATTCGGCCGAGGTACCGCCGATCACGACCGCCAGGTGGTACGGCGGGCAGGCCGCGGTGCCCAGCGAGCGGATCTTCTCGTCCAGGAACTCCAGCATGCGATCCGGATTCAGGATGGCCTTGGTCTCCTGGTACAGGAACGACTTGTTCGCCGACCCGCCACCCTTGGCCATGTAGAGGAACTTGTAGGACGGCTGCGCGGGATCGCCTGCCTGCGAGTACAACTCGATCTGGGCGGGCAGGTTGTTGCCGGTGTTCTTCTCGTCCCACATGGTGATCGGCGCGAGCTGGGAGTACCGCAGGTTCAGCTTGGTGTAGGCGTCGAACACGCCGCGCGAAATCCATTCCGCGTCGTCGACTCCGGTGAGCACGCCCTCGGACTTCTTGCCCATCACGATGGCGGTACCGGTGTCCTGGCACATGGGCAGGATCCCACCGGCGGAGATGTTCACGTTCTTCAGCAGATCCAGTGCCACGAAGCGGTCGTTACCGCTGGACTCCGGATCGTCGATGATCTTCCGCAGCTGCGCCAGATGCGCCGGCCGCAGGTAGTGGCTGATGTCGTGCATCGCCTCCGCGGTCAGCATCCGCAGCACCTCGGGATCGACCTGCAGGAAGGTCCGCCCGCCCGCCTCGAACGTGCTGACACCTTCGGTGGTGAGCAATCGGTAAGGCGTCTCGTCCTTACCGATGGGCAGCAGATCCGAATACAGGAAATCAGGCGCGGTCACGAATCGCACTCCTCGAGCAGGGCTGGGGCTGGTCAGCCAACGGTTCAAGCAGACCGACTCTATCGACCGCCCCCGCTTCCCCTGCCGTTAGGGAAGGCTTACCACCCGCTCGGCCACAGGTTGCACCTTCAACCCCGGCGGTGTTACCTGTCCATGATGCGCTTGTCGTCGGGGGGAAGGACTTAGCATGGCAGCAGAGATCGGGAGTGGAACTGTGACCGAAACCCGTTGGCTCGACGATGTCGAGACGCGTGCGTGGCTGGGGTTCGTGTTCACTCGTGACCTGATTGCTGCTGCCGTGGGACGGGATTCCCTACGCGAGGCCAATCTCACCTACGTCGAGTACACCGTGCTGGCCCGGCTCGCCGACGCGCCCGATCATCAGCGCAGTTTCGCGGAATTGGCTGCGGTACTGGAGTGGTCGCAGAGCCGGCTCTCGCATCAGATCACCCGGATGGAGAAGCGGGGGCTGGTCGCCCGGGAATCGATTCCCGATGACGCGCGCCGCACCGCGGCCGTCCTCACCGACAAGGGCGCACAGGTCCTCGACGGCGCGGCGCCCGCGCATGTGGACAGTGTGCGGCGTCACATGATCGACGTGCTGGACCGCGGCCAACTCACCGCACTCGCCGACATCTACGACACGTTGCTGGAACATCATCGAAGACCCGAGGCCCGTGACGGTCATCATTCTCGATAATCAACCTGCCGACCACTGTTTGGTTTGGCACCCATTGGGTACTGGGTAAGACTAGGCTCGGCACCGGCTTCCGACCCCGGTCGGCACCGAGCGCACGGCCGGCAAACCGGACTCCGGTTCCGCCGACCGAGAAGTGAGCACCCGACCTGGCCTTACGAAAGGGGCAGGAGTTTCCATGTCCGACGTGTCCATCGGCCTCTCGCCGGACTCGCTGCCGGCGGGTTCCGTCGACAACCTGCTTCCGCAGCTGGTCGAGCACCTGCGGCAGAACCGAACCGAACTGCGCGAGGAGTGGGCCCGTCGTATCACCGATGCCCAGCTGCTGACCGCCATGACCCCGGAGGAGATCTTCTCCGAGGCCACCTCGGTGTACGACAACTACGTGGAGGTGCTCGAAACCGGTAGCGTCGAGGCGCTGCAGGCCTATGCGCGCGACCTGTCCGAACGCATCATCCCCCGAGGCGTCGAAACCGACGAGGTCCTCGGCATCGTGCTGCTGCTGCGAGATGTGCTGGCCCGCTCGCTGTTCGAGAAGTACCAGGCCGATTTCGAACTCCTGAACAAGGTGCTCGACGCCTACGAGCCCGCCGCCAACCGCATCGCCAATACCGTGGGCGTGTCCTTCGTCCAGGAGCGCGAGCGCGTCATCCGCCAGCAGCAGGAGGCGATTCGAGAACTCTCGACTCCTGTGCTCCAGGTGCGCGAGCAGTTGCTGATTCTTCCCATCATCGGCGTGCTGGATTCCCAGCGTGCGCGGCAGCTCACCGAGCAGCTGCTACGCGCGATTCGCGCCAACCGCGCCAAGGTCGTCGTCATCGATATCACGGGTGTGCCCGCGATCGACTCGACCGTGGCCAACCACCTGGTACAGACCGTCGACGCATCGGGCCTGATGGGCGCGAGCGTCATCATCACCGGTCTGTCGTCGGAGATCGCGCTCACACTGGTCACCATCGGCCTGGACCTGTCCAAGATGAACGCCGTGGGTGACTTGCAGGGTGGCATCGAGGAGGCGGAGCGGCTGCTCGGCTACGAGGTGTCGCGTGTGACCGATCGCGACGGACGGTAACCCGGGGCGGGCCAGATGCCGGTACCCATTCTGAAGCAGGGCACTTATCTCATCGCGTCGGTGCAAGCGGCACTCACCGACGCGGATACCGAACGCTTGCAAGACGATTTGATGAAGTACGTCAGCAGGTACCGGGCACAGGGGATCATCGTCGATGTCACCGCAATCGACGTAATGGATTCCTTCGCAGCCAGATCGCTGCGTACCATCGCCCACATGACCAAGCTCCGAGGCGCGGAAACGGTCATCGTGGGCCTGCAGCCCGAGGTCGCCTTCGCCATGGTTCAACTGGGCCTCACCTTCGAGGACATGCACACCGCACTCGATCTCGAGGAGGGGCTGGCCTGGCTGAATCGTCAAGTGCCCAACCGCCGACGAGACGGTCGTGACCGTGGCCGCTGAAAATGTGGTGATCCAGGTCAAGGTGTCCAACGACATTGTGACCGCTCGGCAGGCGGGGCTCGAGATGGCAAGCAAACTCGGGTTCTCGCTTTCGGATCGCACCATGATCGCGACGGCCATCTCGGAGGTGGCACGCAATATCACCAGTTATGCCGGTAGCGGTGAGATCCGGCTCAATGTGCAGGATCGCGAGGGCCGCAGATCCATGGTGGTGCAGGCCCAGGATCAGGGCCCCGGCATTCTGGATATCGACCGTGCGATGGAGGACGGCTATTCCACCGGACACGGTCTGGGACTGGGTCTTCCGGGTGCACGCCGCCTCATGGACGGCATGATCATCAACTCGAAACCCGGGCAGGGCACGCTCGTGGAGATGTGGAAGTGGGTGCCCACCAGTGCGTGAGGACGGTTTCATCGGCGCGATCGAATGGGCCGTCGCCGGCCGCGCGCTACCGGGACAACGGGTTTCGGGAGATCGCTGCGTGGTACTCGATGCGGGTGGGGGTTCCGCGCTTTTCGCCGTACTGGACGGTCTCGGTCATGGAGCGGCCGCGGCCGACGCCTCCGATCGCGCGGCGCAGGTGCTGTCGGAGAACCGGGCCGAACCCTTGGACGTGCTGATGCTGCTGTGTCATCGGGCCATGTCCGATACCCGCGGCGCGGCAGTGTCGCTGGCGCTCTTCGATTCCGCGGACCGGCTGCACTGGCTGGGCGTGGGCAATGTGGATTCCCGGGTGGTCGCCGCGGCGCCGGGCAAACCGGCCGTGCGCGCGGCCGCGCTGCTGGTGGGCGGCATCGTCGGCTATCTGCTGCCGCCGACGCTGGTGTCGCAGACCGTCTCGGTGCGGCCGGGTGATCTGCTGCTCATGTCGACCGACGGCATCACCAGCGACTTCGCCGACGGCATCGATCTGGCCAAACCGGCGTCCGAGATCACCGGTGAAATTCTCGCCAAGCACGCCAAGGACACCGACGACGCGCTGGTGCTGGCGGCCCGGCATCGAGGACATACGCACACCCATCATCCGCCGGCGGGCACCCCGAAATGAGTGCCGTGCTGGCAGCTTTCCGCGACGCGTATGCCGCCGCGCTCCGGCTGCATCTGCGGGCGCCGAATCAGAACAGTCTCGCCGAGGGCTACGAACTCGGGCGGCGGGCGCTGGTCGAGGGCGTGAGCATTCTCGACCTGACCGAGCATCACTTCCGGATTCTGGAAGACGAAGGGCTGGTGCCACTGCCGGACGGCACCGACCGGTCGGAAGCGGCGCTGGAGTTCCTGCTGCAGACCATGGCGGCACTGGACGTGGCGACGCGCGGCTTCCTCGACGGCACCCGGCGTTATGAGCAACAGCGTTCCCGCGCAGACGATCTCGCCGGGCGCGACGCCTTCCGCACGGCGCTGGTCGAATCGCTGCAGGACGGGTTCTTCGTCGTCGACTCGCAGGGCACGCTGGTCGAGGTCAACTCCTCCTTCGGCGCGCTCACCGGCTACGGGCCGGACGGTGTGCCCTACTCGCTGCCCTACCCGTGGGCCTTCCCCGAAGGACCCCGCTACCCCGATCTCGGCACCGATGCCGCGCGCTTCGTGATGCCGATCCAGCATCGCGACGGGCGCCGGCTGTGGCTCGCGGTCAGTACCAGTTCGCTGGTGAAACCCGAGAACGGCGAACGGATCTTCGTCGGGACCATTCGCGATGTCACCGCCGAACACGATGCGCAGGCCCGTGATCAGGCGGTTTCCCGCCTGGCGACCGCGGTGGGCGCGGCGACGAGTGTCGTCGAGGTGCTCACGGTCGGTCTGGAGGAGCTGCGCCGCACCATCGGCGCCGAAACCGCGGTGGTGTCGGTCTGGCCGAATCGGCACACCGGGCCGGAACTCTATGTCTCCGAAGGAGATACGGACAAGCCGCCCAATGAGCTGCAATCCCACCACACCACGCGCGGTGGCAACTCGGCACGCAACGGCGATCATCCGGCCCCGGCGGACGGGAACGAGACCCGGCAGGTGCTCGACGCACGGGCGCGGGCACTGCTGGATCGGGCGCGATTGCGGCCGGGCCGCACCATGTTCGCCATTCCCGAGGGCGCATCCAGCTCGGAGGGCATTGTCGCGCCGCTGGGCGAGGCCGCCGATTCGGCGCTGTGGCTGCGTTTTGCCGCGCCGCGGGTCATCACGCCCGGGGACTGGGCCTTGTTCTCTTTGCTGGTCGGGCATTTGAGCCTGGCCGTGCAGCGGGCCCGGAACTTCGACCAGGCGCGATCGACCTCGCTCACCCTGCAGCGGGCCATGCTGGGCCCGATCGAACTGCCGCCGCGGTTCTCGGTGCATTACGAACCGGCTTTGCCGCCCTTGGAGATCGGTGGCGACTGGTACGACGTGGTGCGGCTCGAGGACGGCACCATCGGCCTGGTGGTCGGCGACTGTGTCGGCCGTGGCCTGGCCGCCGCCGTGGTGATGGGCCAATTGCGCACGGCGGCACGGGCACTGCTGCTGCGCGGTGCGGGCCCGGCGCAGCTGCTGTCCGAACTCGATACCGTGGCCGCGCGGATTCCGGGCGCCATGTGCACGACCGTGTGCGCCGCCATCCTGGATCCGGTGCGCGGGCTGATCCGCTACTCCAGTGCCGGGCACATGCCGCCGGTGCTCGCCGAACCCGGTACGCGCGGAAGGCTTCTCGAAGGCGGGCGCGCGGTACCGCTGGCCACCTTCGATCCGCCGCGCCGCCCCGAGGCCACCACACCGATGACGCCCGGCTCGACCCTCGTGCTGTTCACCGACGGGCTGGTCGAGCAGCGCGGCGTGGATATCGACGAGCGGTTCGTGGAGCTCGCCGACGAATTGA
The DNA here is from genome assembly GCF_044386975.1 of Nocardia sp. NPDC020380. Taxonomy (NCBI): domain Bacteria; kingdom Bacillati; phylum Actinomycetota; class Actinomycetes; order Mycobacteriales; family Nocardiaceae; genus Nocardia; species Nocardia sp. NPDC020380. The sequence continues at coordinate 160,105 of NZ_JBIRVQ010000012.1, read as the reverse complement.
CCGGCGCCGCGACCCAACTGCCGCGCGAGGTGGCCGATGCGGTGCTGTCGCGGCTGCGGCCCACCGGCGGCTACGACGATGACATCGCCATGGTGGTCTACCGGCAGCCGCCGGAACCGCTGCGGCTCGACGTGCCCGCGGATGCGAGCCAGCTCTCCGTCATGCGGCGGGCGCTCAAATCCTGGCTCGCGGCCGCCGCCATCCCGCAGGACCTGGCCGGTGACCTGATCTCGGCCGCGAACGAGGCGTGCAGCAACAGCATCGAGCACGCCTATCGGGACGGCAGCCCGGGGCGGGTGGAGCTGACCGCCGAATCCGGGCTGGACACAGTCACTCTCGTGGTGACCGACACGGGTACATGGAGACCGTTGCCCGCGGATCCGGGTGATCGCGGGCGCGGCATAGCCATGATGCGGGCACTCACCGATCGATTGGACATCGATCACACGCCCGGTCCCGGCACACTGGTACGGATGACGGTGCGGTTGCCGGCGGTATCTTTCTCCGCCGGAAGGGTATGACACACCAACGGCACAAAAGCGCCATCCGGACGCTGTCAACACCGAAATGATGCGGTAACTAGGCTTTTCACATGTTGTGTCAGCTACCGCCGCGATGCCAATGTGGAAGACGATGCAACACGAACGGACGGATCATGGCAGATTGTTCTAACGTGACCAACACTTCCGGAGACGCTCCTTTCGGCGACGCGATGACCACCTCGGTCACCGTGCAAGACGATGCGACGGTGCTGACCGTGGCCGGTGAGGTCGACCTCGCGACAGCGCCCGCGCTGGAGAACGCCATCGACAGCACCCTGGCCGGCAAACCCGGCGCACTCGTCATCGACCTGTCCGAGGTGAGCTTCCTCGCCTCCGCGGGCATGGCGGCCCTCGTGGCCGCCCACAAACGCGCCGGCGGCACCCGCATAGCCGTGGTGGCCGATGGCCCCGCCACCAGCCGCCAACTCAAAATGACCAACCTCGACCAGGTTTTCGCCCTCCACCCCACCCTCGACGACGCCCTCAGCGCCCTCCGCCAGAACTGAACAGCCCCCGATGTAGCGCTGATCGGCAGGACCAGACGCAAACGCCCCGACCACCAGTGGTGGTCGGGGCGTTCTTGTTCGGACCGGGGTGTCAGTCGCAGATCGCGCGGAGCTGTTCGACCAGCTTGACGCGGTCGGCCGGGGTGGCGGCCAGGGGGACGACGTTGAGGGCGGTGACGCCGGCCTCGCGGAAGGCGGCGACTCGCTCCTTCACGAAGCCGGGGGTGCCGATGAGGGAGATGTCGCGGACCAGGTCGTCGGGGACCACCTTGGCGGCCTCGTCCTTCTTGCCGGCGAGGTAGAGCTCCTGGATGCGGTCGGCTTCGGCGCCGTAGCCGTACTTGGTGGCCAGGGTGTGATAGAAGTTCTTGCCCTTGGCGCCCATGCCGCCGATGTAGAGGGCCAGGTGCGGCTTGACGAATTCGCGCAGGGGCTCGACGTTCTCGCCGATGGCGAGGGCGGGACCGGCGAAGACGTCCAGGTCGCCGAGGGCCGGATCACGCTTGGCCTTACCGGCTTTCAGCGATTCGCCCCAGATGGACTCGGCCTGCTCGGGCAGGAAGAAGATCGGCTGCCAGCCCTCGGCCATTTCCGCGGCGAGCTCGACGTTCTTGGGGCCGAGCGCGGCGAGCAGCACGGGGATGCGTTCGCGCACAGGGTGATTGATCAGCTTGAGCGGCTTGCCCAGCCCGGTGCCCTTACCCTCGGGCAGCGGCACGGTGTAGTACTTGCCCTGGTACTCCAGGCGTTCGCGCTTCCACACCTTGCGGCAGATCTCCAGCACCTCGCGGGTGCGGCCGATGGGCGCGTCGTAGGGCACGCCGTGGAAGCCCTCGATCACCTGCGGGCCCGAAGCGCCCAGGCCGAGGATGTAGCGGCCGTCGGAGACATAGTCCAGCCCGGCCGCGGTCATGGCGGTCAGCGTGGGTGTGCGGGTGTAGAGCTGCAGGATGCCCGAGGCCAGCTGCACCCGTTCGGTCTTCGCGGCCAGGTAGCCGAGCGCGCTCACCGCGTCGAACGAATACGCCTCCGGCACGAACACGATGTCGAGGCCCGCTCGTTCGAGGTCGGCGACCTCCGCGGCCACCTCTTTGAAGCCGTCGGTGTAATTGATCGACAATCCGATACGCATGATTCGGACCTTACCGGCAACCGGTCAACAACCTCGCGGCGGCCGGGTGTCGCCCTGCGCGGGCCCGCCGCGCCCGAGCCGGTACGGTAGTCGCGGACATCGCACGAATTCGCCGCAATCCCAAGGGAGGCCACCCCTCATGACTCAGGACGCCACGCAGGCCACCACCTTCGGTGACTCGACCCTGCGGGGATACCTGGATCAGCTGGCCGCCAAGGTGCCCGCGCCGGGCGGCGGGGCCGTGGCCGCGCTGCATGCCGCGCAGGGCGCCGCGCTGGTCGCCATGGTCGCGCGCTACACCACCCGCGCCAAGGATGCCGAGAACCGGCCGGTCATCGACCGGATCATCGAGGCCGCCGACACCGCCCGCGAGCGCTCGCTGGCCCTGGCCGACGCCGATGCCGCCGCCTTCACCGCTGTCGGCAATGCCTACAAGCTGCCCAAGGACACCGACGAGCAGCTGGCCGCGCGCAAGCAGGCCATCACCGAATCGCTGCTCAACGCCGCCCGCGTGCCCGCCGCCGTGGTCGCCGAGGCCGACGAAATCGTCTCTCTCGCAGCCGAATTGCTGCCCATCGGCAATCCGAACGTGGTCACCGATATCGGCGCGGCCGCCGACGCCGCCCGCTCGGCCGCGGCCAGCTCGCAGCTGAACATCGCCATCAATGTGGCCTCCCTCGATGCGGGCGCGGGCGCGGAGTTCGCTCCGGTCCTGAAGCAGATCGAGGAGATCATGGCCCGCGCCGACGCCCTGCACACCGACGTCGTCTCGGCCATCACCACCGCCTAGGACCTGCGGGAATCCGCCGGGCCCGGACCGGGCCGGATCGTACCCGATTACTGTGCCCCGTTCTGTTACGGAACGGGGCACAGTCGTTTCCGCTCCACTACCGGGCGACACGGGCTTCGCAAAGGCTCCACGCCGGGACATAGGTCACGAAGCGGGCACATTTCCGGATGGGAACGATCATCAGGCCATAGTCTGAGAAATCCAGGCCCACACCCTTTCGAAGGGATGGAACATGCGGAAAGCGCTTCGCTACCTGTTCGTCGCTAGTTTTGTCGCGGCGGCAGCCGCATTCGGTTCCGGGGCCGCAGGCGCGGCCATGGCAACCCCCGGTCTCCCGGCCGTGCAATCGTTTTCATTGAGCGAAGGCCAGGTGGTCGGCATCGCAGCCCCGGTCACCATGCGTTTCGCCGCCCCGATCACCGATCGGGCCCGTGCCGAACGCGCCGTCGACGTCCGCGCCGACACCTCGCTGGCCGGCACCTTCACGTGGCAGGACAACCAGCAGGTCACCTGGACCCCGACCCACTTCCTGCCCGTCTCCTCCCCCATCACGGTGTCGGCGGGCCGTAGCCATATCCGGTTCGAAACCAATGGCGGCACCACCGCGGACGCCGACATGTCCGCGCACACCTTCACGGTGTTCATCGGTGGCGCCCCGGTCCGGACCATGCCCGCGTCCATGGGCAAACCCGGCCGCGAGACCCCGGTCGGCACCTTCCCGGTGTTGTCCCGTGAGCGCACAGTCATTTTCGACTCGCGCACCATCGGCATCCCGCTCAACGACCCGGAGGGCTATTACCTCACAGGCGAATTCGCGGAACGCCTGACCTGGGGCGGTGTCTACGTGCACTCCGCGCCCTGGTCGGTGGACTCGCAGGGCAACGCCAATGTCAGCCACGGCTGCATCAATCTCGCTCCCGCGGACGCGGAGTGGTACTACGACAATGTGGGCATCGGCGATCCGGTGACCACCCACTGGTAGAAAACTGCCGCACTGCTCTCAGCGTGCTGATTCTGCGGCCTGGACCACGTGGCGCAGGAGCAGCGCGGTGGTGACCTGACCGACGCCGCCGGGCACCGGAGTCAGGGCCGAGGCCTTGCCGGTGACCGAGGCGGCATCCACATCTCCCACGAGATTGCCGTTCTCGTCTTCATTCGTGCCGACATCGATGACCACCGCGCCCTGGCGGATGTGCTCGGCGGTAACGAGTCCCGCGCGACCGACCGCGGCGACCACCACATCGGCGGTCGAGGTGACCGCGGGCAGGTCGGTCGTCCGCGAATGCGCGACGGTCACCGTGGCGTTCTCGGCCAGCAACAGCTGAGCCAGCGGCTTGCCGACCACATTCGAGCGGCCGATCACCGTGACATTGCGGCCCGACAGCGGAATGGCATGGAACTTGGCCAGTTCCACCACGGCCTCCGAGGTCGCGGGCGGGAAGCCCGGCAGGCCGGAAGCCAGCAACCCCAGGGACAGCGGGCTGACCCCGTCCACATCCTTGGCCGCGGCGATCGCCGAGCCCACATCCTCGAGGCTCACGCCCTTGGGCAGCGGCGTTTGCAGCATGATGCCGTCCACCGAGGCGTCCCCGGAAAGTTCGGTAAGCTTGCTGCGGATCTGCTCGGCGGTGGCGTCGACACCCAGATCGACGTTCTCGCAGGCAATTCCATTACGTTCGGCCGCGCGGTTGAGTGACTTCACATACCACGTGCTGGCCGGATCATCATTGGCGATCACCAGCGCCAACCGGGGCGACCGGCGTGCTTCGGTGAGCGCGGCGGCGCGTTGCTTGGTATCGGCATTGATGGCGGCGGCGAGTTCCTTGCCGGGGAGCGAAGTCGTATCCACGGAATCACACCCTATCGCGACGCAAAATCACAATGACAAATCACCGACATCCACGGCGCGCAGTCGTATCGTGTCCCCATTCGGTACCGAGTCAACAACCAGCAAAGCATGTAGGTAGCCAGCAACACAGTGTGTAGATAGCCAGCAAGAAAGCAATGCGTGACCCCGACGAAAGGTCCAAGCAGTGCAGATCGCCCGGCGTTTTCCCACCCTCCTGGCGGCCACCGCCGCCGCTCTGGCCCTCTTCGGAACCGGTGCCGCGCAAGCGGACCCCGGACAGCTCTACAACTCCGCACAGGACAACTTCACCGACGGCAACGAGCAGGCAGGCCTGTCCGATCTGCGGCAGCTGCTCACCGAATCCCCCGATGACGCACAGGCGTTGTCACTGCAGGCCATCTGGTCCGATTACACCGGTGACCTGGTCACCCGCGAGGTGGCGCTGAACCGGCTGAACGGGGTCAACCCCGGACTGGCCGACGGCACCCGCAATGTCTTCCACGCCATCGGCGCGGCCGTGGGCACGCTGCCGAATCCGATTCCGGCCATTGCGGGTCCGCAAACCGGCATCGCGGTCATGGGTTACGGGCTGCTGCCCGACGGATCCATGCGGCCCGAACTCGTGAACCGGCTGCAGGCGGCCTGGCTGCAGGCGATCGTCTCGCCGCTGTCGCCGATTCTGGTGACGGGCGGCAACCCGCAGAACGGCATCACCGAGGCGGCGGCCATGCAGGGCTGGCTGATCGGGCACGGGATTCCGGCGAGCCGGATTCTGGCCGACCATCGCGCGGGCTCGACCGTGCAGAACGCCCTGTTCGGCGTCGGCATGCTGCGTGACGCCGGCGCGACCAGCGCCATCGTGGTCACCTCGCCCAACCACATTCGCCGCGCCGTCGGCGATTTCATCGTGGCGGGCATGCCGGTGGTGGGTGCGACCACCTCACTCGAACAGCTGGTCTCGCAGTTGCCCCCGCCGTCCCGCAGCGGTCAGCGCGGCATCTACCTCGACGCCACCCGCACCCTGCGCCTGCCGACCGAACGCTGATCGAACCTTCCCGGTCGATCGGGGCCACACCCCGGTAGACCCGGTCGAATGTCCGAGTGTGCACAATGGCTCGGTGAGCGCTCCCGACACCGATACCCTCGTGGCCCGCCTGCGGGCCGCCGGATGCGTGTTCGCGGAGGACGAGGCAGCCCTGCTGCTCGGCGCCGCCACCGACCCCGCCCACCTGGAATCGCTTGTCGTACAGCGCATTGCCGGTTACCCACTGGAACATCTGCTGGGCTGGGCCGAATTTCGCGGGCTGCGCGTCGGGGTCGCGGCCGGAGTATTCGTACCCAGACAGCGGACCGGCTTCCTGGTGGAGCAAGCGGTGGCGCTGGGCCGCGGTGCGCTGACAACCGCCGATGTGGCTACGACTCGGACTGCGACGAAGGCTACGACGTTAGCTGCGACGAACACTGCGACGGAAGTTACGACAGACGCCACCTCTGCCGTGGGCGATCGCACGCTGGTGGCACTCGATCTTTGTTGCGGCTGCGGCGCACTGGGTCTGGCGTTCGCGACCGAGGCCGCGGCCGCAGGTATCCACGTGAATCTCACGGCCGCCGATATCGAGCCGGCCGCGGTAGCGTGCGCTCGCACGAATCTCGCCGCACTGGGCGCGTCCGTGTACGAAGGTGATCTGTTCGACGCGATTCCCGTGGATTTGGCCGGGCGCGTGGACATTCTGCTTGCGAACACGCCTTATGTCCCGTCGGCCGAAATCGCCCGGATGCCGCCGGAGGCGCGCGATCACGAGCCGCGGGTGGCGCTCGACGGTGGTGCGGACGGGCTGGATATTCTGCGGCGTATCGCGGCCGTCGCGCCGGAGTGGCTGGCGCCGGGCGGGCATCTGCTCGTCGAGGAGAGCGAGGAGCAGGCGAGCGCGGCGGCCGAGATCATGCGGCGGCACGGGCTCATCGCGCGGATCGCCGAGGATGACGAGCTGGGTGCCACCGTCGTGATCGGAACCCGCCCATGACGATTCGCGGCATCCTCTTCGATGTCGACGACACGCTCATCGACTACGCGGGCACGGCCCGCAACGGCATCCTGAAGCATCTGGCCGCGGAAGGGCTGCTCGACCGGTTCAGTGCGCCGGACGAGGCGGTAGCACTGTGGCGGGCCCTCGAAGAGGAGGACTATCCGCGGTATCTCGCGGGCGAGCTCACCTTCACCGGTCAGCAGCAGTCGCGCACGCGGCGGTTCCTCTCGCATATCGGCGTGACCTCCGACGATCCGGTGGCGTGGTTCGCCCGCTATGTCGCGCTGCGCGACACCGAATGGCTGGTCTTCCCCGACGTCCCGCCCACCCTGCGCGAGCTGACCACTCGCCTGCGCCTGGGTGTGGTCTCCAATTCCTCGCGCAACCACCAGCGCATGAAGCTGGGCGCGGTGGGCCTGCTCGACCATTTCGGCGAGGCCATCCTCTGCTCCAGCGAATTCGGCACGCCCAAGCCGGATCCGAGCATCTTCCACGCCGGCTGCGCCATGCTCGACCTCGCGCCGGAAGAGGTCGCCTATGTCGGCGACCGCTATGACGTCGACGGTGTCGGCGCGAGAGACGCAGGCCTGCAGGCCTATTGGCTGGATCGCACTGAGCTCGGCGTCACCGGCGGCGATGGAATCACCGTCATCCACTCCCTCGCGGCCCTGGGCCCGTTCTCACCGTAGGCTCAGCGACTTCGCAGAAAGTGTGCAAGACGAGCCAGGTGAACACTGCCTGACCTCCGCGTCGAAAAGTGCACCGGAAGCCGGATCCGAACAAGCAGAACGCGCTTCCGTGACGAGGATCCCGAGCATTCGCCCAGTTTCACGACCAAAGTGCATGACACGTCTCGTAAATCGTGTCCCGGACAGGCAACCCGCCATCTGGTTTCATATTTGGTTATGTTCCAGCAATCTCATTGAGCCACAACGGATGCAGATCACCGCATGAATCGTCGGTGAACAGTCCCGCGAAGGTCTAGACCGCAAGCGGGGCCGCTTGGCACGGTCTAGACCATGGAACTTCCAAACAGAAATGTCCTGAACTCCCTGGCTATCACCCTCTTTGCCGCACTGCCGGCACTCGCAGGGGTCGCGGCGGCCGCACCCGCATCCGCCGACGCCACCGTCAACAAGGTGGTCGTCATCGGGCTCGACGGCACGATGTACAAGAAGGTTCAGGAGGCCAAGGCGCCCAATCTACTGAAACTCGCAAGCGAGGGCACTCTCGGGCAAACCTCCATCGCACCCCACACCACCATCTCCGGCCCCTCCTGGGCTACGGTCCTGACCGGCGTATGGGACACCAAGCACGGCATCTACGACAACAACGTCACCGCAGCGCCTTTCGCCAAATACCCGACCGTCTTCACCCAGCTGGAGAAGGCCAACCCCAACCTGAAGACCGAATCCATCGCCACCTGGCACACCATCGGCATCATGGCCGGTTCGGGTGATCCGCACGCCGACGTGAACATCGGAACCCCCGACCAGCCCGACGATCCCACCGAGGCCAAGATCGATTCGGTCACCGCCGACACCAGCGCCGCGGCCATCGCCAACGACGCCCCCGATTTCCTCTTCACCCACCTCGACCAGGTCGACGAGGCCGGCCACGGCCACGGCGGCGCCTCCCCCGAATACCTCGAAGCGGTCAAGCGAGTCGACGCCGAGGTAGGCAAGATCGTCGCCGCGGTCGACGCCCGCGCCAAGTCCCACCCCAACGAGAAGTGGAACATCCTGGTCACCTGCGACCACGGCCACAAGCCCGGCGGCGGCCACGGCGGTCAATCCGCCGACGAGACAGCCAATTTCCTCATCGCCCGCGGGCCCGCCTTCAAGGCCGGCGTCACCAACTCGACGAACTCCCTCGTCGACATCACCCCGACCGCGGTGGCACTGCTCGGCGTCAAGCCCAGCCCCGACTTCGACGGCAAGCCGATCGCCGGCGGCGGTGGCACCGCTCCGAGCACCGGTTCCTTCGGCCTCGACCTCCCCGGCACCGGTTCCGGCAACGGCTCCATCAGCGAAGCCGAACCCCTCGAAATCCCCGCCGACCAGAACTGACCCGGACGCCGGCCCTGCCCACCTCCACGCGGATCGGGCCGGCCTCCGGTTTCTCCCACGGTGAAAACCCACCAGCGAAAGACACAACCATGAAACCACAGCACCCCGCCCGCACCTTCCTGGCCAAGTCCCTCGCCCTCGCCACCCTCGCGGCCGCCCCCCTCGCAGCCGTAACCCTCACCGCCACACCCGCATCCGCCGCCACGGCCACCCCGGTAGGCCTCACCACCGGCTCCGCCGACACCGCAGGCAACCTCAGCCAGATCCTGACCGGCTCCTCCAACTCCCTCGACGCCCTCAGCCGCCTCCTGGGCGGATCCGGTTCCGCCTCAGGCTCTTCCAGCTCCAACAACAACGGCTACACCTACAACCACTAGCCCATCCCCCGAGATCCCCGGCCGCCTCCCGCAGCCGGGGATCTCCCTCGTCATCCCCCCAACCGGGCCGCATAATCCGCAAGATCATCAGCCATCCGCTGCATGACCTTCGGAAGAACGAACGGCATCAGCCACCCGACACCGGCCCGCATCCCATAAGTCCCACTCCACCGAATAGCAGTACCCCCGCTGGTAGTCACCTCCAACTCAACAACAGCCCGATAGTCCTTCAAAGCAAAATTGAACGCATCCTCATACGAAATCGACCGCCCCTCAACAACTCCCGTCAACCGCTCCCCCGTAACCGACCGCCCACTCCGAAACGCCCGCACCGCCCCCACCCCATCCCGCCCGAGGGGATCGAGCCCACTGGACCGCCCCTCCACAAGCTCATCCAACCCCGAAGCCCACCGCGGCCAACTCCGCCCATCGATCAACAGCCCCCACACCCTTTCGACCGGAGCCGACGTCGTGGATTGCACTCGATACTGAGGCACCTCATGTCCTTTCGTCGCTTCATGCAGGCGAATTACCAGTGCTCCCTCAGTTGTTCGTCGAGGACCTTCATGGCCGGTTGCGGGACCACCAAGTCCAGGCTAAGCGGGCTGACGGAGACTCTGCCCTGCGCGAGGGCGTGGAGATCCGTTCCGGCGGAAGCGTTCTCGAAGCTGACGAGCGGACTCCTCATCCGATATGTGGTCCCGCTCTTGTGAAACACCTGGCCGTAGGCGTTCTTGAACGGCACCGTTATCTCGAATTCGGTGTCCGTACGAGCTTCGAACGGGATGTTGACAGACAGCAAGTCAAAGCCCGCAACGGCTTCCGAACGCAGCAGGATGTCGATGATCTTGCAGGCGATCGCGGCCGCGTGCCGGTAGATGTGGAAGTTCTCCCGGTCGAAGAAGTCGATCTCGTTCTCGCGTTCGGGCGGGATGTAGAGCGAGAAGGCGACGGATCTGATGCCGTCGATCGCCGCCTCCATCGCCGCTCCCACGGTCCCCGAGCTGAGGATCAAGCCGTGGCCTACGTTCTCGCCGATATTGATTCCCGAGACCGCGATCTTCGGCTTCCCATCCAGGACGTGATACAGGCCGACCTGAACGCAATCTGCCGGCGTTCCGGTTACGGCCAGCATCGGAACGCCTTCTACCTCTACGTTCTCGATCTCGAGGTGCGCGTGTGCCGTCAGAGACTTGCCGACCCAACTCTTCTGAGTACTGGGCGCGATCGCGCAAACCGTGTATCGCCGGAGTAATGCACGCAGCAGTGGATAGAAGCCGATCGACGAATATCCATCGTCGTTGGTCAGCAGTATGTCCGGCATGACCCACCTCTACGACCGTGTCCAGTCGAGCAGCCCACTGGTTATAACCAGTTGTGACACTAGAGGCGGCCATGGACCCTGTCAACGCACAGGATTAGCGATGCCGGGTGATCACCACCGGTTTGATCTCGGTGGGCACATTTGCGAAGGCCGACTCGGGGACACCGAAGGCCGCGGCAAGGACGTTGCGGGGCAAGGCATTCAGCGAGCCGACTATTCCGATGTCGTCGTTGGGTTCCTTGGCGCTGGTGTTGAAGATGACGAGGACTTCGAGAGGGACGTCGGGGCTGGCGTTTTCGAAGTAGTGGAAGTGGCCTTGGGGGGCGAAGACGAGGTCGCCTTGGCCGGCTTCGAAGACATTGTTGCGGTAGCCGCCTTCGGGGTGGGTGCCGAGGATGGTCCAGCGGGCCTTGCCGGAGATTATGTAGTTGAGTTCCCAGGCGGAGGGGTGCCAGTGGGGTTCGCGGAGGCCACCTACTTCGAGGTGGACGAAGTAGACCGAGCCTTGCTGGCCGCGCAGGATGGGGAAGGTGTCCTCGTTGGCGCCCTGGAGGTAGCCGCCGTCGTAGTTGTCGCGGTCGGCGGCAGTGAGTTTGAAGAGGTGTGACGCCTGGTTGAGGTTGGTGTCGAGTTCGCCCTGGGTGCCTGATGGGGTGGCGGCGGGTGGAGCCGCTGCGGCGGCGCCGACGAGGCCGCCGCCTACCGCGGCCGCCGCTACCGCGCCCGCGCCCAGTACGAATCGACGATCTATGCCGCGATGGCCGTTGGTCTGCTGTGCGTTCGACTCTTCCGACATGCCGGTAATCCCCTCTCGTACCCACTGAATCGAATACGTCGGCGCTGGTCACAGCGCTGACGCCTACCTATTCGAATCGTAGGCCGCTCATCGCGAATTTCGTGAGATCGGTGGGTGAAAACGAAATTCGCGATGAATCGGGGCGGCTAGTTCGCTTCCAGGGACTTGCGTATCTGAGCCTGGATGTCGAGCTGGGTGCGGACGCTGGAGAGGCCCGCTTGCAGTTCGGCGGTGGCGCTCGTGGTGGAGGCCGAAACGTATTGCGCCACGCCGTCTTCGATGGATTGCACCGCCTGGGCGGCGGCCTCGCGCTGCCGTTCGCGGTGGGGTGCGGGCAGGGCGGCGATGGCCACCAGGCGGTCGTCCCAGGCCAGGGCGGCCTGTTCGAGTTCGGCGCGCAGGACGATGGTGGTGCCGTCGTCGAGGGCATTGGCGGTGCGCAGGGTAGTCATGGCATCGCGCAGGCGGCGGTGCAGGCGGGGTTCGGGATCGTGCGAACCCGCCCAGGAGGCGGGAGCACGCGTGGGCGTGCCCGGCACCACCTCGTTGGCGGCCGAGACCGACTGCTTCTGCTTCGACGACACCACCATGACCGCGGCCACCACCGCGGCAATGACGATCAGCAGTAGGAGGACCAGCGTCAACACCATTGCGAACACACCTCTCTCATCGGTCAGTTGTGATGCTTGGGCGTGGGCGTCACATGGTTACCCGGCGCGGGACCCGACCCGTGATGCATATGCGAGTACACCAGCACGATGACCAGGATCACCGCGATCACGGCCAGGATCGTGGAGATGATCTTGACCTTGCTCCACGGCCGATCACCCGACACCTGACCGGTCAGGCCGTTGATGTACACCTGATAGGTCTTGTCCATGTAGACGACCGTGAGCAGCCAGATCGGCAGCAGCAGATGCTTGTACGCCAGCCAGTTCCACGCGGTCTGCAACTGGTGGATGCGCTGGTGATCACCGCCGATATCGTGACGCACCGTCGACTCGATGGCCTGCTCCATGCGCTGCTGCGCCTCGGGCAGAGTCTCCTCGGCATCGTGGTCGTAGGTGCGGCACAGGTGCCCGGCCACGAACTCCGGTGAGTAGGTCCGCGCCTGCTCCACCGGCCACGGCTCCAGTGCGCGAATACGATTGCGGCTCAGATTGTCATTGGCCAGCACCGGCAGATCGGCGAACTCGTTGCCCACCTGACCCTGCACCGGATACCAGCGAGTCCGGGTCTCATAGATCGGATCCCCGTCCGAATCCGTGCCGACCCGCACCTCGTAGTTGTCGCCGCGCTCACCGGTGTACCAGGATTCGGTATCCGCGTCGTAGGTGAAATACGCGGTGTACAGGCTCGAAAACGCCCCGATCTTCCGGTATTTCCGGAAATTCGACGGCGCGAACCAGCGGCCCGACACCCACTTCTCGACGAGGTCGTGCGCCTGCTTCTCGCCGATATGGAACGGCACCACGCCGTCCACCGGCAGCCGAGCCGGCGCATTGTGCACATCGTCGCGCTGAATCGGCGTCGCGCAGTACGGGCAGCGCGTGGCGGTGAGGCTGCCGTTGAATCCCGTGGTCCCACCACAGTTCTGGCACTTCACCTCCCACTCCCCCGTCACCTGCGGGCCGGCCGCCTGCGACTGCCGCGCCCGCAGATCCGCAATGGCGGGCGCCAATTCCCGGGCCTGCACGGGCGTATCGGCAGCCTGGATCGGCGACCGATTCCCGCAACTCGGGCACAGCAAATCCTGCCCCACCGGATCGAACATCAACTGCGCACCACACGCGCTACACGGATAGGTTCGAGTCAGCTCCGTCTTGTGCAACATGGCCCGATCAGGCGCATGCGGAACCTGTTGCGGCGCAGCATGACCCACAGGAGGCTGTTCCACCTCGGGCACCGGCATCACAAACACCGGCTGCACAGTCATCCCACCTGGCTGCTGCGGCATCCCACCCGGCAGCGGCGGCGGACCCGCGGGCCGCGGCATGGTGGGCATCGGCGGCGGGCCTGACGGTCCCAGACCCATCTGCTGCGGCGCACCCGGCATCGGCGGCGGCCCCGACGGTCCAGACCTCATCTGCTGCGGCGCACCCGGAATGGGCGGCGGCACAGGCATTCCCGGACGAGCCCCTCCCGCGGGCGGCGGTGGCACCGGGCTCCTTGGAACGGTCCCCTGCGGAAGCGGTGGCGGCATCGGACTTCCCGCGCCGACACCTTGCGGAAGCGGAGGCGGCACCTGGCCGGGCACGGGCTGGCCGGGTACGGGCGGCGTCCACGGTTGGGGTTCGCGGGTTTGCGGGAGTGGGGGCGGGCCGGGTTGCTGCGGCGGCTGATTGTCGTTCACTGTGGCTCACTCGATACGGCGGATACGACGATCGCGCCTGTGCTGCTGGGGAATTCGGGGCACTGCCGGGTGGGTATGTCGGATCCCACCCGGCCGGCGCGTCGTACGGCGTCGAAGGCGAGCCGAGGTGCCGGAGGGCGGACGCTACTGCGGGGGCAGCGGCGGCGGAGTACCCGGCAGCGGGGGCGGGGCGGCGAAGAGGGTCTGCAGCGCCGGCACCGTGGAGGCGGGAGCCCATCCGGGCATGCCCTCGGTCCAGACATTGGTGTCGCGGGTCAGCTGCCCACTCGCGACGAACTGGCGTAGCTGATCCACCGGATACGGTCCCGCGGCCTGACCGCCGTTGTCGAAGTGGAACGGCTGCTGCCCCGGAAGCGGCGGCGCAACGGGTTGCGGAGCCTGCGGGGCCGGAGCCTGCTGCTGCGGCTGGGCGTAGCTGCCCTGCATGGCGCCCGCCATCTGCCCGCCCAGCACCACACCCATCCCGGCCTGCATCGCGGCACCCATTCCGCCGCCAGGGTTCTGCGCGGCGGCGAGCATGGCGTCGGCGGCCTGCATCTGCTGATACCGGTTGAGGTCCACATTGTTCATGAACCCGCCGGCCTCCACACCGCGCGCGACACCGCGGGTCATGGCCTGCTGGATCTCCTCCGGCAGCGAGATGGTCATGGTGACCTGCTCGACGCCGACGCCGAACGGCGCGAGCCGCTGGCCCACGAATTCCTGCAGCTTGCCGGACAGTTCGACCTGCCGTCCCTGCAGATCGATGGCGCCCAGCCCGCTGGCCAGCACCATGTCCGAGAAGGACAGCGCCACATTGTTGCGCAGCATCTCGCTCAGCACATCGGCGTCGACCTCACCGTTGGTGCCGATCATCTGGCGCAGGAACACCTCGATATCGGTGACCCGCACATTGGCGGTGCCGTTGGCGCGGATCTGCACCATGCGGAAGTCGGGATCGCGGACGGTGACCGGTTGCGGTGTCCCCCAGCGCATATCCGTCACCGCGCGGGTGTTGATGAAGTACACCTCGGACCGGAACGGCGAGTTGAAGCCGTGCTTCCACCCCTGCAGGGTGGACATGATCGGCATGTTCTCGGTGGTCAGCGTGTAGTGGCCGGGCCCGTACTTGTCCGCCAGCTGCCCGCGGTAGACGAAGACGGCCTGCTGCCCCTCGCGGACGATCAGCTCGGCGCCGTTCTTGATCTCGTTGTCGTAGCGGGGAAATCGCCACGCCAGCGTCGTACGCGTATCGTCCAGCCATTCGATGATGTCGACGAATTCGCCACGGATCATGTCGAACAAGCCCATTGAGTCTCTCTTCCTCCCTCGGGCGCAGCACGCCCCGCAGCGCGAGTATTGCATAACGGCATGCGGTGCCGGCCCCCGTCATCTCAGTATCCGATGACACCACACCAAGTGTTAACGAATCATGAAGACGGCCCGTGCTTCCGCACGGGCCGTCTGCGACGATCGGGGATGGCTGCCTATTTGCGGCCGGTGAACTCGTCCATCGAGTGGTAGACGCCCACGGTGTTCAGGTAGAAGTCCCGTACGCGTAGTGGCAGCAGGCCGGAGATGGCGCGGTTGAGCCGCGACGTCCACGGCATGACGACCAGCGCCGACCCCTTCTTCATCTCTTCCCAGGAGGTGTTGACGACCTCGTCCTGTTCCAGGATCGGGGTGAACCAGAAGCCCTTGGCGCCGTCGAACATTCCGGTGTTGATGTAGGTCGGGCAGACCGTGGTGAACTTCACGTGCTCGTTGCCGGACTGCTCGAGCTCGAGCCGCACCGAATCCGACCAGCCCAGCGCCGCCCACTTGGATGCGGCGTACACGCTCATGCGCGGGTTGGCGACCAGACCGGCCGACGACGCGATGGTCATCACCCGCGACTCCTGGCCGTTCTTCACCATGGCGGGCAGGAATTCCAGCGTGATGTACATGGGCGCAAGGGAATTGATCGCCATCGTCTTGTCGATGTCGGCGCGGTTGGCGGTCTCCCAGAAGTACCCGTTGCCGCGCACGATGCCCGCATTGTTGACCAGCACATCGATATCGCCGACCTCGGCGCGCACCGCCGCGCCGGCCTCGGCGATGGCGTCACGATCGGACACGTCGACCACATAGTGGTGGATCTTGCTGACGCCCTGCGCGGCCAACTCGGCCGCGGTGTCGCGCAGCGCCTGCTCGTTGATGTCCCACAGCACCACATCACTGGCCTGTTCGCTGACCGCCCGCTGCGCAAAGGTTTTGCCCAGACCCATGGCGGCGCCGGTGACCAGGACCTTCTTGCCCGCTGCCGTCTTCATTTCCCGCTGTACCCCTGTCTCGTGTGTGTGCGGATCACTTCTGCCGCAAGGTCTTCATGACGCCCAGGTAGAGCGTCATGGTCTTGGCCCACAGTTGCTCGGACATGCCCGGCAGTGGAGCGATGGGCAGTACGCGCTGCACCGCGATGGTCTGGGTGTCGATGTATTTCAGCAGGCCCTCGGGTCCGTGCCGGCGACCGGTGCCCGAAATACCCAGGCCGCCCGACGGTGCGGCCACCGAACCCCAGGCGGCGATGAAGCCTTCGTTCACGTTCACCGAGCCGGCGTTCACGCGCGCGGCGACCTCGCGGCCGCGGTCGGTGTCGCGGCTCCACACGCTGGCGTTCAAGCCGTAGGCGGTGTCGTTGGCCTGGGCGATGGCTTCCTCGTCGCCGCGCACGCGGTAGACGGAGACGACCGGGCCGAAGGTCTCCTCGCGGAAGACGGTCATGCCCTCGCGGACGTCGGCGAGGATCGTGGGCTCGTAGAAGTACGGGCCGAGCTCCGGTCGCGCCTTGCCGCCGGCGAGCACGGTCGCGCCCTTGGCGACCGCGTCGTCGACGTGCTTGCTGACGGTGTCGATCTGGCGCGGGAAGGTCAGCGAGCCGATCTCGTAGCCGAAGTCGAGGGTCTTGCCGAGGGTGAGTTTCTTCGTGTTCTCGACGAATTCGGTGACGAACTGGTCGTAGACGCTGTCGTCCACATAGATTCGCTCGATCGACTCGCACAGCTGGCCCGCCGAGGCGAAGCAGGCGCGCACCGCGATCTTGGCGGCGGCGGAGACATCGGCGTCGGCGAGCACGAGCAGCGGGTTCTTACCGCCCAATTCGAGCGAGTAGCCGATGAGCCGCTCCCCCGCCTGCTGCGCGATGGTGCGGCCGGTGGCGCTGGATCCGGTGTAGTCGACGTAGTCGGCGCGCGCGATGACCTCGGCGCCGACGACCGCACCGCGTCCTAGTACGGCCTGCCACAAGCCCTTCGGCAGTCCCGCGCGTTCGGCGATATCGATGGCCCACAGCAGGGTCAGCGCGGTCTGGTTGTCCGGGCGCCCGATGACGGCATTGCCGGCGAGCAGCGCGGGCAGCGCATCGGAGGCGCCCAGCGCGAGCGGGTAGTTCCACGGCGAGATGACCGCGACCACGCCCTTGGGGCGATTGCGCACCTCGACCTGGGTGAGCACGGGCATGACGCCGCGCGGCTTGCGGTGCGCCAGAATGCGTTTGCCCTCGGCGGCGTAGAAGCGGGTGTTGACCGCGACGTCGGAGACCTCGTCGAAGGCGTGCACGCGGGACTTGCCGGTCTCGATCTGCACGATGTCGAGGATGGTGTCCTGTTCGGCGAGCACCAGATCGTGGATGCGGCGCAGCAGGGCGGCACGCTCCTCGACCGGGACCCGGGCCCATTCCTGCTGCGCGGTGCGTGCGGTGGCGAAGGCCGCCGCGATATCGGCGACCGAGGACTGCGGCAGGTCGGCGATCTTGCGTCCGGTGGCGGGTGCGAACACCTCGACCGAGGGCGCTCCGCCCGCGCGGGCGTGGCTCAGCAGGCGCTGTACCAGGTCGAATGGTAGTGCGTCGGCCGCGGCGAGCTGCGGGGCTGTCGTCATTGGTCGCCCTCTCGAGAGTCCGGCCCGAGTTCGAGCCCTCTATTTATTGAACACCAGTGTTACGTGAACACCAGTGTTAGATTAATAGGCGTGACGCACCTCATGTCAAGCCGTCGCGGCCGGCCACCGCAGACCGAAAAACAGGCCGACCAGGTGCGCGCCCGCATAGTCCTGGCCACCGCCGAGGTGTTCGCCGCGCACGGATCCCGCGGGCTGAACGTGGCCCGCATCATCGAGCAGGCCGGACTGGCCCGGCCTACCTTCTACCGCTACTTCGCCAATGCGGTGGAACCCCTGCACGCGGTGCTCGAGGTCTCCAACGAGGACCTGGTCGGCGGCATCCGCTCGGCGCTGGAACGGACCCAGGAACCGGTGCAGCTCGGCATCAACATGATCGACGCCTACCTGTATTGGGCCAGCGGGCACGGGCCGATGCTGGCCCCGCTCTTCGCGGAACTGCACGATCCGGGCTCGCCCGTGTCCACCTATCGCGAACAAGCCCTGGAAGATATCCGGGCGCTGATCCGCGTCAAGTTCGCCGAACTCGGCCGGCCCGCGCCCACCGACCTGGATCTGGATACGTCACTGCAGATCTGCGAGTACGTCGTCTTCCGCATCTCGGCCGCGGCCCCGCACGCCGAACCCGATCCGGAAACCATTGCGGCAGCACGTGTCACGATGATCCGCGGCGTGCTGGCCATGCTGGGCCGGCGCGCGGATGTCGAATACGCACTCACCATCGACGGTATATTCGATTCGGGCGCTTCGTAATTCGGCCTCTACGATGGCGATCATGTCCGAAACTTCCGAACAACAGCTACCCGCCACCGTCACCCGCACCGTCGTGCTCGACGTGGACGTGACTCCCGGCAAGCCGACCGACCGCATCCAGGCGCGCCGCATCTCGATGGCCGCGGGCACCGCCGCCGGCCTGCACGTGCACAACGGTCCCGTGGTGGGCAATATCGTCTCGGGCTCGGTGGCCTACCGCGTCGAGGGCGAGCCGGAGGTCGTGCTGCGACCCGGCGACGTGTTCTTCGAACCCGAGGGCGCCCGCATCGCGCAATTCGACGCCCTCGACGAAGACGTCGTCTTCCTCGGCTTCTTCCTGCTGTCCGCCGATCAGGAACCGAAGCTCGAGCTCCTGGAGAGCTAGACCTCGTATCGACGAACCCCGATTCGTCGGTAAGCTGGGGCGATGACCCCGAGTGAGGAACCGGATCCCGAGATGGTGCGAGCGCTCCGCGCGCTCGCCAATCCGGTTCGGCTACAACTCCTCTCCTGGCTCCGCGACCCCGAGCGCCACTTCGACCTCACCGGCGCCACCATCGACCCCCACGAACACGGCGTCTGCGTCAGCCACATCCAAGCCAAAGTAGGCCTCGCCCAATCCACCGTCTCCGCCTACATGGCCGAACTCGAACGCGCCGGCCTCGTCCGCTCCACCCGAATCGGCAAGTGGACCCACTACAAACGCGACGAACCCCGAATCTCCCAACTCGTCACCACCCTCAGCCAGTCCCTCTGAACCAATGTCGGCAGAGGCAGTACTGGTTCACGCCCGGGCGTTGTGGGAAGGGCTCGCGGCAGTCCCCGTCTCCTTCGCCACTGGTCATCTCGAAGTGGTGGTGTCACCAGAGTCGTTGATGTGCCCGCCAGGATGGGCCGGTGCCGTGGTCTTGCAAGATTCGGCAATCATCACCGCACCCGATCCCGCTGCGGCAGAGAAGATCCGAACCGCCACCGCACAGATATCAACCCCGGAAATCGTCATCCCAGAGCGTCTCGGCACCGTCCTGGATATCGCAGAGGTACGGGGCCCCGCAGCGCTGGCCTACACCAGCGACAAGCTCTTCCAACCTGCGCCACTGGGCGCGAGCACAATCGAGCAATTTCCCGCCGGAGATCCCGCACTGAATGAACTCCTGGAATCGTCGCCAGAGGCCGACAGAGACGAGAGCGGATTGGACGAAATCACCTCGCCCGCCTTCAGTCTGCGCTCAGCCGGATCACTCGTCTCCGCCGCCGGACACCAACTATGGCCGAACCACACCGCCCACATCTCAGTCTTCACCGCCCCCGATCAGCGCGGCCACGGCCTAGCCCGCACCACCGCATCCGCCGCCGCCCAACACGCCCTGACCTCCGGCCTGATTCCCCAATGGCGAGCCCGCACACCAGAATCCAGGCGAGTCGCAACCACCCTCGGCTTCCACGAACTAGGCACCCAACTCAGCTTCCGCTTACAGCCCTGACCCGGCACCGTACGAAGTCGGGCGCCTTGTTATCGGTACAGGTCGCCTACCCAAGGTTCGGAGCAGAAATGTTCCTCGGCTGTCGCTGGATCGATCCCCGCCGCAACCAAGGCCGCATTTCGGTCGGCCATCGCCCGACCATCCGTCACGTCGGTGCGGCCGCTGGTGCGGTCCAGTGCGCACTTCGCCGAACCGTTGGTCTGCCATTGCGGATGGTACGGATCAGCGGATGCCTCGACGTCGAGCACTGCCAACGTCACCAACTTGTCGTCGACGAATCGATACAGAGTCACCACACCGCTGCCCGCGCCGCCGTGCGTGTAGATGGCAATGAACCCGTCGACGGTCTGCTGCACCCCTTGCGGAAACCCGAACATCGTTCCTGCGAAGGAGAATCGGTCGGAATCTCCGATGGCGTGCCACACTGCGACATCTTCGCCACCGGTGCCGCCCGAAGTGGTCACCACTAGTAATTCCTGACGTCCGGTCCCATCAAGGTCCGACAGAAAGGGCATTTCGTACCCGGGCCGGTCGACTTGCTGGCGCAACGTCTGCCGAAACCGCCCTTGCGTGTCGTAAACGTTGATCGTTATCGCCGGCGAACCCAACACCTCGAAAAGCAGGCCCGTGTGATCTTCAGCGCGTAGCACACAGTGCAATCCCGGATCAGGGTCCGGCCCTTCATAATTGGACTTCACGTCGCCGCAGTCGAGCAGACCGGCCAACCGCCCCGGCAACGTACTGCGAACCGGATTCTCCGATGTCGTGACCGGCACGGAACTCGTCGGCTGCACCGTCGTCGACGGCATGCTGCGCGCGCTGGCCGGCGCTGTCGTCGACGACACCAGGACACTCGGGCCATCATGATCGGCTGAACAACACACGCACATCAATCCGACACTGCACAGCACCGACGCCCGAACAGCCTTGTGCACAATATCGATCAGTCTCATCGCCCACCCCGTCGTATGTGTCCCTCACCCCCGGTATCCCCGCGCAAACGCCCCAGCGTTAACACCCCTGAACTTCGGTCAGCGCGTATCTACCGTGCGAGGATCGCGTGGATTCCGCGCCGGTCGGAGCGGTAGGCGAATGGCGGTGAACCTCCCGGCGAGTCGGTTCAGTGACTTTCATGGAGCTGGGACCCAAGCCCCTTGTACCGCAAGTACCTCTTCACCTCAGGTCGAGTGCGGTCAGTGCACGGACGCGGATCAGGTCTTCGTCGCCGACGGCATCGATCTCGGTGGCTCGATCGCCGTAGTGCTCGAATACCGAGTCGGCGTTATGTTGCTGATGGCGATATTCGCTGCGGACTTCCGCGCCGGACATGACCGACACGGGCCACTGCTGCAGGATCACCTCCACGGGCACCACGAAGCGCAGCACTCGGTCGAGGCGAGTGCCCAACCTGCTCAGGGCAGCGTCCAGGTCGCGGGCGCACTCGGCCGTGTAGGGGTAGCCGGACAAGACGAAGCCGTCCGCGACGTCGGGCTCAGCCAATCGATCGGCCACGACGCGACCAGCCAGTGGGATGGGCGTTCGGGCCGCGGGCCCGCTTACCAGATACTCGTCGACTTCACGCCCCAGCGGCGTCCGCTTGGTCCCGCACGCACGCACCATCTCTTCGAACGAAAAGCCTGGTACCCCAAGCTTTTCAGCAAGCATGTCACGTCCATCCAGATGCATGAAGCCTTCACCGAACGGCGTCGCGAGCAAACCGATCCTCACTCGAACAACCGTAACCCCCTCCACCGCGAGAGCTAAGCATCGCCGCCATCTGGGATACCGGAATATCGGAATGGCTGAAGGGCAAGAGTCAATCTGGTCTGGCGGGCAGCGTCTTCGCCGGCGGCCCAGCGGAATCGGCCGGCGGGTTTCACCGTCAGCAGCTCCGCGAACTTGGTCACCACGACCGGTGAACCTCCGACGTGATCAAGGTTCGGAGTGATCACTACGGCCGCGTCCATCTGCCGGAGTGCGTTGTGTAGCTTCTGGATTCCGGCCTCGATGTGGTCGGCCACGATGACGTGACCGATCCGAAGGTTCTGTTCGGTCGCCCGCTGCCTGGCGTAGAACTCCGCCCAGTCGAGCCGCGCCTTCGTCGCCACGAGCGGCCTGTAGAGGAAGATGACCGCCTTGGCCGGCGGTCCCTGCGGAGTGTCGGTCATATCCGCCCCTGTCGTCGTCGGTAGAGCCGCTCGGGAGCGGTGACCTGCGCCGGCCCCGAACGCCCGACATTGACGCTAGGGACAGGTAGAGGGCTCTGACCAGTAGTTTGCTGTTCTTTGCAGGGATTAACTGCAAACCATTGACCTGACCTGCGGATAAGGATCACCCTCGTAGGTGAATTATCAAAACTCTGACCGTCAGGTATCCATCATGCTTCTGCGCTTCCTCGGAGTAGACACTCGTAACGGCGGTTCGCCGACGCTGTACGCCTCGGATCGAGAGACGTACGTGGTCCTGGGATGGGAAGTCCCGGAATGTCACCGATCCCGCAGCGCTGGACGCGATCAGCGCGCCGGCCGGGGAACGCAGTATCGAAGTACCGATGGGAAAGGAAATCCGCCCGGACGATGCGACTACTCACCAGTGAGGAGCAGGAACAGCTGTTCAGGAACTGCCGGCGGCGGGCATTCCATCTGGAAGTCCAAGACAGCTACGCGGTGGAGGACGAGGCCGAAGCCTTGGCCAAGTTCCTCGAAACCGGCGAGTTCGAATACGACCCCGAGTGGCAGCACTGGGATGACCTCATGCGGGAGGTCACCGAGTCCGGTCGCCTTGTTCAACGAGTACGCGTGGTGACCGAACCCCATACCGACTACACCCGATTCCTGTATGCCACAACGGGAAGCAACATCGACTCGGGCGAGGACATTCGCTGGCTCCCCCGCCATGCGATCGCTCCCGCGGAACTGACGACAGATGATTGGTGGCTCTTCGACGACGACGCGGTAGCGTTCACAACCTTCAGGCCCGACGAAACCCTGGGAGGGTTCGCGGTCACTCGTGATCCGAAGATCGTCGAGTACTGCCGAACCGTCCGAGACCGCGTGTGGCCCTTGGCGATACCGCACGCGGAATATCGCATCACGCAGTGAGCAGCGTCCAGCAAGCACGAGAAACCCTCGGTGCACGGCTCCGAGAACTCCGGAGACAATCCGGCCTGACAGGCCTGGAGCTGGCCAGGCTCGCAGGCTGGGACAACTCCAAAGTGTCCCGATACGAGCACGGCAAACAGACCCCCTCCGAACAAGACATCCACACCTGGTGCGCACTGACCAACGCGCCCCTGCACGTCGCCGACCTGATCGCCTCCGTACGAAACGTCGAAGCAGCGTGGCTGGAGTGGAAACGAATTCAGACCCACAACGCCCAGAAGAAGACAGCGCAGGTCGAGACCGATTCCAAACTGATCCGCGGCTACGACCCGGACCTCGTCCCAGGGCTGTTGCAGACCCGCGACTACGCGACTGAAGTTCTCAGAGAGTGCATCCAGTTCATCGGCGGCCCCGATGACCTGCCCGCTACCATCGAAGCGCGTATGGAACGTCAGCAGGTCTTCCGGAAAGGAACCCGGCGCTTCCACTTCCTGATCGCCGAACAAGCGCTGTACACCACGGTCGGATCCAACGAGATCATGATCCACCAGCTCGAACGCCTTGCCGCCCATGTCCGTTCATCACGCGTCGCGATAGGGGTGATCCCGAGGACCGCAAGGTTCCGGGTACCAGTGACCAACTTCCTGATGTACGACGTTCGACAGGTCCACGTAGAAACCGTCAGCGCCGAACTCACGATCACCCAACCCCGCGAAGTAGCGCTCTACGACCGAGCATTTCAAATCTTGGTCCGACAAGCGGCCAAAGGCGAGTTGGCCCAGGAACTGATCAATACAGCCCTCGAAGTACGGTCCACATAACCCAGAGGGGGTACCCGGGGTTCATCTACCTCGCTGGTCATACTCCCGCCATTCGACCCGCGACCTGAGGATGACGGGAGTCGGGACTTCAGGGCGATGCCGAGGAAAGGGCGAATGCAGAGGATCGGAGGGGTAGAGAATCGGACGAGAGGACATGTTGTGAGCATCAATGAGTTCGGTGCGGCCGCGGGTTCGCGTACGGACGCGATGATCGTCAGCACTATGAACGATCTGCCCGGGTATGAGGTGGTTGAGGTGCTCGGGGATGTTTTCGGGTTGACGGTGCGGAGCCGGCATCTCGGGTCGCAGATCGGGGCGGGGCTCAAGTCGATGTTCGGCGGAGAGCTCAAGGGGATGACGAAGATGCTGTACGACAGCCGGGTGGAGGCTCAGGAGCGGATGATCGAGCTTGCCCAGGAGAAGGGGGCGCAGGCGATTCTTGCGATGCGCTTCGATGCCAACGACTTCGGTGACAGTGGCCAGGAAATCTGCGCTTACGGCACCGCTGTCAGAATCCGCAAGCTGTAGTCGGCGCCGCTGGCAGCCGAGCCCTCTCCTCACACGGCGAATGGCCCTGACCTGTCAGGGGGTTGGGGGTGGGGTGAAGGTTTCTCGGTAGTGGTGGGGGTTTACGCCGGTGGCGGCGCGGAATTGTTTGCGGAAGTTGGTGGGGTCGGGGAGGCCTACGGCTGCCGCTATGGATGAGATGGGGAGGGTGGTGGTTTGGAGGAGGGTGGCGGCGTGGGTGAGGCGTTGGGATTGGACCCAGGCTGCGGGGGTTACGCCTAGTTGGGATTCGAAGCGGCGGTGCAGGGTTCGGGGGGAGAGGTCGGATCGTTTTGCGAGGGCCTGGAGGGTCAGGTCTTCGGAGAGGTGGGATTTGCACCAATCCAGTAGGGGGGACATGGATTCCGGGGGGTGGCCTCGGTGGGGTGGGATGGCGTATTGGCGTTGGCCGCCCACTCGGTGTGGGGGGAGGACCATGTGGCGGGCGAGAGTGTCGGCGAGGGTGGGGCCGGAGTGGCGGCGGACCAGGTGGAGGGCCAGGTCGGCGGCTGCGCCGGAGCCGCCGCTGGTGGCTACGTCGCCGTGATCTATGAAGAGGACGTCGGGGGTTACCTCGATGGAGGGGTGACGGTGGGAGAGGTCTTCGGTTTGGGACCAGTGGGTGGTGGCGGTTCGGCCGTCCAGTAGGCCCGAAGCCGCGAGTAGGTAGGTCCCTGAGCACAAGCCGGCGAGGGTGGCGCCGTCGGCGTGCGCTCGCCGGAGGGCCTCGAGGAGTGAGTTGGATGGGGGCTCATCGGGTTTCGGCCAACCGGTGAGGAATACGACGTCGGCGTCGGTCAGTGCGTTCAGGCCGTGCTCTACGAGGATCTGGTAGCCGGCCTTGGTTCGGATCTGGCCCGGGTGTTCGGCGGCGACTCGGAAGTCGGCCCAGGGCGGGACACCATCTCGTTCGATGCCGAAAATATCTGCGACGCAGGCGAGTTCGAAGGATGCCTGCGGCTCGGCCACCAGCGCGACGACACGAAGCATTTGGCATGATAACCACAAATAGAGGCAAATATGCCACTCACGATCGGCGGCCTCGCTCGACGACGCTGAAAGTATGAACAACACAACCGACACTTGGACCGGGACCTGGATCAACGAATACGGGTCGCACCTGCACATCACCGACGACAGCGACGGCCGCATCGAAGGGACGTTCACCACCGCGCTCGGTGACAGTTCCTTCGCCGGTGCGACCGTGCCGATCATCGGGTTGAGCAAGGGGAACGCGCTGCATTTCGCGTTCAGCACCGCCCAGGCCCCCGCGGCGATCGCCTCGTTCACCGGGCTGCTGCGCGAGGACACGCTGCACATGGCCTGGCATGTGGCTTCTGACCGGGCCGTGAAACGACCGCGGCCGGGAGCGGAACCTACCGAAATCGAGCTGCCCTGGGCGCATGCCGTACTCGCCAATACGGACTCGTTCCGCCGCCGAGCATGAGGGATCAGCGGAAAAGACGGAAGAACCCGCGCACCTGCTCGACCAGCGACTTCGGCTGTTCCAGCGCGGCGAAGTGGCCACCATGCGGCAGTTCCTCGAACCAACGCAGGTCGGTGAAGCGCCGCTCGGCCTCCCGCCGCGACGGACGGGTTATGTCGCGCGGGTAGACCGACAGCCCGCACGGCGCGGTCACCTTGGCCCGGAAGTTGGCGAAGCTCTCCCAGTACAGGCGCGCCGACGACGTGGCCGACGCAGTGAACCAGTAGACCGAGATCTCATCGAGGATCTGCTGCCGCGACACCGCGTCCTCGGGATGGCCGTTGTTGTCCGTCCAGGCCCAGAACTTCTCGGCAATCCAGGCGGCCTGGCCCGCCGGGGAATCGGTGAGGCCGTAGCCGAGCGTCTGCGGCCGGGTCGCCTGGATCGCCGAGTATCCCCGGCCGGTGCGCTGGAACTGCTTCTCCGCGTTGAGGTTCGCCAGTTCCGCGGGCGTCGGGTCGTCGAACGTGCCCGCCGCCACGGATCCCAGGTTCAGGTGCACGCCGGCGACCCGCTCGGGCGCCACCTCGCCCAGCGCGCCGGAGACCGCCGAACCCCAGTCACCGCCCTGTGCGCCGTACCGCTGGTAACCGAGCGAGACCATCAACGTGTCCCACGCGCGCGCGATGTGTTCGATGCCCCACCCGGCCGTCGAGGGCTTGTCACTCCAGCCGTACCCGGGCAACGACGGCGCGACCACATGGAATGCGTCCGCTGGGTCACCGCCGTGCGCGCCCGGATCGCTCAGTGGGCCAAGGATCTCCAGGAATTCGAGCACCGAACCCGGCCACCCGTGCGTGAGCACCAGAGGGAACGCGTCCGGCTCCGGTGAGCGAACGTGCAGGAAGTGGATGCCCAGCCCGTCGATGATGTCGCGGTACTGCGGGAAAACGTTCAGCCGCTCGGCGAACCCGAAGTCGTAGTCCTCGGCCCAGCTGCGGCAAAGCTCCTGCGCATACGCCAGCGGCAGACCCTGTGACCAGTCGTCCACCGGCTCGGGCTCGGGCCACCGCGTCCGTCGCAATCGCTCCCGCAGGTCCGCGATCTCGCCTTCGGTGATGCTGACCTCGAATGGCTCGGCAGACATGGCGAGACTCCTTACCGGTCAAGGCGTTATCAGATCAGAGGCAGGTCGACCGTCAATACGCATGTGACATGCAAAAGTTACTATGGGTGTCACGCTATGTACGAGGAGGAGACACGTCAAATGCTTGATGCGTGTAACACCGAGTCGGCGGTCCAGACGGCCGTGGATCTTGCCAACACCTTGATGCCGATCAAGGGACAGGACACGCTCGAGACCGTGGAGCAGCTGCGAGACTTCCTCGATGACCACTCCCTGGCCGGTGTGCGGCAGCGCCTCACCCGCGCCGACCTGGCGGAGGTCCGCGCAGTGCGCGAGACGGTTCGTGGTGTGCTCGAACGAGCGAGCACCGACGCGGCCGGGGCCGCGGCCCTGATCAATGACGGCCTGCGTCGCAGCCGCGCCACCCCGGCGCTGCGCCACGATCACGACCGCTGGTGGACCGAGGTCACCTCCGACAGCGACCGCTGCTCGGCACACCTGGCAGCGACCACGCTCAGCGCACTGGCCTCCGTGATCGCCACGCTCGGTCCGACTCGTCTCGGCGTATGTGCCGGGCCGACCTGCCGGGCCACTTTCGTGGACCTCTCACGCAACGGCTCGAAGCAGTACTGCACCCGGACCTGCACGCACCGGGCCAGCGTCGCGGCCTACCGGAGTCGGAACAGCTCGAATTGAGTGTCGGCACATGCCCTGTCAGGGTCGACTCCGGGGTTCCGCACGAGCCGGTGATCGGAGGCCGGGCGTGCGAATCGCAGCGGATCTCGACCACCTGGGCAAGACCGTAGCCCGGTAGTCAGCTCGAAAAGCTCTCCCACCACGCTTCTTCCACTCTCCTGGCATTCATATCGAGAATCTGCGATACTTCGATTTATCGGTACCACACGTTCGAAGGAGACCAATGAGCGGCATCGACGGCATGGATCTGGGCAAGTTCGGCGTCTGGACCTTCGACTTCGAGCAACAGCCCGCGGCACTCATCCGGGAATCCGCGCAGGAACTCGAGGAACTCGGATGGCAGGCGCTGTGGATCCCCGAAACCGTTGTGCGCGAAGCCTTCACGCACGCGGGGCTGCTGCTCGCGGCCACCGAGCGGATACACATCGTCAATGGCATCGCCCAGATCGCCTCACGCGAGGCACGGCGCACCTTCGGCGCGGCGACACTACTGGCCGACGCCTACTCGGACCGGCACGTGCTCGGCCTGGGCTACGGCGGCAAACGCCCGGATGTCAGCCCGCTCACCGCAATGCACGACTACCTCGACGAACTGGATGAACTCGGGCAGGAAAGCACCCTGCCGCCGCAGCCGATCCGCCGCATCCTCGCCGCCTACGGTCCGAAGATGCTGGAGCTGGCCCGGGATCGCTCGGCCGGCGCGCACACCTATCACGTGAATGTCGCGCACACCGCGCAGGCGCGCGAAATCCTCGGCCCCGGCGCGTTTCTCGGCGTCGAGCACGCGGTGGTCTTCGAAACCGATCCGGACAAGGCCCGCGAGATCGCGCGCACGCATCTGGCCGGATACCTGCAGAGCCCGTACAACTTGGCCAAGTTCCGCCGCCTCGGCTACACCGAAGCCGATCTCGCCGATGGCGGCAGTGACCGTTTCGTCGATGACCTCGCGTTCTGGGGCGACCTCGACCACATCGTGGCCAAGCTGAACGAGCATGTCGAGGCGGGCGCGGATCACGTCGGCATCCAGGTCCTGGGCACCCGCCCCGGCAGCACGGCCATGCCCTACTGGCGGCTGCTCGCCGAAGCGCTGGTCTCCCCCGCCGGTTCGAACACCATCGCCGAGTCGGTCACCGCGCCGTAGCGCAGTTTCGGCAGATCACGCAGGTAGTTCATGCGCAACCGCCATGGCGTGCGGTCGCCTTGCTTGGGCAGGATATCCACGGAGCGCAGCACATATCCGGGCTCGAAATCGAGGAACGGGGTGGTGCCGACGGACGGGTCCCGCACCGGCGTCGCCTTGGCGTAATCGTGCGCATCCATATGCCGCAGCAGGCGAACGACATACTCGCACA
This sequence comes from Nocardia sp. NPDC020380, assembly GCF_044386975.1. Classification (NCBI taxonomy): domain Bacteria; kingdom Bacillati; phylum Actinomycetota; class Actinomycetes; order Mycobacteriales; family Nocardiaceae; genus Nocardia; species Nocardia sp. NPDC020380. The sequence goes on along the minus strand of NZ_JBIRVQ010000012.1, from coordinate 131,099 downwards.
CCAGATCCGCCTTCAAGGTCCACGAGGCATTGGTGTATCCGATGATGTACGCGAAGTTCGGCACATCGGACAGCATCATCGCCTTGTAGGCCATGGTGTCGGGCAGGTGCACCTTGTCGCCGTCCACCTCGAGATCGACGCCGCCGAACGGGATCAGGTTCAAACCCGTTGCCGTGATGATGATGTCGGCCTCGAGGTCCCGGCCCGAACCCAGGTGCAGGCCGGTCTCGGTGAAGGTGTCCACGGTGTCGGTGACCATCTCCAGCTTGCCGTGGCGGATGGCGCGGAACAAATCCCCGTTGGGCACCAGGCACAGTCGCTGATCCCACGGGTTGTAGCGGGGATTGAAGTGGGTGTCGATGTCGTAGCCCTTGGGCAGCCAGCGCTGCTGCAGGCCGTGGATCCAGGCGCGCATGCGCTTCGGATAACGTTGCGACAGTTGATACATCGCGGTGCTGAGCAGCACGTTCTTGGCGCGCGCCACCCCGTAGGCGGCCTTCGCGGGCAGGAGGCGCCGCGCCTGGTTCGCGAAGCCGTCACGCGCGGGCAGGGAGATGATATACGAGGGCGACCGCTGCACCATCGTCACCTGCGCGCCCTGCTCGACCAGCGCCGGGCCCAGCGTCACCGCGGTCGCGCCGGACCCGATGATCACCACTCGCTTACCGTCGACGTCCACCCGTTCCGGCCAGTGCTGGGGATGGATGATCGGTCCCCGGAAGCGTTCGGTGCCAGCGAAATCCGGCGTGTACCCCTGGTCGTAGCGGTAATACCCGGAGCAGCTGAACAGGAAGTTCGCGGTAATGGTGACCGGCTCCCCCGCATGGTCGGCCGTCACGGTCCATTGATCATCGGCCGACGACCATTCCGCGCGCACCACCCGGTGCCGGTAGCGGATGTGGCGGTCGATGCCGTTCTCGGCGGCGGTCCCGCGCACATAGGCGAGGATGTCGTCGCCGTCGGCAATCGCCTTCTCCCCCAGCCACGGCCGGAATCGGTAGCCCAGGGTGAACATATCCGAATCCGAGCGGATGCCCGGGTAGCGGAACAGATCCCAGGTTCCGCCGAGCGCCTCGCGCATCTCGAAAATGGCGTAGGTCCGCCACGGGAAGGCCTGCTGCAGATGGTAGGCCGCATCGATACCGGACAAACCGGCTCCGACAATGAGCACATCGACGTGCTCGGGCACGCTCGTCATGCCTTCCATACTCGCGCACCAAGGCCCACGCTCGCGAAGAAAAAGACTACGAACGGGCCAAGAAATCGCCGATCACGGCCGCGACCCGCCGCGGATCCCCTTTGTCGAGGCCGAAATGATCGAGACCGGAGAGGGTGCGAACTTCACTTTCCGGGATAACCCTGGCCAGCCGTGCATGATTGGCGTCGGTGGTGGGCCGGCGGTCCTTGTCGCCGTCGAGAATCAGCACGTCAGCTATGATTTCGGCATAGTTCGGGTAGGTATTGTCCAGGCGCGCGAGCTCCCGATGCTCGCGCAGGTTTTCTGGCAGCTGCCCGACGACCGTGTCCTTTTCGGGAGCTTTCATGAACATCGGCATCATGCGGCGGAACATCCAGCGCGGCATCCGGCGCACCGCATCCGGGCCGTTCGAGCGGACGAATTCGACGAACGCATCGAATGGCTTGCCCTGATTCAAGAACTTTTCGTAGGCCGGCATCCAGTCGGTGGGTATCGAACCGTCGATGGATACGCCGGGCTCGTAGACCGCCAGCTTGGTGATCGCCGGATTCTTCCGGGCCGCTTCGAGGGCGACCGCGCCACCGAAACTGTGGCCGACGACCAGGCTCGCACCGGTCTTGTCGAGCAGCGCCGCCAGGTCCGCGACATCGGTTCCGATACGGTAATCCGCCGGCTGGGGCGCACTGTCGCCGTGTCCGCGTCGCTCGATGGTGTGCACGGTGAACCGTTCACCCAGCGCCGCCGCGAAGCGGCCGTATCGGCTCGCCAGCGACAGGGCGCCCGGCACCACGACCACGCCCGGGCCCTGCCCGACGGTCAGATACGGAATCCGGGCGCCATCCGCGGCGATCACGCTGTCGCGCGCTTGCTCAGGTGCTGCATCGGCCATGAGAATCCCCTCCGGCCAGGACTTTACGCCCGCAAACCACTCGCTCGCAGCACCCTTCGCCCGATCGCGGCGCGAATGGACTCCTCGGTGCCGAGCACCCGCACATGCTTACGGGCACGAGTAATGGCCGTATACAGCAACTCCCGCGTCAGCAACGTCGACTCCGGTCCGGGCAGTACCACGGACACATCGTCGTACTGGCTGCCCTGACTGCGGTGAATGGTCATGGCGTACACCGTCGTCACACCCGGGAACTGGGTGGGATGCACCAGATACGGTTCGGTGCCGCGCTGCAATGCCGCCCGCAGCGTCCCATCCGGGATACGGACGATGACGCCGGTATCGCCGTTGTAGATCCGCGCCTCGTGATCATTCGCGGTGACCAGCAGCGGCTGCCCCGGATACCAGTGCCCCACACCGGAATCCGTATTGATCCCCGCCGCGGCCACCCACCCCGCGGCCATCCGATCCCAGCGCTCCACACCGTAGGGCCCCTGCCGATGCGCGCACAGCAGCCGATGCGATTCCAGCGCGGTCAGCGCCGCGATCGCATCCCCGGCAATGGCCGCCTCGGTGGCGGCCCGCGACGCACGCAATACATCCGCGCGCACCTCGGTGATGTCATCCGGCGCATGCAACGACAACTCGGTGCCCCCGGCGGCCAGCAACTCCAGCGCGGTATCCGCATCCCCGGCCCGCACCGCCACCGCCAGCTCGGCAATCCGCCCACCGAACCGCCGCCCGCGCGTGAGCCGGACAATCCCGCCGCGCAACCGTTCCCGCTCCCGCGGCGTCAACGCATCCGGGTGAGCCGCGGCCTGTCCCCACGTACCGCCGGGCTCGTCGTCACGTGCGGGATCGCCGACCATGTCACCACGATCGCCGGACGCGGCGCCACGTCCACGACCCGCCGGCACTTCGCTGCGCCCACGATCGCCGGACGCGGCACCAGATCCACCACCCGCCAACAGTTCGCTGCGCCCACGATCCCCGGACGCGTCACCAGATCCGCGACCTGCTGACACTTCGCTGCGCCCAAGATCGTCACGCCGAGCCGCCGGATCCGCCGCCACGGCACCGAATTCCGCGCCCAGCACCTGCTCCAGCGCCGGATTGGGTTGCCCCAGTACAGGTCCCGCGACCAGGTCGGCGAGCACCGCGCCCGCGTCGACCGAGGCCAGCTGGTCCGGGTCGCCGACCAGGATCAGCCGGGCGTCCGGGCGGACCGCGGGGAGCAGTCGGCTCATCATGGTCAGCGACACCATGGAGGTCTCGTCGACCACGATCAAGTCATAGGGCAGGCGGTTGAATTCGTTGTGGCGGAAGCGGCCCGCGCCGCCGCGCTGCCAGCCGAGCAGGCGGTGCAGGGTGGCGGCGGTGAGGTCGGGCAGGCCGATATCGCCTGCTTGCTCGCGCACGGATTCCTGGAGTCGAGCCGCGGCCTTGCCGGTGGGTGCGCCGAGCGCGATGCGCAGTGCGGGCGCGCCCGGAATGGCTTCCTGATGGGCCACGAGCAAGGCGAGTACGCGGGCGATGGTGTGGGTCTTACCGGTACCCGGGCCACCCGCGACCACTGTCGTCCACTGGGTCGTCGCCAAGGCCGCAGCCAGTCGCTGCCGGTCCGGCGGCTCATCCGGCGCGCTCTGCTCGGGGAAGAGCCGATCCAGTTCGCGGCGAATCAAACCCGCGTCGACCATCGGATAGCTGGCCGCCCGCTCGGTCAGCACCCGGCGGATCGTCTCCTCTTGCCGGTAGTACCGGTCAAGATAGAGCAGCGGCCCACTCTCCGCGCCACCCGCCGGATCGATCAGCCGCAGCGGCCGCAACGGGCCCGCCGGGCTGCCGCACACCAGCGGGCTCACCCGCAGCGCGGCGATCACCTGCTCGACATCCGGCCACGGCAGAGTCGCCGGATCGATGGACGTCTCCTCGGTCCCCTCCGCGTCGACGCCGATCTCGTGCATGCGCCGCACTTCCAGGCACACCGACCCGGATCGCACCGCTCGCACCGCCAGCGCGGTCGCGAAAACCGCGGCCTCCGACTGCTCGCGCCCCAGCCGCGCCAGCCGCAGCGCCACATGCACGTCCGCCGCCGACAGCACGCCGGCCGCATTGAACACCTGCAACAGCCCGGTCCCGCGCTGCGCCAATTGAATAGCCGTCACCCAGCCACCTCCACAATCGACCGCCCGAAGAACCAGGTCCGGGCCCCCGCCCCCGCCCCCGCCCCCGGCACCGGCACCGGCACCGGCACCGGCACCGGCAGGGTGCGCCAGCTGCAAGTCGGCGACCGGAAGGCATGGCGTCCGTAATCCACCCGCGCAGAGCCGCTTTCGCCATACGCGATCATCGAGCCGCTTTTGTCGTAGGCGCTCATCGAGCCGCTTTTGCCGTCCGCGGTCATCGGCTCGCCCCTGTCGTCTCGCCGGCCAGCAGCGCGGACAGCGCGATGACCAGGTCGGCGGGCGGATACCAGTCGAATACTCCTGCGCCGCCGGGGGTTTCGGGGCCGATCATGCCGCGCACGAACAGGTAGCGGATCCCGCCGAGGTGCCGGGCCGGGTCGTAGCCGGGCAGCCGCCAGCGCAGATACCGGTGCAGAGCAACGGAATACAGCATGGCCTGCAACGGGTAGTGCGAGCGGATCATCTCAGCTGCCATGCGCTCGTGCGTGTAGTGGGCCACGGTGAGATCGCCTGTGCCGAGGCGGTTGGTCTTGTAGTCGACGACCACGAAACGCGGGCCGTCGATGCGCAGCACGGCATCGATACTGCCGGTGAGGAACCCGCGCAGCGGGGTGTCGTCGAGGGCTTCCAGATGGTCGGCGTACGGCGCGAACACATCATCGGCGGGCAGGTGCCGGCGCAGCAGGTCGGCCAGGCGCGGCACCGTGACCCGGGCCGCGGCGGGTGAATCACCGCCCGCCAGCGGCAGTTCGAAGTCGAGTTCGCTGAGCCGGTCCTCGGTGGGAATGCTCGCCAGGGTGCCGAACCCGATGGGCGTGTGCATGACCGCCAGCAGCGCCGAGGACAGCACCTCGGGATCGGCGTCGAACATCTGCTCGGCGACCGCGTGATCGCATCGGTCGCGGATCTCGGCGGCCAGGTCCGCGGCATCGGTGTCGACGTACTCGAGCACCTCGTGCACGAGCGTGCCGAACTCCGCACCGTAGGGCAGCGAATTCATCAGCGAGGGCGCCGCATTCGCGAGCACCGCCAGCTCGTCGGCGAGCACCGACGGCGCCGTCGGCTCATCGGACACGCCACCGCCCTCGGGCGTATCAGTGGCGGGCATGGCCTCGTGGGCACCGGCGGTCAGCGCCGAATAGGAGGTGCGCCGCCAATCCTGGTCGAGGGCCCGATCGAAACGCGCCACCGCCAGCCGCTCGGCCGTCCCCGCTGTCGCATCCCGGCGCAAACGGGCCCGGGTGATCTTCTGAACCGGCTCGATCGAGATCAGGTCCGGTTCCACGGTCGAGGCCGCCCACGCCGAGAAGCGTTCCAGCACCACCGAATCGGCGGGCACCGCGGCCTTGTCCGCCACGATCGGACTACCCGGCTCACGGCCCAGGATCATGCGGTGCAACGGCGCGGTCTGGGTATCGAAGGCCGGCGCCCACCAGGCCACCACCTGCGCGCCCGCACGAGTCAGCGCCACATACAGCAGTCGCAGTTCCTCCGCGGCCTCCTCGGCCTCGGCGCGCATCCGGCGCGCCGTGTAACCGGGAGCGTCCGGACCACCGACATCGAGCACGCGACGACCCTGCTCGTCGTGGAACAACAGTGTCGGCGGATTGCGCAGCTTGGCGGCATCCCACGCGAAAGGCAGATAGACGACAGGGAATTCGAGACCCTTACTGGCGTGCACGGTGGCGATCTGCACCGCCGCCGAATCCCGGTCCAGGCGGCGACTGCGGTCGGCCACACTGCCCGATGCCGGATCTCGCACCCGATCCGCCAGCCAGCGCGTCAGCGCCGACAGGCCCAGCCCCTCCCGCAGGGCGGCATCGTCGAGCAACTGGGCGATCTGCCGCAGGTCGGTGAGCTGGCGCTCGCCACCTTCCAGACCGAGCAGGCGCGGCGCCAATTTCGTTTCCGCGCTCATCTTCTCGAAGACCGCCGCGAATCCGGCACGCGCGAACACGCGGGCCGAATCCCGCAGTTCCGCACTGAGCCGACCGACCAGATCCGCGCCGCCCGAGCCGATCTCCTCGGCGCTCAACCCCAGCAGCGCGGTCCCCGCCGCCAATCGCACCCGATCACCGCGATGCGGCTGTTCCAGCGCGTGCAACACCCACAGCCACTGCATGGCCGCGGGCGTGCCGAACACACTCGCGCCGCCCGCCAGCACCGAGGCCACCCCGGCCAGTTCGAGTTCCTTGCGCACCAGGTCGAGTTGATTGCGATTGCGCACCAGCACCGCGATATCGCCGGGGCCCAGCGGCCTTTCGTCTGGCGTTCCGGCATTGATCGTGGTCCCCGACTCCAGCAGGCCCACGATATCGGCCGCCACATCCGCGGCCACGCGTTCGCGCTGCCGGCCCACGGTCGGAAAACCGGACTTGTTGAGCGGGCCCGCACCGGACCGCGGAAAACACCGCAGCCGCAAGGGAATCAGCCGCTCCGAAGCCCCGTCGAGCCGGGAGAAAGGGCGCGTCGCGGCCACCCGGTGCACGGTGATCTCCTTGTGCCCCAGCGCCGCACCGCCGTGCAGATGTTCGAGGGCGGCCAGCAGCCCTGCATCGCTGCGCCGGTTGGTGGTCAGCTCCCGGCGGCTGTCGGCGTGCGCCACCGCGTCCAGGTAACTGAGCACCTCCGCGCCGCGGAAGGCATAGATCGCCTGTTTGGGATCACCGACCAGCACCAGCGTGGAATGCCCGTGGAAGGCGCGGCGCAGAATATCCCACTGCAGCGGGTCGGTGTCCTGGAATTCGTCGACCAGCGCCACCCGGTAGCGGTCGCGGATGCGGCGGCAGGCGCGCTCACCGTGCTCGGCGTCGGCGAGCACCTCGTGCAGCAGCACCAGCAGATCGTCGAAGTCACGCAGGCTCGAAAGCCGTTTGCGCCGTGCGGTTTCCACCCGGGCCTCGGCGGCGAAGGCCACCCGCTCCCCGGCCGGATCGTCTTCGCTCTCGGCCTCCGGCACCAGCACCGCATGCCGGTCATTGACCGCCGCGGTGGCCAGACGCTGCGCCTCGGCGGGACCGAACGGTGCGGGCGTGCGCGCATAGCGGCTCAGATACAGATCGTCGGCCACCGTGGACACCACGTCCTCGATGCTCTCGACCTGCCGCACACCGCGATCCTGCTCGCCCGCCAGTCCCAGCTCGTCGAGCATGCGCTGGCAGAAACTGTGGGTGGTGGCAATGGTGCCCGCGTCGAAATCCGACAGCGCGGCCAACAATCGCTCCCGCCGCTCGGCCACCTCCCCCAGATTGCCCTGGGCCAGATGCCGGATCAGCTCGTCCGGCGCATTCCGGGCGCGCTCCGGATCCATCAGCGCCGCAGCCACTCCGACGAACCGATCGCGGGTGCGCTCCCGCAGTTCCTGGGTCGCCGCCCGGCTGAAGGTCACCAGCAGCAGCTCCGAGATATCCACGCCCATCTCGGCCACGAACCGCACCGCCAGGCCGACGATGGCATAGGTCTTGCCGGTTCCCGCGCTGGCCTCGAGCACCGTAGTGCCGACCGGCAACGGGCCGGTCAGCGCGAAACCGTTCCCCGAATCCGCGTCATCCACGGCCATCTCACCCCCAGCTGTATCGACCGCGGTCACCTCGAGACTCAGGTCGGCGCCGAGGTCGAAAAGGTCTGTTTCCTGTGCGGGTTCAGGTTCGGCCGGGGCAGTCTCGACGGGGACGGGCTCGGTGCGGTGGCGCGCACGGGTCCGTGCGGGGGCGGGAGCGAGTTCGGCGTCGGTCAGGGAGAACAGGTCGTCTGTCATCGCGTGTTCTCCCTCTCGGTGCCCGGCCGAACAAGGCATGTGAAAGCCCGTGAGCAAGGCAGGTGGTCGACGAGCCGGCATCTTCTCGCCGTCCTCACGGCTGGCTCTGATTCTCGTTGGTGAGCAACGGATTCCAGAGGCGGCACGCCAAGGCGCCGAAACGGGTCGGTTCCCCGGCGTCGGCGGACGCCTCGGTGAGCTGATGGAACCGCGGGGCGGGACCGAGAACATAACGCAGATACCGGTCGGTGTGTTCACCGAAACGGCCCGGACCGTCCTTGCCGCCGTCGAATTCGTGTTCGGCGGCGAGCAGCGCATCCTCGGGCGTAGCACCGGACAAACGGCGTTCGGCGTACGTGGCTGAAGCCGCCGGAGCGATCGGAAGCGCCTCGGACAATCCGAGATCACGCAGATCCACCAGATCTCGCAACAGGGTGCGCGCCAACGGCGCATTCGGCGACTTCAACGTGGACTGCCACGCGGGCCGATTCATCTTGCCGCGCCCGATGGTGACGGCCCGCCAACTCTGATGATCGCCGGTAGCGGCCAGCGCCAGCAGCCGCACCCACGCCGCCACCCGATGCTTGGGCGCCAGCCGCGAATAGGTAGTCCGCAACAACGCGTCATCGTGCACATCCGGCACCGTGCCGGTGAGGCGACGCCCGTCGCCGAGATCCACCGCGATATCGATCGTGCGGGCCGGGATTTCGTGCATGGGCTGTGCCACCCGGACCAGCCGGTCCACCGTGGACTCCACCTCGTCCAGCACCGCCGCACCCAGCCCGAACGGCGGCAGCGTGCCGCGCCGCCATTCGGCCGCGCGCAGCACATTCGGGTCGACGCCGGTGAGCCGCGCACCCAGCATGCGCTCGCCCATATTCCATTTGGTGAGCCCGTCGAGTTCGATGGGCAGCCGGTCGGCGATCTCCTCTTCTTCCTCGGGCACGCGAATGCCCAAGCGCTGCCACAGGAATGCGCGCACCGGATGCTCGGCAAAAGCGACCAGATCGGACAGTTCCACATCGCCACGCTCGGTAGCGGGCAACGGCGCGGCCAGGAAAGGTGGGCGCGGCTCGGGCGTACGCGCGGCGGCGAGGGCGCCGGCCAGCGCGACACTGTCGAAACTGAACGGTTTCTCGGCATCGAAGTTGCGGCGATCGAAGGGCTGCAACGGATGTCGCGTGATCACGCGGTCCATGGCGTCCGCACCCACATGCGCGCGCACCGTGTCGAGCACCTCGGCCAGCGGAATCGCGGGCGGGCGATGCGCACCGCTGACCGGATCGGATCCGGTGTGCAGCAATACCAATCGCTCCCCCGTCGCCATGATGGCATCCAGCAGCAGCTGCCGATCCTCACTGCGCGGATCCCGATCCCCCGGGCAGCGATGCCGCGCCAGCACATCGTCACCGTCCACGCCGCCGGCGCGCGGGAACACCTCGTCGTCGAGGCCGAGCAGCACCACCACCCGGTGCGGCACCGACCGCATCGGCACCATGGTGCACACGGTCAGCTCGCCGGTGCGGAAGTTGGCGCGCGAGGCCCGCCCCGACAGGCGCGCCGACAGCAGGGCCGCAATATCGCTGAGCCGCAAGGGCGTCTGCCCCGAGAACTCGAGTGCCGCCGCGAGCTCCCGCCGTGCCTGCACGCCCATCCAGCCCTGTGTCACGGGCACATCGGTGAGCAGATCGAGGGCGCGGCCCAGTACCGCCGCCCATTCGTCGGCGGGTCGTGCGGTGCCCGCCGGTTCGTCGAGGGTGGGCCCGCGCAGATCGCGCAGGCACACTGCGAGCCGGTCCACGAATTCCGCGAAGCGCCCGGCCACATCGATGTCATTGCTGTCCACATCGTCGAGTGGCAGCACCAGATCCAGCCAGTCCTCACTGGATTCGCCGGCGGCCACGCCGAGCAGAATGCGATCCACCGCGGCATTCAAGGTGTTCTGCGCGAAGTCGCCGAGGCCGAACGCCTGTCGCTGCCGCTGCCCGATCCCCCACCGCGCACCGGTTTCGGCGGCCCAGTCGCGCAACCGCTCGATATCGTCGTCGTCGAATCCGCAGCGCTGCCGAACCGGTTCGGCCGCACAGAGATCCAGCACTTCGGTGGCCGTCACCCGGCCGTCGGCGAGTTCCAGCAGCGTTGCGATCACGTCCAGCAGCGGGTTCACCGCGCGCTGTGCGCGGTCGGCCAGCCGCACCCGCAGCCCGTGTGCGGGATGCCCGGGTTCGGCGCCATCGAGGGACCACTGCCCGAAGGCGGCGCGCACCAAGGGCGCGTACCGCTCGACATCCGGGCACATGACCACGACATCGCGCGGTTCCAGGGTGGGGTCGGCGGCGAAGATCGCGAGCAGGCTGTCGCGCAGCACTTCCACCTGCCGCGCCGGACCGTGGCAGGAATGCACGGTGATACTGCCGTCTGCCAGCACCGATTCCGGCATGAGCGACCATCGGTCCTGCCGGATGGCGGCCTGCAACTCCGACAGCAGGGTGCGCGGGGCGACGGTGTCCGGGCGTGGGTGATAGGTGTCGATGTGGTCGTAGCCCGCCAGCCGTTGCTGCAGTTCCCGCACGTCCCGGCCCAGCGCTGCCAGTAGCGGATGCCGTACGCGCACACCGGAATTCGGGATGACCTCGGCGTCGGCCAGTTTGGTCCACAGGGCGGGACTGGGATGCACCAGCCACAGGTGTACCTGGCGGCCGACGGACAGTGCCGACAACACTTCCAACTGGTCGGTCGTCAATCGGGTGACGCCGAACAGCGAAATGCGCTCGGGCAGCGCCACTGCCGCGGGCTCGGCCCGCACGCGCGCACACGCGGCGGTGAGTCGTTCGGCCGGGCTCGCCACGCCGACGGCCGCGCGCAGTCGCCGCCACAGCAGCGGTTGCCAGCGCAGATCCTCGGGCAGTTCGTGTCCCGCGCCATCGGTGTCATTACCGGCCGCCCAGTCCGTAATCATGGCGGGGCGTTGCGCACCATAACTATCGAACAACGACGCAATCCGGGCAGCCGTCGCATACCGCCGCCCCACCCGATGGCCGCGCGGATCACCGTTGCCCAGATGCCTTGCCAGCACCCCGCTCCACGACTCGCCGAGCACCGAGTCCAGCACCGGCAGCAGCGTCCACACCGAACGCTCGGGCGCCCACGGATCCCGCTCCGGATCGATCCCGGTCGCCTCCGCCAGCACCGCCGACACCAGCGCCGCGGGATCGGCGAAATCGATATTGGCGGACACGCCGTCACCGTTCGCCCCCGCACCGAGCACCGAGGCCAGCCGCTGATTCAGCCAGCGCTCGATCCCCTTGGCCGGAACCGCGACCACTTCCGGAGTGAACGGATCACCGAGCGGGTCGGCGAGCAGCTCGGCCAGCGCGGCGGCGAGCGTGTCCGCTCGCTCGGCCCGGTGAATGTGCACGAGCTGTGTTTATACAGTTGGCGAACGACATGCAAACACCGAGCACTTCGGCTCGCCGGGTGACGCCCGCCACATGCCCGCGATTTGCTAGGGCGCGTCACTCTGAAATTCGCATGTGGTATGCGACAGTGCTTTTCGCGGGGCTCGCTTGTTGCTAGGAAAGGCTGGTTTGGGGTCCATGTCTGCGTCGGTGCTTCCCATGGTGCCCAGAGGCGGTTTCACCGTCCGCCGGGTCGGAGACCGGTGGGAGCTCGTCAACTCACGGCACTACGGCCGCGCGGTGGTACTCAAGTCCTGGCCACGCGATCGGCACACCGAAGCATTCGAACACTGCTATCGCCTCAACGGTCGCAGTATCGAGGAACTACGGGCCGCGTTCCGCTGATTCCGGGGTGCTGCGAATCCCGCTGGGACAGTGTCGATTCGATAACACACGACCACGCCGACCTCAAGACGTGCATATCGGGCACTTGCCTGTCTATTGTGATCCCTCGTGCGTTCCTCGATGGCCCGGCGCGTGGCCACCTCCGCAAGTGTCCTCGCCGCCACGGCGCTGATTCCCGCCGCTCCGGCCTTCGCGCCGATTGCCGGCGCCTTTCCGGTGCACACCCAGAGCACAATCGCCGGATTCGATGCCGACCTGAGCAATCGCATCGCCGCGGTCGACAACTATGTCGCCGGCCGGCCCGGTGTGACCGGTTATGTTGTGCGTGACCGCGTCACCGGCGGAATGTATCGAAATGCGAACGCCGACACCACGTTCTGGACCGCGTCCACCATCAAACTGGCAATCGCGGAGGATCTGCTGAACCGCGCTCGCGTCGGAGCCATCCAATTGGGCCCCGACGATCGCGCGCTCATGGAGTCCATGCTGGCAACCTCGAACGACGATGCCGCCGACGCGCTCTGGAACAAGTATTCCGGCATCGACCGCATGGCCTTCGAGAACGCCTTCCACGCCAACGGCATGACCGGGCTGACCCCGTACCCGCCCACCACCTCCGTCGAGCAGATGAAACTGTTCCCGGACTGGGGCTTCCAGAAGTGCGCCCCCGCCGACCTGGACCGGCTGATGGACAACGTCCTCAACCGCATGCACCCCGACGACAAGGCCTACCTGCTCGACCGCATGCGCAAGGTCGACACCAACCAACACTGGGGCGTCTGGGGCGCGGGCGCCTCCATGAGCCCCGGCCTGAAGAACGGCTGGTCCGACGAACAGGGCGGCTGGGTCGTCAACTCGGTCGGCTTCGCCGGCCCCGGCGAGCGCTACACCCTCGCCATCATGACCGACCAGGGCCCCAACGGCAGCTACACCGACGGCGAGGAGACCACCACCAAGGTCGCCCAGATGCTGTTCGCCGGCCGCTGATTCCGGTGTATCGGACAGGGCGGTCGCGCTAATCCCCGCTGCACGGCCGCCCATATTGTATTTTCGAAGAAACAACTGAACGTTCGGTCTCCGATTGGTCCTGATTGGTCGTCTCGCCGCACGTCCAACTACTCTTGGGCGTGATGTGCCGATATTCCCACCGTCTGGCTAGGAGCAGGGACTAGATGAACGCCGATAATTCCGTCGCACAACGCCACCGCGTAGTGGTGATCGGGTCCGGGTTCGGTGGACTGTTCGCCTGCAAGCACCTGCGCAAGGCCGATGTGGACATCACCCTCGTTTCCAAGACCTCCACACACCTGTTCCAGCCGCTGCTGTACCAGGTCGCCACCGGCATCCTCTCCGTCGGCGAGATCGCGCCCGCCACCCGCATCGTGCTGCGCAAGCAGAAGAACGTGCGGGTCATCATGGGTGAGGTCACCGATATCGACGTCGAGAACGGCACCGTCACCTCCCGGCTGCTCAACCAGGACTACTACACCCCGTTCGACAGCCTCATCGTGGCCGCGGGCGCGCAGCAGTCGTACTTCGGCAACGACCACTTCGCCACCTACGCCCCCGGCATGAAGACCATCGACGACGCGCTCGAACTACGCGCGCGCATCCTCGGCTCCTTCGAAGAGGCCGAACTGGCCACCGATCCCGAGACCCGCGATCGGTTCATGACCTTCGTGGTCGTGGGCGCGGGCCCCACCGGCGTCGAATTGGCCGGGCAGATCGCCGAACTCGCCGACCGCACCCTGGACGGCAGCTTCCGCAATATCGACACCCGCGACGCGCGCGTCATTCTCGTCGAGGGCGCGGGCGCGGTGCTGGCGCCGATGGGCCCCAAGCTCGGCACCAAGGCCAAGCAGCGGCTGGAGAAGATGGGCGTCGAGATCCAGCTCAATGCCATCGTCACCAATGTCGACGCGCGCGGCGTCACCATCAAGGACGCCAAGGACGGTTCCGAGCGGCGCATCGAATCCGCTTGCAAGGTCTGGTCGGCCGGTGTGCAGGCCAGCGAGCTGGGCAAGATCCTGGCCGAGAAGTCCAAGGGCACCGAGACCGATCGCGCCGGCCGCGTGATCGTCGAGCAGGACCTGACCATCAAGGGCTACCCGAACGTCTTCGTGGTCGGCGACCTGATGTCGGTGCCGGGCGTGCCCGGGCAGGCGCAGGGCGCGATCCAGGGCGGCACGTACGCGGCCAAGGCCATCAAGGACGGCATCGCCGGGCACAAGCCAGAGGAACGCAAGCCGTTCAAGTACTTCGACAAGGGCTCGATGGCCACGGTCTCCCGCTTCAATGCGGTGTGCCAGGTCGGCAAGCTCGAGTTCAGCGGTTTCATCGCCTGGCTGGCGTGGCTGGGCCTGCACCTGTGGTACCTGGTCGGCTTCCGCTCGCGCTTCGTGACCGTGCTGGAGTGGTTCGTGTCCTTCCTGGGCCGGCACCGCGGCCAGATGGCGGCCACCGAGCAGTGGGTGTTCGCGCGGCTCGCGCTGGAGGCGCTGGACGATCCGGACGAAGCGCGCCAGCTCGCCAAGCAGATCGGCAGCGAATCCTCTTCGGGGAACGGCAAATCCGTGGCGAACGAAAAACCGGGCAGTTCCACCGAACAGCGCGCGGGCTGACCCGCACCGATCCCCTAACGACACCCATGCTCTGACCCCGGTCCGGTCCAACGGTTGACCCGACCAATCCGGCACACCGACCGGATCCGAATGTTCGACATCCGTTGACATTCGAGAGAAAGGTCATTCATGGGCAAATGCCAACCGGTCGATCGGTTTTCGCCCCGGCGGCGCATCGGGTCCCTCGCGGTCGCCGGTGCGTTGCCGCTGGTCGCAGCGCTCGCCAGTGCGGGAACCGCTGCCGCGGAACCGGTCACCAGCGATGAGGGCCAGCAGCAGCCGGCCGTCGTCGAGAACCAGCCCGGCCCGAATCAGCAGCCGGGCCAGCAGCAGCCGATGGTCGTGCAGACGCCCTTCGGCGACCTGAACGTCCCCGTCCCGTCGAACATGACCAACGGGGTGACGTCCTACCTCGGCGCGACCGCCGCCGACGCGACTCCCATGGCCGACGCCACCGATGTGAGCACCGTGCAGGTGCCGCTCACCCACGTCGCCCGCAACTCGACCGTCGGCGTGCGCGATATTCCGAACGCGCCCCTCGCCCCGGTCGATGTGAAGGCGCTGCACGCGCCCGACCCGATGTCGGTCCCGGACGTGGCGCCCATCGCCGCGCCCGAGGGCAAGCTGCGCTTCGGCGACACCCAGGTCGACATCCCGAATTTCCTCACCCCCGATCAGGCTTCGAAGGTCAACGCGCTCTCCGCGGGCGCGGAGGCCGAGGTCGCCCGCACCCTCGACTCGGCGGGCTTCCAGCCGAGCCGTTCGGATCGCATTGCCGCGACCACCATCGGCACCGCCGCCCAGGGCGCGGCCATCGGCGTCGGGGCCGCGGCCCCGCTCGAGGTGGCCGGCGCGCTCATGGGCGGCTTCGTCGGCGCCATGGCGGGCACGCCGTTCGCACCGGCCGGCTGGGTCTTCGGGCCGGCCGTCGGCGCCAGCGCGGCCGTCGGGCTCATCGGCGGCGCCGCGGGCACCATCGGCGCCGGCATCGGCGCGGCAGTGGGCGCGGCGAACGGAGTCATGGCTCCGGCCACTCCGGGCGCACCGGGCGGAGCAGCCAACGCCGGCTGATCCAGATGGCAGCTACGGCTGGGTGATTCACGATCTGCCGGGGCCGGGACTCCTCACCAGGGGTTCCGGCCTCGGTCGTCTACGGGGAAGATCACGAGGCTAATCTTCGGCAATTTCAATGCAATTCGGTCTTCCGGGACAGGACCCATCCAGCTGACCGACGGGTCCGAATGTCGGGCGTCGAATGTTCCCCGGAAGAAAGGCCCTCTATGGCCGCAGGTAAGCACCGAGCCCTCAACCCACATCGCAACAAAGTCGGCAATGTGGTTGCGGCGGGCGCCGTTCCGCTAGTCTTGGCGATCATCGGACAAGGCACCGCCAATGCCGCTCCGGCAGACGCGAATCCGGTGACGCAGCACGACGACGCACCTCAGCAGCAGTGGCCCGCTGCGGGTGCACCCAATGTGAATCCCTACGAGGGCCTGCACATTCCGGGCAACACCGACAGTTCCATCCAATGGTCGCGTCCCGCCCCGGACAAGAAGTACCTGGCACCCGTCGGCGCGCTGCATGCGCCGCTGCCGGTGCCGGCCGTGCCCCCGATCGCCCCGCCGCCCGGTCAGTTCCGGTTCGGCGATGTGTCGGTCCCGGCACCGGACTGGATCAACAAGGAACAAGCGATCCAGATCAATGACAATTCCGCTCAGGTCGAGGCGAATCTCGCCACCTTCCTCGACTCGGTCGGAATGGAGCGCAGCCGGTCCGACCGCATCGCGGGTCAGACCATCGGCACCGCGGCCATGGGCGCGGTCGCCGGCGCCGCCACGGCGGCCCCGATCGAGCTCACCTCGGCCGCCGTCGGCGGCATCCTGGGCCTGGTCGTCGGCGCCGGATTCGTGCCGGTCGGACTGGTCGCCGGTCCGGCACTGGGAGCGGCCATGGGTGCGGGCGTCATCGCCGTGCCCGCAGCCATCGCCGGAGCCGCGGTCGGTGCGGCCGTCGGTGCGGTGAACGCCTTCAACGCGCCACCGCGCGTCGTCGGCGACTAGATAACCGCTGCCCGGCAGCAGTTTTCGCCGAAAGTTCGTCGTGTGACGGGAACCGGGGGTGAGAGCCGGTTCCCGTCACTCGAGCGGTTTACGGCCCGATATCGGACCCCATACGCCGATCAGCGCCACCATCACCAGCAGCGCCACGGTGATCACCGCGAACACCGGGCCCGAACCGTGCCGATTCAGCAACGGCAGCAACAGGAACGGCTGCACCGCGGTACTCAGCTTCGACATCGCGTAGGTCGCACCCGAGGCGGTACCGCGCACGCTCGCCGGGAACGACTCCGGCAGATACGTGTGGATCGCATTGGAGAACACATTGCTGGCCATGGTGAACAGGCCGCCGGAGAGCAGGATGAGCGGCACCGAGCTCGCCACCCCGAACACCAAGCCGAACACGGCCATCAGCGCCGCGCTGCCCATCACCAGATACTTGCGCTCGACGCGTTCCATGAGCGGCACCGCCAGCAGCGAACCGAGCGGATAGCCCAGATACGTGACGGCCAGATAGCTCAGCGAGTTCACCACCGTGAACCCCTTGCTCTGCAACACCAGTACGGCCAGCGTGCCGAAACCGTAGTAGCCGAACACCTGCAGGATCATCACCACCGAGAACAAGGTGGTGCGACCGCGGAAGGGCCGCCGCAGGATCTCCGCGAACGGCACCCGCTGCGGGCGCTGCTCGCGATGCGCCAGCCACTGTTCCGATTCCGGCATCTGCCGCCGCGCCACGACCACCAGGGCCGCACCCAGACCGCCGAGCACGAACAGCCAGCGCCAGCCCGTCACCCCGAACGGATGCAACGGCACCAGCCAGCGCGCCAGGAATCCGACCGCCGGCACCGCGAGGAAACCGATCGTGTACGCGATGGCGATCATCCGGCCGCGCACCTTGGCGGGCATCATCTCCGACAGGTAGGTGTCGGACAGCGTCATCTCCGCGCCGATGCCCAGACCCGCCAGGAACCGCGTCACCATCAGGAACCAGACATTCGGGCTGAACGCGCCCAGCAGCGTGAATCCCGCGTACACAGCGATATTCACCATGTACATTCGCCGGCGCCCGTACACATCCGACAACCGGCCCAGCACCAGCGCGCCCAGGAACTGGCCCACGAACGCCGAGGCGAGAATGCCGCTCAGCTCGTAGGTGGACAGGTGCAGCTGCTGCTTGAGCACGCCGGTGATCGTTCCGGCCAGGAACAACTCGTAGAGGTCGAAGAACAACCCCATCCCGACCAGCGCGACGAGCCGGTAGTGCGCCCGGCCCAGCGGTTGTTCGTGCAGCGGTATCGCCGCGACGGGGCCTGTCCCCCGCACCTCACCATGCATCGACATCGACGGCAATTCCTTCACTCACTCATGACACCAACCACCCGGTTACGAAACCGTAAGACCCGCACCGGCTATTCCGCCTTATTTCCCACACCGTGGAATCGGCACACCCCATCGACGACCGCCTCGACGAAGCTCGCGTCGAAATCCCTGCCGGCCAGCAGCTTCCGGAAGACGAGGGGTCCGGCCAGCTGATCGATGACCAGGTCGATATCGGTGCCCGGCGGCAGGTCGCCACGGGTGCGGGCCGTGTCGAGAAGGGACCGGAAGCCACCCGAACCGGCCTCATAGAGCGCCTTTTTCAGCTGTGCGAAGGCCGGATCCCTGGTCACCCGGTTCGGCCCGCGTCCGGCCCTGGCGGTGGGCGCGGTCGCCCTCGCGGCCGGATTGGGCTGGCTCTCACGTCTCGGCGGCACCACCACCTTCCTGAGCGGACTGGCAGGTCCACTCTTACTCACCGGTGCAGGCGTCGGCCTGTCGTTCGTACCTTTGACACTGGCCGCGGTCGTGCGCACCGACGAGGCCACTTCCGGGATCTCCTCCGCAGTGATCAATACCTGCCAACAGGTCGGCAGCAGTCTGGGATTGGCCGTCTTCGGCACCATCGCCGCCACCGCCACCCGCCATCGCGGCGGCGGCATGGCCGAATCGCTGGCACACGGCTACGGCGTCGCCTATCTCATTGCCGCGCTGAGCGTGCTCGCCGCCGGCGCCATCGCAGTCCTGACCGTCCGGGAGGCATCCGATCCGTCCGGCTCCCCCGCACTCGCCTGAATCGAGGAACCACAGCCGGAGCCGCGAATATCGGCGGCGCCTGCGGCGGAATGAATCACACGCGCAGCAGGCTCGCGGTGCGGGTGAACAGCGTCCCGCCGGCCGCCAGCGGCAATAGGGCCGCATCCATTCCCTGCGTCGCGGCGGGGCGATCATCGGGGTAGGTCAGGATGCTTTCCAGCGCACGGGGAGCGGTCAGGGCGTCGTCGGTGATCGCCTCGCCGCCGAGTTCCAGGCAGTGCCGGAGCAAGGGAGTGTCGCCGATATCGGCGGTCAGCTCGCCACTCCAGAAGCCGTGGTCCTCACCGGTCCGGCCGATCTGAATCCGTTCGCGCAGGCGCAGTTTCGCGCCTTCCGCCAGCTGGACCGTCGTGAGCGTCTCGTGCTCCGCACCGCCCGCGACCACGGTCGGCTCCGGATCGAAATCCAGTTCACCGCCCGCCGCCACCTCGAAATGCCAGTGCGCGAACGACTTCGGCGTACCACGCCCGGGCAGGGCGATGGTGGCGGCCACCGAACGCACGTTCAGGCGCGCGCCGGGACCCACCGTGATCACGATATCGAGCTCGTCGCCACCCAATGGTGTGGCGGCCGTGCCGATGAAATGCACCGTGTCGATCCCGGTGCGGCGCGCCGACAGGCCGCCGACCGCGTGAATCCGCGGCAGCGACCCGGCGACGGCTTCGATCCGAACTTCAGTGCGCATTCACTGCCTCAGTGCGCAATGCCCGCGGCCGCATCGTGTTCGGCGGCGTGCTTCAGCTGCTCGCGCACCCAGTTCAGTACCGGCGTGGCGGCCGGATCCTCGGTGAGCGAGGTGAACACGAAGGGGCGGCCCTCGCGCACCTTGGTCGAATCCCGGTCCATCACCGACAGATCCGCGCCGACCATGGGTGCGAGATCGGTCTTGTTGATGACCAGCAGATCCGAATAGGTGACGCCGGGTCCGCCCTTGCGCGGCACCTTGTCGCCGCCGGCCACGTCCACCACGAAGATCTGGGCGTCGATCAGGCCGGAGGAGAAGGTGGCGGTCAGATTGTCGCCGCCGGACTCCACCAGGATCAGATCCAGGGGCGGGTTCGCCTCGATCAGGTCGTCGATGGCGTCCAGATTCGCGGTGATGTCGTCGCGGATGGCGGTGTGCGGGCAGCCGCCGGTCTGGACCGCGGTGATGCGCTCGTCCGGCAGGACGGCGTGGCGGCGCAGGAAGTCGGCGTCCTCGGTGGTGTAGATGTCGTTGGTCAGCACGGCCAGCGACAGCTCATCGCGCAGTTGCCGGCACAGGGCGGCCACCAGCGCGGTCTTGCCCGACCCGACCGGTCCGCCGACGCCGATGCGCACCGGCTCTCCTGGGGTGCGTTCCCGCTTGGGACGGTCATGGCTGTGATCGTGCGGTTCCCCGTCGATCAGGTGTGGTGGCATGTTCGCTCCTTTCGGTAACCATCCTTGCCCACGTACGTAAACCGGGTGTTACCTGGTCGGCATACTTGTCAGGGCGCCGGCCACGACCGAGGCGACGATTCCGTTCACTTCCTCGGGGGTGGGAGTGTGTGTGCGGTCGGCGAAGAGCAGGTGGCCGGAGCCGATGAGGGTGTGTGCGAGGGCGTCGATATCGGCGTCGGCGGTGAGCCTGCCGCGTCCGCGTTCGTCCTCCAGATAGGTCGCGATCATGGCCGTGGCCTCGGACAACAGCGGGACGCCCCGCGGCCAGGTCTGCCGTAGTCGCGCGCGTAGTTCGTCGCGGAAGGTGACGAGGCTGACCACCGCCACGGCCACGGTTTCGAAGATCGCGGTCAGTCCCACCCCGAGATTGCCGACGACCGTGCCGGTTCCGGCGGTCGCGCGCAGCGCGGGCACCTGTCCTTCGATCCGGGCGGCCCGATCCAGCACCAGTTCGGCGAGGAAGTCGTCGAAATCGGTGAAGTG
Source organism: Nocardia sp. NPDC020380 (assembly GCF_044386975.1). NCBI lineage: Bacteria > Bacillati > Actinomycetota > Actinomycetes > Mycobacteriales > Nocardiaceae > Nocardia > Nocardia sp. NPDC020380. The sequence continues at coordinate 110,547 of NZ_JBIRVQ010000012.1, read as the reverse complement.
CCGGTGCAGTACGCCTTTCGCGCACCCCGCCTCGGCGGTGACCCCGCGGCTGGTCAAGGCGCTCGGCCCGTCCCGCAACAGGATCCGCTCGGCGGCGGCGAACAACTGCTGGCGTGGATCGCGAATGGCTACCCCGGTCGGCACGCACGACTCCTTCTCGATCGGCCGCCCACCCTTGCCGAGTGGGCGCACGCCCACTTAGAGTGGGCGCATGGTCACTCTACCTCCGGAGCCAGCCCGCCCCGACACCCCCGAACCCCATCGCTACCGGCAGATGGCCGAATCCTTCGGCGTCGACTCCGCCCGCTACGACCGCACCCGCCAGCCCTACCCCGAGGCCCTCATCAAGCGCATCGCCGCCGCGAGCCCCGGCCCCGGCCCCGAAATCCTCGACGTCGGCTGCGGCACCGGCATCGCCGCCCGCCAGTTCCGCACCGAAGGCTGCACCGTCCTCGGCGTCGAACCCGACCCCCGCATGGCCGATTTCGCCCGCAACACCGGAATCCCCGTCGAGACAGCCACTTTCGAAACCTGGGACCCCGCCACCCGCACCTTCGACGCCGTCATCGCCGGAACCGCCTGGCACTGGGTCGATCCCGACCAGGGCATCCCCAAACTCGCAAAGCTCCTGCGCCCCAACGGCCGCTTCGCCGCCTTCTGGCACATCTTCGAACCCCCCGCCGCCGTCCAGGAGGTCATAACCGCCGCCTTCCGCCGAGTCCTGGCCGACCAAACCCCACCCGACGCAACCGCCGTCCTCCGCGGCGCCGGCTCAGCCCGCCACGCCTACGACACCTTCGTCACCAGAGTCGCCGACCAACTCCGAGCCACCGGCCAGTTCACTGAACCCGAAGAATGGCGCCACACCTGGCAACGCCCCTACACCCGAGACGAATACCTCGACCAAATCCCCACCATGGGCGCCTTCACCCGCCTCCAACCCACCCAACTCGAGCAACTCCTCACCGCCGCAGGCAAAGCCATCGACCAACAAGGCGGCACCTTCACCATGGACTACACCACCCTGGCAATTACAGCCGCCCGCAATCACGAGTAATGCTTCAAGCATTACTGATATGCTTCGCGGCATGGCCGAGAATAAGACCACGATCACCACTCGCCCTGCCACCCGGGATGAGCTACAGACGCTCGCGAAGCCCAACGAGTCTCTCGATGCGGTGATCAACCGTCTCATCGGCCACTACAAGTCGTCACAGAGCCGTAACCGCCTGGCGTGGGAGAACCGCATCGCAGCAGATCGACAGAATGCGAGCGCGGTCGCGTGGGCCGAGCGCCAGGCCGACCGGCTCGAGGAACGACTCGCACAGCGACAGGCGGCACACGAGTGAGCGCCGGATATGTACTCGACGACACCGTCATTCACGCCCACGCCTTCGGCGATCCGAACGTCTCCAACCTCATCGCGGTTCTCGACAGCCGCGACATTCGGATCGCGGTACCCGCGCTGCCACTCGCGAGCAGTCTGATCGGACTGTCCGACGATCAGCGAGCCCAGGTCAACGGCCTGGTCGACAATCTCGATGCCATCCAGATCGCAGCGTTGGCCAGCACCGACGATGCAAACGAACTGGCCGAGGTCGCCGCCTCGGGCACCGAACCCATCGACCTGCCCGCCGCCCATACCGTCGCGGTGGCTCGCTATCTCGACTGGGAGATCATCACAATCGACCGGTCACGGTGGACGGAGGTCGAACAGCGACTGCCGTTCCGCGTAAGCATCGTCGAATTCACCGACGATTGAGCAGCGGTTCGCCGTCGTAGTTCGACGAATCCCAGCATCGTCACGAGGCGAAGAGGGGCATTTCTCGGGTGAGGTGGCGTTCGGCGAGGACGTCTTGGAGTGGGTCGGATAGGGCGGCTAGGGCTTTTGTTGCTTGCCGGGCTGTGCGGTCGCAGACTTCGGTCAGGCGGATGGTGCAGGCGGCTACTGCGGCCGGGTCGAGGGCCAGGAGGCGTTGGGCTGCGGTGGCTGCGCCGGTCATGGTGGTGTAGACGACTACTCCGGCGATTTCTTCCGGGGAGGCGCCGGCGGTGGCGCCGACCATGCCGAAGACGGTGGAGAGGTGGGGGCGGGGGGCGATTTCGGGCCAGTGGGCTTGGGGCCAGACCTGTTTGGCGAGGCGGAGGAGGCCGCGGCCTTGGGCGCGGGAGGCGGCGCGGGCCGCGGGTGCGGGGGTGCGGGCGTCGGCTTCGAGGTCGGCGCGGGCCGGGTCGAGGGTGCCGGCGCAGACGGCGGCGGCCAGGGAGGCGGCGACCGCGCCCGAGGTGCGGATGCGGCGGCGGAGGTAGAGCTCGACGCTTGCGACGTCGCGGATCAGGCCGGAGCTGATGGCCTCTTCGACGCCGCCGGAGTGGACGTGGCCGCCGATGGGCAAGCGGGAGTCCGCCAGGGTGAGCAGGGTGGCGAGGCTCATCGCTGAATGTCCGGGTAGTGCATCGGACGATCCTATGCGCAGCCTCGAACACCCGTGCAGCGCCCCGAGCGCCGGCTTGACCTGAACCTTGCTCGAGGTTGCAGGCTGGACTCCGACCACGTGATCGAGATCAGGAGTCCCCTTGCACGCCATCCGTCTTCACGAGTTCGGCCCGGCCGAGAACCTTCGCTACGACACCGTCCCCGACCCGGAGCCCGGCCCCGGGCAGGTCCGCATTCGCGTCGCCGCGGCCGGCGTCCACCTGATCGACACCGTCCAACGCCAGGGCCGCACCGAAGGACCCATGGTCCTCCCCTCCCTGCCATCCATCCCCGGCCGCGAGATCGCGGGCACCGTCGACCGCGTCGGCCCCGACACCGACGAATCCTGGCTCGGCCGAGCAGTAGTCGCCCATATCGGCATGGCCCCCGGCGGCTACGCCGAACTCACGGTCACCGAAGCCGAACGCCTGCACCCGATCCCGGCCGGCCTCGACCCCGCCGCGGCGGTAGCCATGATCGGCACCGGCCGCACCACCCTCGGCATCCTGGCCTTCACCGACATCACCCCCGACACGGTCGCCGTGGTCACCTCCGCCGCAGGCGGCATCGGCACCCTGCTGGTCCAGTACCTGAAGTTCTTGGGCGCCACCGTGATCGGACTCTCCGGCAGCCCGGAGAAAGCCGAGCAGGTAGCCCGCAACGGCGCCGATCTCTCCCTCGACTACCACGCCTCCGAGTGGCCCGACCAGATCCGCGCGACCTACGGCGACCGCCCCGCCACGATCCTGTTCGACGGCGTGGGCGGCAAAACCGCCCGCGCGGCCTTCGACCTACTCGCCCCCGGCGGCATCCGCCTGATCTACGGCTGGTCCGACTCCCCCATCGAAATCACCGAGGCCGAGCACGCCGAACGCCACGTCACCTCCCAGGTCGTCCTCGGCCCCAAGATGCTCGAACTGGGCGGCGGCCTGCGCACCCTGGAAACCCGGGCCCTGGCCGAAGCCGCGACAGGCCGCCTGCGCCCCGCCGTGCATCCCTTCCCGCTCTCCGAGGCCGCTATCGCGCACCACGCTCTCGAATCAGGCGCCACGACGGGCAAGGTCGTACTCGTCCCGTGAGGATCCCAATTGCCGCTACTCGTCGCCCCATCCGCAGGTGACGTTGCCGTTTCCGTCGTCCTGGCAGACGGTTCCCGAGGCGCAGGGCCGGACTATCCATTCGCCGTTGGAGCAGGTGGCGTAGTTCTGCGAATCCCAGCAGACGTCCGTCACCTCCGAGCTGTCACACGAACCACCGTCATGGACGCCGATGTCGTTCTCGGCATCGGCGGCGTCGGCGGCTGTCGCGGTTTTGGTCTCTTCGGTCATTGAAGAACTCCTTCCACCGGTGCGAGCTGTCCGTCCAGTGAAGCAGCCGCCGCCTTTGCGAAGGCGGGTAATGACATTGCAAGCGTTGCGAATTCGCAAGATGTGTCATGCTGCGGAGATGTGGTGGGAGCCGGCGGCGTGGGCGGTGCGGATGGTCTTCGGCGCGGTGTTCGCGGTCGCGGCCTACGGCAAGTTCACGGCGCGGGACGCCACCGGGGAGGCCTTGGCCGCGTTCGGGGTCCCGATGCGGTTGACGCCCGCGGCGGTGTGGGCGCTGCCCGCGGTCGAAGCCGTGGTGGCGGCCGCACTGCTGGTGCCATATGGCTGCGTGGCCTCCGCCGTGGCGGGAGTGCTCTTGCTGGCTGGATTCACCGCGGCCGTCGGCTGGCGGCTGCGGCGCGGTGATCGACCGGCCTGTGCGTGTTTCGGCGAGCCCAGCGCGACGCCGATCGGGATGCGCACCTTGGTTCGCAATCTGGGACTGCTCGTGCTGGGCGGCGTGGCGGTGGCGGCCACGCTGCGATACCCGGATCTCCCCGCGACGGGAATCAGCGGTGACCGGCTGCTGATCATCAGCGTGGCCGTCGCCCTGGCCGCGGTTCAGGTGCGGCAGGGGCTGATGCTGCACGCGTTCCGTTCCCGCGCCGGCGATTCGAGCACGATGGCGCTGCAACTGGAGATCGGTTCCCGCGCACCGGATTTCGAGCTGCCCTCCACCACCGGCGTCACTTCCCTACGGCAGCTGCTGACCTCGGGCCGATCGCAGATGTTGATCTTCCTGCATCCGGGTTGCGGCCCGTGCAAGTCCATCGCGGGCGACCTGCCCGCGCTGTCGGCCGGAATCCGCGAGTACGTCGATGTGGTGGTGATCGGCTCGGGCACCTTGGCGGAGAACGCACTGTGGCGCGACGAGTACGGCATCGGCGACTACCTCGTTCAGCAGCGCAACGAGATTGCCCGCCGCTACGCGATCTCCGGCACGCCGACCGCGATACAGGTCGGACCCAGCGGCAAGATCGAATCCGCGCCGGCGCCCGGTGCGGGTGGCATCCGCGGGCTGTTCCGGGAGAACCCTTCGATCCCGGAGCGCGCGGCGGCAAAGGCGTCGAACCGATCATGACCTATCAAAGATAAAAACAGAGTGGTCGAAATATATCTGCTACCGTGAGCCACACTGACACGGGTGGAGGCTCTGCATGTTCGACATCGTCATCAAGAACGGACTGTGGTTCGACGGGACCGGCGCGGCGCCGGTGACGAGGACGTTGGGGATACGGGACGGGAAGGTGGCCGCGGTCGCCGATGGTGAGCTGGACGGGGGTGCGGGGGCCACTGTTATCGAGGCGGCGGGGCAGTGGGTGGTGCCCGGGTTCATCGACGTGCATACCCATTACGACGCGGAGGTGCTGCTGGCGCCGGGGTTGCGGGAATCGGTGCGGCACGGGGTGACGACCGTCGTGCTCGGGAATTGCTCACTGTCGACGGTGTATTCGGATGCGGAGGATGCCGCGGACCTGTTCAGCCGGGTGGAGGCGGTGCCGCGGGAGTTCGTGGTGCAGGCGCTGAGCGAGGGGAAGACCTGGAAGACTGCCGCGGAGTATGTCGAGGCGCTCGAATCGCTGCCGCTCGGGCCGAATATCGCGCTGTTCCTGGGTCATTCGGATCTGCGGGCGCATGTGATGGGGCTCGGGCGGGCCACCGATCCGGATATCGCGCCCACCCGCGACGAGCTCGATCGCATGACCACGCTGCTGGACGAGGCGCTCGAGGCGGGACTGCTCGGTATGTCGAGCATGGAGGCCGCGATCGACAAGCTCGACGGGGATCGGTTCCGCTCACGGGCCCTGCCTGCCACGTTCGCCCGTACCCGGGAGCTGCGCGCGCTCACTCGCGTGCTGCGCAAACGTGATCGCGTCCTGCAGAGCGCCCCGAATCAAATGGCGCCGTGGACCATTCTGCGGTTCTTCCTGGAATCCAGTGCGCTGTTGCGCCGCCGCCAGGTCCGCACCTCGCTGCTCACGGCGGCGGATGCCAAGTCGATGCGGGGTGTGCATCTGCTGATGGGCTGGGGTACCCGGCTCATGAATACCCTCGTGCGTTCCGATGTGCGCCTGCAACATCTTCCGGTGCCGTTCGAGCTCTACTCCGACGGCATCGACCTGCCGGTGTTCGAGGAGTTCGGGGCGGGCACCGCCGCGCTGCATCTGCGAGATCAGCTGGCGCGCAACGAGCTACTGGCCGATCTCGAATACCGCCGCGGTTTCCGCCGCGAGTTCGATCACAAGCGGATGCCGGGCCTGTGGCATCGCGACTTCCACGATGCCGTCATCGTCGAATGCCCCGACCCCGCCGTGATCGGGAAGAGTTTCGGCCAGCTCGCCACCGAACAGGACATTCACCCGATCGACGCCTTCCTCGACGTGCTGGTCGAGCACGGTGAGCGAAATGTGCGCTGGCACAGTGTGCTTGCCAATCATCGCCCCAAGGTGCTGGACAAGCTCGCCACCCAGCCGAGCGTGCATATGGGCTTCTCCGATGCCGGCGCGCATCTGCGGAACATGGCGTTCTACAACTTCGGGCTGCGGCTGCTGGCGCGGGCGCTCGCCGCCGAACTGGCCGGGCGGCCCTTCCTCGCCCTCGAGCAGGCCGTGCATCGCCTGACCGGTGAGCTCGGCGCCTGGTTCGGCGTGGAGGCCGGCACCTTGCGGCTCGGTGATCGCGCGGATTTCGTGGTGATCGATCCGGCCGCCTTCGACGGCACGCTGGATGCGTATCACGAAGAGCGCGTGCCGTTCTACGGCGGACTGAGCCGGATGGTCAACCGCAATGACGCGGTGGTGACCGCGACCGGCATCAATGGCCGGATCGTGTTCCGCCAGGGCGATTTCACCGACGATTACGGTGTCGGCGCCCGCACCGGCCGCTTCCTGAAAGCGGCCTGATCACTCGGTCTCGTCGACCCGATACTGCCGGACCATCTCGGCGAGCAGCCCCAGCCGCTGCTCGTCGAGTTCCGGCCACGGGTAGGGCACGGCGGTCAGCCCTTCCCCGTCGAAGAAGTGCATCGACATGAGCAACAGCAGATCCCGGCGGTCCGCGGCGAATTCCCGGAACGCCGGCACCGCATCGGCCGCGGTGAAGATCGCCCCGACGTATTCGATGACGACCGGTGCCAGCCGCTCCCGCAGATCCGCATCGGTGCGCGCGGCGACCTGCAATTCGATCCACACCGAATTGATGGGCGCGCGAGCTCTTTCCCGCAGCAGCCCCAGCACGGTGGTCACGTCCCGCTGATCCGGCACCGGCGCCAGGTCGGCGGTGAACTGCTCGATCTGCCGGCGCGCCACCTCGGCGGCCGCGGCCAGCATCAGATCCAGCACGGTGGCGAACCGCCCGAACAACGCACCGTGCGATACCCCCGCGCGAGCGCAGATCTCCTTGGTGGAGGTGCGCGCATACCCGACTTCGACGATGGAGGCGATGGTGGCGTCCACGAGCCGGGCGCTCGTCTCGGCGCGGCGTTCGGCCTGCGTCCGCCGCACCCCAGCCTCGGTCATCACTCTCCCTCGCAACCAGTCACCGGCACCCGATACAGAAAAACTACCGTGTGCCGCGCGAGGCGAGCGGATTCAGCGCCCGAACCCGCGTTCCATGAAGCGCTGCGCCGCGCCGCGCGTGAGGTCGGTCCAGGCCTGCACGGGCCCGGTCCACCAGGGCGAGATCTCCCGCGGGCGCGAGACCACGGCATGACAGACCAGGTCGGCGGCCTCGTCGGCGGTGAGGCCGGGTACGCCGGAGAAGTCGGTGGGCGCGCTCATGCGGGTGTGCACGAGCGGCATGTAGATGGAGGTGGTGGTCACATTGTCGGCCGCGATTTCGGTTGCGACCGTACGCAACCAGATGTCGAAGGCGCCTTTGGAGGCGCCGTAGGCCGACCAGCGCGGTGCGGGCGGCATACGCAAACCCCAGGTGGAGATGTTGACGATGTGCCCCTGGCGGCGTTCGCGCATCGCGGGCAGCAGGCTCAGCAGCAGCCGGACCGGGCCCAGGTAGTTGACGTCGATGGTGCGGGTGAAATCGTGGAAGCGATCATAGGATTCGTCGAGGGCGCGGCGAATCGAACGGCCCGCGTTATTGATCACCACATCGATGTGACCGTGTTCGGCGAGCAGGGCGCGGGCCAATTGGTCGACGGCCTCGAAATCGGTGATGTCGGAGCGGTACACGTGCGCGCGGCCGCCCTCCGCGCGGATATCGGCGGCGACCTGTTCCAGGTCCTCGGCCGAGCGGGCGACCAGCAACACGATCGCACCGGCGCCCGCCAGCTTCTTCGCCGCGGCCTTGCCGATGCCGTGTGAGGCGCCGGTCACCAGGATGATCTTGCCGGTGACGCTGTCGCGCAAGGATTTCTCGCGCGGCCGGGAGGTCGGGTAGAAGATCCTGGTCGCTACGCGCTCGGCGAACGGCCGGCCGTTCGAACCGGCCGAGTTGTCGCTGTTCGGCGCCGAATTGTCAGCCACGACTCCGACTGTAACTGCACCAACCGGACACGATCGAGAGCTGAGTGGAAATACCCGGTGCGCGAGGCATTTTCACACGCGTGTCGCACCCGCCCGTACCGAAGAATCAACAACGGAACACGGGGAAGGACGGGGAATCATGACGGCACAGCCTCCGGAACAGCGCACACCGGACCATGTCTCATTCGGCGGCTGGATCGTCCGCGGCATCGCCCTGGCGATATTCCTGCCACCGCGGCTGCTGTGGGAGGCGGTCAAGTTCGTCTCGCGGACCATCGCGCGGTCTTGGGCGTACTTCCTCGACCATCTACTCGAACCCACCGCGAAACTGCTCCGGGATTGGGTGTTTCGTCCCGGCTGGAAATTCGTCAAGAACTATCTGTGGCGCTGGCTGATCCAGCATGTGCTGTGGAGTCTGGTGCTGACGCCGCTCGGCGCGCTGCTGGTCCAGTTCGTCCTGCAGCCCTTCCGCCACGTCATCGAGCAATGGGTGTGGCGGTTGCTGCTGCGCCCGGGCCTGATCCTGTTGTTCCGGGTGCTGGAATTCGCCATCACCTGGCTCATCGTCCGACCGGCCGGATTCCTGTGGCGGCGCCTGCTCCGGCCCGGATTCACCTGGCTGACAGCCGAAGTGCTCGATCCGGCCGTGCACGCCCTCGGCCGCGGTCTGGGTTTCTGCTACCGCTGGTTCCTGCGGTGGCCCGCACGGATGTGCTGGCGTTGGATCCTGCGCCCGCTGATCTATGCCTTCGTCGTATCGGTCCTGTTCGGCTGGCGGATCGCGACCATCGTGACCCGGATCCTGGTGATCACGCCCTGCCGCCGGCTGTATCGCACTGTGCTGCAGCCACTCGCGGCCGCCACCGCCCGCCTCTGGCGTGACCACATCGCCCGCCCGGCCCGCTGGACCTACCGCACGATCATCCAGCCGATGAGCAAGCGGGCGAGCGAAATGTGGACCCTCGTCTTCGGCCGATAGGTCAGCGCCCGAGCACGCTGTCACCACGCAGGGTCATCACCGTGCTGATCACCGAGGCGACGGGTTTGCCGTCGCTGCGCAGGACATCGCATCGGTAGCGGGTGATGGTGCGGCCCGAGTGTGTCGGCCGCGCACGGGCCGTCAGGGTGTCCGCCCACACCGGTCGCAGGAATGCGGTGCGAATATCGATGCTGGTGAACGATTCTCCGCCTTTCGCCTGGCTCTGGCGAACCCGTCCCACGACGACCTCGCGGCGGCCCTACGCCGGGTGCGGCGCGTGCTCACCGTCGTCTGATCGCGCGCCGCCCTTGGCGAAGAACGCGATCACCGCCATCGCGGCGAGCAGCACCGCGCCGGTCGTGGTGGCGACATGCATGCCGTTGACGAAGGATTCGCGCGCGGAATCGATCAGGGCGGTATTGCCGCCCGCGTCGGTGATGGTCTCCCCCAGCGTCGCCTTGAAGTCGCCGCCGGAGCGGAAGACCAGTGCCGCAAGCGAACCCAGCAGCGCCAGCCCGAGGCCGTTGCCGAGTTCGAAGCTGGTCTCCGAGATGCCGACGGCCGATCCGGCGCGTTCGGCGGGCACCGAGGACACGGCCACCTCCGAGACGAGGGTGAAGGCGGTGCCGAAGCCCATGCCCGCCACCACGGAACCGGCCACGTACCAGCCGATTCCACCGTCCACGCCGACGCCGAGCAGCATGAGGTTGCCGGCCGCGGCCATGCTCAGCGCGAGCACGAAGGCGGTCTTGGTGCCGAGCGCGCGCCCGATGCGCGCCCCGCTCATGGAGCATACGAACACCACCACGGCCATGGGGATCCCGAGCAGTGCGGCTTGCAGCGCATCGCGTCCGGTGACGGTCTGCAGGTACATGCCGGTCAGGTAGCTCATACCGGCGAGCGCCAGCATGCCGACGGTGCTGGAACCGATGGCGACGGAGAACAGTCCGCGCCGGAACAGGCTCAGGTCCAGCAGTGGTTCGGTGAGGGTGCGCTGGCGGCGGATGAACAGCACCAGCAACAGCAGGCCCACGACGCCGATGCCGATGGCGGGTGCGTCGACTCCTTCCGCGGCGCAATGCTTCACGGCGTAGACGAGGGGCAGGATGCCGCCGATGGACAGTGCCACGCTGGGCAGATCCAGCGGCCCGCGCCCGGTCGACTTGTGCTCGGGCAGCAGCAGCGGCCCGAAGACCAGCAGTACGAGCAGTACCGGGATGTTGATCAGGAAGACGGAACCCCACCAGAAGTGGTGCAGCAGTACGCCGCCGATGATCGGCCCGACGGCCGAGCCGCCCGCGAAGAAGGCCGTCCAGACGCCGATGGCGGTGGCTCGGGCGCGCGCCTCGGGGAACAGCGTCGAGATGAGTGCCAGGCTGGAGGGCAGCAGGGTCGCCCCGCCCATACCCATGAGGGCGCGCGCGGCGATCAGTACCCCGGCGCTGGGCGCGAATGCGGCCAGGATGGAAGCCAATCCGAAGATGCTCGCCCCGGCCAGCAGGATATTGCGCCGCCCGATGCGGTCGCCGAGGTTGCCCATGGTGATGAGCAGGCCGGCGATCATGAAGCCGTAGATGTCCAGGATCCAGAGCTGCTGGGCGGCCGAGGGATCGAGGGAGTCGGTGAGGGTGGGCATGGCGAGGTAGAGCACCGACATGTCCATCGATACCAGGAGCACGGGCAGCAGGAGCACTGCCAGGCCCAGCCAGGCGCGGCGCGTCGTCTTCGCGTCGGGACGCGCGAGAGTACTGGTCATCACCTATCCTTCGGGCTGATTTCGGGCTGCTGAACGACAAGCGCGCGTACGCCGTACGCGCGGTCCGGAGTACAGTGTACGCATGCCTGGTACTGGAAGGAAACAATTCGTCCGATGACCGAGGCCAAGCTCACCCGGGCCGCCATTGTCGACACCGCCATCGACCTGGCCGACGAGTCCGGACTCGACGCTCTCTCCATGCGCCGCATCGCCGAACGGATGAGCGCCGGCGCCATGTCGCTGTACCGCCACATCCCCAACAAGGACACCCTGCTGGCCGCCATGACCGACGAGGTCTCGCGGCGCAATACCTACCCCGACGCCACCGGCCAGGCCTGGACCTGGCGCGATCGCGTGCGCATTGCCGCCGAGGTGGATTGGCAGCTCTACCAGCAACATCCGTGGGTCCTGTTCACCTTCGCGGTGCCGCGCTACAACTTCGGTGCCCACAGCCTGGTCGTCTTGAGCTGGCTGGTGGAGGGTTTCCGCGAACTCGGGGTCGACGCCCGCGAGGCCACCCGCATGGCCCTGGCGGTGTGGAGTTACATCGCCGGTGTAGCTTTACAGGAGGTGAGCGCGAAACTGTTGCAGGCCAGGGACAGTGAACCGGGCGAGCGCTCCGGTCTCACCGCCCTGCTGGAGGGCACGCCGTTGTGGCCCACCCCGCCGGCTTTGGCGGACCTGCACGGTCTCGGCGATACCGCCCTGCTCGATCCGGCGCATCTGCTCGAGACCGGCCTGGACGCACTCTGCGACGGCTTCGAGGCCCGCGCGCGATCCTGACCACGCGCGGGGCTCGCCCGATTTCGTGGCGGGCCCGATGAATATCGCCACCCGGCATCGTCTGCACGTTTGCACAGGCTGCATTCCTGCGTGGTTTGCGCGTGCGCATCGATCGTCACGAGAAGACCGTCACGAAAGACGAGGAGAGCACATGCCTTCCGATTTCATTCCGGGCGCACCCGGCTGGTTCGACGTCACCTCCCCAGATATCCCCGCCACCGCCGAGTTCTACGGCGCCCTGTTCGGCTGGACGGCCCGCGACACCGGCCCGGACAACGACCACTACACCCTGTTCCTGCAGGATGACGCGCTGGTCGCGGGCATCGTCACCGCCGCCACCCCCGACGGCGGCAGCAAGCCCGCCGTCTGGCTGCCGTATTTCGCGGTCACCGACTGCAAGGCCGCGGTCGCGACCGCGGTCGATGCCGGAGCGGGCGTCTTCATCGGCCCCACGAATGCCGGTGGCGCGGCCGAATTCGCCGTCCTCACCGATCCCGACGGCGCGCCCTACTGTGTCTCGCAACCGCTTTCGAACCCGGGCACCGAGCGCTTCCGCGCGGTGAACAATCCCTGCTGGGTGCAGTACGCTGCGGTCCGCAATCCGGCCGAGGCCATGTCGCATTACGCGAAAGTGCTCGGCTGGCATTACGAGAACGCCGCCTGGGAGACCGCGGCCGAGAATCCCTACCAGGCCCTGACCGCGGGTGGCGGCGGTGGCGAGTTCGGCGGTGCGGCCCTGGCCGCGCCCGGTCAGCCCGCGCCGTTCTGGTCCGTCACGTTCCGGGTCGCCGATACCGATGCCACCGCGGCGCGTGCCGCCGAACTCGGGGGCACGGTGGTGCAGGAACCCCAGGACATGCCCGGCCCGTCCCGTCTCGGCGTCCTCGCCGATCAGGCGGGCGCCGCCTTCGCGATCATGTCGGTTCAGGGCTGAATCCCACTGGCCGCCGGGCCGATTCGGGTTTCGCGGGGTGACCCGGACCGGCCGGGGTCAGTGCTCGATATCGCCGTCGAGATAGACCCAGGCGCCGTGGTCGCGGCGGAAACGGCTGTTCTCGTGCAGGACGCCCGCCGCGCCGCCCGCCCGGTAGTGGGCGCGGAATTCGACCGTGCCCTCGGTGTGGAAGGGCCCGCCGCCGGTGCTGCCGACGATGTCGAGGCGTTCCCAGCTCATGCCGGGATCGAAATCCACGTCGGCGGGCCGGGTTCGGGGATCCCAGCTGCGCAGCAGATAAGCCTCGTCGTGGACGGCGAAGGCGCTGAAGCGCGAGCGCATCAACTGTTCGGCGGTGGTGGCCTGTGCCGCGCCGCTGTGCAGCCGCCCGCAGCAGTCCGCGTATGTCGCGGACTGCCCGCACGGGCAGTCCTCGGGCATCGGGCGGGCTCTGCGGCGCTTGGACATGCGGACGATTCTGTCAGTTCGCGGCGTAGAAGCTGCGTCCGCCCGGGCCGCCGGAGACCGACCAGACCTCCACGATGAGCCCGTTCTCCGCGCGCAGGATGTCGGTGCCGTGCAGCACGCGTTCGCCGCCGTCCCCGTCGGTCAGGGTCGCCCGGTAGGGCCGGGCCACGATTCCGGTTCGGCTGTCGTCCATTTCGACGACCGGCACTCCGTCGGAGGAGAACCGCACGCCGGGCACCTGCCCGTGGAATGCCGTGACCTGCGTGGCGAGGGCCTTGCGGTCGTGGATGTCGTCGTAGACGTCCGCGCCGGGCTGGGCGTAGCGCAGGGTGAATTCCGGGGCCATGATCTGCTCGACCCGGTCCAGGTTCAGGTTCCACATATCGGTCCACAGTTCGAACAGTTCGATGCCGAAGTCACGCATGCCCACTCCTTGTTAGTATCATTGATACGGTCTCGATGGAATGAACATATAGTCTCACTGATATGATGTCAACAGGGCACCATGAAAGGGGTTGCAGGATGGCCGAACTCGGTCCGCAGGACCACATCGTGCTGGGTCTCATCGCCCGGCACGGACCGCTCACCCCCTACGAACTCAAGGCCCGGCTCGAGGAGAGCGTCGACTACTTCTGGCCCATCCCCCACGCTCAGCTCTATCGCGTCCCGCCGCGCCTGGCCGAACAGGGACTCCTGCGCGAGGAAGCCGAGGAGGGCGGGCGCCGGCGGCGGGTCTTCCACCTCACCGACGCCGGGCAGGCCGAACTGACCCGCTGGCTGGCCGATCCGAGCGCACCGCCCCCGGAGACGCGTGATCCCGCGCAGCTCAAACTGTTCTTCGCCGATCTCGGCGCACAGGGAGACGTGGTGGGACTGGCCCGCGCCCAGGCCGCGGAACACCGCCGCTGGCTGGACCTCTACCGCAAGCTACGCGCGGAGATCGATCCCGAGGACAATGTGGGCGCGGTCTCGCGCGCCCGCATCCTGCAACTCGGCATCCGGCACGAGCAGGCGTACGTGGAATTCTGGGAGGAGCTGGCAGCGCACCCGGACGGTCACGCTGCCGGCTCCTGACACCGTTGCCGCGCTGGGTTATTCGTCGCCCAGCACGAGGGCGTAGGCGAAACCGTCCCAGCCCTTGCTGCCGACGGTCTGCAGCACGGTGGCCTCCAGACGCGGTTCGGCGGCGAGCAATTCGATGACATCACGGCTCGCGCGCACCGCCGCATCGGACGAATCCGCCTGTGCGATACCGCCGTTGCGCACCACATTGTCGACGATGATGACCGAGCCCGGCCGGGTCAGCTTCAGCGCCCACTGCACATAGTTCGAGTTGTTGACCTTGTCGGCATCGATGAACACCAGATCGAACGGCTCGGGCTGCTCCCCGGCCAGCACCGGCAGCGAGTCCAGCGCCGCGCCCACCCGGATCTCGACCCGCTCCCCCACGCCCGCGCGGTCCAGGTTCTTGCGCGCGACCTCGGCGTGCTTGGGCTCGTATTCGAGGGTCACCACCTGCCCCGCCTTGCCGACCGCGCGCGCCAGCCAGGTGGTGCTGTACCCGCCGAGGGTGCCGATCTCCAGCACCCGGCGGGCACGCACGGACAGCGCGATCAGATGCAGGAACTTGCCCTGTGCGGGCGAGACGTCGATATGCGGCAGCCCGGCCGCATCGTTGGCCCGCAACGTTTCCGAATCCTCGTCGCCCACCAGGGTATTCACGAGGTAGTGATCAACTTCGGCCCATTCCGAATTCGTCATGAGCCGAGTCTGCCACCTCAGAACAGGAAATAGCGCTGTGCCATCGGCAACTCCGCAGCGGGTTGCTCGTCCCACACCTCGCCGTCGATGCGCACGGTGAAGGTGTCGGGTTCCACCTCGATGCGCGGCATGGCGTCGTTGCGTGGCATATGGGCCTTGGTGCGCTTGCGGACATTGGCCACCGGCACCAGTTTCCGGTTGATCCGCAGGCGATCGGCGAGCCCGTCCTCGATGGCCGCCTCGGAGACGAAGCTGAGCGAGGTGCCCGCCGCCACGATCGGTGAGGCGCCGAACATGGGCCGCGGCAGCACCGGCTGCGGTGTGGGGATCGAGGCGTTCGCATCACCCATGGCGGCCCAGGCGATCATGCCGCCCTTGAGCACGGCGTGCGGCCGTACGCCGAAGAACGCGGGCTCCCACAGCACCAGATCGGCCAGCTTGCCCACCGCGATGGACCCGATCTCGTGATCGAGTCCGTGCGCGACGGCCGGGCAGATGGTGTATTTCGCGACGTAGCGCTGCACCCGGTTGTTGTCGGCGGCACCGTCGCCCGCGAGCGCGCCGCGGCGGCGCTTCATCACGTGCGCGGTCTGCCAGGTGCGCAGCACCACCTCGCCGATGCGGCCCATGGCCTGGGCGTCGCTGCCGATCATGGAGATCGCGCCCATATCGTGCAGCAGATCCTCGGCGGCGATGGTGGAGGGCCGGATGCGGCTCTCCGCGAAGGCCAGATCCTCGGGGATCTTGGGGCTCAGGTGATGACACACCATGAGCATGTCCAGATGCTCGTCGAGGGTGTTGACCGTGTGCGGCCGCGTCGGGTTGGTGGAGCTGGGCAGCACATTGAGATACGAAGCGACGGTGATGATGTCGGGTGCGTGCCCGCCGCCCGCGCCTTCGGTGTGATACGAGTGGATGGCCCGGCCGCGGATCGCGGCGAGGGTGTCCTCCACGAATCCGGCCTCGTTCAACGTGTCCGAGTGCAACGCGACCTGTACGCCGGACGCGTCGGCCACGGTGAGGCAGGCGTCGATGGCCGCGGGCGTGGTGCCCCAGTCCTCGTGCAGTTTGAATCCGGCCACGCCGCCGCGCAATTGCTCCCACAGCGCCTCGGGCCGCACCGTATTGCCCTTGCCGAGCAGCACGATGTTCACCGGCCAGCCGTCGGTGGCCTCGAGCATGCGGCCCACGTGCCAGGCGCCCGGGGTGACGGTGGTGGCCTTGGAGCCCTCGGCGGGTCCGGTGCCGCCGCCGATCAGGGTGGTGATGCCGCCGGTGAGGGCCTCGTCGAGGATCTGCGGGCAGATGAAGTGCACGTGACAGTCGATGGCGCCCGCGGTGACGATGCGCCCGTTGCCCGCGATGATCTCGGTGGAGGGCCCGACCACCAGGTCCGGGTGCACCCCGGTCATGGTGTCCGGGTTGCCGGCCTTGCCGATGGCGCTGATCCGGCCGTCGCGAATGCCGATGTCGGCCTTGATGATTCCCCAGTGATCGACGATCACCACACCGGTGATGACGGTGTCGGGGGTGCCCTCGGCGCGGGTGGCGCGGGCCTGGCCCATGGATTCGCGCAGCACCTTGCCGCCGCCGAAGACGGCTTCGTCCCCGGCGAGACCCGGTCCGCCGCTGCGGTCCTCGGTGATCTCGATGAGCAGATCGGTGTCGGCCAGGCGGATGCGGTCGCCGGTGGTGGGGCCGAACAGTTCGGCGTAGCGGGCGCGGGAGAGTTCGGCCATCAGGCGTCCAGCTTTCCGGGTGGGGTGAGGCTGATTCCGTGCACTTCGCGGGTGCCGCCCAGCGGGACCAGCGAAACCCGCTGTCCCAGGCCGGGTTCGAAGCGGACCGCGGTGCCGGCGGGGATGTCGAGGCGGCGGCCGTGCGCGGCCTCGCGATCGAAGTCCAGCGCGGCATTGGCCTGCGGGAAGTGCACGTGGCTGCCGACCTGCACGGGCCGGTCGCCGGTGTTGACGACATCGAGTTCGATGCGGTCGGCGCCGGGATTGAGCTCGATAGTGCCCTCGGCACAGAGATATTCGCCAGGGATCATGGCACTAACCGATCGGGTTGTGGACGGTGACGAGCTTGGTGCCGTCCGGGAAAGTGGCCTCGACCTGGACATCGTGGATCATCTCCGGGATGCCGTCCATGACGTCGTCGCGGGTGAGCACGGTGCGACCGGAAGCCATCAGCTCGGCCACCGAACGTCCGTCCCGAGCGCCCTCGAGCACATGGTCGGTGATGATGGCGACCACCTCGGGATGATTGAGCTTGAGTCCGCGTGCCTGCCGCCGCCTGGCCAGCTCGGCCGCATAACTCAGGAGCAGGCGTTCCTGCTCGTGCGGCGACAGTCGCATGTGGACTCCTCGTCGGGTCTTCGTTCGGGTCGACGGCAATTTTGGCACGAGCCGGGTTACCGGCTTGTTTCGCAATGTCTATGCTTTTCCCGCCGTGCGGGATCAGTTCTGCGGGTACAGATTCTGCAGTCGGACCTGGCCGCGGGCCACGGTCCGGCCCTGCTCATCGGTGATGACGACGACCCACAGCTGCTGGGAACGGCCGCGGTGCACGGGGGTGGCCTCACCGCGCAGCACGCCCTCGCGGACGGCCCGCAGGAAGTCGGTGTTGTTGTTGACACCCACCACGGTCCCGCGGTCGCCGAGCCAGGCGCCGCCCGCGACGCTGGCGAGGGTCTCGATGATCGTGCAGTAGACGCCGCCGTTGACGATGCCGGCCGGCTGGTACAGCTGCGGGGTGACCACCCATTCCCCGGCCACGCGGTCACCGGTGAGCTCGGTGAACTTCAGTCCGATGAGGTCGCTGAAGGTGCCCTCGCTGAACTTGTTCATCAGCTCGGGAGTCACATCGGCCATGGACTTGATCGATGAGGTGTCTTCGGTCATATGCACACATTTGCACAGCGCTCGTACCCGAAGACTGCGGGCTCCCCGGCGACGACGAGGGTCGCCACAACGAACGCTTGCAAGTTAGGTAAGCCTGACCTACACTGAGTGCGGCGTCAGGATCGAGCGAGGCCCCGAGGGCTGCGGCGGCCCCGATCCCCTGCCGGCGGTGGGTTCCAGGACATGAATTCCCTGGAGCCCACCGCCTTCTCATTTATGCGGACCTACCCGCGCGACGAGGCGGCCGCCAATTCCGGGTAGTAGCCGGCGAACACGCCTACCGCGGTGGCGCGGCCGAACTCCGGGTGATCGGTCATCTCGCGCAGGGCATCGAGGGCCCTGCGGCCGTAGTAGCCGCCGGTGTCCGGCGATTGCGGGCGCGCTGTCACCCGTTGCGCGGCAATGTCTTCCAGATTCCGTTCGAAGAGCTGGGTGCAGGCGCGCAGGCCGGCGATCATGACGTCCTGGAAGGTATCGCCCGAGCCGATGTCGAAGGCTTCGATATCGATGATCGCGCCGGTGTCGATGCCCGCGTCGATCTCGTGCAGCGTGGCGCCGTAGGTGCTGTCGCCATTGAGGATGGCGTGGGCGATAGCGGCCTCGGGCAGGCCCCGATGGCGCGGCAGCAGGCCGTTGTGGATGTTGTAGACGCGGAAACTTCCGTCCAGCAACGGGTCTCGCAGGATGGTCACATTGTTGATCGAGAAGACGATGCCGTCGGTGCTGGCCACCCGCAGGTCGGTGGCGGCCGCATTGACATCGTCGATACCCAGGATCGGCAACTCGCGCTTGCCCGCGGCAGATTCCTGTCCGGCGGGCAGGACGACGAGATCGATCGGATGGCCTGCGGCGGCGGCGAAATCGACGGCACGCCAGAGCAGGGAACCACTGCCGAGGAAGATCATGCGGTCACCCCCGCAGCCGCGGCGACCGCGTCGGACACCCGTTCCACTGTCAGGTGATGCATGAGCCCTTCCACCTGGGCCACGAACGCCTGCTCACCGTCCGGTCCGACGAGTTCGCGCGAGACGCGGGCCAGCATTTCGACCGTGGCCAGCGAGTCGCCGCCGAGTACGAAGAAGTCGGATTCGGGGCCGATATCGGCGGCGTCGCAGCGCAATACGGCGGCCCAGATCTCGGCGATGCGGCCCGGCAGGTCGTCCTCGGCGGCCTCGGCGACGGCTGCGACCGGCGCGGCCGGTTCGCTCACCAGCGCGGCGAGGCTGGTGCGGTCCAGCTTTCCGTTGCTGGTCAGCGGCAGTTCCGCGAGCGTGTGGAAGGTGCTGGGGATCATGTAGACCGGGAGGCGCTCGGCCAGGAAGTCGCGCAGGGCAGCGTGATCCGGTTCCTGCGGCCCGCTGACGAGGAATGCCTCCAGGACGTCGTCGCTGTGCTCGTCGCGGCGGCGGCTGATCACGGCGGCGGCGGTGATCTCGGGATGGGATTCCAGGTGGTGGCGGATCTCCTCGGGTTCCACCCGGTTGCCGCGGATCTTCACCTGGTGGTCGACACGGCCCGCGAACTCCAGCGTCCCGCCGGCCGTGCGCCGCACCAGGTCTCCGGTCCGGTACGCGCGTTCGCCGTCGAGCGTGACGAAGCGTTCGGCGGTGAGTTCGGGGCGGTTCAGGTAGCCGGCGGCCACCTGGGCTCCGCCCAAATACAATTCGCCGGGTTCGCCGTCGCGCACGAGGAGACCGTCGGCATCGAGGAGGTGCTCGGTGGTGCCGGGCGCCGGGGAGCCGATCGGTACCGCTGTTCCGGCCTTGATCTGTGCCGGCAGCACGTACGAGTGGGAGACGAGGCTGACTTCGGTCGGGCCGTAGCTGTTGACCAGCCGGACCTCGGGTCCGAAGAATTCGCGCGCCCGGCGGGCGAGGTCGGCGGTGAGCTGCTCACCGGCCAGCACGACGGTGGTCATGCGCTGCGCCTGAATGCCCTGGCGCACCACCACTTCGGCGAGGCTCGGGGTGAGCAGCACCGTGTTCGCGCCGTCCGCGCCCAGCAGCTGGGACAGGGTCACGTGGTTCACCTCGCCGGGTGCGAGCACCACGGCGCCACCTGTGTAGGCGGCGGAAACCATGGCCATGCAGGCCATATCGGCTGCGGGCGTGTGGTAGTGGCCGTAGCGGGTGTCGGCGTCGAGGCGGTACCAGTCGGTCGCGGCGCGCAGGTAGTGCAGTACACCGTCGTGGGTGACCAATACGCCCTTGGGTTTTCCGGTGGAGCCGGAGGTGTAGGTGACGTAGGCGGTGTCGCCGGGTTCGACCTCGACTTCGGGCCGCGGCAGGCCGGATTCGGGCAGGTCCTCCAGGACGAGCACCGGCACCGTGTCGCCGACGATGTCGGCGTAGCGCCTTTCGATCAGGCACAGCCGCACTCCGGAATCCTGCAGCGTCTGACGGATCCGTTCCTGCGGATGCTTGGGGTCCAATGGCAGGAAGGCCGCGCCGGCTTCGAGGATGCCCCACTGCCCGGCCATGGCCTGCAAGGTCCGGCCCGCCAGGATGGCGACGATGTCGTTGCGGCGCACGCCCTCGGCGGCCAGCGTCGCGGCGATCGCGGCCGATCGGGCGCCGAGGCCGGCGTAGGAGAGCGAGCCGTCGGGTCCGGTGACCGCCGTCGCGTCCGGTCGCTGGGCCACGTGCCCGCGCAGCACATCCACCAAGGTCAGCGGACCATCGTAGACCGGGGTCGCGACCGAATTCTCCTGCTGTACCGCGGCTTCCGGAGCGGACTCGGTATCCGGGAGCGCACGCTCGATCGCGTCGAGCAGTCGTTCGAGCCGCTCGGGAATGCCCTGGCCGTTGCGGCAGGAGACCAGGATCTCGGTGGTCGAATCCGATTCGACGAGGGCGAAGGAGATCGGCGCGAGTCCGGTGTGCGCGGGGATGGTCACCACGCTGCCGGGTGTGAAATCCGGGGTGGTGAAGTCCGCGGTCGGCATCTTGCCGGCGTGGGAGATGATGGCCGAGCACAGGTTTCGCCCGGTCGCGGCGCCGAGGCCGTCGACGGTGCGGACCGTGGCGCGGGCCACCGCCGCCGGAATGCGGGCCAGCCCGCCGCTGCCCATCTGATCGAGTTCGGAGCGGCGCACGAGCCCGGACATCATGCGGGCGTTGAGCTGACGCCAGTCCTCCCCCGGCGTGCAATCCAGGAACAGCGGCAGGGTCAGGTTCGCCGTGGAGGCGAGTTCGGGTGCATGCCTGCGCAGGTCGACCGGGATCATGATGCGTGAGCGCGGGCCCGAGGCCGCGACCACGGTTTCGGCGACGCGCGCCACCAGCGCGGAACTCACCGCGGGCACGCTGCGCCGTCGCAGCAGGAACAGCGGCTCGCCCGCGACGCGGCGGCCGTGCCCGATCGGCGAGCGGAAGGCCATGCGCATCGGCACGGCTTTTCCGGTGGCGCCCAGCCGCTGTACCAGGTCGTGGTCGGCGGTGGCGTCGGTGGCGCCGGCCGGTTCCGTACCGCGCAGGGCGCGGAAGACATCGGTGGCCCACAGCTGCAGGCCCTTGGCGTCCATGATGCCGTGGAAGGCCCGGAAGACGACGGTGACGGGATCACCGGTCAGCAGCAGCACTTCGCTCATCGGCTCCGGCCCGGAGGTGCGGGCGATGGGGCTGCCGAGCACCGGATCCGTTTCCAGCCGTTCGTAATCGATCCGCGCGCCCTCGAGCACCCGGACCTGCGGGGCTTCGGAGACGGCGACCCATTCCCGCCCGTTGCGCCGCAGCCGTGCGCCCGGGCAGGTCTCGGCCGCGAGTGCGACGGCGGCCCGCAGCCGTTCCGGGTCGATGCTGCCCGCACCGGCGACGGCGATCTGGATCAGGAAGGGCGGATGCACATCTCGCGCCGATAGATACATCTGCTCCGTAGGAGAGATGGGCCGACGGAACACACTGGTCAAGATCGACTCCTCGAAAATCGGCGATCACGCTATCGCCGTATAACTGAGATCACGCACAGCGGCGACAGTGCCGCGGATCACGGGGCCGAGAATGCATGCTCGCCGAGAATGATTGCGCTGGAAAAACTCTCGCGCGACGACGACATCCTCCCGATACAGCCGGCCAATGGACGATCACATGCTAGCCACCGGCGGCGACGGAAGGAATTCCGACGCCAGGAAGGCACGGACATAGGTATCGAGCACAGCATGGTCGATCGGCGGGCAGGCAATTCCACAACCGGCGAGCGCCCGCCGCGCGTTGGTGTCGTCCAGCACGATCTCGGCGCCGCCGCCGAAACTACCACTGACCAGGGCGGCACGCACCAGCGAATCATCGCCTGCGGCCGCGCGCAGGCGTGCTTCCTCGGCGAATCGCAGCTGGATCGTTTCCACTGTCTCTGTCCTGATCGGCAGGCCGTGGCGGGCGAGGGATTCGAAGACCTCCCGGACCGCGACCGGTTTCTCGTTCACCAGGTGATATTCGATATCGGTGGCCGTACCTAGGGAGATCGCGACTATTGCGCTCGCGACGTAGGTCACCGGCACCAAATCCATTGTGGCCGCACCGATATCGGGGGCGGCGCCGAGGATTGCCGCGGCGCGGATCATGTTCCAGAACGAATCGTCGGGACTGTTCCGGCCGATTCGGAGGTCGCCGGAGACCAGTCCGGGACGGTAGATGCGCACGGGGACGCCCCGCTCTCCCGCTTGCAGGATCAGTTGTTCGGCCACCCATTTGCTGGCGATATAGCCGTGCTCGGGTAGTTCGTCCGCGCCGATCCTGGTGCCCTCGTGGACTCGGAGTTGTCCGCTCGTGGTGGAGATGACGGTGTTGGCGCTCGAGACGAAGTGGACCGGTTTGATCTGCCGGGTGGTGGCCAGGCGCAATACTTCCCGGGTGCCCTCGACATTGGCGGCGCGCAGCCGCGAGTACGGCTCGAGGTGATTGACCCGCGCGCCATTGTGGTAGATCGCGTCGATCCGGTCGGCGAGCCGCGCGTATTCGGTGTCTGTCAGCCCGAACGCCGGTGCGGCGAGATCGCCCGACACAGGAACGATCCGGGCCTCGAAGGACTCGTCCCACAGCTCGTAGGACCGCAGGGCCGCACGAATCCGATCGCGCCCGTGGCCCGCGCTGTCGGCGCGCACCAGGCACCACACCTGGGCGTCGGTGCGATCGAGCAGCTCGCGCAGCAGGTAGGCGCCCACGAATCCGGTTGCACCGGTGAGCAGGACATCACGCATGCGCCGCGGGCCCGGTCCGGTGATCCCCGGTTCGAGCACCGCATCGGCCAGGAGCGGGGCCGGGCCCTCGGACGGCGCGTCGTCACCGGTCGCAAGCGCGGCGAGCCCGCGCACGGTGGAGGTCCGGAACAGTGCGGCCACGGGCAGTGCGAGGCCGAGCCGGTCCGTGAGCGCCTGTTGCAGCGGGAAGGTCAGCAGCGAGGTGCCGCCCAGGGCGAAGAAGTCGTCGTCGGCGCCGACTCGTTCGCGGCCGAGGATCTGTGCGAAGACCTCCGCCACCAGCTGCTCGGCAGGTGTGGACGGCGCCCGGAAGGTCGCGGCCTCGAATACCGGCTCCGGCAAGGCCTTACGATCCAGCTTCCCGACCGGTGTCAGCGGGATCTCGTCGAGCACCACAATCGCGGCCGGCACCATGTGCCGTGGCAGACCACGGGCGGCGTGCTCGCGCAGCTGATCGGGATCGAGTGCGTGTCCCGCGGCCGCACGCACATACGACACCAATACCGTGGCGCCGTCGGCGGTTTCACGGCCCAGCGTGGTCACGAAGTCGACGTCGTCGTGGCCGCCGAGCACCGCGTCGATCTCGCCGAGTTCGATGCGGAAGCCGTGGATCTTCACCTGGAAGTCCGTGCGGCCGAGGTATTCCAGTTCCAGGCCCTGCGGCCCGGTCACCCAGCGCGCGAGGTCACCGGTGCGGTAGATCCGCGCACCGGGTGCACCCCACGGGCAGGCCACGAACCGTTGCGAGGTGAGTCCGGCGCGGTCGTGATAGCCGCGCGCCATGGCCGCACCGGTCAGATACAGCTCACCGGCGACACCCGGCGGCACCGGCCGTAGTCGCGAATCCAGGACCAGTGCGGAGCGGCCCGGTATCGGGCGGCCGATGGTGATGGGCTGTCCCGCAACCAGCGTCGTGTAGGTCGCGCCGATGGTCATTTCGGTCGGGCCGTAGCCGTTGTAGTAGCGCCGGCCCGGCTGCCAGGCGGTCAGCAGGTCCGGTGTGGTGACATCGCCACCGGCCGAGATCAGTTCGAGCGCGCCGAGTCCGGTGGGATCGAGGGTGCCGAGCAGTCCGGGGGTGAGGACCGTGTGCGTGACGCCTTCACTCCGCAACAAGCTGTCGAGTTCCGCACCGCCGAGCACCTCGGGGGCCGCGATCACGAGGGTGGCTCCGGTGGAGAAGGCGCACAGCCATTCTTCGATCGATTGGTCGAAGCTCGGGGAGCAGATGTGCAGCATCCGATGGTGTGGCTCGAGCCGGTACGCGTCGATCACGTAGTCGAGGAGCCCACCGAGTCCGGCGTGTGTGACGGTGACGCCCTTGGGCTTACCCGTCGACCCCGAGGTGTAGATCAGGTACGCCGGATGCCGCGGATCGAGAGGTGCGCGCCGGTCGGCGTCGGTCACCGGCGCCGCGGACAGTGCCGCGCAGTTGTTTTCCGTGGCGGGGTCGTCGAGGGCGAGCCAGTCCAGCTCGCCGGGTAGTTGTGCGAGATGTGCCGCGGCGGTGAGGCCGAGCGCGGCGCCCGCATCGGTGACCATGTGCCGCACCCGATCCTGCGGGTAGGCCGGGTCGACCGGTACATACGCGGCGCCGGTCTTCGCCACCGCCAGCACGGCGGCGACCATGTCATAGGATCTCGGAAAGGCCAGCGCCACGAGGCTTTCCGGGCCGATATCGCGGCCGATGAGGTGCCGTGCCAAGCGGGAGGAGTATTCGTCGAGCTCCCGGTAGGTGATCGAACGGTCGCGGTAGCGCACCGCGATCTGTTCCGGAACCAACCGCGCACCCCGGGTGAGCAGGTCCGGGAGCAGGCCGTCGATCGTCGACGGTGATCCCTGAACATCGGTCAGCAGTGCGTATTCGGCCGCGTCGAGCAGCGGCAGATCTCCGACCGGAGTGTGCGGCGCGGCGGTCACGGCCGCCAGCAGCCGGGTGAATCTCTCGGCGAAACCGCGCACGGTCGCCTCGTCGAACAGGTCGCGGGCGAAGGTGAACAGCGCGTCCATCCCGCCGGCCTCGCCACCGGATTCGCTCAGGGTCAGTGACAGATCGAACTGTTCGGTCTCGATCGCGAAATCGACCGCACCGACCCGCAATCCGGGCAGCTCGAAGGTGCTCTCCGGCAGATTCTGCAGTGTCAGCGAGACCTGGAACAGCGGATTCCGGGCCGTCGACCGCTCCGGCTCGAGCAGTTCCACCAGCCGTTCGAACGGCATATCGGCGTGCGCGTACGCCTGCAGATCGGTCTCCCGGACCCGGGCCAGCAGCTCGGTGAAACTCAGTGCGGGCGGTATCTCGGTGCGCAGCACCAAGGTATTGACCAGCATGCCGATCACGCCGTCGAGGGCGGGATCGTCACGCACGGCCGCCGGGGCGCCGAGGACGATGTCGGTGGTACCGGAGAGCCGGGCGAGCAGCACCGCGAAGGCGGTGTGCACCACCATGAACAGGGTCGCGTTCTGCTCGCGCGCGATCTCGCCCAGCCCGCGCCGCACCTCGGCGTCGATCGAGAACGGCACCCGCCCACCGCGGAACGAGGACACCGCCGGGCGGAGGCGATCCGCGGGCAGGCCGAGCTCGGCGGGCGCACCGGCCAGCGCACTGCGCCAATACCGCGCCTGCTGCGATAACGGGCTGTCCGGATCCGCGTCCGAACCGAGCGCATCCCGCTGCCAGACACTGAAATCCGCGTACTGCACGGGCAGTGGCGCCCACTGCGGCGCGGCGCCGGCCGCGCGGCTCGCGTAGGCCACCATCACATCTCGGGTGAGCGGGCCCATCGACCAGCCGTCGCAGCAGATGTGGTGTGCCACGAGAACCAGTACATGTTCGGCGGTTTCCGTACCGGTGAGGCGGAGCAGCTCGGCCCGCACGGGCACTTCGGTGGTCACGTCGAATCCGGCGGAGACGAGCCCGGCGATGCGCGGTGCCAGCGCATCCGCCGTCACCGGCTGTGGCGTGAGGTCCGGGACAGCTTGCCCGGCGGGCAGGATGACCTGATGGGCGATGCCGTCGCGCTGCGGGTACAGCGTGCGCAGTGTCTCGTGGCGCAAGATCAGATCCGCGACGGCGCACTGCAGTGCGGTCACATCCAGCTCACCGGTCAATCGCACGGCGACGGGAACGTTGTAGGCCGCGGAGGCGGTGTCGAAGCGGTTGACGAACCACATCCGCTGCTGTGCCATCGACAGCGGGACCGGATCCGGTCGCGGGCCCGCCACCAGTGCGGGTCGCCCGCCGGTGCTCGCATGCCGCATTGCGGCGGCGGCGAGCGCGGCCACCGTCGGCTCCTCGAACACCAGCCGTCCCGGAATCCGAGTGCCCAGGGCCGTACTCACCAGGGATGCCACCCGGGTGGCCAGCAGCGAGTTGCCGCCGAGTGCGAAGAAGTTGTCGTCCAGTCCGATTCGTTCGACGCACAGCACCTCGGCGAACGCCCCGGCAACCAGCTGCTGCACCGGATGCGTCGGTGCGCGGAAGGCGGCCGTCTCGACCACCGGGGCCGGGAGGGCGCGGCGATCGAGCTTGCCGTGTGCGGTCAGCGGAATCGCGTCGAGCACGACGAAGGCCGACGGCACCATGAATTCGGGCAGGGTCCGCGCCGATTCGGCGCGCAGCGCCGCACAATCGGGCTGCCCCACCAGGTACGCCACGATGCGCTGATCCCCTGGCGTGTCCTCGCGGACGACGACCGCCGCATTGCGCACCGATTCCACGGCGAGCAGCGCGGATTCGATCTCCCCCAGCTCGATGCGGAAGCCGCGCACCTTCACCTGATCGTCGGCGCGCCCCAGGTATTGGAGGTTCCCGGCCGCATCCCATTTCGCCAGATCACCGGACCGGTACAGGCGCGATCCGTGCACATCGAACGGGTTCGCCACGAAGCGCCCGGCCGTCAGCGCGGACCGCCCGAGGTAGCCGCGGGCCAATTGCGCGCCCGCGACATAGATCTCGCCCGGCACCCCCGCCGCCACCGGCTTCATCCGCTCGTCGAGCAGCAGGATCCGCAGACCGGGAATGGCCGAGCCGATACCGGTCCGTCCGGTCGTGGTGATCCGATGCTGGGTGGTGTGCACGGTCGTCTCGGTGATGCCGTACATGTTCACCAGTTCCGCGCCGCCCTCCCCGTGCCGGGCGCGCCAGTCCGCGAGCCGGCCGTTATCGAGGGCCTCGCCGCCGAACACGATGTACAGCAGCGACAGTGGCGTCAGACCGGGGATCTCCGCGGCTCGGCGGTCGGCCTCGGCGAGCTGGTAGAACGCCGAGGGCGTCTGGTTGAGGACGGTGACCCGCTCGGTGCGCAGCAACTCCAGGAACTGCTCGGGTGATCGCGAGGTCTCGTAATCGACGACGACCACGGTACCGCCGTGCAGCAGTCCGCCCCACAGTTCCCAGACCGAGAAGTCGAACGCATAAGAGTGGAACATGGTCCACACGTCGCGGTGATCGAAGCCGAACTGCCGCTGCGTGTTCGCCAGCAGGGTCACGACATTGCGGTGCGGGATCTGCACGCCTTTGGGGCGGCCCATGGAACCCGAGGTGTAGATGACGTAGGCCAGATTGCCCGGCAGCAGCGCGGCCGACCGGTCCGCGTCGGTGATGGGCGAATCGTCGAAGTCGGCGAGATCGGCATCGTGCACGTCGACCACGGGCGCCGTGATCGGCAGGCCGGTTCCCGAATCGGTGATGGCGCACACCGGTTCGGCGTCGGCGAGCAGGTAGGCGATCCGCTCGGCCGGGTAGGCCGGGTCCACCGGCAGATATCCGCTGCCCGACTTCACCGTGGCCAGCAGGGCGACCACCAGTTCCAGGGAGCGCGGCAGGGCCACGGCCACCAGCGTCTCGGGTCGCGCGCCCAGCGCGATCAGCTTGCGCGCCAGCCGATTCGACAAGATGTCGAGCTCGCGGTAGGTCAGCCCGCGGTCACCGAAGCGGACGGCGGTGGCATCGGGCACCGCGTGGGCCACGCGGTCGAACAATTCGGCCAGCGTCGTATGCGGTCCCAGGTATGCGGTGCACGGGAATACGGTGCGCAGAAACTCGGCGATCGACTCCGGCAGGGTGCGTGCGGCCCGCCGCACGCCCTGCGCCGCGACCTCGGCCTGCGTCACGATCACGCCGGCCGGGCCGTGGACGTAGGCGATGTCCTCGGGTTCGATCGGGCGCAGCCGATCCTCGTAGGTCACCGGTTCATCGGAGAATTCGGCGAGTTCGTCGCGGAATTCCGGACTGTCCATTCGCAGCCACGCACCCGGCCCGCTCGGCGCGGATCCGGCCGCCAGGCTCAGTACCGTCTGCGCCGCAACGGTATTCGAGTCGTCGACGACGAAGCCCGCACCGGTTTTCGCCACCGCCCACATGGCCGTGACGGAGTCGATGGATACCTCGCCCGTGATGGCGACGAGATCCCCCGGCCCGATCTCGCGCCGAATCAGCAAGCGCGCCAACCGCGACGAGTCGCCGTCGAGTTCCCGATACCGCAGCACCTCACCGCAGAGTGCTACCGCGATTCCGTCAGGGTCGTTCTCGGCTGCCAGCGCCAGCAGGCGTGGCAGCTTGGTCACGCGTGCCCGGCGCGTCCGAACGGACCTGCCGCGCACCCGTTCCTTCACCGTCCGGCCCGCAACGGACGCGTCCTTCTGCACTTTTCATCTCCCGGCGGACATTGTCTCGACTAGAACACTTCCATCCTGAACGATTGACCAGAAAATTTCGCTGAACGGTTACCAAACAATTGGTCCAGACCAGCTAATCGACGAGTGACGCGACCCCGTTACCCACCGACCAGTCGACGGGGCTGTTCTCGGTCAGCGTGATGACCACGTCCTCGCGGCGAACGCCGGCCTTCTCCTCGAGATTGGCCACGATCCGGCGGTAGAGGGCCTTCTTGCGTTCATCGGTGCGGCCCGCGACCAGGGTGATCCGGATGAAGACGACATCGTGGCGCTCGATGCCCAGATAGGTGGGGTCGAAGATCAATTCGCCGGTGCCGCGGGTGCCGATGATCTGGAATCGATCGCCCGGCGGGATGCCGATGGCGGCCACGAGGGCGTCGTGCACGCCGTCGGCAATGGCCCGCAGCACGGCGGCCGAGCGGTTCGGACCTGCGTCGATGGTGACGAGAGGCATGGGTGGATCCTTTCCAATATGTTCGACAGTAGGCGAACATACTCCGATGTTCGCCTACTGTCGAACATGTAGAGTGAGGGAATGGCAAGCCGAACCGCCGTCCCGCTCACCCACCCCGACCGCGACGCCCTCTCCCTGATCGAGGTCCTCTCGGCACTGAGCGATCCACTGCGGCTGGCCATCGTCGCCAATCTCGCCGACGGGTCCGAAATGCCTTGCACCGCTTTCGAACTGCCGGTCAGCAAATCGACCCAGAGCTGGCATTTCCGCACCCTGCGCGAAGCCGGTGTCATCCGTCAGCGCGACGACGGCACCCGGCGCCTGAACTCCCTGCGCCGCACCGATATCGACGCCCGCTTCCCCGGCCTGCTCGACCTCGCCGTCCGCGAAGCCGCCACCCTGTGTCCACCGGTCCTGGCCGAACGCCGGACCTGCACCCGCCCCTGACCTGTAGCCCGCGCGAGCCGGGCGGGTGTCATCCCGCCCGGTCGCCGCGCAGCCGATCCCCCGCCCCGAATCCGGGGTAGGTCGGCGTTATCTGACAAAGCAGGTCCGCCGCACGGGCAGACCACGATCCTCCAGGGCGGCCAGCATGGCCTGCCCGCGCCGCGCGCCCTCCGCCGAGGAGGTGCCCGACAGGGCCGGCACGTAAGTCGCCGCGCCCACAACCGATTCCGCGACCAGCGCCCAGAAACGCCGCGCGCCCAGTCCCGCACACCGGGCCAGGGCTTCCTGGACCAGGGTCAGCGCCGGTTCCCAGCGGGCGGCCAGCCACACATACATGGCCGGTTCACACGGCAGCGCGACGACACCCGGTTCGCCGGTGAGCTCGTCACCGTCGAGTACGCGAATCGTGGTGTCCGCCAGTCCCGCCCAGTCGATGCCACCGTCGTTGTCGGTGTGGATCCACAGGTTCTCCAGGCCCGGATCCCAGGCGCGGCCCTCGGCCACCACCATGGCCATGACCCGTCCCACCACGGCGTGGATCAGGGCGGTCGCCACCACCTCGGCGGCGATATCGGCATTGCTCATCTCCGCGGCGTGCCGGCGGTACATGAGCTCGATGCGGCCTTCGCGGATCCCGTCGGCCAGCCGCCACCACCGGCGCTTGCCTTGTTCGGACATGGCCGCCACGGCGTAGACGCGCGGGTGGTCGGGTTGCAGGGCGCGCAGTCGATTACAGGCACGGCCGAAGGCGATCCGGGAATCGCGCGGCGGGCACATGGTTACGGGCTCGAGCATCGAACCTCCTCTAATCATCAACTATTCCTGCCTCTGGGTTTCCAACAAGAACGGAAAGATAGGTTAGGCTTACCAGACTTGTCGAGCAATGAATGTGTCAGGAGTAGTTCGTCACCGTGCCCGCCGTAGTCACCACCAGACGGCGACGTCTGTTCGGACTCCTCGTCCTGGCCGTGCTTTTGCTGTGCGCAGTGGCCGCCAGCATCAGCCTCGGATCACGGCTGTTGCCCCTGCACACCGTGTGGGACGCCCTCACCTGCCCGGGCGGCCTACCCCTGTCCTGCCCCGCCCAGGGCACGGCCGAACAGATCGTGCGCGAATTACGGCTCCCCCGAACCGGACTCGCGCTGATCACCGGCCTCGCCCTCGGCATGGCAGGCGCACTCATCCAGGGGTATACCCGAAATCCGCTGGCCGACGCAGGATTGCTCGGTATCAATGCGGGCGCAGCATTCCTCGCGGCGCTCAGCATTCACCTGCTCGCGCTGACCTCGGCCGCACAGTTCATCTGGTTCGCCTTCGCCGGAGCGCTGCTCGCCGGAGCGGTGGTCTTCGGGGTCTCGTCACTGGGCGGCGGTAAGGCGAGCCCGCTGAGCCTGGTGCTGGCCGGTGCCGCGGTGACCGCGTTCCTGCAGGCGATGACGAATGTCGTGGTGCTGCTGGACAGCAGCGCCCTGGACGCCTACCGCTTCTGGGTCGTCGGCGATGTCGCGGGACATGACGTATCGGTGTTCTGGCAGGTCCTGCCGTTCCTCATCGCGGGCGCGATCCTGGCCGTGATCGCCGGGCCCGGCCTGAATCTGCTGCAACTCGGCGACGATGTCGCCCTCGGACTCGGAGTCAATCTGGGCCGCACCCGCGCGCTCGGTCTCACCGCCGTGGTCCTGCTCGCGGGCGGCGCTACGGCGGCCGTCGGCCCGATCGCCTTCCTGGGCCTGATCGTCCCGCATCTGGCCCGCAGCATCACCGGCCCGGATTACCGCTGGCTGCTGCCCTATTCGGGCGTGATCGGCGCGATCACGCTGCTCATCGCGGATACCGCCGGACGCCTGATCGCCCCGCCGGGTGAGATCCAGGCCGGAGTCACGCTGGCCGCTCTCGGCGCGCCCTTCTTCATCCTGCTCGTCCGCCGCCGAAAGCTGGTGAGTCTGTGACCCTCTCGACCGTGCGCCCGACGGTCCGCGTCGGCGGCTTCTCCACCGTGCTGCGAATCCGCGCGGTACTCCTCGTGATCGCACTGGCCGTGCTGCTGTTCGGCCTGTTCGCCTGGGATATGTCGGTGGGCGACTTCCGGATTCCGATCGGGAAGGTGTTCGACGTGCTCGGCGGCGGGGGCACCCGCGCACAACGCTTCGTGATCATGGACTCCCGGCTGCCGCGCGCCTGCGCGGCCGTGGTGGTCGGCGCGGCACTGGGATTGGCGGGCGCGGTGACACAGTCGATCCTGCGAAACCCGCTGGCCAGCCCCGATATTCTCGGCATCACCTCCGGCGCGAGCGTCGGCGCCGTCGCCGTACTGATCGGCGTGGGCGGCGCGGGCACCGGAATCGCCGCGGCACTGGGTGTTTCCATCGCGGCCCTGCTGGGCGGACTGCTCACCGCGGTGCTCATCTACCTGCTCGCCTGGGGCCGCACCACCAGCGGGGACAGCGGGGTCATGGGATTTCGCCTGGTGCTCATCGGCATCGGCGTGAACGCTGCGCTGCTGTCGGTGGTGAGCTGGCTGCTGACCCGGGCGACGCTCACCGATGCGTCGCACGCGCAGCTCTGGCTGACCGGCTCGCTGAACTCGGCCAGCTGGTCGACGCTGGTTCCGGCGTCCATCGGGCTGGGCATCGCGGTGCTCGTGTGCGTCGCCTCGACACGGACCTTGGCCACCATGCGATTCGGGCCCGACACCACCCGGATCCTCGGTGTCCGCATGCAGACCCAGCAGGCGGTGCTGATCGCGGCCGCCGTGGTCTGCGCCGCGCTCGCGACCGCCGCGGTCGGGCCGCTGGGCTTCGTGGGCCTGGCCGCGCCGCAGACCGCGCGCCGGCTGCTGCGCACCCCTGGTGAGCCGATCATCGCCTCGGCGCTGGTCGGCGGTATCGCCGTGGTGGGCGCGGATCTGCTCGCGCGCACGGTGTTTCCCGTGCAGGTGCCGGTCGGCGTGGTCACCGCGGCGGTCGGCGGACCGTTCCTGCTCTACTTGCTCGTACGTACCAATCGGAAGGCCACGCTATGACACTCGCCGCGGAGCATCTCACCCTCGGCTACGGCGACCGGGTCATCGTGGACGGGCTGTCGGTCGATATCGCGCCCGGGGTGATCACCACGGTCATCGGGCCCAACGGCTGCGGGAAGTCGACGCTGCTGCGCTCGCTGGGCCGGCTGCTGCGCCCCAAGTCGGGCCGGGTCCTGTTGGACGGCAAGGCCATTTCGACCATGAAGACCAAGGATGTGGCGCGTCTCATCGGCATGCTGCCGCAGACGCCGGTGGCGCCGGAGGGGCTGACCGTCGCGGATCTGGTTGCGCGCGGGCGGCATCCGCATCAGTCGTGGCTGCGCCAGTGGTCCTCCGATGACGAGGCCGAGGTGGCGACCGCGCTCGAGCAGACCGGCATCGCGGAGCTGGCCGGGCGCACGCTCGACGAACTCTCGGGCGGGCAGCGCCAGCGCGCGTGGATCTCCATGGCGCTAGCGCAGGGCACCGACATTCTGCTGCTGGACGAGCCGACCACTTATCTGGATCTGGCGCATTCCCTCGAAGTGCTGGATCTGGTGGACCGGCTGCACGACGATTTCGGGCGGACCGTGGTCATGGTGCTGCACGATCTGAATCTGGCCATCCGCTACAGCGATCGGCTGATCGTCATGCACGACGGGCGGATCGTGGCACAGGGCACACCTGCCGACATCATCGACGCCGAGCTGCTGCACGAGGTTTTCGGCCTGCGCGCCGAGGTGCTCGAGGACCCGGTTTCGGGCCGCCCGATGATCGTTCCGATCGGCGCCCGGCACGTCCGCGGCGCCGATCACCTGGCCGCACAGCACTGATCACCCGCCCGGCAATGACGCCGGTCACTCCGCCGCGCCGGTCAATGCCCCGGTCCGGGCCGCTATGACCAATACCACACCAGCTACCGACCGGTTACGACGACCTGTAGTACGCATTCATGTCGGAGTCTCCGTAAACTTGTGGGATGGCAGGTCTTGGTGAACTCGAGAAAGCGGTCATGGACCAGTTGTGGTCGGCCGACGAACCACAAACGGTCCGGCAGGTCCATGAAGCTCTCGCCGCGCGCCGCGAACTCGCGTACACCACGGTGATGACCGTTCTGCAGCGCCTGGCGAAGAAGAATCTGGTGGTACAGCAGCGCGACGACCGCGCCCACCGCTACGCCCCCGTCCACACTCGCGACGAACTCGTCGCCTCCCTCATGGTCGATGCCCTGCAGCAGGCCGACGAAGTGGGCAGCCGCCGCGCGGCTCTGGTTCACTTCGTAGAACAGGTCGGTGCGGACGAGGCTGCCGCATTGCGCGACGCACTCGCTAAGCTCGAAGCCACCGAGGCGGCCCGCAAGGAGTCAGGAGACCCCAAGCAGCCCTGATGCCTCGGCCCCGAGCCCCACAATGCAGTGAGCTGAGGAATGGACGTAACTGCGCCGGTTTTCGCCGGTCTCGCCTTACTTCTGGCGGGACCGGTCCCGGCGCTGCTCAGCCGAAGCAAGTGGCCGTACCGGAGTCCGCGTGCCGCACTGGTGCTTTGGCAGGCCATCGCCCTGGCCGCCGTGCTCTCCGCGTTCGGATCGGGCCTGGCCATCGCGAGCCGGCTGCTGGTTCCCGGTGACGACGGCCGGCCCACCACCACCCCCAGCGCCGAGATCGATGCGGTCGGGCTGCCGTTCTGGCTGGCCTACGTCACGGTTTTCGCGCTCACCCTGCTGGTCGGCGCCCGCCTCATCTGGTCGGTGATCCGGGTCGGCATCCACACGCGCAGGCGGCGCGCGCACCACCGTATGCTGGTGGACCTGCTCGATCAGAGCGGCGTGCAACGCAAGTCGGCCGATATCCGTGTGCTGGCCGCCACCGAACCCATTGCCTACTGCCTGCCGGGGTTGCGCCGCCGCGTGGTGCTCAGTCAGGGCACCGTCACCAATCTTTCCGATGAGGAGCTCACCGCCATCGTCAGCCACGAGCGTTCGCACCTGCGTGCCCGCCACGACCTCGTCCTCGAGGCCTTCACGGCCGCGCACGAGGCCTTCCCGCGGGTGGTCCGCTCCAAATCCGCACTGGATTCGGTGAAATTGCTCATCGAGCTGCTGGCCGACGATTCCGCGGTCAAGGTCACCGGGCCCACGCCGCTGGCCCGCGCCCTGGTGGCCTGTTCGAATTCGACTGCGCCGCAGGGCGCCATGGCGGTCGGCGGTCCGACCACCCTCATCCGTATCCAGCGCCTGGCCGGTCCCATCGGAGACATGCGCGTCGCGGCAGCCGCGTATGTGGCCGCCGCCGCGATCCTGGTGGTGCCGACTCTGGCCGTGGCCATTCCGTGGCTGGTCGAACTGAGCCGATTGCTGAATCGTGCCTGAGCCCACGAGTTTTGCGGCGCTGGGCCTGTCGCCGGTGCTGGTGCATGCCCTGCGCCGGGACCGGATCGAGCAGCCGTTTCCCATTCAGGCCGCGGTGATTCCGGACATTCTCGCTGGTCGCGACGTATTGGGCCGGGCCGCAACGGGTTCGGGGAAGACCCTCGCATTCGGGTTGCCCATGATGGTCCGGCTGGCCAAGTCGCCCAGCCTGCCCGGTCGCCCGCGCGGGCTGATCCTCGCGCCCACTCGCGAATTGGCGATCCAGATCGAATCGGCGCTGGACGAACCGTCATTGGCGCTCGGGCTACGGCTGGCCACCGCGGTCGGCGGGCTGCCCATCAAGAAGCAGGAAGAGCGCCTGGCACGGGGGGTTGACGTACTCATCGCCACGCCGGGGCGGCTCGCGGATTTGCTGGGACGCAAGGCCGCGCATCTGGGCGATGTGCGGGTCGTCGCGGTCGACGAGGCCGACCACATGGCCGAGTTGGGCTTCATGCCGCAGCTCACGGCCCTGCTCAACAAGATTCCCGAGGATGCGCAGCATCTGCTGTTCTCCGCGACGCTGGACGAGACCATCGACGCGCTGGTGCAGCGGTATCTGAACGATCCAGTGCAGCATGCAGTCGATGCCGATCCTGCTGCCGCTCCGAAGCGTGCGAAGGGCGCCGCACCGGACTCCGCCGAATCCGGTGCCGCCGAGGCGGATTCCGGGCAGCTGGCGGCCGTCCCGGATATCGCCCACTACACGGTGCACATCCGCCGCAGCGACAAACGGAATGTGGTCACCGAGATCGCCGCGCGCAAGGGCCGCACGCTGCTGTTCGTCCGGACCCAGTACGGCGCCGACAAACTCGCGCGCCGCCTGCGCGAGATCGGCATCTCCGCGGTCGCCCTGCACGGCGGCAAGGTGCAGAACCAGCGTTCGCGCACCCTCGCGGCCTTCGCCGAGGGCAAGGCCGATGTGCTGGTCGCGACCGATGTCGCGGCGCGCGGCCTGCACATCGACGACGTCTCCCTGGTCGTGCACGTGGACCCGCCGGAGGATCCGAAGAGCTATCTGCACCGCACCGGGCGGACCGCCCGCGCCGGTGCGTCGGGCACGGTGCTCACCCTGGTGAGCGAGGACGTCCGCGCCGAGGTCGAGACCCTCACCCGCCAGGCCGGCATCACCCCGGTCGAACTCGAGGTCCGCCCCGGTGACGCCCGCCTGGCCGAGCTCACCGGCGCACGCCGCGCACCCGGCGCCCCGATCGCCGACCCCTCCGCCTTCGTGGCAGCGCAGACCGATCCCATTGCGGCCGAAGCCGATTCGGCCCGGACCCGCAAGCGTCCCGGCCCGCCCCGCGGCGAGAGCCGCAAGCACACCAAGAAGCGGGGCAAACCGGACTCGGCCCGCCGCCGAACCACCCGCTGACCCGACACGCGCGACAGTGCCGGACACGCCCGCTATTACCGGTGAATTTCCGTCACTCCCAGCCGACTCCCAGCCAGTAGCAATTCCCCGGCAATCAACATGGTGACCATACGGTTTCCGCCCGGAGCCCGCCGCGGGTCGCGCAACGCTAGCCGAGTGCGAGTGCCTCGCCGCTTCGAGGCCGGGGCGATCACACTCGCCCTCGACACCGAAGGCCGCGGCCACATTGCCAACGCTGTGGGCGACGAGCCGCTCGAGGTGCTGTTCATCCCGTACGTGGGATGATTTCCGGCCCGGTTGCCACT
This sequence comes from Nocardia sp. NPDC020380, assembly GCF_044386975.1. Classification (NCBI taxonomy): domain Bacteria; kingdom Bacillati; phylum Actinomycetota; class Actinomycetes; order Mycobacteriales; family Nocardiaceae; genus Nocardia; species Nocardia sp. NPDC020380. The sequence goes on along the minus strand of NZ_JBIRVQ010000012.1, from coordinate 73,777 downwards.
ACTCGTACAGCCTTCAGCTACCATGGCGTAACGTGCAGTTTCTTCCTGGGCAGAACCCGCCCTACGACCTGACCTACGACGACGTCTTCCTCGTCCCGAGCCGGACGGATGTGGCGTCGCGATTCGATGTCGATCTCTCCACACTGGACGGGACCGGCACCACCATTCCCCTCGTGGTCGCGAACATGACCGCTGTCGCCGGCCGCCGCATGGCCGAGACGGTGGCGCGCCGCGGTGGCATCGTGGTGCTGCCGCAGGATCTTCCGATCCCGGCCGCCGCGGAGACCATCGGCTTCGTCAAGAGCCGCTCGCTCACCGCCGACACCCCGGTCACCCTCGGCCCGGAGGCCTCGGTCTCCGACGCTCTGGCGCTCATCCACAAGCGCGCGCACGGCGCGGTCGTGGTGATCGAGAACAACCGGCCGGTCGGCGTGGTGACCGAGGCGTCCTGCGCGGATGTGGACCGCTTCGCGCGGCTCAGCACCGTCGCCGAGACCGACTTCGTCAGCGCCCCCGCCGACACCTCCCCGCGTGACGTCTTCGACCTGCTCGAGGCCGGTCGCGGCCACGTCGCCGTGCTGGTCAACCCCGACGGCACCCTGGCCGGCGTGATGACCCGCACCGGCGCCATCCGCACCGGCATCTACCAGCCGGCCGTCGACGCCAACGGCAAGCTGCGCATCGCGGCCGCGGTCGGCATCAACGGCGACGTCCCGGCCAAGGCCAAGGCCCTGGTCGACGCGGGCGCCGACGTGCTGGTCATGGACACCGCGCACGGCCACCAGCAGAAGATGCTGGAAGCCCTCGCCTCGGTGGCCAGCCTCGGACTGGGCGTGCCGCTGGTGGCGGGCAATGTGGTCTCCGCCGCGGGCACCCGCGACCTGATCGCCGCCGGCGCGGACATCATCAAGGTCGGTGTGGGTCCCGGCGCGATGTGCACCACCCGCATGATGACCGGCGTGGGCCGCCCGCAGTTCTCCGCGGTCGCCGAATGCGCTACGGCCGCAGCCGAACTGGGCAAGCACGTGTGGGCCGACGGCGGCGTCCGCCACCCGCGCGACGTGGCGCTGGCGCTGGCCGCCGGCGCCGCCAACGTGATGATCGGTTCCTGGTTCGCCGGCACCTACGAGTCGCCCGGCGACCTGCGGGTGGACCGCGACGGCAACCGGTACAAGGAGTCCTTCGGCATGGCGTCCAAGCGTGCCGTGGCCGCGCGTACCGCCACCGATTCGGCGTTCGACCGGGCCCGCAAGGCGCTGTTCGAGGAGGGCATCTCCTCCTCGCGCATGCGGCTGGACCCCGAGCGTCCGGGCGTCGAGGACCTGATCGACCACATCACCTCGGGTGTGCGCAGCTCCTGCACCTACGCGGGTGCGCGCAGCCTGACCGAGTTCCACGAGCGCGCCACCCTGGGTGTGCAGTCGGCCGCCGGCTTCGCCGAAGGCCGTCCGCTGCCCTCCGGTTGGTGAGCGCCCGGTAGTACTGCACAGCAGAACCCGGCGGGGTCTCCGGTCTCGAATGATCGGCTCCTCGCCGGGTTTCGCGCGTCCGGACCCGCCGTGCAGAAACCGTAAAGGGCACCCGGTAGCATGGGCGTACCCGGATCCCGCTCACCGCGGGTATCCGCCGAGCACATCCACCGACCCCTGCGAAAGGAACAAGTTGTCACCCGCGTCCGAGGGCGCCGCACAGGAGGGCTCCTCTACCGAGCCGGGTGACAAACCCGGCGTTGTTCTACCGGCACTACAGACAGCCAGGTGGTGCTGACCGTGTCAGCCGTGCTCACCATTCTCAGTTTGATCGGCTTCATCGCATTGACCGCGGGTACCGCGTTGTTCGTTGCGGCCGAATTCTCGCTCACCGCATTGGAACGCAGCACCGTGGAGGCGCACGCCCGCGAGGGTGACCGCCGAGCCCGGCAGGTGCGCCAGGCGCATCGCACGCTCTCGTTCCAGTTGTCCGGCGCGCAGCTGGGTATCACCATCACCACGCTGATCACCGGCTATATCGCCGAACCGGTGCTGGCCCGGCTGCTGGAGCCGCTCTTCCGCGCCTGCGGCCTGAGTACCGGTACCGCGCACGGGATTTCGCTGGCGCTGGCGCTGCTGCTGGCGACCTCGCTGTCCATGATCTACGGCGAGCTGGTGCCCAAGAACATCGCCATCGCCTCACCGCTGAACACCGCCCGGTGGACCGCGGGCCCGATGATCGCGTTCTCCATGACTTTCCGCTGGCTCATCAATGCCCTCAACGGCGCCGCCAACTGGGCGGTGCGGCGCATGGGCGTGGAGCCGGCCGAGGAATTGCGTTCCGCGCGTTCACCGCAGGAGCTCGGCTCCCTCGTCCGCACCTCCGCCCTGCACGGCGCGCTCGATCAGCGCACCGCGCAGGTGGTGGACCGCTCGCTGGAATTCGGTGAGCGCACCGCGGAAGAACTCATGACCCCGCGCGTGAAGATCCACGCGCTCGATCGCGACGACACCATCGCCGATCTCATCGACGCCGCGCGCGAGACCGGGTTCTCCCGCTTCCCCGTCATCGACGGCGACCTGGACAACACTCTCGGCGTGGTGCACGTCAAACAGGCCTTCCTGCACCCGATCGCGGCCCGCCGCAAGGTGCAGCTGGAGACCATCGCCAAGCCGGTGCCGATCGTGCCCGCCAGCCTCGACGGCGACGAGGTGCTCGAACGGATCCGCGCCGACGGCATGCAGGTGGCGCTGGTGGTCGACGAATACGGCGGCACCGCGGGCATGGTCACCATGGAGGACGTCATCGAGGAGATCCTCGGCGATGTCCGCGACGAGCACGACGAGGAAGAGGTCGAGGTGCGCCGCACCCCGGCGGGCTGGAACTGCTCGGGCCTGCTGCGGGTCGACGAGGTCTCGCGCACAACGGGATACGACGCGCCCGAAGGCGAGTACGAAACCCTCGGCGGCCTGGTGCTGACCCGGCTGGGCCGGATCCCGCAGGCCGGTGACGAGGTGCTGCTGCCGCAACCGGGCAACGGCCATCACCCCGAGCCGCACACCCGTGGCGGCTGGATCGCCAAGGTGGAACGGATGGACGGGCGGCGACTCGACCGGATCCTGCTCCGCCCCGTCGACGCCGAAGAGCTCGCGAGCTGGGAGCGCGACCATGGGTGACGCGTACGCGGTGTTGCTGGCGCTGGCGCTGTTGCTGGGCAACGCCTTCTTCGTGAGCGCGGAGTTCGCGCTCATCTCCGCCCGCCGCGACCGCCTGGAAGCCCTTGCCGCACAAGGTAAGCGGAGCGCCAATACGGTCATCGAGGCCGGGCAGAATCTGTCCATGATGCTGGCGGCCGCGCAGCTGGGCATCACCATCTGCTCGATCCTGCTGGGCCGCGTCGGCGAGCCGGCGGTGGCGCATCTGCTGCAGCAGCCCTTCGATCTGCTGGGCGTGCCGGATTCGCTGCTGCACCCGATCTCCTTCGCGCTGGCGCTGGCGATCGTGGTGGTGCTGCACATCCTGATGGGCGAGATGATCCCGAAGAACATCGCGCTCGCCGGGCCCGAACGCGCGGCGCTGCTGCTGGTTCCGCTGCATCTGATGTGGTTGCGGCTGGCGCGGCCGCTCATCGCGGTCTACAACTTCGCGGCCAATATCACGCTGCGGGCGCTGCGCATCGAACCCAAGGACGAGCTGGATTCCACGGTGTCCTCGGTGGAACTGGCGGAGATGTTCGGCGAATCGCGGTCGGAGGGACTCCTCGACGAGGAGGAGCACCGCCGGCTCACCCAGGCGCTGGGATCGAGTGATCGCGTGGTCGCCGATGTGATGGTGCCACTGGACAAGACCCGCTCGGTGCCGCTGCGCGGGGACGGCACCACCCTCGGCGATATCGAATCCGCGGTCGCCGAAACGGGTTTCTCGCGATATCCGGTGCGCGCGGCCGACGGGTCCATGGTCGGCTACCTGCACGTCAAGGACGTGCTCGACCTGGTCGCCGACGACGAGGCGGGCCCGGGCACCCCGATCCCCCGCACCGATATCCGCCCGCTGCCCACGGTCAGCATGGGCACCACGCTGTTCGAGGCGCTGGCGCGGCTGCGGCGCACCAACTCCCATCTGGGCCGGGTGGTGGACAGCCGCGGCAATACCGTGGGCATCGTGGCGCTCGAGGATCTGATGGAGGAGTTCGTGGGCACCGTCCGCGACGCCACCCATCGCATCGCGGAATGACCGTGGCGGCAACGGATTCCGAGATCGTCCTGCTTCCGGCGGGCGAGTGGCGCGCACGCGCCGCCGCCCACCGGGAGCGGGTGGATGCGCTGGTCGGGCCGTATCTGACTGCGCGCGCGTCGGGTTCGAAGCATCCGGTGATCGACTTCCTGTTCACCTATTACGGGCACAAACCGGCGCAGTTGAAGCGCTGGCACCCGGGTTTCGGTATCGCGCTGGCCGATGCCGCCGAGTATGCCGGGACCCGCGGCTACCACGAGGTTGCCGCCGGTGCCGCGTGGACCGCCGATCCGGCGTTCCTCGAAAAGCGCCGCGATACGGTCGAGTTCGTGGCCCGGCTGCTATCGGCGACCGCCGCGCGCCCGGCGCAGCTGTCCTGCTTCGGGCTGCACGAGTGGGCGATGGTCTACCGCACCGACGATGTCCGCCATCAGCAGGTCCCGCTGCGCCTCGGCACGGCGGGCACCGATGCGGTCGTCGAGTCGATGCAGTTGCGCTGCACGCATTTCGACGCGTTCCGCTTCTTCACCCCGGAGGCGGTCCCGCGCAATGTCGAACCGCTCACCCGGGAGTTGCAGGTCGACCGTGAGCAGCCGGGTTGTCTGCACGCGAATATGGACATCTACAAGTGGGGCTTCAAGCTGACCCCGCTCATCGGTTCCGATCTGCTGCTGGAGTGCTTCGAACTGGCTTGTGCGGCACGCGAACTCGATATGAAGGCCAGTCCGTACGACCTCCTGGAATTCGGCTACGAACCGATTCGTATCGAAACACCGGCCGGGCGCGCCGAATACGTGCGCAGCCAAGCCGATATCGCCGCACGAGCCGAGACCCTGCGCACACGCTTGCTGGGCGACTGTCGCGCACTGTCCGGGCATTAGCCCCCGGCGGACGGCCAGGCCCGGTCGTCGACCGTGAGGAAGGGTTCGGCGGCGGCGGATGCCGGTGGGGCGCCGGTGAATTCGCGGATATCGCGATGCAGGTGTGATTGGTCGGCGTAGCCGGTGTCGGCCGCCACCAGTGCGGGCGCCTGTCCTTGCACGAGCCGATGGACGGCATGGTCGAAGCGGACCAGCTTGGCCGCCCGTTTGGGAGTCAGGCCGACCTGGGCACCGAATCGGGACCACAGTCGTTGCCGGCTCCAGCCGACCTCGGCGGCCAACTCCTCGACCCGATAGCGGCCGCGACTGCCGACGATCCGGCGCCATGCCCACGCGACCTCCGGATCGGCCGGGTGCCGGTCGTGTAAACGTGCCGCCAGCGTCGCTTCGATCAGTGCGAATCGCTGCTGCCAGCAAGGTGTTTCGTGCAAGCGTTCACACAGCCGCGCCGCGTCGCGCCCCCACAGCTCGTCGAGGCCGACCAGGGTTCCGCCCAGTTCGCTGACCGGCATGCCCAGTACCGCGGACGCGGCCAGCGGTGACATGCGTACCTGTACGCATTCCAAGGCTTCCACGCGCAGTGGGACCGGATCGCGGATCAGGCCCAGCGCCAGGCTGCCCGCCCGTACCCTGCCCGCCGGATCATCGATATCGAAGCGGCTGTCACCGAATTCCAGCAGCACCGTGACGGCCGGGTGTGGGATGGCACGCAGCGATTCCGAGCCGCCACCGTGAATACGGAATCCGGCCATGTCGAAGCCTCGTAATGCGAGTGCCCGCGACGGTCGCGCGATCTCCCAGGACACGTATCGATTCTAGGCCGCTGACATTTCTTCAATACGGATCCGTTGCCGTGCAGCAGCGTTGGGTGCGTGCATACCGCTCGACCCGAGGAGAACCCAATGAACGAGCACACGGCCGCCGCGTCGAATCGATGGCGCGCCATAGGAACGATGGTCATCGCCGCACTACTGGCCCTGTTGACCGGCGGCACGACGGGAGTGGCGACCGCGCGGGCGGACGACGCCCGGGACCGGATGGTGAATCTGCCGGGCGGCGCCCTGCATGTCGTCACCGACGGGACACCGAGCACCCGTGCCGTGGTGCTGATTCACGGGCTGGCCGGGTCGACCGCGTGGTGGGATCCGGTGGTGCCCGCGTTGAGCGATCGGTACGTGGTGCGGATCGACCTACTGGGACACGGGAAGTCGGACAAGCCGGATAGCGGATACAGCATGGAGGAGCAGGCGAGCCGGGTGGCGGCCGTACTGGACGACCTCGGTGTGCGGCAGGCGATCGTGGTCGGTCATTCGACCGGCGGCTATGTGGCGACGGCCTTGGCGGCGCAGCGCCGTGACCTGGTGACCGCTATCGCGTTGGTGGACACCGGGTCCCGGCTGGACGCGTTCACCGACAACGGCCCGGCCGGCGCCCTGCTGGCCGTGCCCTCGATCGGGCGGCTGCTGTGGCCGATCCTGCCGGATGCCGCCATTCGCGCCTCCCTGAGCAGCGCTTTCAATGACGATGTCACGATTCCCCCGCAGATCGTCGCCGATGTCCGCGGGATGACCTACCGCAGCCTGACCGCGACCTCTGCGGCCTCCGACACTTTCCTGCAGCAGCGCCAGGAACCGGCACGTCTCGCCGAGCTGGGCCTGCCGGTCATGGTGTTGTTCGGTACGCGGGATCGGCGCTGGCCTGCGGCGTCGTTCCAGGATTACCGCGCGGTGCCGGGTGTTCGCCTCGAGTCCCTCGACTGTGGGCATACGCCCATGCTCGAGGAGCCCGGCCCGACCGGTGCGCTGTTGCACGATTTCACCGCTGCGCACTGACCCCGACCAGGGGCTTCTGCAATTCGTCCCAGACAGCCCCTACCGGCCAGTCAGTTTATGAGTTAGGTTCTCGAGACGTAACCGTAACCACACTGCGCATCGGATGTGTGGGCGGTCACGTGAGTTTCGGAGAAGTTCGGGGGTACCGCGATGAGGCGGTTGACTGGGATACGGCGATCCAGGGCCGGGGTGCTGGCCGCGGCCGCGCTCTTGGGCGTGGCCGTGCTGCCGATCGGCGGCGCGTCCGCGGATCTGCAATCCGATATCCAGAATCAGGTGCAGCAGTTCCTGGATGTCGGGCGCACCTCGGTGCCGCGGGCGGAGTGCGGGCCGGATTCGATGCCGGAGAACGGGATGCAGGGCGATGTGCCCGCCGCGGATCGCGACAGCGGGCGCAGTACCCAGGGGTATCGCTGCAATATGTCGTTCGTGGGCGGGTATACCGGGCGCGGTGCGGGTATCACTTCCGCCAGCTACGACCATTGCTCGTACACGGGCTCGATGTTCCCGGGCAATATCCTCGGGCCCGCGCAGGGTGTGCAGGTGCTGGATGTGTCGGATCCGGCGAATCCAGTGGTCACCGGGAGTCTGACCGAACCCGCCATGCTGGCCGGGACGTGGGAGTCGCTGAAGGTCAATGCCGCGCGGAAGCTGTTGGTGGGCACCGGTGTTCCCATCGGTGAGGGCGCGGGATACCTGTCGGTGTACGACATCTCCGACTGTGCGCACCCGCGGCTGCTCAATGCCGGTGCGGGCACGAATCTGCTGATGCCGCTGCCGATCACGACCCACGAGGGCGGGTTCTCCCCCGATGGGCGCACCTACTGGGCCTCGGGCATCGCGCCCGGGTTCGTGAGCGCGGTGGATCTCACCGATCCGGTGAATCCGCACGTGATCTGGCAGGGGCTCACCGGGATCGAGGCGCACGGGTTCGGCATCAGCCCGGACGGGAATCGCATGTATCTCTCGGCGCTGGGCGGGTTCACCGTGCTGGATATCAGCGCCGTGCAGCGACGCGATCCGAATCCGCAGGTCAATCACATCGGCCGGGTGTTCTGGACGGACGGCTGGGCCACCCAGCACAGCATTCCGGTCACCTATGACGGCAAGCCCTACCTGTACACGGTGGACGAGGGCGGCGCGGGCGGGGTGAAGCTGGTCGACATCTCCGACGAGAACAATCCCAAGGTGGTCAACAAGATCAAGCTGGAGATCAACCTGCCCGAGCATCAGGATTCGGCGATGGCCTCGGCCATGGGCGGCTCGGTCTTCTCCTACGACGCCCACTACTGCGCGGCCGATCGCCCGGACAATCCGACCGCATTGGCTTGTGGCTGGGAGGAATCCGGCATCCGGGTCTTCGATGTGAAGGACCCCTTCCACCCCCGCGAGATCGCCTACTTCAACCCGCCCGCGAAGAAGGGCCAGAACCTGCAACTCTGGAACTCCCCGCATGCGCTGGCCTCGATCATCGGCTTCCCGCTCATGGAGTTCCCGTCGGCGGCCCGCGCCATGCTGGAGGGCAAATTCGATCCGGCCAAGGCGCTTTCGGCCCGCACCGGGCAGATCGCCTTCGGTGACCTGTCCACCGACTGGTGCTTCTCCCCGCCCGAATGGCACGGCAGCCAACTCTGGACCACCTGCAATGACAACGGTTTCATGGTGCTGCAGCTGGCCGACAACGTGTACACCGCGCCGGGCGACCAGCATTCGGTGATCGGCTCATGAGGACGCGCCGTGCCGACCGCATCCGGCGCCGGCTGCGCGGCTTCGGCTATCGCTGGCGGCGACCGGCCGGGTTCACCGTGCTTGCGCTGGCGCTGCTCACCGCCGGTTTCCTGGTGCGGCCGCTGATCGTGCCCGAAAGCGTCTCCGCCGCACCGGTTCTCACCCCGGTAGAGATCGGCTTCTCCCAGGACATGCTGACCCACCATGAGCAGGCCCTGTTCCTGGTGGAACGCCTGGACCCGGGCGCCGACCCCACGGTCCGCCGTCTCGCCCAGCAGATCGCCGATACCCAGCGCACGGAGATCGGCACCATGCTCGGCTGGCTGCGCCTGGCCGACGCCTCCCCCTCGAATGTGCACCCCATGGCCTGGATGCACACGAAAGGCGCAGGCACAGCCGACAATTCGATGGCGGGCATGCCCGGCATGGGCATGCCCGCGACTCAGCCGGGCACGAGCATGCCCGGCATGGCCACCCAAGCCGAACTCGATCGCCTGGCCACCAGCCGCGGCGCCGACGCGGAAACCCTGTTCCTCCAACTGATGTTGCGCCACCACCGCGGCGGCGTAGCCATGGCTCGGGCCGTCGACCAACTCCTCGCCTCCGGCCCGGTCAAGGAAGCAGCGCGTGGCATGATCACCACCCAGAGTCAGGAAGCCGGGCTCATGGCCCTGCTGCTGGCCCAACGAGGTGCACAACCACTGTCCTGACACGTGATTTCGTCACAGCGCGGCGCGCCGACCCCACACCGACGATTCCGGACATCGGGCCCGCAATTCCACTGCCAGCCGCTAACTTTCGCCGCATGCCGTCCTTCCAGCACGAAGGTCTCGTAGAGCTGTTCCGCACGCAGCCGACCCTCGCGGCAGGTTTCCTCGCGGATGTCTTCGACGTCGCAATCCCGGATTTCGCCGCAGCCCGCACAGAATCCTGCGACTTCACCGATATCGGCCCGCGCGAGTTCCGCGGCGACACAGCGTTCGTCCTCTCCGACGGCACAGCCACACCATTGCTCGGCATTGTCGTAGAGATCCAGCTGGGTAAGGACGAGACCCGGAAGTGGAGCTGGCCAGTGTATGTCAGCACCCTGCGAGCGCGACTGCAGTGCCCGACCTATCTGCTGGTTGTCTCGCCGGATCCTACTGTGGCCACCTGGTCTCGCCGACCGATCGAGCTCGGACATCCGGGGCTCGTTCTGCGCCCGCTCGTGTTGGGACCGGAACTGATCCCGGCTGTCACAGACCCCAAACTCGCAATCGATGTACCCGAACGCGCCGTGCTCTCAGCCATTGCACACGCTGACAGCGAACAAGCCGACGCGATCTTCACAGCGCTCCTGGCCGGTTTGCAGGAGACGGATGATGAGCACGGGAGAATGTACTATGACCTTGTCCTCGCTGCGCTGTCCACTACAGCGAAGAAGCGACTGGAGGCGATGATGGCGATCAAATACGAGTACCAGAGCGACTTCGCACGCCGGTACGTTGCCGAGGGTCGCGCCGAAGGAGTGGCACGAGCAGTGCTGACAGTGCTCGAAGCCCGCGGCGTCTATGTCTCGCAGACCTCGGAGGACCGCATCCGGCAGTGCAAAGAACCTGAGTTGCTCGAAATCTGGTTGCGGCGAGCAGCGACGGCCGAGTCCGCCGACGATCTGTTCGTTTGACCACACCGCTAGATGCCCGTACTCGCGAGCTGTTCGACGCCGTGAGAGCTTCTCAGGCGGGCTGGTGGTCCGGGAAGCCGCAGTGGCGCACCAGGTCCGGATCCGAGAAGACCGTGATGCCGAGTAGCTGCCCGTCGCCGATGGTGAGTACGACAACGCCGTAGGGCTGGTAGACCTCGCCGTCGCGGTGGTATGCGACGGCGGCGGGGCTGCCGTTGATCCAGGTGGGGAGCATGCGCCAGTCGCCGGGGGCGCCGACGGCGTAGGCGGCCAGGAAGGCCACGCAGGTTTTCTTGCCGGAGAACCAGGTTCGCGAGGGCGGTAGTTCGATCAGGGCATCGCGGTGCAGGATGCGTTCCAGGGCTGCCGCATCGGAGTTCTCGAAGGCGCGCATGTATTCGTCGAGCAATGCCTGGCCGCGCGGATCGGTCGGGTGGTTGGGCCGGGCTGCGGTGTCGGCGATGTCGTCCAGGTGGGCGCGGGCGCGCTGGAGTTGGCTCTTGACCGCGGCGGTGGTGGTGCCGAGCAGGTCGGCGACCTCGGCGGCCGGGAAGTCGAGCACCTCACGCAGCAGGAAGACCGCGCGCTGGCGGCCCGAAAGGTGTTGCAGGGCAGCGATCACGGCCAGGCGCAGGCTGTCGCGGGTGGCGGCCACGGTGGCCGGATCATCGGCGTCGGAGGTGACCAGCGCATCGGGCAGCGGGCCCAGCCAGCGCACATCCGGATCGGTGGTGGCCGCGGCATGCGGGTCAGCGCTGGCGGCGTCGAGTCCCGAGGGCAGTACGCGGCGCCCGCTCGCGGTGAGTGCGGTCAGGCAGGCATTGGTGGCGATCCGGTAGAGCCAGGTGCGCAGTGAGGAGCGGCCCTCGAAGGCGCCGTAGGATCGCCAGGCGCGCAGGTAGGTCTCCTGCACCAGGTCCTCGGCATCGTCGAGCGAGCCGAGCATGCGGTAGCAGTGCGCGAGCAGCTCGCGCCGGAACGGTTCCGTGCGCCCGGTGAACTCCGCCGAGAGATCATGCGTCACCCCGTCTATTTTGCTCCGATCGCACCCGATTCCTTTCGGGCACCGCCGTGGTCCATATGTGCGTACCGATTCCCGATTCCCGATACCCGGAGGGGCATACCGTGACCACCGCACTCGATACCCGTACCCGCGAGCTGTTCGACGGCCCGCATACCGCGATCCTCGCCACCGGCGATGCCGAGGGCCGGCCGCAGTCCTCGGTCATCTTCGCCATGTACGACGGCGATACCGTCGTCTTCAGCACGATCAAGGGCCGCTTGAAGACTCGCAATATGGACCGCAATCCGTGGGTGAGCCTGCTCGTGCTGAGCAAGGAGACCGGGGCCTACGCCGATATTCGCGGCCGGGTCGAGATCACCGAGGATCCGGAGAAGAAGCTGCTGTATCAGATGTACGACCGCTACATGGGCGGCAAGACCCCGCCGCCCGAGCCGGAGGCCGAGCGTCTGATCGTGCGCATCGTCCCCGAGCGCGTCTACGCCTTCCCCCCGCGCTGACCGCCGCGGCAGTGCGGAAATTCACTGGCGATCATGGGTCCTGATTTCGATATCGTCGATTCATGACCCAGGCCGCGGCACTGCTGATTCCGGACCGGTATCCACGGCTATCCGGAGATCGCCTTCGGTGGTTATGTGGCGGGCGTGCTGGCCGGGCACCACGGTGCGCAGACCGTGCGCGTGGACTTCCGCCGCGCGGTCCCGGTCGGCGCCCCGCTGCAGCTGACGACCACCGGCGACGTGACGGCCCTGACCGATGGCGAGGGCACACTGCTCGCCTCGGCCGCGGCCGCCACGCTCGACCTCACCGTCCCGCCCGCACCCAGCTGGGCCGAGGCGAAAACTGCTTCCGAGCAGGCGCTTTCGTCTCCGCACCGGCCGGTCGGCGACTGCTACGGCTGCGGTGCGGCCTGTGCACCCGGGCAGGGACTGCGGCTGTTCCCGTGGGGTCTGCCCGATCGCGAGATCATGGCGTCGGCCTGGACGCCGGATCCGGGTCTGGCGGGCGAAACCGGTGAGCTCCCGCCCGAAAACGTCTGGGCCGCACTCGATTGCCCGGGCGGCATAGCGGCCTGGCATTACGCGAAGATGGCCCGCGGGGCCGTCACCGCGGCCCTCACCGCCACCCAGCTGCGCCCCGTACCGGCCGGTGCCGAATACGTCTCACACGCTTGGCTGCTCGGCCGCGACGGCCGCAAACACACTGTCGGCGTGGCACTCTCGACCGCCGACGGGGAACTCTGCGCGCTGGGCGAGGCGCTGTGGATCGAGCCCAGAACCTAGCGGCGAGCCGCGATTTGATAAACGTTGCCGAACGGGTCGCGCACCATGGCGCGGTGGTCGCCGTAGGGGGTGTCGAGCGGCGCCTCCACGGTGACCGCGCCCGCCGCCAGCGACCGTTCGTAGGTCGCGGCGACGTCGTCGACATAGATGTAGAGGAAGGCCGGGAACGCCTCTCGTTCACCGGCTCCCGACACCATGACCAGTGAATCGCCGATGCGAACCTCGGTGGGCCGGTTCGCTTCGACCTCGCCGGCCGCGTCGAAGACCGTCCGCAGGAATTGGACCGTGGCGGCCTGATCGCCGACCACCATGCGCGGTGTGACCGAATGGAACCCTGGCGGAGGAACCGATGCCGTAGCCATGCCGAGAGTCTCGCATGCGACATCGGGCCTCGGTCATGGCTTTCGGCGATCGGTTACAGGTTGCCCACCGTGTGTTCGAGGCGGCGGGCGACCAGGTCGCGGGCCTGCTCGCGCAGGGCGGGGCGGTAGCCGCTCGGGTAGACGGGGTCGCCGGGGGCGTAGGTCTTGAGGACCTCCTTGGCGAGGGTGATCTTGTGGACCTCGGTGGGGCCGTCGGCGATGGCCATGACCTGCGCGTAGTTCATCATGTCGATGAAGGGGAGGTCGGTGCTGACGCCGATGGCGCCGTGCAGGTGCATGGCGCGCTGGGCGATATCGTGCATGACCTTGGGCATGGCGACCTTGATGGCGGCGATGTCGTGGCGGACCTTCAGGTAGTCCTGTTCCTTGTCGATGCGCCAGGCGGTGCGCAGCACCAGCAGCCGGAACTGTTCCATCTCGATCCAGGATTCGGCGATCTTCTCCTGGGTCATCTGCAGGCCGCCGAGCACACCCTTGCGCATGGGGCGCGAGACGGCGCGTTCGCACATCATGTCGAAGGCCTTGCGCACCAACGCGACCGTGCGCATGGCGTGGTGGACGCGGCCGCCGCCGAGGCGGGTCTGGGCGACGATGAAGCCCAGCCCCTCGGTGCCGAGCAGGGAGTCGGCGGGGATGCGGACGTCGGTGAAGCGCAGGTGACCCTCGTGCTCGCTGAAGCCGGGGACGGTGAAGTTCCGCACGATCTCCAGGCCGGGGGTGTCGGCGGGCACGATGAACATGGAAAGCCGCTGGTGCGGCGGCGCTTCCGGATCGGTCACGGCCATCACGATGTGGAAAGTAGCGAATTCGGCGGCGGAGTTGAACCACTTCTCGCCGTTGATGACCCAGGAGTCGCCGTCGCGCACCGCAAGGGTCTTGAAGGCAGTGGGGTCGGAGCCGCCGGTGGGTTCGGTCATGGCGTAACAGGAGCCGATTTCACCGTCGAGCAAGGGCAGCAGGTATTTCGCCTTCTGCTCGGGGGTGCCGAAGTGGGCGAGGATTTCGGCATTGCCGGAATCCGGGGCCTGGCAGCCGAACACGAGCGGCGCCCACAGCGAGGTGCCGAGCACCTCGTTGAGCAGGGCGAGCTTGAGCTGTCCGTAGCCGGGGCCGCCGAGTTCGGGGCCGAGGTGGCAGGCCCACAGTTCCTGGTCTTTCACCTTCTGCTGCAACGGCTTCATCAGGGCCCGGATCTCGGGATTCTGCCGGTCGTAGGGGTTCGGGTAGAGCAGATCGAGGGGTTCCACCTCGGTCTTCACGAACTCCGCGACCCAGTCCAGCTTCTTCTGGTAGTCCGGATCGGTCTCGAAATCCCAAGCCACGGTCAGCCTTTCATCGATGGTCGGCCGGTGCGGCGGCACCGTCGAGGATGGTGGTGAGCAGAATGTCGGCGATCTCCGCGGGGCGGTACTCGCCGTCTTCGCGGTACCAGGCGGTGACCATGTTCAGCATGGCCACCACGCTGAGGGTGACCACGTGGTCGTTGGTGCGCAGCAGGCCCGCGGCGTGGCCCTCGTCGAAGACGCGCTGCCAGGCGCGCTGGATGCCGTCGCGGAATACCTGCAGGTCGGCCTCGCGTTCGGCGGTGAGCGCACCGGCGTCGCGCAGGGCGATGGTGACCTCGTGGCGGTGTTCGACGATCAGCACCACATGCGTGCGGACCAGGCTGCGCAGCTTGGCGATCGGATCGAGGTCGCTGCCGGCGATGCGTTCGGCCTCGTCGCGCATGAGTTCGGTGTAGGTGCGCCGGATCTGGAAGAGCAGTTCTTCCTTGGATCCGATGTGGTAGTACAGCGCCCCGCGCTGGATGCCCGCGCGGTCGCCGATCTCGGCGACGCTGGTGGCGTGAAAACCCTTCTCCGCGAACAGTTCCATGGCCGCGCGCATGATCCGCTCGCGGGTCTCGCCCGGATTGACCTCGGCGGCGGGCGGGCGGCCGCGCCGGCGAACGGATGCGGCGCTCATCGGTATCCGCCGTCGAGGGCGAGGGTGGCGCCCGTGCAGAACGCGGAGGCATCCGAGGCGAAGTACAGTGCGGCGCCGACGATATCGGCCGGTGTCCCGATGCGCCGCAGGGCGGTGTGCTGTACCAGGTGGTCCCGCATCTCCGGCGGCCAGGCCTTGGCGATATCGGTGTCGAAGGCCCCGCAGCGAATGGTGTTGACCCGCACCGCCGGTGCGTAGGTCCGAGCGAGGCCGTTGCCCATGGCCTCCAGCCCCGCCTTGGCGGCCGCGTAGGGCACGGCGAGCGGTTCGGGATGGCTCGCTTCGATCGAAGATATATTCACGATCGACCCGGTCCCGGCCACGGCCATGCGCGCCGCGATGAGCGCGGAGAGCCGGAAGGGCCCTTTCAGGTTGGTGGCGATCACCTTGTCGAACATTTCCTCGGAAACCCGGTCCAAGCTGGGGTAGAGCAGCGACATGCCCGCGTTGTTGACGAGCACGTCGACCTGTCCGAAGGCCGTGTAGGCGGCCTCGACGAGGGCCTCGCACTGGGCCCAGTCCCCCACATTGCAGGCCACCGGCAGTGCTTCGCGCCCGTATTTCTCGCGTACGAGCGTGGCCAATGCCCCGCAGGCGTCGAGTTTGCGGCTGGCGATGATCACGTCCGCGCCGGCGTCTGCGAATGCGAGCACCATCTCGCGCCCGAGCCCGCGACTACCCCCGGTGACCAGAACGACCTTGCCGGACAGCGTGTTTCCCATGGATTCGCACCTTTGCGCACCGAGAACTCTGAAATGTTCCAGCCAGTACATTAAATGTACCGCCCGGAACATTCAAGCCCCCGCACACCTCCCCTGAGGTGCACTTCACCCGATCCCGCGCACAGTCCCCATCTACCCGCGAGTAGCATTACGGGCGTACTTTTTCCACCCGGCTTCTCGAAATGAGGCATGTAGATGACAGAGCGGATCCAGGTCGGCGGGCTACAGGTTGCCAAGGTGCTCCACGATTTCGTGGAGAACGAGGCGCTTCCCGGCACCGGCGTAGATTCCGCCGCGTTCTGGTCGGGTGCCGAGGCCGTCATCAACGACCTCGCCCCCCGTAACCGTGCTCTGCTCGCAGAACGCGACGACATCCAGGCCAAGATCGACGAGTGGCACCGCGCCGCGGTGTCCGATTCGCGGCCCGCCGCAGCCGGCTACGACAAGGCTGCCTACAAGCAGTTCCTCACCGAGATCGGCTACCTGCGCCCCGAACCGGCCGATTTCCAGATCGGTACCGAGAACGTGGACGCCGAAATCGCCACCCAGGCCGGCCCGCAGCTGGTCGTGCCGGTGATGAACGCCCGCTTCGCCATCAATGCGGCGAACGCGCGCTGGGGCTCGCTCTACGACGCCCTGTACGGCACGGACGCCATCTCCGAGGAGAACGGCGCGGAGAAGGGCACCGGCTACAACAAGGTCCGCGGTGACAAGGTCATCGAGTGGGCCCGCAACTTCCTCGATGACGCGGTGCCGCTGATCACCGGTTCGCACATCGGTTCCACCAAGTACTCGATCGAGGACGGCGAGCTCGTGGTCGGCCTCGAGGACGGCACCGATATCGGCCTGGCCGATGCCGAGGCGCTCGTCGGCTACCTGGGCGATCCGGCGAACCCGACCTCGATCCTGTTGAAGCACAACGGCCTGCACATCGAGATCCAGATCGACCCGTCCTCCCCCGTCGGTTCCACCGACACCGCCGGTGTCAAGGACCTGGTGCTGGAGTCCGCAGTCACCACCATCATGGACTTCGAGGACTCGGTCGCCGCGGTGGACGCCGAGGACAAGGTGCTCTGCTACCACAACTGGCTGGGCCTGATGAAGGGCGATCTGGCCGAGCAGGTCAGCAAGGGCGGCAAGACCTTCACCCGCACCATGAACCCGGACCGCGTGTACACCGCGCTGGACGGCAGTGAGCTTGTGCTGCACGGTCGTTCGCTGCTGTTCGTGCGGAACGTGGGTCACCTCATGACCTCCGACGCCATCATCGACGCGCAGGGCAACGAGATCCCCGAGGGCATCCTGGACGGCCTGATCACCGTCCTGATCGCCAAGCACGCCCTCAACGGCGACACCAAGCTGAAGAACACCCGCACGGGTTCGGTGTACATCGTGAAGCCGAAGATGCACGGCCCGGACGAAGTGGCCTTCGCCAACGACCTGTTCGCGGCCATCGAAGGCGTCGTGGACCTGCCGGTCAACACCCTCAAGGTCGGCATCATGGACGAGGAGCGCCGCACCACGGTGAACCTGAAGGCGTCCATCTTCGCCGCCAAGGACCGCGTGGTCTTCATCAACACCGGCTTCCTGGACCGCACCGGCGACGAGATCCACACCTCCATGGAGGCCGGGCCGATGGTCCGCAAGGCCGAGATGAAGGCCCAGCAGTGGATCAAGTCCTACGAGGACTTCAATGTCGACACCGGCATCGCCACCGGCCTGCCCGGCAAGGCGCAGATCGGTAAGGGCATGTGGGCCATGCCCGATCTGATGGCCGACATGCTGGTGCAGAAGATCGCCCAGCCCAAGGCCGGCGCCAACACCGCGTGGGTGCCGTCGCCGACCGCCGCCACCCTGCACGCCACCCACTACCACCTGGTGGATGTGTTCAAGCGGCAGGCCGAGATCGCCAAGGGCGGCCCGCGCGCCACCGTCGACGAGATCCTGGAGATCCCGCTGGCGCAGCACACCGACTGGACCGCCGAGGAGAAGCAGCAGGAGCTGGACAACAACTCCCAGGGCATCCTCGGTTACGTGGTGCGCTGGATCGATCAGGGCGTGGGCTGCTCGAAGGTGCCGGACATCAAGGATGTCGGCCTCATGGAGGACCGCGCGACCCTGCGCATCTCGAGCCAGCTGGTGGCCAACTGGCTGCGCCACGGCATCGTGTCCGAGGCGGATGTCATTGCCTCACTGGAGCGGATGGCCCCGGTGGTGGACCGGCAGAACGCCGGTGACGCGAGCTACTTCGCCATGGCGCCGGACTTCAACGCCTCCATCGCCTTCCAGGCCGCGAAGGAGCTCGTGCTGGAGGGCACCAAGCAGCCCAACGGCTACACGGAACCCATCCTCCACCGTCGCCGCCGCGAGGCGAAGGCTGCCGCCAAGTGCGTGTAGTTCGCGCGGCCGAATAGGCTGAGCTGCAAAGAAATCCCCCGGTCGAGGTATCGATCGGGGGATTTCTTCGTTCCGGGGCGGAACCGTCGCGACGCTGCTACATTCCTCTGCAATGAACTGGAAACTTTCCTAACAGTTCATGACGAGATCACCCGGATGCGAAGTGAGAGTCGGTCTTTGACCTCCAGTCGACGCCCCCTGGCGGGCACCCCCAGCCTGTTACGCGCCATCAACGATCGCGCCGCACTCGAGCTGCTGCTCGCCGAAGGACCACTGTCCCGCACCCAGATCGGCGCGCGCACCGGACTGTCCAAGCCGACCGCCTCCCAGCTGCTGGCCCGCCTCGAGGAGAGCGGCCTGGTCGTCGTGGTGGGCACGTCGGCGGGCGGGCCGGGACCGAATGCGCAGCTCTACCAGGTGAATCCGGCCGCCGGGTATGTGGCGGGACTGGATGTGACCGCCGCCGCGGTACGGGTCGCCGTCGCCGATATCACCGGGACCACGCTCGCCGAGCAGGAGGTGAGCACCCGCGGCTGGGCCGCCGCCGGCACCATCGCGAAGGTGGCCGAAGCGGTCGCCGCGACGGCCGATCGCGCGGGCCTCACCCTGACCATGCTGCGCCGGGTCGTGATCGGAATAGGCGGTGCGCTGGACCCGGTCACCGGCCGGCTGCGCTACGCCACGCACCTGCCCGGCTGGCACTCCCCCCGGCTGATCGGCGAACTCGAAGATGCGCTCGGCGTACCGGTGTCGATCGAGAACGATGTCAATCTCGCCGCCCTGGCCGAGCAGACGCACGGCGTGGCGCAGGATTCCGAGGATTTCGTGCTGCTCTGGGTGGGCGAGGGCATCGGCGCGGCCATTGTCATCGGCGGCCGGCTGCATCGCGGATTCACCGGTGGCGCAGGCGAAGTCGGGTACATGCCGCTGCCCGGCGCGCCGATCGTGCACAATGTGCGGCGCAAGAACTCCGGCGGCTTCCAGGAGCTCGCGGGCGCCCCGGCGGTCCGCGCCCTGGCCCGGCAGCACGGCCTCACCGCACCCACGGCCGCCGAGGCCGTCGCCGCGGCGGTCGGAACACCCGGAGCGGGTGCGGCTTTCCTGTCCGAGTTCGCGGGGCGTTTGGCCCTCGGGCTCGCCGCCATCGTGTCCGTGGTCGATCCGCAATTGCTCATTCTGGCCGGTGCGGTACCGCGCGCCGGCGGCGAACCCCTGCGTGCCCTCGTCGAGGAGGCCCTCGCCGAGCTCGCCATACCCCGGCCGGTGATCCGGTCCAGTTCCATTGCCGGCGCGCCGATTCTGCGGGGTGCGCTCGAACGCGCCCTGGCGGCCGTCCGGGACGACGTCTTCTCAACACACTGATAGTCACCTCAGGAGAACACCCATGCGCGCCATGATCCGCCGCCGTACCAGCGCCGCCCTCATCGCCAGTGCCACCGTCGCCCTCATCGCCACCGCCTGTACCGGGCAGAGCGCCGGCGGTGGTGACGACGGCTCGGATGCCGGGAAGGACGTGACCATCACCTTCTGGCACGGCTGGTCGCAGGACAACGAGGTGAAGGGCATCAATGACAATGTGGCCGCGTTCGAGAAGGCGCACCCCAATATCCATGTGAACGTGGTCGGCAATATCACCGATGACAAGAGCCAGCAGGCGCTGCGCGCGGGCGGGCCGGACGCACCGGATGTGGTGTCCTCCTTCAGTACCGATCAGGTCGGCAAGTTCTGCTCGTCGAATGTGTGGACCGATCTCAATCCGCTGCTGCAGAAGTCCGGCATCGATCCGGCGAAGACGTTCCCGACGGCAATGCTGAAATACAGCCAGTTCCAGGGCAATCAGTGCTCGCTGCCGCTGCTGGGCGACACCTACGGGCTCTACTACAACAAGGCCGCTTTCGCCGCCGCGGGAATCAGTGCGCCGCCGAAGACCTTCAGTGAATTCGAGGCCGATGCGGTCAAACTGACCGTTCCGGCCGGCGACGGGTACAAGCAGCTCGGGTTCATGCCGAACTTCCACGGCTACGAGACGCTGCCGAGCCATTACCTGGGCCAGTACGGCGCAACGTATTTCGATGCCGACGGCAAGTCGACCATTGCCTCCGATCCGACGGTGGCGGCCATGTACACCTGGCAGAAGGACCTGGTGGGCAAGCTCGGCGGCTACGACAAGCTGGAGAAGTTCCGCACTACCTTCGGTGACGAGTTCAGCGCCAAGAATCCGTTCGAGACCGGCCAGGTGGCCATGTCCCTCGATGGTGAATGGCGCACCGCCTCCATCGCCCAGGACGGCGCGAACCTGGATTGGGCGACCGCGCCGTTCCCGGTGCCGGACGATCAGGCGGCCACCTACGGCCGTGGTTATCAGACCGGCACCATCATCGGTATCGCCAAGTCCAGCCGCAAACAAACGGCCGCCTGGGAATTCGTGAAGTTCCTGACCACCGACACCGATGCGGTGGTGAGTTTCGCCAATGCCATTCACAATGTGCCCTCCACCAATGCGGCACTGAATTCGCCGAAGCTGGTGGCGGATCCGAACTTCAAGACGTTCATCGATATCGCCAAGAACCCGAACTCCTCGACCACGCCCTCCAGCATCAATGGCGGCGCCTACATTCTGTCGCTGCAGAACTTCGGCTACGACTTCGAGTCCGGGCGCAAGACCGATCTGCAGGCGGGCCTGAAGGCGACCGCCAAGGAGATCGATGACGCTGTCGCGCAGGCGAAGTGAGCCCGCGATGCTGCGCCGCAAACGGCTGCGAGGCGCCGCCCGGAATGTGATGTTCCTGTCGCCGTGGCTGATCGGGTTCAGTGTCTTCTTCGTCTATCCGCTGGTGTCGACCGTCTATTTCTCCTTCATGAAATACGACGGCTTCACCACGCCCACCTTCACCGGACTCAAGAACTGGAAGTACGTGCTCACCGAGTACCCGCCGTTCTGGCAGGGCCTGGGGAACACGGTCTGGCTGGTGCTGGTCATGGTGTCGCTGCGGGTGGTGTTCGGGCTGGGCATCGGCATGCTGGTGACGAAGATCAAGATCGGGACCGGGTTCTTCCGGGCCGCGTTCTATCTGCCGTATCTCGCACCGCCGGTCGCCGCCACCATGGCCTTCGCGTTCCTGCTCAATCCCGGCACCGGTCCGGTGAATCATCTGCTCGGCGAGATCGGGCTGCCGCAGCCGGGCTGGTTCACCGATCCGACCTGGTCCAAGCCGGCGCTGACCATGCTCGGGCTGTGGGGCATCGGCGATCTCATGGTGATCTTCATGGCGGCGCTGCTGGATGTGCCGCGCGATCAGTACGAGGCGGCGCAGCTGGACGGGGCCGGAGCATGGAATCGCTTCCGCTACATCACCTTTCCGAACATCACGCCGATCATCCTGTTCGCCATCGTGACCGGGGTGATCCAGACCATGCAGTACTACACGCAGGCCATCGTGGCCGGGAAGGTCGCCAGCGGCAAGATCGGCGGCGCCGGTGAGGCATTCGAACCCGGATATCCGCACGGTTCCACCTGGACGCTGCCGCAGCTGATCTACAACCTGGGCTTCCAGCGCTTCGATACCGGCTCGGCGTGTGTGGTCGCGGTGATCCTGTTCGCCATGGCCATGGCCTTCACCTCGCTGCTGTTGCGACGCCGGTCCGGCTTCATGCGGGAGGACTGATCATGACCCTGACTTCGACTGCGCCGGTGCTGGTGACGGCTTCCGAACCGGCGGCGCGACCGCGCAGGTTCCGGCGCGCGGCCGTGCTGGATTTCGTAGCGGTGCACGCGCTGGCCATCGCGGCGGCGCTGGTGTTCGTGCTGCCGTTCGTGTTCGTCTTCCTGACCTCGGTCATGACCGATCAGCAGGCGCTGACCACGAATCTGTGGCCCGCGCACTGGAAATGGGGCAACTACGCCGAGGTCTGGCGCACCCCGGGATTCCTGACCTGGTGGCGCAATACGCTGGTGTACGCCTTCGCCGGTACCGCGCTCAGCATGGTGTCCAGTTTCCCGGTCGCCTACGCACTGGCCAAGTTCCGCTTCCGGGGCCGCCATCTCGCGCTCATGGCGGTTATCTCGATGATGATGCTGCCGCCACAGGTGACCGTGATCCCCATGTATCTGTTCTGGGCCAAGCAGTTGCATCTGTCGGGGTCGCTGTGGCCGTTGATCAGTCCCATGGCCTTCGGCGACGCCTTCACCATCTTCCTGCTGCGCCAGTTCCTGCTCACCATTCCCGACGACTATCTCGAAGCCGCCCGCATCGACGGCTGCGGGCACTTCCGCACCATGCTGCGAATCGTGCTGCCCATGGCGCGCCCGGCCCTGGCCGCGGCGGCCTTGTTCCAGTTCTTCTATTGCTGGAACGACTATTTCGGCCCGCAGATCTATGCCAGCGAGAATCCGGCGGCCTGGACGCTCAGCTACGGGCTGGAGTCCTTCAAGGGCGCACACCACACCAATTGGAATCTCACCATGGCCGCCACCGTGCTGGTGCTGGCTCCGGTGCTCGTCCTGTTCTTCTTCGCACAGAGGGCCTTCGTGGAAGGCGTGACATTGACAGGGGTCAAAGGCTGATGCCCGCACTGAAACTGGCCATCGTCGGCGGTGGCTCCACCTATACGCCCGAACTGATCGACGGGTTCGCCCGCCTGCGCGACACCTTGCCGATCGGCGAGCTGGTGCTGGTCGATCCGGACAGCGAACGACTCGAACTGGTCGAGGGCCTCACCCGGCGGATATTCGCCAAACAGGGCCACAACGCCCGGGTTTCGACCGCCGCCACCATTGCCGACGGGGCCCAGGACGTCGACGCGGTCCTGCTGCAACTGCGTGTGGGCGGGCAGGCCGCACGCGCCCAGGACGAATCCTGGCCGCTCGAATGCGGATGCATCGGACAGGAAACCACCGGGGCGGGCGGACTGGCCAAGGCGCTGCGGACCGTGCCGGTGGTGCTGGACATCGCCGAGCAGGTCCGCCGCGCCAACCCCGACGCCTGGATCGTGGACTTCACCAATCCGGTGGGCATCGTGACCCGTGCGCTGCTGGCGGGCGGGCACAAGGCCGTCGGGTTGTGCAATGTGGCAATCGGGTTCCAGCGCAAGTTCGCCGGGCATCTGGGCGTGGATCCGGAGCGGATCCGCCTCGACCACGTCGGGCTCAATCACCTGACCTGGGAACGCGGCGTCACGCTGCTCGATCATCCGGGCGCGGAGACCGGGCGCGAGGTACTGCCCGAACTACTCACCGATTTCGGCGACGCGATCGCCGGCGATCTGGGCATGCCACTGTCGCTGATCCGCCATCTCGGCGTGGTGCCCTCGTACTACCTGCGCTACTTCTATCAGCACGATGTGATGGTGGAGGAGCTGCTCGCCAAGGGCACCCGCGCCGAAGAGGTGGCGGCCATCGAGCGGCGGCTGCTGACCATGTACGCCGACCCGACCCTGGACACCAAGCCGGAACTGCTCGAAAAACGCGGTGGCGCTTACTATTCCGAAGCTGCCGTGCAGTTGCTCGCGGCGCTGCTCGGCACCGCGGGCGGCAGCGTCCAGGTGGTGAACACCCGCAATGACGGCATCCTGCCGTTCCTGCCCGAGGACGCCGTGATCGAGGTACCCGCCTGCGTCGACGCCGCCGGCCTGCACCCGCTCCCCCAGCGGCCGGTCGAACCGCTCTACCGCGGCTTGATCGCGCATGTCACGACCTACGAACAGCTCGCCCTCGACGCGGCCCTGCACGGCGGTCGCGACCGGGTCTTCGACGCGTTGCTGGCGCATCCGCTGGTGAGTCAGGTCGAACTCGCCGACGAGCTGACCGATCTGCTGCTCGCGCACAATCACGAACACCTGAGCTGGGCGTGAGCGTGAGCCTGACCGCACGCGAACAACTCTCGGGTGTACTCGCCATCGACGCCGGCAACAGCAAAACGGATGTGGCGGTGGTCGCGCTCGACGGGACGGTGCTCGGCAGCGCGCGCGGTGAAGGCTTCCGGCCCTATCGCGACGGCTCCGAGCAGGCGATCGAGAAGCTCGCGCCCACGGTGGCGGCCGCGGCCACGCAGGCCGGGCTCACCCCCGGCGCGGTGCTGACCAACCGGGTCAGCGCCTGCATGGCCAATGTCGATCTGCCCGTGGAGGAACAGCGTTACCGCGCGGCCATCGCGGCCCGCGGCTGGGGTGCGAGCGTCGCCGTCACCAACGACACCTTCGGCCTGCTGCGGGCGGGCACCGACGGCCCGCGCGGCATCGCCGTGGTGTGCGGCGCCGGAATCAACTGCGTCGGTTTGCTTCCCGACGGGCGGACCGCCCGCTTCCCGGCCCTGGGCAAGCTCACCGGTGACTGGGGTGGCGGCGGCAGCATGTCCTCGGAGGCCATGTGGCACGCGGCCCGCGCCGAGGACGGTCGCGGCGAGCCGACCGCGCTCTCGGCCGCTATTGCCGCGCATTTCGGTATGTCGGGCGCGAATGCGGTGGCCGAGGCCATCCATTTGGGCCGGTTGCCCGAACAGCGGCTGCACGAACTGGTCGCGGTCCTGTTCGCCACCGCCGAGGCGGGCGATCCCACCGCCCTGCAGCTGATCGACCGCCAGGCCGACGAGATCACCCGCCTGGCCGTGGTGGCCCTGGGCCGCCTGGATCTGCTGGCCGAGCCGGTCCCGATCGTGCTGGGCGGCGGGGTGATCGCGGCCCGCCACCCGCTGCTCATCGACAACCTGCTGACCCGTCTCGCCGCGGCGGCCCCGCATGCCGAGCCCCGAATCGTCGTCGCCCCACCGGTTCTCGGCGCGGCCCTGCTCGGCCTCGATCACCTGGCCGCGGGCCGCGCCGCGGAACGCCGCCTGCGCGCACACTATCCGACGGCCACCACCGAACCCGAGGCGGCCTGGTAACCCGCTAGGTCGTCCGATACGTGCGGGACAGGGCCTCGGCCTGAGGCACTTCGAGACGGTAGACGCAGCGCGTACCGCTGTAGATGGTGGGCATGCATTCGTTGCAGTGGATACAGGCCGATCGGAAGCCCGCGTCGGCCTGTATGCGCCGCAGCAGATTCGGCTCCCGCAGCAGGGCGCGGCCCATGGCGACGAAGTCGAAGCCTTCGGCCATGGCCCGCTGCATGGTGTCCAGATTCGTGATGCCGCCCAGCAGGATCAGCGGCATGGTGAGCTCGCGGCGGAACTGCCGGGCTCGTTCGAGCAGGTAGGCCTCCTGATACGGGTACTCCTTCAGGAAGATCCGGCCCATGGCGCGAAAACCCAAGCGCGCCGGGGTCGGCAGCGTCTTGGCGAAGGAACGGCGCGGGGCGCTGCCGTGGAACAGCAGCATGGGGTTCAGCAGGGAGCTGCCCGCGGTGAGTTCGAGTGCGTCCAGGTGGCCGTCGTCCTGCAGCCAGGCCGCCACCTGCAGGGATTCCGGCACGGTCAGCCCGCCCCGGACGCCGTCTTCCATGTTCAGTTTGGCCGTGACGGCCAGCCGCCCGCCCACGGCTTCGGCTACCGCGGCGGCGATTTCGCGGGCGAGGCGGGCGCGGTTCTCCAGGGCGCCGCCGTAGCGGTCCTTGCGGCGGTTGAGCAGTGGGCTCAGGAAGGAGCTCGTCAGATAGTTGTGCCCGAAGTGGATCTCCACCGCGTCGAAGCCGGACTGTTCGGCCAGGCGCGCCGCATTCGCGTGCGCCGCAATGAGTTCGCGGATCTGCGCCTCGTCGGGCACCTGCATTTTCTGCATGCCGAGCGGGCTGAACAGGGGGCTGGGCGCGAGGGCGGGCAGGCGATTGGAGGCCGCGTTCGCGACCGGTCCCGCATGCCCGATCTGGGCGCAGGCCGCCGCGCCTTCGGCGTGCACGGCCTCGGTGAGCCGGCGCAGGCCGGGCACGGCTTCGGGGCGCAGCCAGATCTGGTGCCGGTCGGTGCGCCCGCCGGGGGCGACCGCGCAGTAGGCGACCGTCGTCATGCCCACGCCGCCGGCCGCGACCTCGCGGTGGAAGGCGATGAGTTCATCGGTGACCAGCGCATCCGGTGTGCGTCCCTCGAATGTCGCCGCCTTGATCACCCTGTTCCGCAGCGTGATCGGACCCAGTCGCGCCGGCGTGAATACCTCCGTCATGGGCACAGCAAACCACCCGCCGGGCCAGAATTCAATCAATGATTGAAACATCGTCACAAAATGCGAATCGACTCCCCGAACTATCATGGCGACGGTGACCATCGCTTTCGACGGGCTGCCGCTCGAGATCGACACGCGGCCCGCGGTACTCGACCAGTTCACCGTCGACGAGACCGGCCGGCCCGGCGGCAGACCGCGCGGCGTGGTGTATCCCGCCGATCACGACCAGGTGCTCGCCGTGCTGCGCTGGGCCCGCGACACCAAGACGCCGCTCATCGCCCGCGGCGCGGGCACCAGCCTCGAAGGCCATCTACTGGCCCGCGGCGACGAGGTGGTCCTGGATCTGTCGCAGGCGAATTCGATCCTCGACATCTCCCCCACCGACTTCACCGCCACCGTGCAGCCCGGCGTCACCCGCACCCAGTTGAATACGGCCGCCGCCGAATTCGGCCTGCAGTTCACCGTCGACCCCGGCGCGGACGCCTCCCTGGGCGGTATGGCGGCCACCAATGCCAGCGGCACCACCACCGTGCGCTACGGCGGCATGCGCGCCAATGTGCTTGCGCTGCAGGCGGTCTTCGCCGACGGCACCGAGGCCCGGCTGGGTCGCGCCGTGCGCAAGTCCTCCAGCGGCTACGACCTCAAGGACCTGCTGATCGGTTCCGCGGGCACCCTCGGCATCATCACCGAGCTCACGGTGCGTCTGCATCCGATCCCGGAATTGATTCACTCCCTGCGCATCTCGTTCCCGACGGTGGCCGAGACCGTGGACGCGGCGGTCGAGATCCTGGGCATGTCATTGCCGGTGAGCCGGCTCGAACTCGTCGACGCGCCGAGCATGGCCGCCATCAATGCCTTCCGCGGCACCTCCTACCCCGAATCGCCGGCGCTGTTCATCGATACCGAATCCTCCTCGGCCGCGGCCGTGACCGCCGACGAGCAGGAGATCCAGCGCATCGCCCTGACCCACGGCGCCGTCGACATCGCGACGGCCCGCAGCTTCGGCGAACGGCACGCGCTCTGGGAGGACCGCCACAACCTCTACTTCGCGGTCAAATCCTGTAATCCGGGCCGCCGGTTCCTGATCACCGATACCGCGGTCCCCTTCTCCCAGATCGCCACCACGGTCGACACCACCGCCCGCCTCGGCGAGGAATACGGTCTGCACGTCACCATCGCGGGCCATATCGGCGACGGCAATGTGCACACCATCGTCCCCTACGCCGAGTCCGAAACCGAAGCGGCGGCGCAGTTCTCCGATCGCGTGGTGCGCCACGCCCTCGGCGTCGGCGGCACCGCGACCGGTGAGCACGGCATCGGGCTGACCAAGAAGAAGTACCTGCGCGCCGAACACGGATCGGCCGTGGACCTGATGACCGCCATCAAACACACCCTGGACCCGAACGGCCTGCTCAACCCGGACAAGATCCTCGACGCCTGAACACGAGGTAGAGAAAACTACACCCGGGATTCGCCACGCAGCGCCATATCCGGCGCCCGGGCAACTCCATAGCGTCGTACTCATCAGCATTTCCCGCGCCCGCGGGGACCATCCACTGATGAGGAGCGCACGATGCCAGCCAGAGCCGACGGCACCAACCGGTACGCGGTCCGCCTCGACGCCGTCACGAAAACCTATGGCACCGGCGAGAATACGGTCGCCGCGCTGCGCGGGGTGAGCCTGGGCTTCGCCACCGGGACCTTCACCGCCGTCATGGGACCCTCCGGGTCGGGCAAGAGCACCATGATGCACTGCGCGGCCGGACTGGATCGCCCGGACACCGGCGCGGTGTGGATCGGCGACCAGGAACTGGGCGAACTCGACGAGACCCAGCTGACCGAAATGCGCAGGGCCCGCATCGGATTCATCTTCCAGCAGTTCAATCTGCTGCCCGCGCTGACCGCGCGCCAGAACATCGAACTGCCACTGCGGCTGGCAGGGGCACGGGTCGATCGGGATCTGGTCGCGCGCGTGATCGACCGGGTCGGGCTGACGGCGCGGGCGGGGCATCTGCCCGGGGAGCTGTCGGGCGGGCAGCAGCAGCGGGTGGCCATCGCGCGAGCGCTGGTGACGCGGCCCGAGGTGGTGTTCGCCGATGAGCCGACCGGGGCGCTGGATACCCGCACCGCGGCGGAAGTGCTCACCCTGCTGCGGGAATCGGTGACGACGCTGGGGCAGACCATCGTCATGGTGACCCACGACCCGATCGCCGCCTCCTATGCCGACCGGGTGATCTTCCTCGCCGACGGGCAGCTCGCCGATGAGATCCGCCACCCGGACGCCCACACCATCGCCACCCGGATGACCCGCCTCGACTCGCGCGTGGCCGCCGCGACTCCGGCGGGGGTGCGCTGATGTTGCGCTTGTCGCTGCGCCTGCTGCGCTACCGCAAGACCGGTATCGCCGCCACCTTCCTGGCCCTGTTCTTCGGTTCGGCGATCGTCATGGCGTGCGGCGGGCTGCTGGAAACCGGAGTCCGCCTGTCGATTCCCCCGCAGCGGCTGTCCGGCGTGCCCATCGTGGTCACCGGGAACCAGAGCTACGACGGCGAATCGCTGACCGAGCGCCGGCGCCTCGACGCCGCCCTGGTCGACCGGGTGCGCGCGATTCCCGGTGTCGCCGAGGCGGTCCCGGATCTCTCGGTGCCCGCCGCTGTCCTGGTGGGCGGGAAGGTCGTCGGCGACGCCCAGGCCTACGGCCGTAATTGGTCGGCCGCGGCGCTGACCCCGTACACCCTCGCCGCAGGGACACCGCCGGTTGACCCGGCTGACGTCGTGCTCGACGCGCGCCTGGCCGCCGCGGCTCAGGTGCGAGTGGGCGACCACATCGGTGCCGTGGCGCGCGGGCAGTCCCTGCGCGTACACGTAACCGGTATCGCCGCAACAAATTCCGTGCCGTCGTCCGCGTTGTTCTTCTCCGATGCGGAGACCGCGCGGCTGACGGACGATGGCGGGCAGCTCGATGCCATCGGCGTGCGTCCGGCGCCCGGCGCGGATACCGCGACAGTCGCCGCGGCCGTGCGGCAGGTGGTCGGCGCCGACGGTGCGGTGTTCACCGGTGACGAGCGCGGCCGCGCCGAGTTCCCGGCGGCGGCCGGAGGTGGGAAGACGCTCACGATCCTGGCTTCGATCTTCGGCAGCTGGGCGGTGCTCATCGCCTTGTTCGGCGTCACGTCGATGCTCGGATTGTCCTTGCAGCAAAGGCAATTGGAGATCGCGCAGCTGCGGGCCATCGGGGCCACTCCGGGCCAGGTGCGCCGGATGATCCTCATCGAGACGCTGGTGCTGTCGGTGGTGGCCACCGCCCTCGCCGTGGCACCCGCCTACATGCTCGGCCGGGTCCTGCTCGATCAGCTCACCGGTAGTGGCGTGGTGTCCGCCACGATCGCCTTCCATCAAGGCGTGATTCCCGCTGTCACGGGTGCGGTCATCGCGGCGGTCGCGGCGCTGGGCGCGACCCTGGTGGCGGCGCGGCGTGCGGTGCGCACGAAACCGACGGCGGCGCTGAGTGAAGCGGTCGTGGAACGGCATTGGCTGACCCGGCCCCGGCTGTTGCTGGCTCTGCTGTTCCTGGCCGCGGGGATCAGCATGTCGGTGGTCACGGTGACCGTCATGACCGACGGACCGGCCTTGGCCAGCACCGCCGGGCCCGCCTCGGTACTGGTCGGCGTCGGCTTCGCACTGCTCGCCCCCGGGATCGTCGCCGCGCTGGCCCGGATCCTGCAGTGGCCGGTGCGTGCGCTCACCGCGTCGCCCGGTTTCCTCGCCGTACGTAATGCCAAGGTCCGCAATATCCGCATGGCCGGTGCCGTCGCGCCCATCGTGCTGCTGGTCGGCATCGCGGCGGGCACCCTCTACATGCAGTCGACCGAGAATGCCGTCAAGACCGGCACGTACGCCAAGAGCATGCTGGCCGATTTCGTCCTCGATTCCGGGACCGGCGGCTTCACGCCCGATGTCGTGTCGCGGGTGCAGGCGCTGCCCGGCGTGCGAGCGGCCTCGGAGCTGGTGACCACCTCCGGGTTCGTGGACGGGCACGGGTCGGACTTCACCTTCCGGGGCGTCTCCGCGGCGGGTGCGGCGCAGACGGTGTTCTTCCCTCAGGTCGCGGGTTCACTCGCGGATCTGCGCGGGGCCGCCGTCGCGATCTCGGTCAAGCAGGCGACCAGCTTCGGCGTCGGTATCGGCGACACCTTGCCGATTCATCTGGGCGACGGGACGGCGATCCGCGCGAATATCGTTGCCGTGCACGCCGATATCCCCAATGACGATGCCCTGTTCCTGCCCGCCGACCTGCTCGCGCGGCACACCACCGCGGGGCTGGCGACGCAGATCCTGGTGCGTGCGGCCGATGCGCGCGGACCGGATCAGCTCCGGCACGTCCTCGACGGTTTCGCCGCCACCATCCCGGGTGCGGCCGTATCGGATCGGGAGGGCCTGATCAGCAATAACTCCCGCGTCCAGCAAATCCTTGTTTCAGCGAACTATACAATTGTCGCCATGATCGTCGGATACGCTGCGATCACTGTCGTCAACTCCCTGGTGTCGGCAACCCGCACGCGCCGCAGGGAATTCGCGCTGCAACGACTGACCGGCTTCCGGCCCGGGCAGGTGCTGCGCATGCTCGGGGTGGAATCCGCCCTGGTCTGCTTGATCGCCATCGCGCTGGGCACGCTCGCCGCCGCGGCCACCGCGGTTCCCTACAGCTGGGTCAAGAGCGGATCGTTGATCCCCTCCGGCACTTTCGGCATCTACCTGGCGATTGTCGCCGGTGCGGTGGTGCTCACCCTCGCCGCCACCCTGCTCCCGGCCGCACAGGGTATGCGTCGGCCGCCGATCGAGACGGTGGGCGCCCCGGAATGACTTCCGGGCGACCCGACCCCGCGCCGCGCCGGGGTACCCGGTGGGGTGCGCTGCGCGCGCGGGCCGCGAGCGCGGGGATCGCCACCCTGTTCGGGGTGGTGATCGCCGGCGCGTCGGAACTGGGCCTGCTGCTGTTCGTAATCGGCGGATACACCCTCGCGCTCATGGTCGTCGGCATCGGCCTGGTGCTGCTGCCGGTCACCATGGCGGCGGTGCGCTGGCTGTGCGCGGCCGCGCGCTCGATCGCCGGACAGTACGGGGTGCGTATCGACGAGCCCTATCGGCCCGCGCCCGAGCCCTTCGGGGACGGCTTCGCCGGGCTGATCGCGCGCTGCCGCTGGCTGCTCACCGATCCGGCGACCTGGCGAGATCTCTTGTGGCTGCTGCTCAATGCGGTCGTCGGGCTGCTCTGCCTGCTGCCGGCGGCGCTGCTCTATTACGTGGGCGAGGGTCTGGTGCTCGCCGCCGGATTCTGGCGGCATCTCACCGCACGCGGTCATTCCCGCTGGTACGGACCGATTCTCGTGCACAGCCCAGCTACAGCGTTCGCCGCTGCCTGCTTCGCGCTCGTCCTGCTGGCGGTGTGGCTGTGGTTCGCGCCGCTGGTGTTGCGGCTGCACGCCCGCTTCACCGCTGTGCTGCTGCGGCCCACCGAGGCCGCCGAGATGGCCGCGCGCGTGCGGCATCTCACCGACACCCGCCGCGATGCCCTCGAGAGCCAGGCCGCCGAATTGCGCCGCATCGAACGGGATCTGCACGATGGCGCCCAGGCCCGCCTCGTCGCCATGGGACTCGCGCTCGGGGCCGCGGAACGACAGCTCGACAAGAACCCGGAAGCCACCCGGCGGCTCATCGCCGACACCCGCGCGGCCTCCGCGGCCGCCCTGGCCGAACTGCGAGATCTGGTGCGCGGCATACATCCCCCTGTACTCGCGGAGCGCGGATTGGCCGATGCGCTGCGCGCGCTCGCGCTGGCCAGCCCGCTCAGCACCCAAGTGCGAGTGGACCTGCCCGGCGAACCCTCACCTGCCATCGCGGCCGCGGTGTATTTCGCCGTCTCGGAGCTGCTGGCCAATGTGCTCAAACATGCTGCCGCCGAACACCTCGAGCTCGATGTCCGCCACCGCGAGGGAGTGCTGCGCGTGCGTGTCACCGATGACGGGCGCGGTGGTGCGGACACCGCCGGCGGCAGCGGGCTCGGGGGTATCCGGCGCCGCCTGGCCACCTTCGACGGAACCCTCACCGTGACCAGCCCATCCGGCGGCCCCACCGCCATCGATCTGGAGGTGCCATGCGTGTTGTCCTAGCCGAGGATCTGTTCCTGTTGCGGCAGGGGCTGATCACGCTGCTGGAGGCCTACGACTTCGAGGTCGCCGCCGCCACGGACACCGGCGACGGGCTGACCGGCATCCTGCTGGAACAGCGCCCGGACATCGCCATCCTCGATGTGCGGCTGCCGCCGACCTTCACCGCGGAGGGACTCACCGCGGCCCTCGCGGCCCGCCGGGAGCTGCCCGGACTGCCGGTGCTCATGCTGTCCCAGCACGTCGAACAGCTCTACGCGCGAGAGCTGCTCGCCGACGGGCGCGGCGGGGTGGGCTATCTGCTCAAGGAGAGCGTGTTCGAGTCCGAGCAGTTC
The DNA here is from genome assembly GCF_044386975.1 of Nocardia sp. NPDC020380. Classification (NCBI taxonomy): domain Bacteria; kingdom Bacillati; phylum Actinomycetota; class Actinomycetes; order Mycobacteriales; family Nocardiaceae; genus Nocardia; species Nocardia sp. NPDC020380. The sequence continues at coordinate 41,088 of NZ_JBIRVQ010000012.1, read as the reverse complement.
ATCGACGCAGTACGACGGGTCGCGGCGGGCGGCACCGCCATGGATCCGGGCGTGATCGCCCAACTGCTGCAGAGCAATTCGCGCCGCAGTCCCATCGATTCGCTCAGTGCGCGCGAACGCGAAGTGCTGGAGCTGGTGGCCGAGGGCTGGTCCAACAATGCCATCGCCGGACGGCTGGTGGTCACCGAAGGCGCGGTGGCCAAACACATCAGCAGCATCTTCACCAAACTCGACCTGACCGCCGATACCGATACCAACCGCCGCGTGCGCGCGGTCCTGGCCTACCTCAACTCGGACTGACCGCGGCCTCGGCGGCAGCGGCGGCGACGGACCTGCGGTGCTGCACCCACAGAAACACCGTGCAGGACAGCACGATCCACCCGGCCAGCACCAGGAACGGTTCTCGATGCTGGTGACCGCGGAAGTACACGGCGGTGTGCTGGGCGTTCATCGACGCACCCGGCGGCAGCCAGCGCCCGAGCACCCCGAGCACGGTGGGCAGCAGCGGCCACGACACCGCGCCACCGGAGGACGGATTACCCAGCACCACGATGAGCAACCACGTGGGAATCATCGCCCACCGCCCGAACAACGTGTTGAACATGGTGAACACCATGCCCGCGCAGAACATGGTGAGCGACAGGATGATCAGCGACTCCGGGAACCGCAGCCGGATCACGTGCAGCCCCCAGTCCACCACCGCGATCACCGCCAGCCCGCCCACTATCGCGTAGGCGGCGGTGAAGGCTATGCGCTCCAACGGTTTCAGCGCGGCCGCGTGCACCGTGAGCTGCACCCCGCCCATCATGCCGACGACTCCGGCGGCCAGCGTGATGTAGAACAGCCCGAGCCCGCGAGGGTCGCCCGATTGCAGGGGAATCAAATCCTGTACCCGCACCGGGCCCGCCGTGGTCGCGGGAATCTCCTGGGCGGTCTGGGCGAGCAATTCCGCGACGGAGGCCCCGGACGCGCTCGCGGTCGACACCTCGATACCGGCCGAATCCTTGTCGACGATCGTGAAGATCTCCTGCGCTTCGAGTGCGTCGCGCGCCTGGGCCGCGGTGGCGTAGTGCCGCATGGTCAGCGCGTCGTTCAGCGCATGATCCATATCCGCGAGAAATGTCCGCACCGGCGGATCGGTCAGTGGATCGACCACTCCGATCGGCAGATCACGCGGTGTCGGTTTGGCCATGGTGTAGGTATAGGAGCCCGCGAAAAGCGCCGCCGCGGCCGCGATGATGAAAACCAGAACGGTGGCCGGGAGATAGGGGCCGGACCGGAAACGCGCGAACCATTCCGATATCGAATGCCGCTGTTCATGCCTGCCGCGCATGCGCCTCCTGAGTGCCGCCCCGCGTGCTCCGGAATCACGACCCCAGCGAGCATACCGAAGAACGGAATTCGGGTATTCGAGCCCGGGATTCGAGCCTGGCAGACCCACTCAGGTTCGATTGCTACGATGCGCAACCGTGACCTTGCTGCTCAGCCGTCGAAAGCCATCCGACGATCAACCGGCGGATTCGAGCGTGCGACAGCCCGAGTCCGCCCGGCTCTGGCGGCTCATCGCGATCCTGGCGGGAATCCTCGGCGCACTGCTCGCCGTGGCGGTCCCCTTCCTCCCGGTCCAGCAGCAGCAGGCCTCCTACAGCTGGCCGCAGCACGGGCAGGCCACCAGCGTGACCTCGCCGCTGGTGTCCTATTCGCCGGTGAGCATGGACATCGATATCCCGTGCTCCACGATCACCGGACTCGGCGACAAGGGCGGCAACCTGCTCTCGACCGTGCCGCCCAATTCCAGTCAGGCCTGGCACTACGGCCTGAATGTGGTTGTGGCAGCGGCGGACAGCGGTCCGCGACTACGGGTCGTGCTGCGCGACCAGACGCTGCTCGACACCCCGGTATCGAGCCTGCCCGCCGGCTGCGGGCTGGCCATCGCCTCCGACGGCACCCGCACCACCGTGGACGCCGCCGGATCCGCCCCGATCGCCCTGGACGGCGACTTCCGCCCGCAGGTCGTGGGCCTGTTCACCGATCTGAAGGGCGCCGCGCCCACCGGCATGACCGCCGATGTGACGATCGACTCCCGCTTCACCACCGGGCCGAGTGCACTCAAGCTGATCGCCATCATCGGCACCCTCCTCGCCGCCGCCGTGGCCCTGTTCGCCCTGCACCGGCTCGACTGCCTGGACGGGCGCCGCAATCGCCGGGTGCTGCCGCGGCGCTGGTGGCGCCCGCGCTGGGTGGACGGCGTGGTCGTCGGCGTGCTCGTGCTCTGGTATTTCATCGGCGCCGGCACCGCCGATGACGGCTATATCTTCGGCATGGCCCGCACCGCCGGGCACGCGGGCTATCTCGCGAACTACTTCGCCTACTTCGGGGTGCCCGAGACGCCCATCGGCATCCCCTACGACAGCACCTTCGAACTGTTCTCCCGGCTCTCGACCGCGAGCATCGTGGTGCGCCTGCCCGAACTGATCTTCGGCATCCTGTGCTGGCTGCTCATCAGCCGCGAAGTGGTGCCGCGACTGGGCATGGCCGCACGCCGGCAGCAGGCCGCCATCTGGGCGGGCGGACTGGTGTTCCTGTCGTTCTGGCTGCCCTACAACAACGGCCTGCGACCGGAACCGGCTGTGGCGCTGGGTGTTCTGCTCACCTGGGTCTCGATGGAACGGGCACTGGCCACGCGCCGGCTGGCCCCCGCGGCGCTCGCGCTGGTACCTGCGGCGCTCGCGGTGGTCGCGAACCCCGAGGGGCTCATCTGCTTCGCGGCCCTGCTGGCCGGCGCGCGACCGCTGGTGCAGATCATCGTCGAACGCGCATGCAGGGTGGGCTACCTCGCCCTGATCGCGCCCGCGGCGGCGGCCGGCCTGGCGATCCTGGCGGTCGTGTTCGCCGGACAGCCGTTCGCCGAGATCCACGCCATGCAGCAGGCGCACAAGGTGGTCGGCCCGGATATGCCCTGGTACGACGAATCACTGGTCTACCAGGACCTGTTCCAGCCCACGCCCGACGGTTCCATGGCCCGGCGCTTCGCCATGCTGGTCATGTTCCTGGCTCTGGCGGTCTCGGTGCTGGCATTGCTGCGCCGCAACGGGCGGATCCCGGGCCTGGCGGGCGGACCCACGCGCCGCATCCTCGGCACCACCATCGCCGCGATTCCGCTGATGGCGCTCTCGCCGACCAAGTTCACCCACCACCTCGGCGTGTTCGCCGGGCTCGCCGGTGCGGTGACCGTGGTGGCGGCTGTGGCCGCGGGACCGGCGGTGTTGCGCTCGGCGCGGAATCGCGCCCTGTTCGCGGCCGCGGCCCTGGCCGTGCTGGCGGTGTCGTTCTCCAGTTCCAACGGCTGGTGGTACGTGGCCAGCTATCGAGTGTCCTGGTGGGACAAGCCGATTTCGGTGCACGGCATCGGGGCGGGCACGGTGCTGCTGGCCCTGGCGGTGCTGATGGTCGGTGTGGCCGGATGGCTGCACATCCGGGAACCGTTCCGCGGCAAGGAAACCGCGCCGCGCCGCACGATTCCGGTGCTGACCATCGCCGCCGCGTTCGTGGTGCTGTTCGAGGTGCTGTCGTTCGTGAAGGCCGGCGTCGAGCAGTACCCGGCGTATTCGCTGGCCAAGGGCAACTTCCGGGCGCTCACCGGCAATACCTGCGGCTTGGCGAACGACGTCCTCGTCGAACCCGACCCGAACGCCGGGCTGCTGCAACCGTTGTCGGGTGATCCGGCGACCGCGCTGGGCGCCGCCAGTACCGGCTTCACCCCGGACGGCATCAACTACAACGACCTCACCCCCGACGCCTCCGACACCGCCTCCGCCTCGGTCGGCCAGTCGCTGGGCAGCGCCGGCACCACCACCAAGGCCGGCTCCACCAGCACCGGCGGCACGGGGGATACGACTGTGCCGCACGGCATCAACGGCAGCACCATTCCGCTGCCGTTCGGCCTGAACCCGGCCACCACGCCGGTGCTCGGCAGCTACGGCAGCCAGGGAGCAAAGAAGACCCTCGTCTCCGGCTGGTACAAGCTGCCCGCGCGGGACGCGCAGCACAGCATCATCTCCATTGCCGCCGCCGGGCGCATCGCCTCGACCGATATCGACAATCTGCCGGTGCCGGGTCAGAGCGTGCAGATCGAATACGGTGTCGCGGGCGGCGCCGACGCGCAGGCCCTGGGCCGTGTCACCCCCGATGACGTGAGCGAGCTGCAGCCCTCGTGGCGCAACCTGCGGGTGCCCTTGCAGCAGTTACCGCCCCAGGCCGATGTGGTCCGCATCGTGGCCACCGTGGACAGCTCCGATCCGCTGCAGTGGATCGCGCTGACCCCGCCGCGCGTACCGCAGTTGCAGACCCTCGACGCGCTGGTCGGGCACACCACGCCGGTGCTGCTGGATTGGCTGGTCGGCCTGCAGTTCCCGTGCCAGCAGCCGATGCAGCACCGCTACGGCGTCGCCGACGTGCCGAAATACCGCATCCTGCCGGACCTTTCGGGCTCGGTCATGACCAGCAACTGGGAGAGCCACGCCTCCGGCGGGCCGCTCGGCTACACCGATCTGGTGACGCGCTCGGAGGTCATGCCCTCGTATCTGAAGGACGACTGGAAGCGCAACTGGGGTGAGATCGAGCGTCTCGTACCGCTCGACCCGACCGCCACCGCGGCCCAGCTCGACGTCTCCACCGAGAAGCGTTCCGGGCTGTGGACGCCGGGACCGCTCAACTTCGGGATCCGCTGACCCGCGAACTCAGCCGGCGGTGTGCGCCGAACGCACATCGCCGGCCTCGCCCGCGGGGAACACCATGCGGAAGATCGCGCCGCGCCCGGGCCCGGTGACCAGCTGGATGCGCGCGCCGTGCGCGGTCAGGATCGCGGACACGATCGCCAGGCCCAGGCCGGAACCGCGCGAGCGCGAACGTGATTCGTCGACGCGATAGAAGCGGTCGAAGACGTGCGACGCCTTCTCCAGCGGAATCCCGGGGCCGGTGTCGGCCACCTCCAGGATCACGAACGACTCGGCCGCGGGCAGTTCGGTGCCGGATTCGGCGACCGCATCGGCAGGTACACCGCGCACCCGCCCGACCCGCACCTCCACCGCCGCGGTCGCGGGCGTGTGGGTCAGCGCATTGGTCACCAGATTCGACAGGGCCTGCCGCAGTTTGCCCTCATCGGCGAGGATGCGCTGCGGCTCCGCCGGAACATGCAGGCCGACACGGCGTTCCGGATAGCGGACCCGCGCGTCCTGCACCACCTCCGCGGCCAGTGCGGCCGGATCCACCTCACCCAGATCCAGGGGCCGCTGCTCGTCGAGCCCGGCCAGCAGCAGCAGATCGTCGACCAGCACGCCCATCCGGGTGGCCTGCTCCTCGATGCGGCCCATCATGCGGGCGACATCGGCGTCGGTGGCCGCGCCGCCGTGGCGGTAGAGCTCGGCGTAGCCGCGAATCGAGGTCAGCGGGGTGCGCAGTTCGTGCGAGGCGTCCGCCACGAAGATCCGCAATCGGGATTCGGACTCCTCGAGCCGGCGCAACGTCGAAGACAATTGGGCCAGCATGAGATTGAAGGCGCCGCCGAGGCGGCCGACCTCGGTGCGCGAATCCGTATCCGCCACACGGCGATCCAGATCACCCGCCGTGATCGCCTGCGCGGTCTGCTCGATGCGGGTCAACGGCCGCAACCCGACCCGCACCAGCCAGGCCGCGATACCGCCGATCACCACCAGCAGCCCGATGCCGGCGATGAGCTCGATGGCGCGCAGCCCGTGGGTGGTGGCGTAGTAGGTGTCGAGCGACATGACCACCGCCGCGGTGCCGCCCTGCGGGTCGGCCCGGTTCGGATGCCGCACGACACTGCGCACCCGCCAATGCGCGCCGCTCTCGTCCGGCACGGTCAGGATCTTGGTCCCGCGCGCCCGCACGGCGCCCGCGTCCATCGGGGGCAGCGCCAATCGTGAAGCGCCGATACCGATCTGGCCCAGCGGCGCGCCGGAATTGTCGAAGAACAACACCCGGAAGGTGGACGGCAGGCGGGGATCGTTGCTTTCCGTGACCGGCGGCGGGGGCGGCCGATTCCCGGTGGTCAGGTCACTGGCGACCGCGTTCAGCTGGCCGTCGATGCGGGACAGCTGCGAACGGCTCAGCAGCGAGGCGGTGAGCAGGCCGAAGGCCAGCAGCCCGACCGCGGTGATGGTCAGCACCGCCGCCAGCAGCCGAGCCCGCAAGGTCCAGCGGCGCAAGGCCCGGACGCGGACGGCGAAGGCCGGACGCCTCACGAAGACTGTCCGGGGGCGCGCAGCGAGTAGCCCACGCCGCGCACGGTCCGGATCAGCGACGGGCCCTGGGTGTCGATCTTCGCGCGCAGCTGGCTGATGAAGGTCTCCACGATGCGGTCGCTGCGACCGTCGGCCTCGGACCAGACCCGATCCAGGATCTGCCGTTTGCTGAGCACCTTGCCCTCGTTGAGCATCAGGTAGTGCAGCAGGTTGAACTCGGTGGCCGACAACCAGATCTGCTCGCCGCCGCGTTGCGCGGCATGGGCGTCGACATCCAATTCCAGATCCGCGCAGCGCAATCGCCCGGTCCGCTCCTCCGCGTCGGCGCCGGCGCGGCGCAGGATGGCGCGCATGCGCAGGATCACCTCTTCGAGGCTGAACGGCTTGGTCACGTAGTCGTCGCCGCCGGCCTGCAGTCCGGCGATGCGGTCCTGCACCGCATCGCGCGCGGTCAGGAACAGCACCGGGACGTCATTGCCGGCTTCGCGCAGCCGCCGGGCGACGGTGTAGCCGTCCATATCGGGCAGCATCACGTCCAGGACGACGATGTCGGGGGTGCGTTTCGCCGCCGCGGCCAGCGCCGCGGCGCCGCTGTCGGCCGAGAGCACATCGAACCCGCTCAACCGCAGGGCGGAGCTGAGCAGATCCAGGATGTCGGGCTCGTCGTCGACCACCAGCACGGTCGTGCCGCTATCGTCGTTCACGGTTCATACCGTACCCAGCGGTTATTCGGCGAGGCGTGCACGCAGCCAGGAGCGCATCGGCGCGGCGTACTCCTCGCGCTCCAGCGCGAAATCGACTGCCGCGCGCAGGTATCCCAGCGGGGTACCGATATCGTGGCGGGTGCCCCGGTGCACAACGACGTGCACGGGGTGTCCTTCGGCGATCAGCAGCGCGACGGCATCGGTCAATTGCAGTTCGCCGCCGGCGCCGGGGGTGATGCGGCGCAGCGCATCGAAGATCGCGCGGTCGAGCAGGTAGCGGCCGGCGGCCGCGAAGGTCGAGGGGGCATCGGCGACGGCGGGCTTCTCCACCATGCCGTGGACCCGCAGCACATCCGGATCGTCCGAATCCGTCACGGGCGCAACATCGAACACGCCGTAGGCGCTGACCTCGTCGGCGGGCACGTCGATCGCGCACAGCACGCTGCCGCCGCGTTCGCGGCGTACCCGGGCCATGGCCTCGAGGGCGCCGTGCGGTAGTACCAGGTCATCGGGCAGCAGCACGGCCACCGCGGTCTCGTCGGGCGTCAGTAGCGATTCCGCCTGCAGCACGGCATGTCCCAGGCCCAGCGGCTGCTGCTGGACGGCGGTCTCGACCTCCAGGAGTTTGGGTGCGCGGCGCACCTTCTCCAGCAGATCGAACTTGCCGCGCTGGGCGAGCACGCTCTCCAGGGCCGCGTCCTCGGTGAAATGTGCTGCCAAACCCTGTTTTCCGGGTGAGGCGACGATGACCATGCGATCGGCCCCGGCCGCGGCGGCCTCCTCGGCGACCAGTTCGATGCCCGGGGTGTCCACCACCGGGAGCAGTTCCTTGGCCACCGTCTTGGTCGCGGGCAGGAAGCGGGTGCCCAGCCCGGCCGCGGGGACGACCGCGGTGCGGAACTGCCGCGGGGTGTTCGAGATGCTGTCGGCCACGCCGGTCTCCGTGCTTTCGATCATGCCGGGCTCCTTCGTTTGCGGCGGACACCTTCCACATGCCGGTCGTCCGCATCACGATCATTGGGGCCGAGACTAGGAATCGAAGCTGCGGCGAACTTGGGAACAACCTTGGATTCGCCCGGGGGCTGATCTTGATCCGCCCAGCTAGCCACTGGCCCGCTCACAGCAAGTTGGCAGGTTCGACCGAGGTTGGCAGGAGATGCCGGTCGTATGCTCCCGTGAGTTCATGACGACAAACACCCCAGGGAAGGCAGGACATGGCTTCGACGCCCGCAGTGCTGGAAGCGGCACCGGACACACCGGCCGAGGCGACGCCCCGGCGCTGGGAGCGACCGGCGTTACTGCTCCTGCTGCTCGGCACCGGCCTGCTCTACCTGTGGAATCTGTCGGTCTCCGGCTGGGGCAACGAGTTCTACGCGGCGGCCGTGCAGGCGGGCACCCAGAGCTACAAGGCCTGGCTGTTCGGCTCGCTCGATCCCGGCAATGCGATCACCGTGGACAAACCGCCCGCCTCGCTGTGGGTGATGGCGCTCTCGGGCCGGATCTTCGGATTCAACTCATGGTCGCTGCTGGTGCCGCAGGCGCTGATGGGCGTCGGCTCGGTGGCCCTGCTGTACGCGACCGTGCGCCGCTGCGCCGGATCCGCAGCCGGGCTGCTGGCCGGGCTCGCGCTCGCGCTCACGCCGGTGGCGGCGATGATGTTCCGCTACGACAACCCGGACGCGCTGCTCACCCTGCTGCTCATCGGCGCCGCGTATTTCACGGTGCGCGCGATCGAATCGCCGAACCCGCGCTGGTATTCGGCGGGCACCGGCTGGCTGGCGCTGGCGGGCACCGCGATCGGATTCGCCTTCCTCACCAAGCTCATGCAGGCCGTGCTCGTGCTGCCGGGATTGGGTCTGGCGTTCCTGATCGCCGGGGCCGGTGGAATCGCCGCGCGGATAAGCAAATTGGCCACCGCGTGCGCCGCGATCATCGTCAGCGCCGGCTGGTACCTGTTGCTGGTGGAGTTGTGGCCGGCCGATTCCCGCCCCTACATCGGTGGCTCGACCACCAACAGCCTGTGGCAGCTGGCCGTCGGCTACAACGGCATGTCGCGACTGCTCGGCGGGCACGGCGGTCCGGGTGGCGGGCACGGCGGCGGCCCAAGCGAGGAAGCGCCGCGAAACTTCTTCGCGAACGCCGCATTCGGCGGTAAGCCCGGCATCACCCGCCTGTTCCGCGATCTCATCGGCACCGAGGCGTCCTGGCTGCTGCCCGCGGCCCTCATCGGGCTGATCGCGGGACTGTGGCTGTATCGCCGCGCCTCCCGCACCGATCCGGTGCTCACCGGGCTGATCCTGTGGGGCGGCTGGATGGTCGGCACGGGCCTCGTCTTCAGCTACATGAGCGGCACCATCCACCCCTACTACACCGTCGCCCTGGCCCCCGGCGTCGCGGCGACGGCCGCCATCGGCCTCACCCAATTGTGGAGCCGCCGAGCCCATCTCGCGGCCCGGGCAACCCTGGCGGTCACGGTCGCGGTGACCGGCGTATGGGCCTTCGTGCTGCTGCACCGCACGCCGGACTGGCTGCCCGCGCTGCGCTGGATCGTGCTGATCGGCGCGATCGCCGCCGCACTGGCGCTCCTGACCGCCGCGAACCGCACCCGCTGGACCGCGCTGACCGCCGCCACCGCACTGGTTTTCGGTTTGCTCGGCACCGGCGCCTACGCCATCGAGACGGCATCCCAGGCGCACGCGGGCGGCATCCCCTCCTCGGGCCCCGCCCGGCAGAACGCCTTCATGGGCCCCGGCGGCTTCGCCCAGATCGACAGCCCCGAGTTGCAGCAGATGCTCACCTCCGCCGGAACCCGCTGGTCCGCAGCCATGATCGGCTCCTTCGACGTGAGCTCCATCGAATTGCGCACCGGCACTTCCCTGATGGCGATCGGCGGCTTCGGCGGCGGCGACAACTACCCCAGCCTCACCCAATTCCAGCAATACGTCGCCGACCACCAGGTCAAATACCTCGTCCTCGGCACCCAGCAACGCGCCTTCCACTGGTCCTCGGGCACCACCACCGCCGCCGATCAGATCCAAACCTGGGTCAAGGCGAACCACCAACCCGAGAAGATCGGCAACGCCCTGGTCTACGAGTTGTACTGACGCGGTCCGCTCGGCTGCTCGACACCGGGTTCGGCCCCGGCCGGGCTGAACGGGAGTCGCGGGCGATAGCGAATATCATCGCCTGCGACTGTGCCGTCGACCGTTCGGAGGCGAATCCGCAGATGGGGTTTCCGGGGAAGTATCAGACCGCTCGGCGCTGGCCGGTGATCGCCGGGGTGAGTGCGGTTCTCGTGCTCGTCGTGTATCTGGTCGCGGTGCAGACGGTGGATGGGCAGTTGGTGGAGAACGCCGCGTTGCGCGGGGCCAAGGAGGCGGGGCGGCGGAATATCGTGCAGGCCACCGATGCGCTGGATCGGATCACGGTGTATTCGCTGGCCGCGGCGGTGTTGCTGGTGGCGGGCGCGGCATTGGTGCGGCGGCGGTGGGATCTCGCGGTGGCGGGGGTGGGGGTGATCGTGGGCGGGCAGGTGATCGTGCAGGGGTCGCAGCGGGTGCTGCCGCGGCCGGAGCTGGTGCCGGTGTCGAAGGCGGACCTGGGCAACAGTTTTCCGAGCGGGCATACCGCGGTGGCCATGACGGTGTTGTTCGCGACGTTGATCGTGGTGCCGTATCGGTGGCGGGGTGTGGCGTTGCTGATCGTGATGACCTGGGCGGTGGGGATCGGTCATTACACCTTGACCGCGCAGTGGCATCGGCTCAGTGACACGCTCGCGGCCGATGCGATCGCGCTGGGGCTGGCGGCGCTCGCGTCGTGGTGGCTGGATCGCCGCGGGGCACTGCATCGGTACGCCGGGCCGCCGCGGGTGCTGGCGGTGGTCTGCACGGTTGTGGTTGCGGCGGTCGGTTGTACCGTCATCGGGTTCGGCAGTGTGCTGTGGGCGGTGCCGTTGTCGCGGGAGGGTGTGCGGGCCGCCGCGCATCAGGATGCGTGGCTGATCTATCTGGGCGCAACGTCATTCGCGACGGCCGGGTCCATTCTCGCTGCGCTGGTCTTCCTCTGGAGCTGGCGGCGCATCGACACCGACGCTGGTCCGGCGGAACACGAAGCGGCGCATCGCCGTATAGAGGAACAGCGCCTCGCCTAGGCCGCCGAGGATCCGGGCGATGCGATAGTCGAGGCCGAGCGCGGCCAAACCGCTTGTCACGCCGAGGATGAACAGCAGATAGTTCAGCACGACCGCGACGATGTAGATCGCCAGCTGTGGTCCGACGGGTGCGTGCGAGGCGAAGTTGAGTGTGCGATTGAGCAGGTAGCTCAGGGCGAATGCGGTGACGTAGCCGGCGGTGACCGCGATCGGCAGCGGCAGGCCGAGGCCGCCGTGCACGCCGGTGAGGATCAGCAGATCGACGGTGAAGGTGCAGCCGCTCACCAGCAGGTAGCCCACGAAGGTCGGCGCCACCAGGCGCGCCAGCCCGAACGGCAGTCGCTCGGTGACGCTCACGCAGGCCTGGTGGAACCATCGCACCGGCCGCGAGCGATCGGTCCGGGTGACTGTCTCTGTCCGCACGTGATCACCGTGCCATCGGCACATGGCGCGCAGGTGAGCACGAGGCCAACTCCGGTCTCGCAATAAAACGCGCTATGATCCGAATGGGTCTAGCAAATATCGAGCAACAATGCCGACAGCTAACCAGACAAATCGGGCGAGCAATTCGTTTTTAATGTGCTGAATAAATAATAGCTGGTGACCGATGTCATACGCCTACGTTTGGACAGTAATTCCATTCGGTAGTACCGTCTCCGGCATGCTCAGCAAATCTTCAGCGGATGCGTGAATACGGAATTCCCACGCCGCACCGCAACGAAACGTAGCTGGCATACAAATGAACGTAAGGTGAACCGTTCCAACGTTGTCAACTGGATCACCTCCACTCCCTCGAATCACCTGTGGACGGATTCAGCCATGAAGTTGTTCTGCTTGTTGTTTCTTTTATATCTGGTCCTGGCGGAGCCGTACTTCGAGATAAGTTCGGTGCGGAAGTTCACGCAGCGTTTCGGTCGCCGTGACGACGCCAGAATCCGCCTGTATCAGGGCGGCGTATTCCGTACCTGGCTGGCGCTGGCGGTCGTGTTCATCGCGTTCCTGGCCGGGAACGTGCCCCTGGACCGGCTGGGCCTGGGCGGCTTCGACGGCTCGGTGTTCCGGGCGCTGACCCCGGCCGAGAAGGTCATCGGCCTGGCCATCATCGTGGTCTACGTGGGCTATCTGCTGATTCCCGCGCTGCTGCCGCTGACCGGACGGGCCGGGCGCGACTTCATCGCCCGCAAGATCGAGTACGTCGTGTTCATCACCCCGGCGAATCCCTCCGAGCGATTCTGGTGGTTGGCGAATTCGTTCAGCACACCGGCCGAGGAAATCGTGTATCGCGGATTCACGATCTACGCCGTGGATCTATTGTTCCCGAATTTGCCGTTCTGGGTGCTCATCGTGATCGCCGGTGGCGTCATCGACGGATTGCGGCACGCTTTCCGGCCGGCCGTCGCGGCCCAGGTGATATTCGGCGGCACCGCGCTCGCACTGCTCTATCAATTCACCGGATCGCTGTGGCTGACAATTGCGGTGAAGCTGTTCCACGATCTCCGGGTACTCGCCTTTCCGCTCGAACTCGCGCGGCAGAATCTCGCGGCCCGCGGCGTCTCCGAAATTCCGGGTGGCGAGTCCGCTCGCGGAGATTCCGATCCGCACGTGACGCCACTCCGATCCGCCGATAAATCGGTGAGCGCGCAGTAGGGATCCGAGTTCATGTCGACCGAATCGGTTCGTCGTAGCGCCGACGAGATCAGTGACTTCCTGGTGCGCAATCTGGCAGAGCTGCTGGACACCGGGACTACCGAGATAGCCCTGACCGAGCCCTTCGCGAACTTCGGCCTCACCTCCGCGGTCGCGGTGGTCCTGGTCGGCCGGATGTCCACCTGGCTCGGGCGATCGCTCCCCCCGGACCTGCCGTGGCAGTACCCGACCGTGCGAGCCATGGCCGACGGCCTCGCCGGCGAGACCGCAGCGACCGCGCCCGCAACGGATCCCGTACAGGAACCCGCGCGACCGCAGCGCGCGCAGGAACCGATCGCCATCATCGGCATCGGGTGCGTGGCCGCCGATCGGCGCGGACCCGAACAGCTGTGGGAAACGCTGTGGCGCGGTGAGGAACTGGTGGGCAAGACCCCCGATCACCGCTGTGATCAGGCGGGTCCGCGGTTCGGTTCGTTCGTGCCCGACCCGTACGCCTTCGACGCCGGCTACTTCGGCATCGCCGCCGATGAAGCCGCCTATATGGATCCGCAGCATCGCCTGCTCGCCGAGACGGTCGCCGACGCCTTCGCCGATGCGGGCGTCCCGACCGCGGGACTCGCCGGCACCGCCGCCGGTGTGTTCGTGGGCATCAGTTCCGGTGAGAACGCCCGCGATCTGGACCCGGCCGGGCGCGGCGGACTACCGATCGCGGCCGTGACCGGCAATGCCGCCAGTCTGGCCGCCAACCGGCTGTCGTATCTGTTCGATCTGCGCGGCCCGAGCCTCAGCGTCGACACCGCCTGCTCGTCCTCGCTGGTCGCGGTGCATCTGGCCCTGCGCAGCCTGCACGACGGGGACTGCGAACTGGCCGTGGCCGGTGGCGTGAACCTGACCCTCGAACCCGGCATCACCGACGCGCTGGCCGAAGCCGGGATGCTTGCCGCGGACGGGCGCTGCAAGACCTTCGACGATCGCGCCGACGGCTATGTCCGCGGCGAAGGATGCGGCGCGGTGGTGCTGAAACCCCTGGCGCTGGCCGAACGCGACGGCGATCACGTGTACGCGGTGCTGCTGGGCAGCGCCGTGAACCAGGACGGCCGCACCAATGGACTCACCGCGCCGAGCTTCGGCGCACAGGTGGACGTACTGCGCCGGGCACACCGGCGCGCGGGGGTCGGCGCCGCCGATCTCCACTACATCGAATCGCACGGCACGGGAACCGCGCTGGGCGATGCCATGGAGGCGCGGGCACTGCACACAGTGCTCGCCGACCGGCACGACGAGTCGGGGGCCGACCCCAGCACCACCGTGGTGGGGTCGGTCAAGACCGTGCTCGGCCACCTCGAAGCCGCGGCGGGCATCATGGGCCTGATCAAGACCGCGCTCGCCCTGCAGCATCGGCGGGTCCCGGGCAATCTCAACTTCGAAACCCCCAGCAGCCATGTCGATTTCGAGCAGCTGGCCTTCAGCGTGGCCGCCGCGAACGCGGAATGGCCCGCGCACGAGGGTCCGGCGCTGGCCGGGGTCAGTTCCTTCGGGTTCGGCGGCACCAACGCACATGTCGTCCTGACCGGGGCTCCGGCCGCCGCCGAGCCCGCACCGGCAGCCGAAACACCGAGCGTATTCCTGGTTTCCGGCCGCAGCGAGCACGCGGCGCTGGCACAGGTCGGCAATTGGCTGAACCTGCTCGACGGTCCGCAACCGCCCGAGCTGGCCGCGCTGTCGTACGCATCGACCAGGCGCAGCGCGCATCACCCGTTCCGGGTCGGCATCGTCGCCACACAGCGCGAGGAATTGCGCGAACGGCTCAGCGCCGTGGCATCGGGTACCTTGCCGTGGGGTGCGGCGGCCGCGAAGACACCGCGAGGCGCCGCGGGCCCGATCGGCTTCGTGTTCAGCGGCCAGGGCAATCAGTGGATCGGCATGGGCCGCAGCCTGATTCGACGGCAGCCGGTCTTCCGGGACGCCCTGATGGCGGTGGACCGGGAACTGCGCCCGCTGCTGGGCTGGTCGCCGTTCGCGGTGCTCGAGCGCGGCCGCGACGCCGAGGCGCTCTCCGATACCGGTGTGGCGCAACCCGTCCTCTTCGCCGTTCAGGTGGCGATTGCCGAGCTGTGGCGGTCATGGGGTGTCGTTCCGGCAGCCGTGGCCGGGCACAGCGTCGGCGAGATCGCCGCGGCACACCTGGCCGGTGTGCTGGATCTGGCCACGGCCTCGGGCATCATCGCCGCACGGGCACGCGCTACCGCCCGGGTCCGCGGCAATGGCTCCATGGCGGTGGTGAATCTGCCGGTCGCGGAGGCGGAAACCGCGCTGCCGCCGGGCGTGCACATCGCCGGTCGCAATGCACCGCGCTGGACGCTGATCTCCGGTGACACCACGGCCGTGGAGACCGCCCTCGCCCGCTGGGAGCGCGAGGCGGTGCTGACCCGGCGGCTGCCCGGCGACTACGCCTTCCACTCCCCCGCCATGCGGGACTCCCTCCCCGAATTCGCCTCGGGCCTCACGGCATTCGCACCGTCCGGCGGCGATATCCCGTTCTATTCGACGGTGACCGGCGGCCGCGTCGACGGCGGCCTGCTGGATGTGGACTACTGGGTGGATCAGGTGGTCCGGCCGGTGGCCTTCGCCGAGGCCGTGAGCGCCATGATCGAGGCGGGTGTGCACGATTTCGTCGAGATCGGCCCGCATCCGGTGCTCGGTGGCATGGTGAAGAGCCTGCTCCGCCACCATGAGCGGGCGGGTATCGCGGTCCCCTCGCTGGCCCGCGATCTCGACGATCTCACCGTGCTGCTGTCCTCGGTCGCCGAGCTGCACGTGCACGGTCACGACATCGATTGGGCCGCTGTCGATCCGGCGCCGCGCCCGCCGATCCGGCTGCCGCTCTATCCCTTCGATCGCGGCTCGTACCGGATCATCGACGGTCTGCCGCGCATCGAGGCGCCCGAGCCCTCGCCGCCGACCGGATTGTTCGCCGAGGACGCCGATTACGTGGCTCCGCGCACCGAATACGAGCAGTTCGTGGCCGAGCAGTGGGCGGAGCTGCTCGGGGTCGAGCGGGTCGGCGTCTTCGAGAACTTCTTCCGTATCGGCGGGCATTCCCTGCTGGCCACCCGGTTCGCGCATCGGGTCCGAGAGCTGTTCGACATCGAGTTCCCGCTGCGGCTGGTCTTCACCGAACCGACGGTGGCGTCCGTGGCCGCGGCGCTGGAGCGACTGCTGATCGAACAGGCGAACGCAGTGTTGGAGAAAGATCATGAACTCACCAGCTAGCAATCTGGCCCTCGAACGCCTGCGCGCCAAGCGCGATGCGGGCGCCACCGCCTACGGCATCCCCGTGCGCACCGGCACCGGATCGTTTCCGGCGACGCCCGCCCAGCGCGGCATCCGGCTGCACGAGCAGCTGGCGAACAATGCCGCCGTCTATCACGTCCCCTTGGGATTGCGCCTGACCGGAGCACTGGATGCGAACGCGCTGCGGGAGGCCGCGGTCGCGGTGGCCGCGCATCAACACGCGTTGCGTACAGTGTTCGGCGAAGACGCGCAGGGGCTCTCGGCCCGGGTGCGCGACGATCTCGGTATCGACTGGCGCACCGAGGATCTGCGGTTGCTGCCGGACGGGGCCCGCGCGGACGCGGCCGATGAACTGCTGTCCGCCTTCGCCACCGCAACCTTCGACTTGACCTCTGGACCGCCGGTGCGCTGGCTACTGCTGCGCCTGGCGGACACCGATTGGATACTCGCGGTCAACGCACACCACTTGGTACTCGACGGTGTGTCGATCCCGCTGCTGATCGATCAGCTGTGGGCCGCCTACGGCGCGCGCACCGGCGGTCTCCCGCCGGCGCCGCCGCAACGCCAGTACGCCGATTACGCGGAATGGCTGCAACGGCAGGCACCGCGCGCGGCCGCCATCCAACGGCGCGCCCGCCTGCTGGATGGCACACCGCCCCTGGATGTCTCGATCGGACTGCCCCGCCCGCACCGGGTGACGAATGACGGTACCCGCATCCATCAGCCGATCTCGCCGGAGCTCAGCGCGGCCATCCGTGAAGCCGCTGCGGCACAGGGTGTTCCGACCTTCGTGTGGTTGCTGGCCTGCTATCAGGTGGCGCTGGCGGCGCACACCGGGCAGGACGATTTCGCCATCGGCATCCCCATGGCCGCCCGCCCGCACGACGAATTGTCCGGCACCGTGGGTCATTTCGTGAACACCGTGCCGGTGCGCTCCGATGTCGCGGCCTGGCAGGCGTTCACGGATCTGCTGCGGCTGGTCCGCGACAGCGCCTTGTCGGCCTACGAGGACGAGACGGTCCCGTTCGAATCGGTGGTCGAGCAGATCGGCGGGCCGTGGGATCCGCGGTTCAGTCCGGTGTTCCAGGTGTTGTTCGTGCAGCAGCGGCTGCATCGTCCGGATCTGGGCCGGTTCGGGCTGAGCGTGGAATGGCATTCGATCGACACCGGCGCGACGCTGTACGACCTGGTGCTGCATGTCGCCGAGGCCGATGCCGAGCTGGTCTGCGAACTGACCTACAACACGGCCCTGCTGGACCGTGCCGCAGCGCACGCGCTGACCCGCGATTTCCTCGCCATCGTGGCGGCCTCCACCAACGATCCGGGCATCGCCGTCGCGGAGTTGCTGAGCGAGCGACGGCATCTCGCGGTCGCGGTGGCCGGACCGGACGCGGAGGAGATCACGCGGGGACTGGCCGCGGCCCTGCATCGCGGCGGGATCCCGGCCCGGGTGACGGCCGAGACGAGAACCGAAGCGGCACAGAGCAGTATCGACATCCAGGGCCGGATCGATCTGCTCGTCACCACGGCCGGTTTCGATGGCGGGGACGCGGAGTCCACGTCGAGTCCGGCCGGGCCGTACGTCCCGGTCGGGGCGACCCTGCTGACGGTCGTGCCCACCGGATACGTTCCCGACCAGGCCTTGTCGACCCGAGCGGTCGTCACCGAGGTGGACCCGCAGGCAAACGAAGATGCCTACGGCCTCGGCTGGCAGCTGGGCCGCACGCTCTCGTCCTGGACTCGGGATACCGCACCCGCACAGGCGACCGAGCCCGTGCTGGACCGTCTCGCGCGACCGTCCACGACGCCGATTCCGGCCGTCCCGGATCGCACCGCGGCGCGAACGGAAATGCCCAGCACGGTCGCGGAGTTCGAAGCTCCCGCCGGCCCGCTGGAGATCCGGCTCGCCGAGCTGTGGGCGCAGGCACTGGGTGTGCCGGCGGTCGGCCGCCACGACGATTTCTTCCTGCTCGGCGGCACCTCCCTGGCCGCGACCCGATTGCTGTCCCAGTTGCTCGACGAGTTCGGCGTCGCCGTCTCCTTGCGTGAGCTGTTCGAACGGCCCACCCTGGCGCGCGCGGCACAGCTACTGGAATCCGCTGCGACGGACGAAAACTCACTACGCCCCGCGGACCGCGTCGCGAACGATCTGCTGCCGGTCTCCTATGCCCAGGAGCGTCTGTGGTTCCTGGAGAACCTGGACCCGGGCAACAGCACCTACATCATGCCGGGCGGCCTGCGCCTGCACGGCAGCATCGATGCCGGCGCCCTGCAAGCGGCACTCGGCCGCGTCGAACAGCGGCACGAGGTGCTGCGGACCGTCTACCTGACGACCGACGAGGGCGAACTGCGCCAGCAGGTCCGCCCGTACACACCCCGCCCGCTGCCGGTCACGGATCTGACGGAGCACTCACCCACCGAGCGGGAATCGGCCGAAAACAGCATCACCGCAGCCGTTTCCGGAGCGCCGTTCGATCTGGCAGCAGGCCCGCTGTGGCGGTATCACCTGATCGCGACCGGTCCGGACGAGCACCTGCTCCTGATCGCCCTGCATCACATCGTGTGCGACGGCTGGTCCATCGCCGTACTGAGCCAGGAGATCTCCGCCCACTACCAGGCCGAGCTGGCTGCCAAGACCTCCGAATCATCCGGTGCAACAGCCGAATTGCCGCCGCTCACCGTGCAATACGCCGACTACGCGATCTGGCAGCGCGACAATGCGGCCCGCCTCGACGATCAGCTCGAGCACTGGCGCACCGCGCTGGCCGACGCTCCCGTCACCGAGATTCCCGGCGACCGCCCGCGACCGGCACGCCGCACCTCCCACGGCGCGGTCGAGCGAGCCACCGTGGACCCGGATGTCCTTGCCGCCGTGCGCAAGATCGCCGCCGACCAGGGCGTCACGGTCTTCGCGGTCCTGCTGGCCACGTTCTATGTGGTGCTGCATCGCCACATCCGCCAGCGGGATCTGGTCGTGGCCTCACCCATCGCGGGCCGGACCCGCGCGGCGACCGAACCGTTGATCGGTTGCTTCCTCAACACCTTGGCCCTGCGCGTGGAGCTGGACCCGAAACAGCCCTTCACCGATCTGACCGCCGATGTCGGCCGAATCCTGCTGTCGGCGTACGCGAATCAGGACTGCCCGTTCGAGCGGGTCATCTCGGCCGTGGCGCCGGATCGGGATCTGAGCCGGACACCGGTAGCGCAGATCATGTTCAACTACCTCAACACGCCCCCACCGGTCCTCGACATGGCCGGACTGCACGCCGAACTCGTGGACGCCCCGCGCCGGACCGCCAAACTCGACCTGGATCTCACCGTCGACGAAACCGGCGACGAACCCCGGCTGTCCCTCGAATACAGCACCGACCTCTACGATGCCGACACCGCACACCGCCTGCTGCGGCACTACGCGGGCGCGCTCGCGAGCGTCGCCGCCCGGCCCGACAGCGCATTGCACGAGCTCTCGCTCGGCGATCCGCTCGAACGGGACGCCTCCACCGGCTGGGAACTGCCCGGCACGCCCGCCACCCCGGAGGCGGAATCCGGTGAGACGCTGGGCGAACGACTCGCCCAGGTCGCCGTCGCCCGCGGCCACGCCACCGCGCTCAGCAACGACGAGCACAGCATCACCTACGCCGAGCTCGACATGCTGGCCGAGGACACCGCACGACTACTGCTGCGCACCGGCGTGGCCGGTGGCCGGGTCGGGCTGCTCTATCGCCACACCCCCGAGAGCTTCGTCGCGGTCTGGGCGGCCCTGCGGGCCGGTGTCACCTACGTACCCCTGGATCCGCGGGCGCCGCTCGACCGCCTGCTCACCATTGTCGAAGAGGCGAAAATCGCTGCGCTGCTCTGCGATCCGTCACTGGTCGACACCGCCCGCAAGATCGCGGGACCGGCACGCATCCTGCCGGTGTGCGATCAGCCGGGCGAAGCGCACTTCCGGCCGGTGCCGGTCGATCATCTGATCCCGGCCTCGATCGCCGGCGGCCCCGCCTACATCACCTACACCTCCGGTTCCACCGGCCGCCCGAAAGGCGTGGCGCAGAGTTCGGAATCCGCCCTCGCCCACGCCGTGCGCTATGCGCGCCGGCTGCGGATCGGACCGGGCGATGTGGTCGCCGCACCCGCGCGCTACACCTTCGACGCGGGCATCCTGAACTCCTTCGGCGCCGCGGTGGCGGGCGCGGAATTGCATGTCATCGATCCGCACCTGTTCGGTCCCGCCGCCCTGCGCACCGAGCTCGACAGCGCCGGTGTCACCGTCCTGCACTGCACGCCGACGCTGTTCCGCTATCTGCTCAGCGATACCGAGGAGCCGTGGCTGCCCTCGAAGATCCGGGTCGTCGGGCTCGGTGGTGAGCAGGTGGTGCGCGGCGATGTGCTGGACTTCCAGCGGCATTTCGGCCCCGACTGCCGGTTGGTGAGCCTGTACGGGCCCACGGAATGCTCGGTGGCGCTGCAGCATGCGGTGACCGCGGCCGATGCCGACCGCGCCGGTGTGCCGATCGGCCGCCCGGTCGCGGGCGTCGAGGCCGGGCTCATCGACGAAAACGGCTTCCCCACCGAGGTTTTCGGTGAACTGGTCCTGCACAGTCCGCACGTGGCCCTGGGTTATTGGGAACGAGCGGAGCTGACCGGCAAGGTCTTCGGTACCGATCACGAAGGCCCCTTCTATCGCACCGGCGATCTGGCGCGGCGGCTCACCGACGGCCGCCTGGTCTACGCCGGACGCGTCGACCGCCAAGTCAAGATTCGCGGGCACCGGGTCGAACCCGGCGAGGCCGAAACCGTGCTGCGCGCGCATCCGACGGTCGGCGAAGCCGCTGTCGTGCTGGATCCCTCGGCGCACGAGCCCCGCCTGGTCGCCTACGTCACCCAGGACGGCCCGCTGCGTCCCGATGCCGACGAGCTGACTGCCTTCATGCGAACTCGCCTGCCCGACTACATGATTCCCTCCGCCCTCGCCGTGCTCGCCGAACTGCCGCGCGGACTCACCGGCAAGCTCGACGAGCGCCGCCTGCCCCGCATCCTCCCGGTCGCCGAACCGGCCTGGACACCACCGCGCACCGAGCTGGAACGCGTGGTCGCCGAGGTGTGGGCGCAGGTGCTCGAGCGCGAAGTCGGGCTGGGACAGAACTTCTTCGATCTCGGCGGGCATTCCCTGGCCCTCGCCCGCGCCCGCGGACTGCTGGAGCGCCGCCTGGGCGTGCAGCTGGCGATGACCGACCTGTTCGCGGCGCCGACGGTGGAGGACCTGGCCCGGCTGCTGGAAGGCCGCACCGCACCGGCCGCCGACGCCGATCGCGGACTGCAACGCCGGGCCGCCGCGGCACGCACCCGTCACCGGGCCGGCGCCCGGGAAACCGAGGAGAGAATCCGATGACCCCCGTGGACAATGATTTCCGCATCGCGGTGGTCGGCATGGCCTGCCGCTTCCCCGACGCCGACACCGTCGGCGCGTACTGGCGCAACCTGTGCGACGGTCACGAATCCATCCGGCCGCTACCGGAGGAGACCGGACCCGCCGATCCGCCCGCGGGTTACGTGCACGCCGGATCCACGCTGCGCGATCACGACCGCTTCGACGCGGAGTTCTTCGAGATGACCGCGCGCGAAGCGCAACTGACCGACCCGCAGCACCGGCTGTTCCTGCTGTGCGCGTGGGAAGCATTCGAGGACGCGGGCATCGTGCCGTCGGAAAACCCTGCCCCGGTCGGTGTTTTCGCAGGCGCCAGCCTGAGCACCTATCTGCTGCGCAATCTGATCGGCCACGCGCGCCTGTTCGACAGCCCGTCCGCCCAGTTGCATGCCTTGCACGGCAATGCGTCCGACTATCTGGCCAGCAAGGTGTCCTACAAGCTCAATCTCACCGGCCCGAGCGTGGCGGTGCAGTCGGCCTGCTCGACCTCGCTGGTGGCAGTGCACCAGGCGGTGCAGGCGCTGCTGGACTTCGAATGCGACGTCGCACTCGCGGGTGGAGCGAGCGTGCAGGTGCCGCAGGAGTCGGGCTACATCTACGAGGAAGGTTCCATCCTCTCCCCCGACGGCCACTGCCGGGTATTCGATGCCGACGCCGCGGGGACCATATTCGGCTCCGGCACCGGCGCGGTGGTGCTGAAGCGCCTCGGTGACGCACTCGCCGACGGCAATCGCATTCACGCGGTGATCATCGGTTCGGCGGTCAACAATGACGGCGCCCGCAAGGTCGGCTACACCGCCCCCGGCATTGCCGGGCAGCGCGCGGTGATCCGGGATGCGCTCTCGGTGGCGGGCATCGGCGCGGACAGCATCGGCTATGTCGAGGCGCACGGCACCGGCACCAAGCTGGGTGATCCCATCGAAGTGGCCGCGCTCACCGACGCCTACCGCGAACACACGCAGGAGCGTGGCTATTGCGCGCTGGGATCCGCGAAATCGGCTGTGGGACATCTCAATGCCGCCGCGGGCGTGGCCGGATTCATCAAGGCCGTGCTCACGGTGCGCGAGG
The DNA here is from genome assembly GCF_044386975.1 of Nocardia sp. NPDC020380. NCBI lineage: Bacteria > Bacillati > Actinomycetota > Actinomycetes > Mycobacteriales > Nocardiaceae > Nocardia > Nocardia sp. NPDC020380. The sequence goes on along the minus strand of NZ_JBIRVQ010000012.1, from coordinate 18,537 downwards.
GCGTACTGCCGCCGACCCTGCATTTCAGCCGGCCCAATCCGGAGATCGATTTCGCGGCGAGCCCGTTCTTCGTCAATACCGAACTGCGCTCGTGGACCGATGAACCGCGCCGCGCCGCGGTGAGCGCCTTCGGGATCGGCGGCACCAACGCCCACGTGATCGTCGAACAGCCACCCGAAGCCACCGCGACCGAGTCCGCGAACGGCCCACGCGCACTGCTGATTTCGGCACGCACCGAGGCCGACGCCGACCGCCTCGCCGAACGCCTGGCCACCCATCTCGGCCAGACGCCCGACGCGCTCGCCGACATCGCCCGCACACTGGGTGCCGGGCGGCGCAGGTTCGCGCACCGCCGGGTGGTGGTCGCCCGCGACACCGCCGAGGCCGCCACCGCGCTGCGCACTCCGCTCTCCGGGCACGCGTCACCGTCGCCGGTCCTGGCCTGGTTGTTCCCCGGGCAGGGCAGTGCGGTCGGGCCGGTGTTCACCGAGATCGCCGCGGCAGTGCCCGCTTTCGGTGACCGGCTGCGCCACTGCGCACAACTGCTGCGCTCACACAGCGGATTCGACCTGGACGCGGCCCTGCGCGATCCGGAAGGCACCGCCCACGCCCAGGTCGCGCTCTTCAGCGTGGAGTACGCGCTGGCCGAGATGTGGCGTGAATTCGGAGCCGAGCCACGAGAACTGCTCGGCCACAGCCTCGGCGAGCTGGTGTGCGCGACCCTGGCCGGGGTCTTCGAACTCCCCGACGCACTGCGCCTGGTGGTGGCGCGCGGGCGGCTCATGGCGGCGGCCCCGCCCGGCGCCATGCTCGCCGCATCGACCGGTGCCGAGCAGCTGGCCGAACGACTGCCCGAGGATGTGTGGCTCGCGGCCGACAATTCCGCCACCCGCAGTGTCGTGGCCGGATCCGCGGCGGCGGTCCAGCGGCTGGCCGCAGCACTGGTACAGGACCAGATCGCGACCTCGGTGCTACCGGTCAACCATGCCTTCCACACACCCCTCATGGACGAGGCGGCGGCCCGGTTCGCCCACGAGGTGGCCGCGGTCACGCGCCACACCCCACGAGAACCGTTCTGGTCCAACCTCACCGGCGCCCCGATCACCGCCGCACAGGCCACCGACCCCGACTACTGGGCCAGGCAGATGACGAGCACGGTCCGGTTCCGTGAGGCCGCCGAACAACTGACCCGCACGCACCCGGCCCTCGTCGGGCTGGAGGTGGGCCCCGGCAGATCGCTGGTGTCCTTCCTGCGCACCGCCGATCGCGCCGTATCGACCGTCACGACCGAGGGCGCCACCGGCGAGCCCGCCGATGCCGCCACCCGCATCGTCACCGCGGCCGGCCGACTCTGGCTCACCGGCCTGGAACCGAACTTCGCGGCCGTACACGGCGACGACGACACCCAGCTCGTCAACCTGCCGACCTATCCGTTTGCCCTGCAACGCTATTGGGTCGACCCACCGGAGGCCACAGCGGCGCGCGGCACCACCCCGGCCACCGCCGCTGCCGCCACTGCGAGCGCGCAATCAACCGGCGAGTCCGACCCGGCCGACGACACCGGCGATGAATTCCTCGCCGCGATCCGTGCGCAGGTCGCCGAGGTGTGGTGTGAGGCGCTGGGTGTGGAGCACGTCGGCGTCGACGTGAATTTCTTCGAGGCGGGCGGGGATTCGCTGCTGGCCGTGCATATAGCCACCCGGCTGCGAGCGGTGTTCCCCGTGCGCGTCGTGCTCTCCGACCTGTTCGCCCGGCCGACCATCGCGGGCGTCGCCGACGCCATCGCGGCCGACCTGATCGACCGGCTCGACGAGCTCTCCGACAGCGAGGTCGCCCTGCTCTTGGACGACCGCGAAACCATCGAGGAGCACACCGAAAATGCCTGAGCTCATTGATATCCGCGCCTCCCGGCGCGAACTGCTGCACCGCTGGGCCACCGGACGCGCCGAACGGCACACCATTCCCCGCCGTGAGCGTTCCGGCGCGGTGCCCTTGTCGGCGGCGCAGCAGCGACTGTGGTTCCTGGAGCAACTGTTCCCCGGCCGCGCCACCTACACCATGCCGCTGGCGCTGCGGCTCTCCGGCCCGCTCGAGGTCCAGGCCCTGCGCCGGGCGCTGGCCGCGGTCGTCGACCGGCACGATGCCCTGCGCACCAGTATCGAACTGCGCGAAGGACTCCCGGTCCAGGTCGTACAGCCGGCCGGTGAGATCCGCATGACGGTCGTGGAGAGCGCCGAACTGGATCCGCAGCGCCCCGAACAGGATGCGGTGGCGCGCGCCGAAACCTTCGCCCGCACCGTCTTCGATCTGTCCGGACCGCTCTTCCAGGTGCTGCTGGTGCGGCTGTCGCCGACCGAGTCGATCTTCGCGGTCGCCATGCACCACATCGTGTCCGACGGCTGGTCCCTGGGTGTGTTCGCCACCGAGCTCATGACCGCCTACGGCGCCCTCACCACCGGGCGTCCCCTGGCCCTGCCGGAACTGCCGGTGCAGTACGGCGATTACGCGTCCTGGCTGCACGAGCGCAGCACCGGCGACGCCTTCGACCGCGATCTCGGCTACTGGCGCCACATTCTGGGTGATGAGCCGCCGCTGGTCACCTTCCATTCCGATCGGCCGCGCATCCCCAATCCGGAAAACCGCGGGGCCAGGCTGTCGTTCACCATTCCGGCCTCTACGGTCACCGGGCTGAGCGAACTGGCCGCCCAGGTGCGCCGGAGTCAGCGGCCCGCAACGCTTTTCGTCGCACTCATGGCCGGGTTCAAGGCACTGCTGCGCTATTACACCGGAGCCGAGGACATCACCGTCGGCACCCCGGTCGCCAATCGCACCCGCCCCGAGGTGGAGCCGCTGATCGGCTTCTTCGTCAATGCGCTGGCCCTGCGCACGGATCTGTCCGGCGCGCCGACCTTCCGGGAGCTGCTGGCACGCGAGCAGGCCACGATCTTCGATGCCCTCGACCATCAGGAGACGCCGTTCGATGTCGTGGTCGAGCAGTTGCGGCCCGATCGAGAGCTCAGTCATTCACCGCTGTTCCGCACCGCTCTGGTACTGCAGAACACGGCGATGCCGCAGCTCGATATCGCCGGCATCCGCGCGGAGTATCTCGAAGTGCATTCCGGCACCGCGAAATTCGATGTGCTGGTGACGCTGCGGCAGGTCGACGGTCAGCTCATCGGCGGAATCGAATACGACACCGATCTCTACGACGAGACCACCATCGCCGGGATCGCCCGCCATTTCACGGCGCTGCTGGCCGCCGTGGTCGCACAACCGGATACCCCGCTGCCCGAGCTGGATTTCCTCGAGACCGATGAGCGTGAACACGCCTTGGCAGCGGCCCTGCCCGCGGTCACCGAATCGGCCGCGGCGGTGCACAATCTGCCCGGTCTGTTCCACCTGCAAGCGGTCCGGACACCCACGGCCGTGGCTGTCACCGATGGCGACGAGCACCTGACCTACGCCGAATTAGCCGCCGCGGCATCACGATTGGCACGCCGGATCCGGGCTCGAGGCATCGGCCGCGGCGATTTCGTAGGCATCCACCTGGAACGTTCCACGGCCGTCGTGGTCGCGATTCTCGCGGTCCTCGATTCCGGTGCGGCCTATGTCCCGCTGGACCCGATGAATCCGGCCGAGCGGACCGTATTCATGATCACCGATTCCGGTGCGCGGCTGGTGATCACGACCGAGGCGCTCGCGACGGCGCTACCGCAGGGCGACAGCCCGCAACTGCTGCTCGTCGACGACCTCGCCACCGACATCGATCCGGACGCCGGAGCCGCCGGTGAATCGCTGCCCGCCGACCCGCACGACCCGTGCTACATCATCTACACCTCGGGCTCCACCGGTGTCCCGAAGGGCGTGATCATCGAGCACACCAATGTCGTGCGCCTGTTCACCACCAGCGCGAGTCTGTTCGACTTCGGCCCCGATGACGTCTGGACACTGTTCCACTCCTACTCCTTCGACTTCGCGGTGTGGGAGATGTGGGGCGCGCTGTTGTACGGCGGCCGGCTGGTGGTCGTGCCCGGTGAGATCAGCCGCACCACCGAGCAATTCGCCGAGCTGCTGGTGCGCGAACGCGTCACGGTGCTCAATCAGACGCCCTCTGCCTTCCTGCGGCTGATCCCCGCCCTGGACGGCCCGCGCGGTGACGGGACGGCGCTGCGCTGGGTGATCTTCGGTGGCGAGGCCCTCGATCTGCCCGGCCTGCGACCCTGGTACCGGCGCCACGGTGAAGCGGCGCGGCTGGTGAACATGTACGGCATCACCGAGACCACGGTGCACGTCACGTACCGCGAACTGTCCGAAGCCGATGTGGATTCCGCGGCGGGCAGCCTCATCGGCACCCCGCTGCCCGATCTCGGCGTGCTGGTGCTCGACCCGGCCGGTCGCCCGGTGCCCGACGGCGTGGCCGGTGAGATGTTCGTGTGCGGGGCGGGCGTGGGTCGCGGCTATCTGAACCGGGACGACCTGACCGCCGAGCGCTTCTCCACCAGTGCGCTGGTCGGCGGTCAGCGGCTCTACCGCACCGGCGATCTGGCCCGCCGTCGCGCCGACGGCGAGTTGGAATATCTGGGCCGCATCGATCATCAGGTGAAGGTGCGCGGGTTCCGGATCGAGCTCGGCGAGATCGAATCCGTGATCGACGCGCATCCGGGTGTCGAGCAGTCGGTGGTGCTGGCGCGCGAGGACGCCGGCGGCAATGTCGCCCTGGTCGCCTACCTCACGCCGCGACCGGAGGTGTACCGCGACGCCGCGGAATCGGATCAGGTCTCCGATTGGGAGACCGTCTTCGACACCACCTACGGGCAGCAGCGGCCCGGCAGTACCGCCGATTTCGATATCACCGGCTGGAACAGCTCCTACACCAATGCCGCCATCCCCGAGGAGGAGATGCGGGAGTGGGTCGACTCCACGGTGTCCGCGGTCCGGGCGCTCGCACCCCGCCGCATACTCGAAATCGGCTGCGGCACCGGGCTGCTGCTCTCGCGCCTGGCCCCGGGCCGGGAGGTCTACGACGCCACCGATATGTCCTCCACCGCGCTGGAGCGGGTGCGCGGCGATATCGTCGCCGAGGACCCGGCACTCGCCCACGTGCGGTTGCACCTCGGTGATGCGGACCGGCTCCCGGACGAACTCACCGGCCCGTACGACGTCATCCTCGTCAACTCGGTCATCCAGTACTTCCCGAGCGCGGAATACCTGACCCGCGTGCTGGATCGGGCCGCCGAGCTGTTGGCGCCGAACGGTGTCCTCTACCTCGGCGACATCCGCGACCTCACCCTCGCCCAGGCCTTCCACACGACAGTGGAGATGGCTGCCGCACCGTCGGCGGGGGCAACCGAACTCGCGGCCGCGGTACGAACGGCTGCCGACCGCGATGCCGAATTGCTGCTCGCACCACAGTATTTCCTGGACTTCGCGGACTCGCACCCTCGGCTCTCCGGTGCCCGTATCCGATTGCGGCGCGGCGCGCACCTCAATGAGATGTCGCGCTTCCGCTACGACGCGGTGCTCTACGCGGGCGAGGCCGGTCAGCCCGTCACGAGCCGTGTACTGGACACGGCCATCACTCCGGCGCAGCTCGCCGAACTACTGCGGCGCGAGCAGCCCGCAGCGGTCATCGTCGCGGACCTGCTCGACAAGCGCGTATCCGGACCGCTCGCTGTAGCTGCCGAGGCGGCACGCGGCCGAGCCGGTGCCGCGGAGTTGCGGGCGCTGGTGGCAGACTCCGGCGGGGCCGACCCCGAGGCGTATCTCGCACTGTCTGAAGAGCTTTCGTATCGGATCGAAGCATTGCGCCGCCCGGACGGCCGCTTCGATGTGGTTGCGACCCGCTGGGACATCGCGCTGCCCGCGGCTCCGGCCCGGCCCGCCGTCTGGCCCGCCGAACCGGTCGCCTCGGATCCCCTGCGGGTCAAGGCGCACGACGACCTCGCCGTCTCCGTCCGCGCACACCTGGCGCGCCGCCTGCCGCGGCACATGATCCCCGCCGGAGTGCTCGTGCTGGAACGCTTCCCGCTCACCACCAATGGCAAGCTCGATCGCCGCGCCCTGCCCGCGCCCGCGCTGCGCCGCAATCCGGTCGCCTACGAACCACCCCGCACCCCGCTGGAACAGCGCATCGCCGCCGTCTTCACCCAGGTGCTCGGCGTCCCCACGATCGGCCGCACCGACGACTTCTTCGACCTCGGCGGCCACTCCCTGCTCGCTGCCCAGCTGATGCTGCGGCTGAAAGAGACCTTCGGCGAGGACATCCCGCTCGGCTCGCTCTTCACCTCCCCCACCGTGGCCGGGGTCGCGGCTCTCCTCGAAGGTGGCGCCGCGACCGAGGAAGCCATCGACTACGCGGCCGAAGTGCGATCGCACACCGCTGCCTGGCCGCCCGTTCCCTGGACCCGGCCCACCATCGAGCGGCGCGCGGCCACCGGGGCGGTCCTGCTGACGGGAGCGACCGGCTTCGTCGGCGCCTTCCTGCTGCGTGAGCTACTGGAGCGCACCGACTTCCGGGTGCACTGCCTGGTGCGGGCCGACAGCCGGGACGCGGCCATCGACCGGCTGAAGCGCACCTTCGACGGATTCGGGCTGCCACACACGGGCTTCGACCGGATCGCACCCGTGCTCGGTGACCTCGGCACACCGCGGTTCGGGTTGAGCGAGAAGGACTTCCTGCTGCTCGGCCGCGATATCGATGCGATCTACCACAATGGCGCGCACGTGAACTTCGCACTGCCCTACCGGGTATTGCGCGCCGCCAACGTCTCCGGCACCGAGCAGATCATCGAGCTGGCACGAAATGCCGGTGCGCCACTGCATTTCGTGTCTTCTCTCTATGTGCTCGGCCCCGGGGACGGGGTCGAGGGCACGGTGGGCGCGCCCGCACCCGCGCAGGATCCCTCACGCTTATCACTCGGCTATCTGCAGACCAAGTGGGTCGCTGAGCAGCTGGTGTGCGAGGCCGGTACCCGCGGGCTGCCGGTGGATATCGTCCGGCTCGGCCGCATCGGCGGCGACAGCCGGACTGGCGCCTGCCAGACCGGGGACTTCTTCTGGCTGCTGGTCAAGGCCGCGCTCGAGGTCGGGCTCGCGCCGGAGGTCGATGTCACCGTGGATCTCGCACCGGCCGACTACGCCGCCGCCGCCATGGTCGAACTCGCGCAGCGGCGACTGCCGCCGGAGGCCGGCCGGGGCGCGGAGCCCGGCACGCGCATCTATCACCTGCGCAATCCGCAACCGTGCTCCTTCCACGACGTCGTCGGCTGGCTGCGCGAGACCGGCCGGCCGCTGCGCCTCGTCGACGCCGCCGAATGGCAGTCGGCGGTCGCCGCCCACGCGGTCACGGCCGGACCGGAGTCGGCCACCTACCGCGTGCTCGGCCTGCTCGGCTCGGGCGAAGGCCTCGCGCCCGCACTGCGTTTCGATGTCGACGAGGCGGTCCGCGAGTCCGGCGTGCCGTGCCCGCCGGTGTCACGCGAGCTGTTCCTGCGCTACGTGCACTACTTCGAGGCGATCGGATTCCTGACGCCCACCGGACAGGAGGTCCGAGCATGACCGCCACGTCGCCCATCGCGCCGGCCATCGGCCACGACACCATGATCAGCGCCCTGCGGGCCTGTGCCGCACAGCATCCCGACGCGGCGGCCTACAGCGTCGTCGACTACCCAGACCCCCAGGACGCGCACGGCGTCACCACGACGCTGACCTTCGCCGAGATCGACACCGCCGCACGCGCTTTCGCGGCCGGACTGCTGCAGGTCGCACAGCCGGGCGAGCGTGCCGCGCTGCTGCTGCCGCCCGGAGCGGATTACGTGACGGCCTTCTTCGGCTGCCTCTACGCCGGGATCACCGCCGTGCCGCTCTCCCCGCCCGGCACCCACAATGCGGGCGATCGCCTCGGCGCGGTGTGCGCGGACGCCGATCCGGCCTGCCTGATCACCAGCGACGCCGAGACAGCCGGTGTCACAGCATGGTTGGACACCGCACCGTCCGATATCACCCGGATGCTGCTGAGCACCGGTGAGATCGACGCGTCGCTCGCCGGCTCCTGGCAGCCGCCCGACGTGGACGGCGAGTACACCGCGCTGCTGCAGTACACCTCCGGCTCCACCCGCACCCCCGCCGGCGTGATGGTCCCGCACCGCGGCCTGCTCGCCAACGGCCGTCAGGTCTACGACGTGTTCGACCGCGTCGACCTCGGCGCCGATGAGGATCTGGCCTTCGTCAGCTGGCTGCCGCTCTTCCACGATATGGGCCTGATGGTCGGGGTGGTGCTGCCCATCATCCGCGGGCATCGCGTGGTGCAGATGTCGCCCTCGGCCTTCCTGCGCCGCCCGGAGCGCTGGCTGCAGGCCATCAGCGACCTGCCGCAGCAGACCTTCTCCGCCGCACCCAATCTCGGCTACGAACTCTGCGCCCAGCGCATCGCCGCCGACCGCTGCACCGAGCTGGATCTGAGCCGCTGGCGGTACAGCCTGGCCGGCGCGGAACCGGTACGCGCCGAGACCATGCGCAGATTCCAGGCCGCCTTCGGGCCGTACGGGTTGTCGGAGTCCACGCTGTGCGCGGGATACGGGCTGGCGGAGTCGACGCTCATCGTGTCGGTCAATTGGCGCACCCGGGGCGGGATCCAGACCCTCACGGTGGATCGCGACCTGCTCGCGGAAGGCGTTGCCGCGGTGGTCGACAGCACCGGAGACAGCAGCGGCGAGAGCAATACCGCCGAGGTCGTCGGCGCCGGTTCCGCGGTGCCCGGCACCAAGATCACGATCGTCGACCCCGTCTCCTTCGCGCCGCTGCCCGAGGATCGGCTCGGCGAGGTGTGGGTCACCGGACCGGCCATCGCCTCCGGTTACTTCGGCCGGCCCGAGGAGACCACCGAGGTATTCGAAGCTGAACTCTCGCCCTCGGACGGCACCCGGTACCTGCGCACCGGCGATATCGGCTTCCTGCACGACGACGAGCTGTATCTCACCACCCGGCTCAAGGACCTGATCATCGTCGACGGCCGCAACCTGTATCCCCCCGACCTGGAAACCACCGCCGAACAAGCACATTCGCTGGTGATTCCGGGCCGCTGCTCGATCTTCGGCGTCGACGACGGCCGCCGCGAGCAGATCGTGGTGCTGGTGGAGGCCAGGCTGCGACTGGGCACCACCGACGGCGACAGCACCGCCGATCAACTGCGCACCGCGGTGCGGCAGGCCATCTTCGACACGCATTCGGTCGGCGTGCACGAGGTCGTCCTGGTCGCGCCCGGCGCCATCCCCCGCACCTCCAGCGGCAAGATCCAGCGATCCGCCTCCCGCCGAGCCTATCTCGACGCGACCCTGCGGCGGCTCCGCATCAACTCACCCGCGGAGGCGCGATGAGCACGGCACTGCACACCCACGGCGACAAGCTGACCTGCTTCACCGCGGCGCTGGCGAGCGCACTGGCGGCACGCGGCGAAACCCGGTGGTGGCGTCCCCTGCTCGCGGACGGCCCCTTCCTGGCCGTGACACCGGCCGCCGCCCTGCTCCGCTTCGAACACCACGCCACCCCGCCACTACCGGCCCTGGGCCTGCGCGTTACCGGCGACAATGACTGGGACACAGCGCATTCCGCCCTCAGCGCCCAGATCGCCGAGCACGGCGTGGCCGTCATCCTCGCCGACACCTACCGCCTGCCCTGGCAGCGCGGCCACCGCCGCCTGCACGCACCGCACTGGCTGGCCATCGTCGACGACGGCGGCTGGGTCGCCGAGGACCCGCTCGCCATGACCACCGAGTACGGCCCCCAGCCGGGCACCCGCGTGCACATCCCGGACCCGGGCAAACTCCGCACCTGGGCAGTCGGTCTCGGCGCCACCGACCGTGCCCTCACCCTGCGCGAGGAGGCCATGGCCGGCACCACCGACATCGCCGCCCACCGCACCTACCGCTGGCTCGAAGCTGACATCTCAGCAGCCCAGCGCACTCCGCAACACGAACTCGACCGGACACGATCCCAGCTCGGATCCCACCACGACCCGCTGCGCGCTCAGCGCGACCGGCTCCCACCCGATCCAGCGCAACATCAACCCAGCCCGCAGCCATTCGGGCGCGGGTCGGAGGGTCTCAGACCTTCCAGTCATATGTCCGCCGACCGGGACCGCTTGAGCGGGCCGGATGCGCTGCGCGCCCTGGCGGCGCGTTACCGGTTCGCGCGCACCGAAGCCGATTTCGATCAGATCGACGATCTGTGGCAGGCCCTGCGCCAGCGCGAACTGCTGCTGTGGGCGGCCGAACACGATCCGGATCTGCTCGACGAGGCCGGGCGCGCGCATTGGGAGCATGCGGTGGGTCGCTGGCGCACGCTGCCGCCGCTGCTGCTGCACGCCCGGATGCGGGCCGCGTCCGGGACCTCGATCGATACCGGCCGGATTGCCGAAACCCTCTCGGAGCTGGCCGAACTCGAATCAGGACCGCGGGTGCTCGCGACATCCTCACCGACGGGAGACCACCTGTGAACGCTCATCCCGCGACCGAACTCTCCCCCGCCGACGGCTACACCGCCTGGGCAAGCCGGGCGAAGGGTGGGGAAGCGATTGCGGCATCGGGCATTCCGGTGCGCATCGCGCTCTTGGCGACCTACACCACCGATTTCCTCGCCGAGCTGATTCCCGTGGCCGGGGCGCGCGCCGGGATCGCGCCGGAGCTGGTGCCGTTCCCCTTCGGGCAGCTCGAACAGGTGCTGCTGGACCCGCAGACCCCTTTGCGCACAGGTGATTACGCCGTATTGTGCGGCACCCACCACGATGTGCTCGGCAGCGTCGACGAGACCGTTCGCCGCTGGACCGCCCTCTGGGATGCCGCCGACCGGCGCGGCATCAGGGTCGTGCAGCTCGGATTCGTTCCGCCCGCCGTGGATTCCTATGGCGCGGCGGCCTGGCGCACCGAGTCCTCGCGGTCGGGTCTGGTGCGGGCGGTGAACGCCCGGCTGGCCGAATCAGCCGCGGACCGGGTGCGATTCGTGGACACCGAGCAGCTCGCCGCCCAGATCGGATTGCGGAACTGGGATGATCCCCGCGGCTGGTTCCGGGTCCGCCAGCCGTTCGCGGCCGACAGCCTGCCCTGGCTGGCCACCGCCATCGCCGATGCGGTCGCCGCCGACCGCGGACTCTCCGCCCGCTGTGTGGTCGTCGATCTCGACGGCACCCTGTGGGGCGGTGTGCTCGGCGAGGACGGCATCGACGGCATCCGCATCGGAACCGGCCCCGACGGTGAGGCCTTCGCCGCCTTCCAGCACTACCTGCGCGGCCTCACCGAACGCGGCGTCCTCCTCGCGGTGGCCAGCAAGAACGACCTCGACCTGGCGCTGAAGGCCATCACCGAAGCGCCGGGCATGGTGCTCGGCATCGAGGACTTCGCCTGCATCCGCGCCGACTGGCGGCCGAAATCCGAACAGCTGCAGGATATCTCGACCACGCTGCGGCTCGGGCTGGGCAGCCTGATGTTCGTCGACGACAATCCGGCCGAATGCGCGCAGGTCGCCACCGCCCATCCGGAGGTGCGCACACTGTGCCTGCCGCCCGCTCCCGCGCGGTTCCCGGCCGCGCTCGCGGGCCTGCCGTGGCTGCACCCGGGAACGCTGTCGGCGGAGGATTTCACGCGGCAGGAGTCCTATCGGGCGCTGGCCGCGGCGGAGGAACTCGCGGCCGGCCGTTCGCTCGCCGAATTCCTCGACAGCCTCGATATGGAGGCGGCGGTCGAACCGATCGAGGCCGCCACCGTGGATCGGGCCGCCCAGCTGCTGGCCAAGACCAACCAGTTCAATCCGACCACCCGCCGCCACAATCCGGCCCGGGTGCGGCAGCTCGCCGAGGACCCGCAATGGTTCGCCGCGACGCTGCGGCTGCGCGACCGGTTCGCCGATCACGGCATCGTCGGCGTGCTGCTGGTCCGGCAGCACGACGCCGTCGCCGAGATAGACACCCTGCTGCTGAGCTGCCGGGTGATCGGCCGCACCGCCGAGGACGAACTGCTGGCCGCCGCCGCCGAATGGGCGCTCGCACGCGGATGTGCGCGCCTGACCGGCCGTTATCTCCCGACCGCGCGTAATGCGCTGGTGCGTGAGCTGTATCCGAGCCGTGGCTTCGTCCCCGAGGCCGCGTCCACCGCCGAGAACGCGGTGTTCACCTACAAACTGACCACCGGGGCACTGCCGCGCAGTCCCCACATCCGAGAGGCCCGGCTGCACCATGGCCACTGATCACGTCATGCCCCGACTGCTCGAGGTGTTCGCCACCGTCGTCGGCGAACCGGCCGCGCACGGCCCCGGCACCGCGCGCGGCGATATGGATCTCTGGGATTCGCTGGCTCAGGTCCGGCTGGTGTACGCGGTGGAAAACGCCTTCGCGGTGGAACTTCCGGAACGCCTGCTCACCAGCGAATGCTCACTCACCGAAATCGCCGACGCCGTCGCGACCGCACAGACGGCGCGACTGTCATGAACACCAGAACCCGCACGGGTACCCAGGCTGTCACGAGTAACGAGGCCGTCATGAACACCAGAACTCTCCCCCACCTCAAGGCCGCCTCGAAGAACGGCAGGCCTGCACCGTTGTGCAACAGGGCATTCCGGCTCGCCGACCGCGATGTCGGCATCTACTCCGACGCGGTGGGCGACCGGAACCCACTGCACGTCGACGAGGATTTCGCCCGCCGCTCCCCCTACGGCCGGCCCATCGCGCACGGCACGCTGGTCCTCACCCTCGCGCTGGCCGTACTGTTCGAGACCACCGATCCGCGTGCGCTGGAACAGATCCGGGTCACCTTCCGCCAGCCGGTGCTGCCCGGCCGCCGCTACGAGATCAACTGGACGCGCGGCGACGGCGGCGTGGTGCGCGGGCGGGTCAGCTTCGGCGGTGTCGAGGTCGTGGGCATCCACTGCACCTTCGGCCTGGGCCTGCGGTTCTCCGAGCACACGGTGCGTCCCCGGCCGCACCGGCCGCGGCCGCGCCTGTTCGACCCCGCCGATCCGCCCGGCCTGGAACAGGGGTCGTATGCCGCCGATCACCGGTTCATCGCGAAGCTGACCGAACGGCTGGTCGGCGGGCGGGTGCCCGAGCACATCGCCACCCTGCTCGGCTGGGTGAGCTACTGGACCGGTATGAGCACTCCCGGCCGCGACGCTCTGCTGGTGGCCTGCACCATCGACCTCCAGCAGGCCGGGTTCGGTGCCCTCGAATTCCATACCGACGCAACCGAAGTCGATCGCCGGTCTGGGCTGGTGACACTGCGGGCGCACACTCGCTGCGGCGTGAACGCCGATGTCACCGTGCAGAGCCTGGTCCGAGAACAGGTCCCGGCGCCCAATCCCGATGCGCTCGCCGAATTCGTTCCGCCCTCGAACGTATTGGCCGACCGCACCATCCTGGTCGTCGGCGGTAGTCGCGGCCTCGGCGCGGCGGTATCACTCGGCCTGGCCGCGCAGGGCGCGACCGTGCTGGTCAGCTGCAGCCGGCCACCCACCCAGCTGCTCGCCGCCGCGGGACCGTACCGGGATCGGCTGAAGCTGGTGCTGGCCGATGCCCGCAACCCGCACGCCCTGGCCGCGGCACTGCCCGCGATTCCGCTCGACGGTGTGGTCGTGCCCGCCGCACCGGCCATTCCGAGCCTGCCGCTGGCTCCCGACGCGGTGGACTGCGCGGCCGACTTCATCGGTGACAGTGCGCGATTGGTGCTCGCCCCATTGTCGGTGTGCGCCACCCGGCTGCGGCCCTACGCGACCGTGGTGCTCGTTTCCTCGGCCGCGGTGGATGATCCACCACGCTGGTGGGCGCACTACACCGCGGCGAAATGCGCGACCGAGGCCCTCGCCCGCTACGCGGCCGAACATCATCCGTGGCAGGTCGCGGTGGTCCGACCGCCACGGCTGTGGACCGATCTCACCAATACGCCCGGCGGCCGTGCCGCGAGCGCGCCGATGGGTCCGGTCGCCGCCGCCATCGTCGGCGCCTTCACCACACCGGATTTCGCGCCCGGCGAGGTGGCCGTGCTGGAGAGCCGCGCCACGGAGCCGGTGGATCTGGACGACGTGACCTCGCCGACGACACCGGTAGAGGAGGTGCGTCATGCTGGAAATCCAGGGGCTGAACAAGTCCTACGGTGACAAGCGGGTGCTGACCGGAATCGATCTCACCGTCGCGCCCGGCGAAGTGCTCGGCCTGCTCGGGCCCAACGGGGCCGGGAAGACCACCATGGCCGAGATCACCGCGGGCCTGATCCGGCCCGACTCGGGCACGGTACGCGTCGCCGGGATCGACATGGGCGCCCAGCCTCGGGTAGCGCGCCGCCAATTGGGTTTGGCGCCACAGGAACTCGGCGTCTATCCCACCCTCACCGCACGCGAGAACATGGAGTTCTTCGGCCGGCTCATGGGTGTGGGACGCACCGAACTGCCCGGGCGGATCGCGGAAGTGGCTGCACGCCTGGGGATCACACCCTTCCTGAACACGCGGGCGCATCACCTGTCCGGTGGTCAGCAGCGCCGGCTGCACACCGCGGTCGCCCTGCTGCACCGGCCGCAGGTGCTGTGGCTGGACGAACCCACCGTCGGCGCGGACGTGTCCGCGCGCCAGGATCTGCTCGGCGAGGTCCGCGACCTGGCCGACCAGGGTGCGGCGGTGGTGTACGCGACCCACTATCTACCGGAACTCGAAGTGCTCGGGGCACGTGTGGTGGTCCTGCATCACGGGCGGATTCTTGCCGCCGGACTCGCCTCCGATCTCATCCGGCGCTATGCGAAATCCGCTGTGAGCCTGGAGTTCTCCGGGCCGGTGCCGGACCGGCTCAGCGCGTACCGCGTCAATGCCGAGGCCCGGCAGTTGCGTATACCGACCGATGCACCCGGGCAGCTGCTGGCTCAGCTGTTCACCGCACTCGGCGGCGAGACGGAACGCCTGCTGTCGGCGGAAATCCACCACCCAGACCTGGAGAACGCCTACCTGGCGATCGTCGCGGAGGCCGACGCCGAAGCCGATGGGCGCACAGCGGATTCAGCGGAGATCGCCGACTCGGCACAGAGGAGTTCCGATGCTCTTGCATGATTCCGCACTGGACCGCGTCCGCGCCCTGTCCTGGGCCGACTTCCATCGCATCCGCTCCGATCCCGCGCAGCTGGTCGTGATCACCCTGCTGCCCATCGGCATGATGGCCTTCCTGACTCCGATCGACAAGGCGCAGTTGCGTTTCTCGGCCGGGTATCCGCACGCCAATGGCGTGGAGCAGGCCGGGCCCGGCTCGATCGTGTTGTTCGCCTTCTTCATCACCACCCTGCTGGGCGCCTCGTTCTTCCGGGAACACGAATGGGGTACCTGGGATCGGCTGCGGGCCGCACCGGTGCGGGCGGCGGAGATCATCGTCGGGAAATCGCTACCGCTGCTGGCCTTCTCGGCGGTGCAGCTCACCCTGCTGTGGGTGGTGGCGTTCAAGGTGTTCGACCTGCACAGCAAGGGCCCCATCGCGGCGATCGGCCTGCTGACCGCCGCCCTGGCGGTGGCCACCTGGGGGTTCGGCATCGCACTGGTGTCGTTGTGCCGCACCATCGATCAGCTCGCCATCATGGCGCAGCTCGGCTCGCTCGCCCTGGGCGGGCTCGGCGGCACCATCGCCCCGCGGGACACGCTGCCGCACTGGGCACAGACGCTCTCGCCGCTCACACCGCAGTACTGGGCGCTGCGCGGTTTCAAGGACGTCATTCTCGACGGCGCCGGATTCGGAGCCGTCATCGCCCCGTGCCTGGTGCTGCTCGGTGTCGGCGGCGCGGGAGCCCTGCTCGCCGTCTTCCGATTCAGATTGAGCCACGCCAAGGTTGGACGGAGTTGAGCGGTGAACGTGCAAGCAACAGTGGAGCTCGCCCGAGCCCCCCGAGTATGGAGACAGGTGATCGGCTGGATACTGCTGCTGACCGGACTGCTCGCCACCTCCGAAGTACTGGACCGGCTGCAATTCCCGGCCTCCCAGATGATTCTGGGCCTGGCCGCCGGCGCCGTGCTGGCGATCACGGGACGACTGCCCGCACCACTGCCGCGACCGGTGTCGATCGGCGTGCAGGCCATGATGGGCGTGCTGATGGGCAGCTATCTGGAACCGTCGCTGCTGTCGTCGATCGGCGTCGCCTTGCTTCCGGTACTGGGGATCACCGTCGCGACCCTGGTGGTGAGTGTGCTGGTCGCCATGGTGTTCGCGCGCTGCACGCGAATCCCGTTGCCCACCGCCGTACTCGGGCTACTGGCCGGCGGGTCGGCGGCGGTGGTGTCCTGTGCCGACGAACTCGACGCCGATTCCCGGCAGGTGGCGTTCATGCAGTACCTGCGCGTCATGCTGGTCGCGCTCAGCGCCCCGCTGGTGACCCATCTGCTCGGCCGTGGCAGCGCCGCCGAAGAGGCCGCCCCCGTACTGAGCCGGGTCACCAATCCTGATCTGCCGCACTGGATGATCGTCGGCCGTGGCGATCAGATCGCCGGCCTGTGTATCGCGATCATGCTCGGCCTCATCGGACTTCGCCTGGCGCACCTGCTCCGCATCCCCAGCCCCGCCCTCATCGGCCCCATGCTGCTCACCGCCGCCATCACCGCCATGGGCATCAG
This sequence comes from Nocardia sp. NPDC020380, assembly GCF_044386975.1. NCBI lineage: Bacteria > Bacillati > Actinomycetota > Actinomycetes > Mycobacteriales > Nocardiaceae > Nocardia > Nocardia sp. NPDC020380. Next base: position 1,922 of record NZ_JBIRVQ010000012.1, on the reverse strand, counting down.
CCACGGCTACGCCCCCACCAACCTCTTCCGCGAATTACTGTTCGTACTAATAGGTTTCGATGTCGGCGCCCGCTTCACCAGATCCACGGTGGTGGCCATGGCCCGCATGATCCCCGGCATGACCCTCGCCATCGCCGTCCTCTCCGCCGCCATCGCCGCCCTCGCCTACCTCCTCTCCCGCTGCGTAGCCCTCAACCTCTCCGACCTCTACCTGGCCACCACCCCCGGCGGCATCAACGCGGTACTGGCCACCGCCCAGGACATGGACGCCAATATGCCCCTGATAACCAGCGTCCAAAGCATCCGCCTGGTCCTCATGGTCGCCATGGTCCCGATAGTCGCCCGCCTCTTCCGCCGCCGAGCCCCCACCCCGGCAGCGGCCACCCCGGTACCGGCAACAGCCAGTTGGGACACCCCACGATGATCACCACCTCACTACCCCGCCAGCGCACCACCACCCGCCCACCCCGCCCGCTGGACGACCTCCGAAACATCGAACTCCGCCACCTGAATCTCCTGGCCGTGATCGCCGAAACCGGCACGATCACCGCCGCCGCCCGCCGCCTGGGCATCTCCCAACCCAGCCTCAGCCAGCAACTCAAACTCCTGGAACGACGCATAGGCACCCCCCTCTTCGACCGCACCACCACGGGCATGCGCCTGACCCCCAGCGGCGAAGTCCTCCTGGCCAGCGTCACCCGAGCCACCGAAGAACTCCGCACCGGCCTGGCCCTGGCCCGCAACACCCCTCTCCAGGTCCGCATAGGCCTCCCCCCGAACATCCCCCAGGCAGCCCTCTCCGAAATCAACCACCACCTGACCACCCACCACCCCGTAACCCCCACCTACATCCCCGCCGACCCCACCACCCAAACCACCCAATTACGCACCGGCCGACTGGATTTCGCCGTCCTGCACCTCCCCACGAACCTCCGAGGCCTGGTAGCCCACCCCCTGACCCAACACCCACCCCACCAACCCCTGGCCCTCACCACCCGAGCCAACAGCACCTGGAGCCGGCTACTGGAGAGCTGGCTCGAAGATCCAAATGTCTGAAACGCCTTATATCACAACAGAATTAGACTTGTTCGAACTAATGTTCGATAGTAGAATGGGAGCATGGACACCGGGGGGAACCAGTTCACAGCAGACGCCACAGCAGCTTTCGCTGCCGCGGTCGACGCGCTGACCGAGTTGAACCCGACCCCGTTCACCGACGACCAGATCACCGAAATCCTGCGCGAAATCGAAACCAGCAAAAGGCGTCTGACTGCCGTAGAGCATCGACTGCTGGTCGAGGTCGACGAACGCCATATCCCCGAACGAGTGGGAGCCAAAAGCACCGCCCAATTCCTGAGCACGATCCTGCGCCTCTCTCACGCCGAAGCCGCCGCGCGCGTGAACGCAGCCAAACTGCTGGGCCCGCGCCTGATCAGCGGCGAAGAACTCGAACCACTGTTGCCACACACCGCTGCCGCACAAGCGGCCGGAGAAATCTCCGTCGATCACGCCTGGCGTATCGCGAAGATTTTGAAGCGGCTGCCGGTGAATGTCGATGCGGTACAAGCCGAAGCAGTCGAACAACAACTCGCCGAGTACGCGCGCACCGGCTGGCCCGACGACCTGCCCAAGATCGGTGACCGCATCCTGGCCCACCTCGACCCCGACGGAACCCTGGTCGAGGACAAAGATCGTCAACGCATGCGTGAACTGATCATCGGTAAACAGCGCGTGGATGGGATGTCCACGATCCGTGGTGAGATCACTCCGGAACTGCGAGCACTCCTCGATCCGGTGCTGGCGAAGCTGGCACGGCCGGGCATGTGTAACCCCGAGGACCCGCAAAGCCCCTGGACCACAGGAGATTCCGCAGGTGACACCATCGATGCGGAAGTGATGCAGGCATGCGCGAAACGCGACCT
>NZ_JBIRVQ010000011.1:0-357619 GCF_044386975.1 Nocardia sp. NPDC020380 | reverse complement strand
CGGTCCCATTCCGAACCCGGAAGCTAAGGCCACCTGCGCCGATGGTACTGCACTCGACAGGGTGTGGGAGAGTAGGACACCGCCGGAACATCCTTCCCGAAGGCCCCCAGCTTATGCTGGGGGCCTTCGGTGTATCCACGGGGGAAAGCCCGTGGGACAACACGCTGGGTGCTCGAGCCGGCACGAATGCTCACAGAAAGCTCTCAGTTGAGAACCAGTTTCGACTGGGGCGGAAGGGTAATGATCGAAGGCATGGTCCTCGATACGCGTACGCCGGCTGTCCCGGCGGTCGTCACCCGCCGCCAGCGGCTGCGGGCGTTCTGGCTGCCCGCCACGTACAGCTACGTGGGCCTGGTGGTGGCGGTCGGGATTCTGCTGACGCTGGTGAGTGCGAATCGCGCGTCCCGAATCGTGTTGCACGCCAGCACGAATCTGCACAATCTGCTCCGCGGCCACTTCGGCACCCTGTTCGCGAGCGCTTTCGTGATCGGCAGTGGCGCGGCCACCGTCTGGATCATCGTCCCCCTGCTGGCCTGTCTGCTGGCCCTGGCCGAGCATCGGCTGGGTGCGATGCGCATGGTCCGCACCTTCGTGCTCGGGCATATCGGCGCCACCGCGCTGGTGGCGGTGGGGCTGTGGATCGCCGTGCAGTCGCAGCTGGTGCCGAACAGCATTACGACGGTGGAGGATACGGGCGTCAGCTACGGCGCGATGGCCGTGGTGGGCGCGCTGGTGGTGGTGCTGCCCGCGCATCGCCGGTTCGTGTGGTCGGCCAGCTGGCTGTCGCTGGCGCTGGGCGGGGTGGTGCTGTGGCACACCTTCACCAATGTCGGTCACTTCCTGGCGTTGTGCCTGGGGCTCGGTATCGGCCGGTTGATGATTCGCCGGCATGCGGAGCCGGTGCGGCCGTTGAGCGTGATCGAAGGCGTGTTGCTGGCCGCCGGTTCGCTTTTCGCGTGCCTGATGCTTCTGGGTTGATTCCCGGCCACTAGACTCGACCGGTGCGCCTTGTGATTGCTCGATGCCAGGTCGATTACGTTGGCCGTCTGACCGCCCATCTGCCCATGGCTCGTCGTCTGCTGATGATGAAAGCGGACGGTTCGGTGCTCGTCCATTCCGACGGTGGTTCCTACAAACCACTCAATTGGATGAGTCCGCCGTGCTGGCTGGAAGAACGCGAATCCGATTCCGGGACCGGCAAACTGTGGGTTGTCACCAATAAGGCCGGTGAGGAACTGCGGATCACGGTCGAGGACATCGAGCTCGATTCGCATCACGAACTGGGTGTGGATCCGGGTTTGGTGAAGGACGGTGTGGAGGCGCATCTGCAGGAGTTGCTGGCCGAGCACATCGAAACTCTGGGCGCGGGTTATTCGCTCATCCGCCGTGAATACATGACGGCCATCGGCCCCGTTGACATTCTCTGCCGGGATGCGGACGGTTCGACGGTGGCGGTGGAGATCAAGCGCCGCGGCGAGATCGACGGCGTCGAACAGCTCACCCGCTACCTGGAACTCCTGAACCGCGACCCCCTGCTGGCCCCCGTGACCGGGGTGTTCGCCGCCCAGCAGATCAAGCCGCAGGCGAAGACCCTCGCGACCGACCGTGGAATCCGATGCCTGACATTGGATTACAACGCCCTCCGTGGCACCGAGAGCGACGAATTCCGCTTGTTCTAACCTCGAACCATGCCCCGCCGGAAACCCCGCCCCAACGCCCCCGGCGCGCGGTCCCAGCAGGACCCGCGTCCCCTCGGCGACGTCTTCGGCCGCACCGAGTCCGGTCCGGGTGACGAGACGTTCATCGTGCGGACGGTTCCGGGCACCCGCGCCACCAAGACCTACCGCTGCCCCGGCTGTGATCACGAGATCCCGCCGGGGGTGGCGCACATAGTCGCGTGGGCGGCGTACGGCGGCGAGGACGATCGCCGGCACTGGCACACCGGCTGCTGGAAGGGCCGGAACACCCGCACCATCACTCGCAGATGGTCGTGACCCTTGTCGTGGTGAAAGGGCCTGGGGCATAAGGAAGGCCGCTTCCAGGTGGAAGCGGCCTTCGGGTGGTGGGTTGTCGCCCGTTGGGGGGATTAGCCTGAGATGTCGGCGTTTTCGCGTTCGTCGACGATCTCGTCGTCATCACGGGCGTCGGAGATGGCCTTGCGGCCGCCTTTGCTGAGGGAGCGCTGCTCGGGGGCGCCGTCGAGGAGTTCGCTTTCGCGGTTGACGGCGGCGAGCATGGCCGGCACGGAGTCGAGCTGGCCGCGGATACCGAGCAGCTGGGCCAGGACGCGGCCGCGGAGGACGCGCATTTCCTCGGCGAGTTCCTTGGCGTGCGCGATCTTTCGATCGGCGGTCTGGGTCGCCGAGGTGATGAGGCGGTTGGCCTCGTCGGTGGCGTCCTTGATGCGCTGGGCGGCCTCGGCGCGCGAGGTGGCCTCCAGCTCTTCCATGGCGCGGGTGAGCTTGGTGCGGCGCTCGGCCATGGTGACCTCGAAGTCCTGCTGCGTGGCCTTGCGCTTGGCCTCGGACTCCTTGGTGAGGCGGTCGGCCTCGGCGTTGGCGGCGTCGACGATCTTGGCCGACTCGGAACGCGCATTGGCGAGGGTCTGCTCGAATTCGATTTCGAGGGCCTCGCGCTTCTCCTTGGTTTCGGAGAGCAGCGATTCGTACTTGCCACGCATTTCGGTCGCCTGCTGCTCGGCGATCGAAATCATCTCCGCTGCTTCGGCCTGAGCCTGGGCACGGACTTCGGACGCCTCGTCGGAGGCCAGGCGCAGCATGCGGGAGATACGATCGGACATGCCCTCGGCCGTGGTGGGCGGCACGGACAGCCGGTCGACCTCCTTGCGGAGCTCGTCGATCTCGTCTCGCGCGTCCTCGAGCTGGGCTGCCAGGTTGCGGGCCTGGGCAGCGGCGGCATCGCGATCGGTTGCGGTGACCCTTAGCTCGGCATCGAAACGGTCGAAGTAGTTACGCACCTCATCACGGTCATACCCCTTCCGCACGACGGTAAAGGGCAGAGCAACGAAGCGATTACGATCGGGCTCAGTGGACGACATGCCCCACAAACTACAGCCTGCCGACCACTGATGGTGACCCGACCGCGAATGTTGTTACAGCCTCTTTAGGGTCGTGGAACCCGGTACTAGTGAGTAGATTTCGCCGCCGGTTCGACCAGTTCGACCAGCACACCGCCAGCATCCTTGGGGTGGATGAAATTGATGCGGGAACCAGCCGTTCCGGGGCGGGGCGCCTCGTACAGCAAACGCAAGCCCCGTTCACGCAGATGTGCGGAGACGGCTTCCACATCGGTGACCCGGTATGCAAGCTGCTGCAGGCCAGGCCCGTTTCGGTCGATGAACTTGGCGATCGTGGACGCTTCGGTCAACGGAGCCAGCAACTGCAGGGCAACAGAGCCTTCCGGTGCGGCCGCATACGACAGCATCGCCTCGTGAACGCCCTGCGCGTCGTTGATCTCGCGATGCGTCTCGATCATCCCGAGATTGTCTCGGTACCAGGCCACCGCGGAATCGAGATCCGGCACGGCGATACCCACATGATCGATAGCCGTGACGTATTCCGCGGGGATGAATTCGGTGTTCTCGGTGGTGCTCACACCAACGAAGGTAGCGAACACCCACATAGTGGGCACGCGTACGCGCGGGTTACCGTTGGGTAAGGGCTCCGAAGGTTGGCGGAGCAGCACATTACGACGTAAGCGAGGCCTCATCGTGACAACCACCGTCATCGTCTCCGGCGCGCGCACCCCGGTGGGCCGGCTGCTCGGATCGCTGAAGGATTTCAGCGGCTCCGATCTGGGCGGCGTCGCCATCAAGGCGGCCCTGGAGAAGGGCGGGGTCCGGCCCGATCAGGTCGACTACGTGATCATGGGCCAGGTGCTCACCGCGGGCGCGGGGCAGATCCCGGCGCGGCAGGCCGCGGTGGCCGCGGGGATTCCGATGGATGTCCCGGCGCTCACGCTGAACAAGGTGTGTTTGTCCGGTATCAATGCAATCGCGTTGGCGGATCAGCTGATTCGCGCCGGTGAGTACGAGATCGTGGTGGCCGGTGGTCAGGAGTCCATGACCCGCGCGCCGCACCTGCTGGAGAAGTCCCGCGAGGGCTTCAAGTACGGCGATGTCACCCTGCGCGACCACATGGCGTACGACGGCCTGCACGACATCTTCACCGACCAGGCCATGGGCGCGCTCACCGAGCAGCGCAACGACGCCGATCACATCAGCCGCGCGGATCAGGACGCCTTCGCGGCCGCCTCACACCAGAAGGCCGCGGCCGCCTGGAAGAACGGCGTCTTCGAGGACGAGGTGACCCCGGTCGCCATCCCGCAGCGCAAGGGTGACCCGATCCTCTTCAGCGAGGACGAGGGCATTCGCGCCGACACCACCGCGGAGTCGCTGGGCAAGCTACGCCCGGCCTTCCGCAAGGACGGCACCATCACCGCCGGCTCCGCCTCGCAGATCTCGGACGGCGCGGCCGCGGTCGTGGTCATGTCCAAGACCAAGGCCGAGGAACTGGGCCTCACCTGGATCGCCGAGATCGGCGCCGCGGGCGTCGTCGCCGGCCCCGACTCCACCCTGCAGGACCAGCCCGCCAACGCCATCCTGAAAGCCTGTGCGAAGGAAGGCATTTCGCCCGCCGACCTCGACCTGGTCGAAATCAACGAAGCCTTCGCGGCGGTAGGCATCGCCTCCACCCGCAAGCTCGGCATCGACCCCGAGAAGGTCAACGTCAACGGCGGCGCCATCGCCATCGGCCACCCCCTCGGCATGTCCGGCGCCCGCATCCTCCTCCACCTCGCCCTCGAACTGAAGCGCCGCGGCGGCGGCATCGGCGCAGCCGCCCTCTGCGGCGGCGGCGGCCAGGGCGACGCCCTCATCATCCGCGTCAGCTAGCGGAAGGGACTGCGGCCGGCTCGGTCCGGGGTCCGGGGCTCGCCCCGGTAAGGGGGTTCGGGGGCTTAGCCCCCGCTTCACCCCTTCTCGTCTTTCTGGGGGTTCGGGGGCTCGGCCCCCGCTCCCCCCTCCTTCCGGGGGTTCGGGGGCCTGCCCCCGAGCTTCGCTCCGCGCTTGGTCAAGCGCGTGTGACCAGGTCCACTACAAGGTGTCGTAGGTATTACGGCAGAATGGTCGCCATGGGTGATCTCTTCGACCTGTCCACGGTCGGTAAGCGCGTTCGGTTCTTCAGTATCGCTGAGGTTCCGTCGTGGGTGCTGTTGTTCATCGGGTCGGCGCTGAAGCGCGCGGATGCGCTGGGCATCGCCGATCAGCCGATCAAGTGGCCGGTCATGGTTTTCGGCATGCTGCACGGCTTGATCTTCCTGGCGTATGCGATCAGCTGCCTGCTGGCGTCGCGTGAGTACGAGTGGCCGGGTAAGACCACCGGGCTCGCGCTGCTGTCGTCGGTGGTTCCGTTCTCCTCGGTCTTCTTCGAGCGCTGGGCGATCCGCACCGGACAGCTCGGCGAGCTGAGCCAAGGCGCCACCCCGGCCGCCGCCGCTTCGTGACAGACTGGATGTCGTGACTCGACCTGCACGACGCCCTTCCGCCGCCGCAGCCGCCGCCATGTCCGGCGCGGTGGACCTGTCCGCCCTGAAGCAGCCGGCCGCCGCGGACGTGCCCGGTGGGCATACCGTCACCGAGGCCGATTTCGAGACCAAGGTGCTGCGCCGTTCGACCCAGGTGCCCGTGGTGGTGGCGCTGTATTCGCAGCGCAGCCCGGGCAGTGTCGAACTGGTGCGCCTGCTGGAGAAGCTGGTCGACGAATCCGGTGGTGACTGGGATCTGGCCGCCATCGAGGCCGAGGCGAACATGCGCATCGCGCAGGCGTTCGGCGTCCAGGGCATTCCGACCGTGATCGCCGTCGCCGCGGGTCAGCCGCTGGCGGACTTCACCGGTAATCAGCCGGAGGAGCAGGTGCGGCAGTGGGTCGCCGCCGTGGTGGACGCGGTGCGCGGCAAGCTGCCCGGCGTGGGTGGCGTGGCGGAGGACGCCGAGCCGGAGGTGCCGGAGGATCCGCGTTTCGTGGCCGCCGAAGAAGCTTTGGAGCGAGGCGATTTCGATACCGCCGAGGCCGCATACAAGGCGATCCTGAATGCCGAGCCCGGCAATACGGAGGCCAAGGCGGCGCTGCGGCAGGTGCAGTTCATCGGCCGCGTACAGGAATTGGATCCGGCGTTGCAGGCCAAGGCCGATGCCGATCCGTCCGATCTGGACGCCGCGCTGGCGGCCGCCGATCTGGAGATGTTCAATCAGCAGCCGGAGGCCGCGTTCGATCGCCTCATCGCGCAGGTCAAGCGCACCGCGGGTGATGATCGCACCCGGGTCCGCACCCATCTGCTGGAACTGTTCGAGCTGTTCGATCCGGCCGAGCCGATCGTGGTGGCCGCCCGCCGCAAGCTGGCGGCGGCGCTCTACTGACGATTCTCGTTGTGCCGTAGCGGTTTCCGGACCGCGAAAGGGTCCCACTTCCCCGCGAGTGGGACCCTCGTTCTTACTTGGTGGTGGTGCCGCTACCGGAGGACAACGACTTCACCAGGTTGGTGAGAATGTCCGAGGAGCCGGTGGACGGGCCCGCGGGGTTCGGCTCGCCGGGGGCGACGACCGGCTGTGCGGTGACGACGTCGGCGGAGGCCGCGCCCGCACCCGCGCCGATCACGGCGGTGGCGGCAGCGGCGACGAGCGCGAAGGTGCCCAGCTTCTTCATGCAGTTCAATCCCATCAGTGATTTAGTTCCATTCGGTTGCGACGCCGCTGGTTTAGTTCCTATCACGATGGGGTAAAAGGCCGGGCGACCATAGTTTTCCGGCCACCGATCCTGGGGGCAGCTCAGCCGAACCTGGGCAGGCCGGCCAGTGCGCTGTCGATACGTTCTTGCGGCAGTTCGAAATCGGGTATGTCCCCCGCGAGATAGCGCTCGTACGCGGTCATGTCGAAGTGCCCGTGCCCGCAGAGCGCGGTCAGCAGCACCTTCTCTGCACCGGTTTCCTTGCAGCGCTTCGCTTCTTCGATGACGGCGGCGAGAGCGTGCGAGGGTTCGGGTGCGGGCAGGATGCCTTCGGCGCGCGCGAAGGTGACCGCGGCGGCGAAGCATTCGCGCTGCTGTTTGGCCACCGCTTCGAACAGGCCGAGTTCGTAGATGTGCGAGAGCAGCGGCGACATGCCGTGATAGCGCAGCCCGCCGGCGTGCACCGGATCGGGGATGAAATCGTGCCCGAGCGTGTGCATCTTGAGCAGTGGCGTGAAACCGGCGGTGTCGCCGAAGTCGTACGCGTAGATACCGCGGGTGAAGGAAGGACATGCGGCGGGTTCGACGGCCCGGATGACGGGATTCGCCCGGCCCGCGAGCTTTTCGCGCAGGAACGGCAGGAACAGGCCCGCGAAGTTGGAGCCGCCGCCGGTGCAGCCGACGATCAGATCGGGCATCCGTTCGCCCGCGGCCGCGAACTGGTTCAGCGCTTCCTCGCCGATGACGGTCTGATGCAGCAGTACATGATTGAGCACGCTGCCCAGCGCGTATCGGGTATCGGCGTGTGCGGCGGCGATTTCCACGGCTTCACTGATGGCGATGCCGAGGCTGCCCGGCGAATCCGGGTGGTCGGCAAGGATTTTCGCGCCCGCCGAGGTCAGTGTCGAGGGGCTCGGGTGCACGCTGGCGCCCCAGGTCTGCATGAGGGTGCGCCGGTGCGGTTTCTGGTCGTAGGAGGCGCGTACCATCCACACTTCGCAGTCGAGCCCGTATTGCGCGCAGGCGAAGGCGAGCGCGGAACCCCATTGCCCGGCCCCGGTTTCGGTGGTGAGCCGCCGGGTGCCCTCGGCGGCATTGTAGAAGGCTTGCGGCACAGCGGTATTCGGCTTGTGCGACCCGGCGGGGGAGCCACCTTCGTATTTGTAATAGATGTGCGCGGGTGTGCCGAGCGCCTTCTCGAGCCGGCGTGCCCGGTACAGCGGCGTCGGCCGCCACAGCCGGTAGACGTCGATGATCTCGTCGGGGATGTCGAGGTACCGGTCCGCGCTGACTTCCTGCCGGATGAGTTCCATCGGGAACAGCGGGGCGAGATCCTCCGGCCCGACCGGCTGCCCGGTACCGGGATGCAGGGGCGGTGGCGGCGGCTCCGGCAGATCCGGCACCACGTTGTACCAGCGCCGCGGTATGGCCGATTCGTCCAGTGTGATCTTGGTTTGCGCGCTCATCTGCGCCTCCCCACCTAGCGGTTCGGTCTCCGCACCATACGCCCGCGACTACTCGTGGCGTGCCTGTTTCCGCAGTTGCTCCAGGGCCGCCGCGGCGGGGCTGCCGGGCTCGGGCGCGTAGGTGACGAGCAGGACGGTTTCGAGGCCGGCGAGGTGGAAGGTCTCGTAGCGCAGCGCGATCTCGCCGACGACCGGGTGGTGAAAGCGCTTCGGGCCGTGGCTCTTCTCGTGCACATACCGGGTAGCCCAGAGCCGCCCGAATTCGCTGCTGCCGGCCGTCAATTCGCCGATCAGGCGCAGTAGGCGAGGGTCGCCGGGCGCGCGGCCGACGGCCATCCGCAACATGCCGACGGTGCTGCGGGCCGCCTCGTCCCAGTCCGGATGGACGGTGCGGGCCTCCGGCTCGAGGAAGATCCGGCGCGCCATATTCCGTTCGCGCGGTGGCAGATTCGGGAAGTCCGCGATGAGGGCGGCGCCCAGCGGGTTCCAGGCCTCGTGGTGGGCGCTACGGATTCCCGAGTCGCGCAATGCTTCCCACCCCGGACTGGACTGGTTCGGGCTGATCGTGTTCACCGCGAGTCTGGCGGTGCTCGTACGGTTTCATCGCGGCGAGTGCGGTCGGCTGGATGTCGGTGGCCGCGATGTTGTCGTTCGCCGCGGCGGCCGTGCCACGCGAGTCCGCTGCGCGGGCCGTGCAGGGCCACCTCGATCCGGCTTTCGCGGGCGCGCTGACTGCCGGACTGACCACGGGTTTTCATCACCTGGGCCTGGCGTTCGCCGTGCTCTCGCTGCTGGGCGCGGCCCTCACCTGGTGGGCTCTGGCCCCTCCAGGTCCTAGTTAATAAGCTAGAGCTTATGATAAGCTCGAGCGTATGACATATACATCGTATGACGAATTGCTGGCATCGGGACAGGAACTCATCGTGCTGGACGCGCAGGCGGTCCGGACGAGCATCGAGGTGGTCGATCAGATCACCCCCGCGGATCTCGACCGGCCGACCCCCTGCGCGGAGTGGACCTTGCGAGATCTGCTGGAGCACAACATCGGCCAGCACTACGGCTTCGCGGCCGCTTCGCGCGGCGAAAGCGATCTCGCGGTGTGGAAGCCGCGCCCGCTCGGCGCCGATCCGATCGCGGAATACCGGGCGTCGGCCGCGCACGTGCTGACCGCGTTCGCCGAGTCCGGCGTGCTGGAGCGCAGCTTCCCGGTGCCGGAGATCATGCCCGACCTGGTGATTCCCGCGAATCTGGGCATCAGCTTCCATTTCGTCGACTACGTCGTGCACTCGTGGGACATGGCGGCGAGCCTGGGTGTGAAGCTCGATTTCGACGAGGAACTGCTGTCGGCGGCGCTGTTGATCGCGCAGGCTGTTCCGGGTGGTGAGATGCGCACGCAGCCGGGTGCGTCCTTCGCGCCCATCATCGAGTCGACGGGCGGTTCGACGCTCGATCAGATCTTGGCGCTGCTGGGCCGTTCGCCCGACTGGAAGGCCTGAGCCAGCCAGACCGCGCCGTGCGGCGGAAGCGTCAGGCGCAGTGAAACGGGGCGGCCGTGCCATGGAACGGCTTCCACGGGAATCTCGCCTTGATTGCCGATTCCATTGCCGCCGTAGGCGATCGCGTCCGAGCTGAGCAGTTCCCGCCAGGCGGTGGCGCCGGATTCGGGGAGTCCGATGCGGTAGTCGTCGAGCCGGCTGCCGGAGAAGTTGTACACGCACGCGAGTACGGAATCGCCTGCGCCGTAACGCAGGAACGACAGCACATTGTTGTTCCGGTCATCGGCGTCGATCCACGAGTAGCCGCCGGGTGAGGTGTCCTGACTCCACAAGGCCGGGGTGGCCCGGTAGAGCAGGTTGAGATCGGTGACGAACCGCCCGATCCCGCGGTGCAGCGGATTGTCCAGCTCGTGCCAGTCCAATCCGAGATCGTGGTTCCACTCCCGGAATTGACCGAATTCCTGCCCCATGAACAGCAATTGCTTACCGGGATGCGCCCACATGTAAGCGAGCAGTGCGCGCACCCCGCTCGCCTTGGCGAAGTCGTCGCCGGGCATGCGGGTCCACAGCGTGCCCTTGCCGTACACCACTTCGTCGTGACTGATGGGCAGTACGTAGTTCTCGCTCCACGCGTAGGTGAGGGAGAAGGTGACCTCGTTGTGGTGCCAGGCGCGGTGCACCGGATCGTGGCCCAGATACCCGAGGGTGTCGTGCATCCAGCCCATATTCCATTTCATGGTGAAGCCGAGCCCGCCGACCTCGGTGGATCGGGTGACGCCCGGCCAGGTGGTGGATTCCTCGGCGACGGTCACCACGCCCGGATGCTGCTTGTGCACGGTGGCGTTCATCTCCTGCAGGAAGGCCACCGCCTCGAGATTCTCGCGCCCGCCGTGTATGTTCGGCTCCCAGTCGGGGCGCGAATAGTCGAGGTAGAGCATGGACGCGACGGCATCCACGCGCAGTCCGTCGATATGGAATTCCTCGATCCAGAACAGCGCGTTGGCGACCAGGAAGTTCCGTACTTCGGGCCGGCCGAAGTCGAAAACATAGGTGCCCCAGTCGAGTTGCTCCCCGCGGCGCGGGTCCGGGTGCTCGTAGAGGGGAGTGCCGTCGAAGCGCGCGAGAGCCCATTCGTCGCGCGGGAAATGCGCGGGCACCCAGTCCAGGAGTACGCCGATTCCGGCCCGGTGCAGCCGGTCCACGAAGGCCCGGAAATCGTCGGGGGCGCCGAAGCGGGCGGTGGGCGCGAAGTACGAGGTGACCTGATAGCCCCAGGACCCGCCGAACGGATGCTCGGCGACGGGCAGCAGTTCGATGTGCGTGAAGCCCTGGGCCCCAACGTATTCGGCGAGCTGATCGGCGAGCTCGCGATACCCGAGCCCCGGCCGCCACGAGCCCAGGTGCACTTCGTAGATGCTCATGGGGGAGCGGGTCGGATCGCGGCGTTCGCGCTCCCGGACCCACTGCGCGTCACCCCATTCGAATCCGCTCTCCGCCACGACGGAGGCGGTGGCGGGCGGGATCTCGGTCGCGAAGGCGAGCGGGTCCGCGTGGTCGACGATGCGGCCGTCCGCCCCGTGCACCCGGTACTTGTACTTCGCGCCCGCCCCGAGCCCGGGCAGGAACAGTTCCCACACTCCGGACCCGCCGAGTCGTCGCATGGGCGCGGTATTGCCGGTCCACCCGTCGAAATCGCCGATCACCGCCACCCCGCGGGCATTCGGGGCCCACACCGCGAACGAGGTGCCCGCCACCTCCCCGTCGAGGGTGCGATAGCGCCGCGGATGCGCGCCGAGCACGTCCCACAGTCGTTCGTGCCGGCCCTCGCCGAGCAGATGCAGATCGAATTCGCCGAGCGTGGGCAGGAATCGGTAGCCGTCGGCGTCCACCGTGGTGCGCCCGCCCGGATACGAGGTGACGATGCGGTAGTCCCACAGTTCCGGGAACGGCAGTACGGCCTCGAACACGCCGTGATCGATATGGGTGAGTGGATGATCCGTCTCGCCGACGCGCGCGTGCACCGTGTCCGCGTGCGGGCGCAGCACCCGGAGCACCGTCCCGCCGCGATGCGGATGCGAGCCCAGCACGGTGTGCGGGTCCGGGTGGGTGCCCGCCGCGAGCAGCATGAGGTCGCGTCTGTCCATCAGTGGAACGACCGCCGGAAGGCGAGCTCGGTGCGGGCGGTGGCCGGCACCGGGGGCAGCACGAGAATGTGGGCGGCCGCGTGCGCCGGGTCGAGGCGCACGTAATTGCTGCGGCCCCAGTGGTATTCCTCGCCGGAGATCTCGTCGTACACCACGGGCCGGTCGTGCCATTCCCGGCCGATGGCGGGCAGATCCAGGGCCACCATGCCCTGTTCCGCGCCGAAGGGGTTGAGGTTCACCACGATCAGTACGGCGTCGCCGGTGGTCGGATCCATTTTGGAGAAGGCGAGCAGGGCGTCGTTGTCGACGTGGTGGAAGTGGATGCAGCGCAACTGCTGCAGCGCCGGATGCGCGCGGCGGATCTCGTTGAGCCGGGTCAGCCACGGCTCCAGCGATTCACCGCGGGCGGCGGCTTCGGCGAAGCGGCGGGGGCGAAGTTCGTATTTCTCCGAGTCCAGGTATTCCTCGCTGCCCGGCTGCGCGGCTTGATGTTCGTACAGTTCGAAGCCGGAGTACACGGCCCAGGTCGGGCCGAGGGTCGCGGCGAGCACCGCGCGGATGGCGAACATGCCCGGGCCGCCGTGCTGCAGGCTCTCGTGCAGGATGTCCGGGGTGTTCACGAACAGGTTGGGCCGCGCCTCGTCGGCCTTGGCCGCCAATTCCATTCCGAACTCGGCGATCTCGTGCTTGTGGACGCGCCAGGTGAAGTAGGTGTAGGACTGGCTGAACCCGCGCCGCGCCAGCCCGTACAGTCGCGCGGGCCGGGTGAACGCCTCGGACAGGAAGATGATGTCCGGATGGTCCTGCCGGACCCGCGCGATCAGCCACTCCCAGAAGTCGGCCGGTTTGGTGTGCGGGTTGTCGACGCGGAAGATGGTGACGCCCAGCCGGATCCAGTGCCGTACCACCCGCAGCACCTCGGCGTACAACCCGTCCGGATCGTTGTCGAAGTTGAGCGGATAGATGTCCTGGTACTTCTTGGGCGGGTTCTCGGCGTAGGCGATGGTGCCGTCCGGCAGGGTGTTGAACCATTCCGGGTGCGCGGTCACCCACGGATGATCGGGTGCGCACTGCAAGGCCAGGTCGAGCGCGACCTCCATGCCCAGATCCCGTGCGGCGGAGACGAAATCGGCGAAGTCGGCCTCGGTGCCCAGCGCCGGCAGGATGGCGTCGTGCCCGCCCTCGGCGGCGCCGATGGCCCACGGCGAGCCCACATCGTCGGGTCCGGCGGTCAGGGAGTTGTTGCGGCCCTTGCGATTCACCCGTCCGATGGGATGCACGGGCGGCAGGTACACCACGTCGAAACCCATGGCGGCAATGCGCGGCAGATCGGCGGCGGCGGTGGCGAAGGTGCCGTGCACCGGCTTCCCGTCCGCGTCCCAGCCGCCGGTTGAACGGGGGAAGAATTCGTACCAGGAGCCGTAGAGGGCGCGCGGCCGCTCCACCAGCACCTTGTGTAAGGGTCCGTGGGTCACCAACTCGCGCAAGGGATTCGCGCGCAGGATCTCGCTCACCTCGGCGCTGAACGCGGCCGCGACGCGGGCGGGGAGCTGGGTATCGCTGCGCAGGGCGGTCGCGGCGGCGTGCAGGATCTCCCACTGTTTCTTCGGCACTGCCTGCGCGGCCCGATCCAGCAGGCGCGCGCCGAGTTCCAGATCATTGGCGAGGTCGGCGGCGCTCTGCCCGACGCCGAGTTTCGCCTCGACGGCACTGCGCCAGGTGGTGAAGGGGTCGCTCCAGCCTTCGATGCGGTAGGTCCACAGGCCCGGCTTGCCCGGCGTGAACACGGCATTGAACACGTCCGGCTGATATTCCGGGCTCATCCGGATGCGCTGGGTGCGCGACGAACCGGGCGCTTGCACCGCCAGCGTGGCCGCGACGGCATCGTGTCCCTCCCGCCACACCACCGCGCGTACCGGGAAGACCTCCCCGGCCACGGCTTTGGCGGGCCGACCGCCGGGTATCGCGGGGGCGGTGTCATCGATGGCGATGCGGCCGGTCACGAAGTAGAACTTACCGGGTCGGCTACTGCTGGCCCTGCTTCAGCAGCAGGAACAGCCCGTGCGCCTCGGCGCACAGCCGGTCGCCGTCGTGCAGGGTGGCGCGCACGAACACCTTGCGGCCCTCCCACTTCTCCACCCAGCCGTGCACGGTCAGTTCCGTGTTCAGCGGGGTGATGGACCGGTAGTCGACGTGCAGGAAGGCGGTACGGGTGACGGCCCGGGTGTGCACGGCCGCGGTCATGCCCAGCAGGTCGTCGAAGCCGAGCGCGATGTGCCCGCCGTGGGCCGCGCCGTTACCGCCCAGGTGGAAGGTGCGGAAGGTGATGCGCGCGTGCACGCCCTCCCGCGACACCTTGTCGACCAGGAACGGCGGCAGCGTGATGTTGCCGCGCGCGGGCAGATCGGTGCGATGCCAGGCGGGCGCGTCCCATTCCGCGCCCACCGCCGCGCCGAGCTTGGCGTTCAGCGCCTTCAGCGTGTCGATGGCCTCCAGCGCGAGCTCATCGCTCGGATCGGCGAGCCGCACATGGTCCATGAGCGTGCGCACCTGCTCGATGAACTCCCCGTAGTGCGGTCCACCGACGGAATTGTCGCGGGCCAGGGTTTCGATAGGCCGAAATCCGCCCTCGTGATGCTCTTGGGCCGGATCTGCCTCGACCTGCTGCTCGCTCATATGAAACACGTTATCGGTTGCCTACGGGATGCTCGCGCAGGGGCGGCTCACGCTCATGGTTCGCGGCCGGCTCGATTCTGGACTGAGCGGAGGGAGGGAAGAATCGAGACTTCGGGGCCGCGAACCCGCCCGGAGCGGAGCGGAGGGCAGAATGAGCAGAGTGAAAGCCCTGCGTCGTTTCACCGTGCGCGCCCATCTGCCCGAGCGGTTGTCCGCGCTGACCGAACTGGCGACCAATCTGCGCTGGTCCTGGGACGGTCCTACGCAGGACGTCTTCAGTGAATTGGATCCGGCGTTGTGGGCCGAGGTCGAGCATGATCCGGTGCGGATGCTGGGCGAGGTGCCCGCCGAACGGCTGGACGAACTGGCCGCGGACGAGGCGTATACGCGGCGGGTGGATGCGGCGGCGGCCGATCTGAAGGACTATCTGACGCGGCCGCGCTGGTTCCAGAAGCAGCAGACCGGGCCGCGGGGGATCGCCTATTTCTCCATGGAGTTCGGTGTCACCGAGGTGCTGCCCAATTACTCCGGTGGACTCGGCATTCTGGCGGGCGACCATCTGAAGTCCGCGTCCGACTTGGGTCTGCCGCTGATCGGCGTCGGATTGCTGTACCGCTCAGGCTATTTCCGGCAGTCGCTGACCGCGGACGGCTGGCAGGCCGAGCACTACCCGGCGCTGGACCCGCAGGGCCAGCCGCTGCGGCTGCTCACCGGCGGGGGTGGCGGGGCGGGAGAGGATACGGCCGGTTCGCCGGTGCTCATCCACGTGGCCATGCCCGAGGGGCGCGTCCTGCGGGCCCGGGTGTGGATCGCGCAGGTGGGGCGAATCCCCTTGCTGCTCTTGGACTCCGATATCGCCGACAACGACCCGGAACTGCGCGCCGTCACCGACCGCCTGTACGGCGGCGATCAGGACCACCGCATCAAGCAGGAGATCCTCGCCGGTGTCGGCGGCGTGCGCGCGGTGCGCGCCTACACCCGCGCCAACGGCCTGCCCGATCCGGACGTCTTCCATATGAACGAAGGCCACGCCGGTTTCCTCGGTATCGAGCGCATCCGCGAATTCATGACCGCGGGAATGGATTTCGACGCCGCCCTGACCGCCGTGCGCGCGGGCACCGTGTTCACCACGCACACCCCGGTCCCCGCCGGCATCGACCGTTTCGCGAGCGCGCTGGTGCGCCGCTACTTCGGCGGCGCGCACGGGGAGCGGGAATCGCTGCTGCTGCCGGGTGTTTCGGTGGACCGCATCCTGGCGATGGGCCGGGAGGCCGATCCGTCGGTATTCAACATGGCGCACCTGGGCCTGCGACTCGCCCAGCGCGCCAACGGCGTGTCGAAGCTGCACGGTGAGGTCAGCCGCGGCATGTTCGCACCGCTGTGGCCCGGCTTCGATACCGGCGAGGTGCCGATCGGCTCGGTCACCAACGGCGTGCACGCGCCCACCTGGGCGGCGCGCGAATGGATCGACAAGGCCCGTGAACTCGTCGGCGCCGAACTGGTGGAGGAGGCGCGCGGCTGGGAGCGGCTGTGCGACGCGGACCTGGGCGAACTGTGGTCGACCCGGAATGCGTTGCGCGGCATCCTGGTCGGTGAGGTGCGCCGCCGGTTGCGGAAGTCGTGGCTGGAGCGCGGCGCCGCGCCCGCCGAACTCGGCTGGATCGACGAGGTCTTCGATCCACGCGTGCTGACCGTCGGCTTCGCCCGCCGCGTCCCCACCTACAAGCGCCTCACCCTCATGCTGCGCGATCCGGAACGCCTGCGCGCCCTGCTGCTGGATCCGGAGCATCCGGTGCAGCTGGTGGTGGCGGGCAAGTCCCATCCGGCCGACGACGGCGGTAAGGCGCTCATCCAGCAGGTGGTGCGGTTCGCCGACGATCCGGCGGTGCGGCATCGCATCGTCTTCCTGCCCGACTACGACATGTCCATGGCCCGCTACCTGTACTGGGGTTGCGATGTCTGGCTGAACAATCCGCTGCGCCCGCTGGAGGCGTGCGGCACCTCGGGCATGAAATCCGCGCTCAACGGCGGCCTCAATCTCTCCATCCGCGACGGCTGGTGGGACGAGATGTACGACGGCGAGAACGGCTGGGCCATCCCGACCGCCGACGGCGTCCGCGACGACCACCGCCGCGACGACCTCGAGGCCTCGGCCCTCTACGAACTGCTGGAACGCGCGGTACTGCCGCGCTTCTACGACCGCGACCACGACGACCTGCCCATCCGCTGGATGGAGATGGTCCGCCACACCCTGCGCACTCTCGGCCCGAAGGTGCTGGCGTCCAGGATGGTTCGCGATTACGCCGTCGATTACTACGCCCCTGCCGCCGCGGGTTACGCGGCCGTCTCGGCCGACGATTTCAAGGGCGCGCGGGAGCTCTCCGAATACCGCCGCCGCATCGAATCCGCCTGGCCCGCGGTGAAAGTCCTGCACGTGGACAGCTCCGGCCTGCCGGACACCCCGGTCATCGGCGCCACCCTGGCGCTGCGCGCCCGCATCGATCTCGGCGGCCTGGCCCCGTCCGACGTCTCGGTGCAGGCCGCCCTGGGCCGCGTATCACCCAGCGACGACCTCTCCGACGTGCACACCATCCCCATGACGCACGCCGGAACCGATTCGGGCACACATCTTTTCACGGTCGAGGCCCCCGTGCCGCTGTCCGGCGCGGTCGGCTACACGATCCGCATCCTGCCGCATCACCCGCTGCTCGCCTCGGATGCGGAGCTGGGCCTGATCGCGACCCCCAGCCCGTAAGACCTACGGCTGCTGCGGCCAGCGGGTGTCCGGCACCGCGGGCCGCGGCTGCATGGGCACGCCCGGCTGCATGCTCTGCGCCTGCGCCTGCGCCAGCAGGTTGTTCACATCGTGCGCGGGCACCTGGACCTGCGCGCCGCACCAGGTGCACTGCAGATAGGTCTTGCTGCCCAGCGGGATCAGCGGGATGAAGAAGATCGTGAACATGGTGGAGAGCCGGCGCAGCGTGTGCGCACTGGGATTGCGGCAGTGCCCGCACAACAGTGTGATCATGGCGAGGTTGCTCCAGCTACGCCGCCAGCCGAAGATGAGCATGATGTCTTCCCCCGGGTTCGTCGTCAACGGACTCTTCGCACTGTACCCGCGCGATATGGTCCCGCCGCAGGTCAGGTGGGTACCACCAGGGTGCGTTTGAGGATCTTGCCGGTCGCGTTGCGGGGCAGCGCGTCCATGAAGGTGACATCGCGCGGGACCGAGAAACGGCTCACCCGATGCCGGATGTAATTGCGGATCATCTCCGAGTCCAGCCCGGAACCGGGGCGCTTCACGACGAAAGCGGCCAGCCGCTGACCGAACTCGTGATCCGGCACGCCGACCACGGCGACCTCACTGACCTGCGGAAGATGCGACAGCGCCTCCTCGACCGCGCGCGGGAAGACGTTCTCGCCGCCGGAGATGATCATCTCGTCGTCCCGGCCGGCCACGAACAGCTTCCCGGAGGCGTCCAGATAGCCGATATCGCCGGTGTCCAGCATGCCGTCCGCCTCGTCGGGCGGGGTGGCGTCGGTATAGCCGTCGAACAGCATGTGATTGCCGACGAAGATGCGGCCCGTCAGGCCCACCGGCAGCGGCCGCCGATCCGGGCCCAGCACACCGAGTCTGGTGCCCAGCGGCGGGCGGCCCGCGGTGGTGGGTGACATGCGCAGGTCCGCGGGATCCGCGATGGACGCCCAGGACACCTCGGTGGAACCGTAGATGTTGTAGAGCACGTCGCCGAAGGCCTCCAGGAAGCCCAGCACCGTCGCCCCGGCGATGGGCGCCCCGCAGCTGGCCACCACACGCAGACTGGACAGGTCGTAGCGATCACGGACGTGCTTGGGCAGATCCAGGATGCGATTCACCATGACCGGCACCACGATCAGCGCGGTCACCCGGTGCTCGGCGATGCGCCGCAGGCAGTCCTCGGCGTCGAAACGGTCGCCCAGCACCACGGTCGCCCGGATGGCGGTGGAGATCTGCAGCGCCGCGAGTCCCCAGGTGTGGAACAGCGGCGACGGCACGTACATGACCTCGCCGGTGGTGAACGGGATCCGCGACAGCAGCGCCGCCACCGTCCCGAAACCCTTGGGGTGCGGGCGTTTCGCGCCCTTGGGCGTCCCGCTGGTGCCGGAGGTGAGCACGATCAGCCGACCGGCCCGCGGCGGCTTCTTCTGCGGCAGCTGGCGCATGGCGATGAGATCCTCGAGCGTGCTGCGTCCCGGTATCGGATACGGCGGCTCGTCGGTGGTGAAGCGCGGCAGCGCCGCCGGCAGATAACGCACCAGCTGCTCGAATTCGCTGTCCACGAACAATGCCGAGAGCGAATGCCGTTGCACGATCTCCTCGATCTGCCGCGCGGGCAGCCCGGTGTTCAGCAATACGGCGTCGGCGCCGGCCTTGCCCGCCGCCACCATGCACTCGACCATGCCGGTGTGGTTGCGGCACAACAGCCCGATCGTCGTCCCGCCGAAGCCGAGGGCCGTCAGCGCGCCCGCCAGCGCGTTGCTGCGGGCATGCAATTGCTCGAAGCTGCTGGAGAACCGGTCGTCGACGATGGCGGCCTGCTGCGGTGAGTGCGCGGCCGCCGCGGCATAGCCGCCGGCCAGGCTGAAGCCCCACTTCGCCAGGCTGCCCAGCTGTTTCAGGCCCACGTCCGGCCGGAAGGTGCGCACCACGCCGGACATGACCATGCGCTTGGCGACCCCGGCCTGGAGTTTCATCGGCGAGTCCTCGCCATTGACGAGGACCGAGGTGGGCGCGCCCTGGATCAGATCCTCGACGCGTTTCAGGCCCGCCATCGTCCACGACACGACGGACTGATTGGGCAGGTGCTCGAGCAGCGGGTGCACCCGCGCCGCCTTGAAGTAGGTGACGTAAACCCTTGTCATTCCGCCCATTTCGCGCAACCGTACGGTGGCGAAACTGCTGTGCGCGGGGCAGTGCAGTTCGAAGCTGTCGCCCTCGCGGCCGATGCGCAGCTGGACCTGCAGCACCCGGATCTCGAGGCCGTCGCCGCCGACCCGCAGGTTCAGCGTCGGGTGCTCGTCGGTGGCGTCCTGTTGTTCGCAGGCGCCGATACCGGCGAAGAGCCGGGGGTAGGTCTGTGGCTCGACGAGCACATCCCAGATTGCTTTGCGAGCGATCGCGAATTCCACGACCACATCGATGATGTCGGTAACCACAGGCGTGCAACTTCTCGCGGGCCGGTTCCTGTCGAGCCCCGGCTGATTACGTATTTGTAACGTCCCAGACAGTTCCGGTCAAGGCTCTGTAATTACCGGCCGGTAGCTATTTTAATTGCCGGTTGATTGCGCAGGTCGCGCCGGGAAACCGAGGAACAGCCAGGTGCGATTGCTCACGATTCGCCACACCGGGTTCGAATCCGGCGGTACGGACCAGCTACGGTGCCCACGGCAACCTCTATCCTCCCGCCGACTGGAGACAGCACAACAATGACCAGCGACGTCCTCACGCGCACCAAGGGGCGCGTCGACGCGTACTTCGGCATCAGCGCGCACGGGTCCACCGTCAAGCGCGAGCTCATGGCCGGCACCGTGACCTTCCTGGCCATGTCCTACGTGCTCGCCGTCAACCCGGCGATCCTCGGCGACCACGCCGGCGGCGCACTCGGCGCCAAGGGCATGCCCATGCAGGCGGTCTTCACCGCCACCGCCGTCGCCGCCGTGGTCGGCACGCTGGTCATGGGCCTGTGGGCCAAGTACCCGGTCGCGCTCGCGCCGGGCATGGGCCTGAATGCCTTCTTCGCGTACACGGTCATCCTGACCATGGGAATCCCTTGGCAGGAAGCACTTTCGGGCACCCTGCTCTCCGGCCTCATCTTCTTCGTGCTCGCCATCACCAAGGTCCGCGAGAAGATCATCGACGCCATCCCCATGCAGATGAAGCTGGCCGTCGGCGCCGGCATCGGCCTGTTCGTGGCCTTCCTCGGCCTCAAGAACGCCGGCATCGTGGTGTCCAATCCGGACACCTTCGTGCACCTGGGCAACTTCCACCACGGCACCACCCTGCTCGCGGTGTTCGGCCTGCTGGTGACCGTCGTATTCCTGGTGCTGGGCTGGCACGGCGCGGTGCTGTACGGCATCCTCTCGACCACCGTCGTGGGCATCGTCTGCGGACTGGTGAAGCTGCCCGACTCGGTCGCCGCGCTGCCGCACGGCCTCGACAAGACCTTCGGCCAGGCCATCATTCATCTGCCGGACGCCTTCTACGGGCAGATGGCCATCGTGGTGCTCACCATGTTGTTCGTCGACTTCTTCGATGCCTCGGGCACTTTGATCGGTGTCGCCAACCAGGCCGGGCTGCTCGGTAAGGACGGCAAGCTCGAACGCGCCGACAAGGCCCTGGCCGCCGACTCCATCGGTACCGCCGCGGGCGCCATCATCGGCACCTCGACCACCACCGCGTACGTGGAATCCACCGCGGGTGTGTCCGCGGGCGGGCGCACCGGCCTCACCGCCGTGTCGACCGCGGGCTGGTTCCTCGTCGCCATGTTCTTCTTCCCGCTGTTCGCGGTGGTCGCGGGCGTGCCCGCGGTGACCGCGCCGGCGCTCATGGTGGTGGGCGTGCTCATGGCCCGCTCGCTCGGTGAGATCGAGTGGAACAAGCTGGAACTCGCGATTCCGGCGTTCATCACCGTGGTGATGATGCCGCTGACCTACTCCATCGCCAACGGCATCGCCATGGGTCTGCTGTTCTACCCGGTGGTCATGGTGGCGAAGGGGCGCGGGCGCGAGGTGCACCCGGTGATGTGGGTGCTGATGGCGGTGTTCCTGTCCTACTTCTGGTTCCT
Organism: Nocardia sp. NPDC020380; assembly: GCF_044386975.1. Classification (NCBI taxonomy): domain Bacteria; kingdom Bacillati; phylum Actinomycetota; class Actinomycetes; order Mycobacteriales; family Nocardiaceae; genus Nocardia; species Nocardia sp. NPDC020380. The sequence goes on along the minus strand of NZ_JBIRVQ010000011.1, from coordinate 336,270 downwards.
CGCGAAGTAGCGGGGGCCGCCCGGACATCGGCGGGCTCTAATCGGACTGGGGTCCGTTTGGTCTCGCAATTCGGACCACGGTCCGCTTATACTCGACGCTGCCCATTGCAGACCGATAGTCGAGGAGAACGCCGATGACCGCACCCGCCGTTACCGATCGATCCACCGCCCGCATCGCCACCGCCGATATCAGCGCCTCGGACATCGGACTCCTGGTCCTCCGCGTCGGCTTCGGCGTCCTGCTCGCCGTGCACGGCAGCCAGAAACTGTTCGGGTGGTTCAACGGGTACGGCCTGGATGCCACCGCGGGCGCCTTCGAGGGCATGGGCTACCACCCCGGCAAGTTCTTCGCCGCCCTCGCGGGCCTGAGCGAGATCACCGGCGGCCTGCTGCTGGCCCTGGGTCTGCTCACGCCGCTGGCCGCCGCCATCGCACTGGGCACCATGCTGAACGCGTTCAACAGCACCTGGCAGGGCGGCTTCGCGCAATGGGAACTGCCCACGGTCTACGGCCTCGCGGTGATCGCGATCGCCTTCACCGGACCGGGCCGGTTCTCGCTGGATGTCGGCCGGCCGTGGCAGCGGCAGGGCATCGTATGGGGAGCGGGAGCCGTGGCGCTGGCCGTCGTGGCGGGCCTGCTCACCCTCGCCGTGAAATAGGCGGTCTCCCAAGAAGTTCTGGGTCCCCGCGCCGCGTGCAGGGCTTGGCGCGGGGACGACGGACACATCCGATGTGGGAATTGGGGGGTCACCGGAGTATCGAGTGCCAATTTACTTCTGATTGGAAGTGAGGTCACACCCCTGTGACTGTTCTCACAAGCTCGATTTCATTTGCGGGACACTCTTTGTCAGTCTCTCCAAAGCCTTTGTCACAACCTCTGGATCGGACGTTTCCCAATAAGGCGGGAGCGATGCCCGGAGATATCCGCCATAGCGCGCCGTGGCCAGCCGGGAATCGAGAATTGCTATTACTCCGCGGTCATCGACGCTGCGTAGCAGGCGTCCCGTGCCCTGCGCCAACAGCAATGCCGCATGATTCGCGGCGATCGAGAGAAAACCATTGCCGCCCCGCGATTCCACCGCGCGCTGGCGTGCCACCAACAGCGGATCATCCGGTCGCGGGAACGGAATGCGGTCCAAGATAACGAGGCTCAGCGAAGGCCCCGGAACGTCCACGCCCTGCCACAGCGAAAGCGTGCCGAACAGTGACGTTTCCGAATCCTCCGCGAATTTCCGCACCAGCGCGCCGGTCGCATCGTCACCCTGGCAAAGAATCGGCGTATCCAGGCGCTCGCGCAGCAGCTCGGTGGCCGCCTTCGCCGCCCGCATGGAGGAGAACAGGCCCAGCGTGCGGCCGCCGGCGGCGAGCATGAGCCGCTCGATCTCGTCCAGGTAGGCGGGCGGCAGGCCGTCGCGGCCCGGTGCGGGCAGATGCTTTGCCACATACAGGATTCCGGACTTGGCGTGGTCGAACGGCGAGCCCACGTCCACCGAATTCCAGTTCAGCTTCTTATCGTCCGACGGCGCCTCCGCGCCGTTGGCCAGCGCCGGATCCACCTTGCTCGCCGACTGCGGCGGCAGGCCCCAGGTCACGGCCAGATTGTCGAAGGAACCGCCGATCTGCAGCGTCGCCGACGTCAAAACGACTGTGGCGGTACCGAACAGGCGGCTGCGCAACAGTCCGCCCACCGACAGCGGGGCCATGTGCAGGGTGCGGCGGGCGACCCCACGCACCTCGTCCGCGGCCAGCCAGACCACATCGCGGTGCGCGGCCGGATCGGGTTCGTCGAAGGTCTCGAGCACGCGCACGGCGGCATCGTGGATCTCCTCGATGGCGGCCAGCGCCTGGTTGCGGGCCGCCGCGCCCTCCGGATCTCCTTGCGGCGCTGCGGAACCCTGCGGATTGAGGGCCGTGCGCGCATTCCAGGCGGCATCGCGGATGAGCGCCAGCACCGGGGCCGCGCCGTCGGGCATCCGGTCCCAGCGACCGGGGTTCAGCTCGTCGAGCAGACCGTGCCAGGCCTCGGCCGCGCCTTCGAGCCGATCCACTTCCTTCTCGTCGATCAGCTTGGCGCAGCGCTTGGCGGCCGCGCTGATGGCGCCGGTGGAGAGTTCCGCGGTGGCCACGCCGGTGACCCGGTCGACCAGTTCGTGCGCCTCGTCGATGACCACCACATCGTGCTCGGGCAGCACCTGGATGCCGCTGATGGCGTCGATGGCCAGCAGCGCGTGATTGGTGACCACCACATCGGCCTGCCCGGCCTCCGCGCGCGCCTTCTCGGCGAAGCAGTCCTGGCCGAACGGGCAGCGCGACTTGCCCATGCACTCACGGGAACTCACGGACACCTGCCGCCAGGCGCGGTCGCTCACGCCGGGGGTGAGCTCGTCGCGGTCACCGTTCTCGGTGTCGGACACCCACTCGTGCAGGCGCTGCACCTCGCGGCCCAGCCGGGAGATGGCGAAGGCGTCGAACAGCTCCGCCTCGGCGGGTTCGTCGGTGAGCGCGCTATTGATCTTGTTCAGGCACAGATAGTTGTTGCGCCCCTTGAGAATCGCGAACTGCGGCACCCGGCCCAGCGCCCCCGAGAGGGCCTCGGAGAGCCGGGGTAGGTCCCGGTCCACCAGCTGCCGCTGCAGGGCGATGGTGGCGGTCGACACCACGACGGTGCGCCCGGTCCGCACCGCGTGCCGCAGGCTCGGCACCAGATACGCGAGCGACTTCCCGGTTCCGGTCCCCGCCTGCACGGCCAGATGCTCGCCGGTATCGATGGCATGCGCCACCGCCGCGGACATGGTCTGCTGGCCTTTTCGCTCCTTACCCCCGAGCGCCTGCACCGCGGTGGCCAACAGCTTGGGAACGGGAGGGAGTTCAGGCACGGCCGCCAGATTACTGCTCTTGTCCGACAAGCTCCGAGCAAACCTCGGCCCGGCGTGAAACGTGCCACTCGGCCTGATCCGCGTAGGACTACTCACCCGATCGGGTAGCTCGCCTCATCCGGAAGAAGCCGCAGTTCGGAAGGGTCGATCGAGACAAGTGACCGACTCGGAAAGGTGGAGGGTGATGCGCGGTCTGCTGTGGGGCATTCAGATGGTCGTGGTGTTGGTGGCCTTGGCGGTGCGATTCCTGGTGGGCGGATGGTGGCTCGTCATTCTGTTCTTCACGCCCATCGGCTGGGCATTCATGGCGGTGGTCGGTACACCGCTACTCGTGGCCACGATCCTGCTGTCGGCGACCGAACCTTCCCGGTGGCGGGCGCGCACCCTGTCCGCGCTCGCGGTGGCCGATCTGGCCTTGTTCGTCTTCTCCGGTTCGATCGCCGATTTCACCGACAACGCCCACGACCGCTGGGTTCCGCTGGCCCGCCTGGTGACCGGCAATGCCCAGGTGTCGGAGGCCGCGGCCGGCGCCTTCGGCACGCTCGCCGAGGCGGCTCTCGGCCTCTACCTGGTGGCCACGGTTCTCGTCATGGTGCTGGCCGTGCGCGACCGCCGCGTCGCAGTCGCCGCGTGATCAGTTCTCCAGCGTCCCGGCCAGTTCCACGCCCGCGGCGCGCAGCTTGCCCAGCGCGGTGTCCAGGGTGACGGGGGAGACCGCGGCCGTGAGGCCCAGCAGGACGCGGGTGTCGAAGCCCTCGGCCTTGGCGTCCAGGGCGGTGGCGCGCACGCAGTGGTCGGTGGCGATGCCGCACACATCCACCGCATCGATCTTCCGGTCGCGGAGCCAATCGGCCAGGGTGGTGCTGCCGTCGGAGGCGATGCCCTCGAAGCCCGAATAGGCCGCGGTGTAGGCGCCTTTGGAGAAGACCTCCTGGATGGGCGCCACCGTCAGGTTCGGATGGAATTCCGCGCCCGGCGTTCCCACCCGGCAGTGCGGGGGCCAGGTGTCCACGTAATCGGGCGTCGCGGAGAAGTGCGCGCCCGGATCGATGTGGAAGTCACGGGTGGCCACGACAGCGGAATAGTCCGAGACGCCCAGGTATTCGCTGATGCGCTCGGCCACCGCCGCGCCGCCCGCGACGGCGAGGGATCCGCCCTCGCAGAAATCGTTCTGTACATCGACGACGATCAGGGCGCGGCTCATGGGTTTCCTCCCGGGGCCTGCTGGTGAACCAGGACGGTTCGATTCTCGTATCGCACTGTGCGGCCCCGCTACTCAGCCGACGAATGTGGTGGGGATGGCGGACTCGCCCGCGGAGAGTTTCAGGCCCTCCCACGGCAGCCGGATCAGGCCCTGCGCGACCAGTTCCCGGCTCTCCTGCAGCGTGGGCTGCCCGGCGAGCGTCTCACCCTTGCGTACCAGCGGAATCTGCAGGTCCTGAATGTCGTAGCCATTGGGGGCGGGCCGTTCCGCGCCCGCCGGGTAGACGATCTCCTCGACCAGGGTGCCGGTGCGGCGGGACAACCGCACGGCGCGCTTGGTGCCGCCGCGGGACTCCTTGTGGGAGCTGCGTTTCGACACCGGCACGCCCTCCACCTCGACCAGCTTGTAGACCATGCCCGCGGTCGGCGCGCCCGAACCGGTGACCAGCGAGGTGCCGACGCCGTAGACGTCCACGGGTTCGGCGCGCAGCGAGGCGATGGCGTACTCGTCCAGGTCCCCGGACACCACGATGCGGGTGCGCACCGCGCCCAGCGCGTCGAGCTGCTCCCGCACCTGCCGGGCCAGCACGCCCAGGTCACCGGAATCGATGCGGACGCCGCCCAATTCGGGTCCGGCCACCTCGATGGCGGTGGCCACGCCGCGGGTGATGTCGAAGGTGTCCACCAGCAGGGTGGTGCCGACGCCGAGGGCCGCGACCTGACTGCGGAAGGCGGCCGCCTCGTGCGAGCCGTCGGCGCCGGAGTGCAGCAGCGTGAAGGCGTGCGCGCTGGTGCCGGCGCTGGGCACGCCGAAACTGCGGGCGGCCTCCAGGTTCGAGGTGGCGTCGAAACCGGCCAGGTAGGCGGCGCGGGCGCTGGCCGGCGCGGCCAGTTCGTGGGTGCGGCGGGAACCCATCTCGATCATGCGGCGGCCGCCGGCGGCGCTGACCATGCGGGCGGCCGCGGCGGCAATCGCGCTGTCGTGGTTGTAGATCGACAGGATGAGGGTTTCCAGCAGCACGCATTCGGCGAAGGTGCCGCGCACGGTGAGGATGGGGGAGCCGGGGAAGTAGAGGTCGCCCTCGCGGTAGCCGTCGATCTCGCCGGTGAACCGGTAATCGCGCAGCCACTCCACGGTGCGGGCATCCAGGAACCGCGCGACGATGGCGAGTTCCGGCTCCCCGAAACGGAATTCGGGCAGTGCGGCCAGCAGCCGCCCGGTACCGGCAACCACGCCGTAGCGCCTGCCATGCGGCAACCTGCGGGCGAATACCTCGAAAGTGCAACGCCGGTTCGCGGATCCGTCGGCCAGCGCCGCCGCGAGCATGGTCAGCTCGTACTGGTCCGTCAGCAGAGCCGTACTGGTCACCCCGTCAGCGATCACTGTGCCCATTTTGCCCTCCGCTTCGCTCCGGGCGGTTCGCGGCCCCGAAGTCTCGGTTCTTCCCTCCCTCCGCTCCTCCGCTGCGCTCCCCCGCTCCACTCAGTCCAGAACCGAGCCGGCCGCGAACGACCAGCGTGTTTGGCTGTTACAGGCTGCGTTCGGCGTGTCGGTCGCGACTGGCCATCGTCTTACTCGACCGGGCCGGTCGGCGTGTCGCGCGGGTGTTGTTTCCTTGAGCCGTCGTCGTACCCTGAGTGTTATGGGTCTGTGCAACGAAGACGTGGTCCGGGTCGTCGGCGGTCCGGCCGTCGTGAACGGGACATTGTCGGCTTCACAGGCGACACCCGAGGCGATCGAGTACACCGAGATCCTGGAGGCCGAGGACCGGCCGTGGGTGACCGTGGTCTGGGACGATCCGGTCAATCTCATGCACTACGTGACCTACATTTTCCAGAAGCTCTTCGGCTACAGCAAAGCCAAGGCAACCGAGCTGATGCTCAAGGTGCACAACGAGGGCAAGGCCGTGGTGTCGTCCGGCTCCCGCGACAAGATGGAACACGACGTGCAACGCCTGCACGCCGCCGGGCTATGGGCGACCATGCAGCGTGACCAATGAGCGGACGGTTACGGTAGCTCCGTGCGGAAGTGGAGCAGAAAGAACTCCCTGGGCGGGCTGAAGCTCCGTTCGGAAATGGACGCCCACGAGGCGGAGATACTGCGCTCCCTCGTCGGCGCCGTCACCGGTCTCCTGACCGATCGGGCCCGCTCGGCGCCCGAGGACGACCTCGCCGCCCTCACCGGGCTACAACCGGGCAACACGACGCCGCCCGAGGATCCCCGATTACACCGGTTGCTACCGGATTTCCATCGCCCCGAACCAGGCTCCCCCGACGCCGACCGCGCCGACCTCAACAGCGCCCTGCGCAGCCTGCACGAACCCGAGATCATCGACACCAAAGTGGCCGCCGGCCTGGTGATCCTGGAAACCCTGCCGCCGCAGGGCGGCAAGATCGTGCTCAATCAGGAACAGGCCGACGCCTGGCTCAATGCCCTCAACGACGTCCGCCTCGCCCTCGGCACCGCCCTCGGCGTGAACGCCGATTCACCCGACCAGCTGGACCCCGACGACCCGCGCGCCCCCAGTCTCGAGGTCTACCACTGGCTCACCTGGATGCAGGACTCCCTGCTGCAGGCGCTCGCACCGTAGAAGGGCGGATCGTGAACAACGTTGCCGGACCACGGAATTCGATCACCGACGTCGCCGGCGTACTGGTGGGCCACCATCACGTGCTCGACGAGGACGCGACCCTGGGATCCGGCGCCGCCACCGGCTGCACCGTGATCCGGGTACCCGGCGGCGCCACCGCCGCCGTGGATGTGCGCGGCGGCGGGCCCGGCACTCGTGAGACCGACCTGCTCGATCCGAAAAACACTGTGCGACAGGTCAATGCCGTACTCCTCACCGGCGGCAGCGCCTACGGCCTGGCCGCCGCCGACGGCGTCATGCGCTGGCTGGAGGAACACAAGGAAGGGATCCCCATGGATCCCGCCGACGCCTCCCGCGTCGTACCCATCGTGCCGGGCGCGGTGATCTTCGATCTTCCGGTGGGGGCGTGGGACATTCGGCCCACCGCCGACTTCGGCTTCCTCGCCGCGGACGACGCCGGCCAGGACTTCGAGCGAGGCTGCGCCGGAGCGGGCGCCGGTGCGCGCGCCGGTGCCCTCAAGGGCGGAATCGGCACGGCGAGTGTGTGTTTCGGCGACGGCCCGGCGGCGGGGCTCACCATCGGCGCGCTGGTCGTCGCCAACCCGGTCGGCTCGGTGTTCGACCCGCGCACCGGATTGCCGTGGGGCACCGGCACGGACGGCCCCGATCACTTCGGGCTGCGGCCCGCCACCTCGGCGCAACTCGCCGCGGCCAATGCGCTCCCCGTGAAGGGCACGGTCCTCAACACCACCATCGGCGTCATCGCCACCGATGCCGCGCTCGACCCGTCGGCCTGCCGCCGCATCGCCACCACCGCCCACGACGGCCTGGCCCGCGCCATCCGGCCGGCCCATTCCCCGCTGGACGGCGACACCCTCTTCGTGCTCGCCACCGGCGGCGCCGAACAGCCGCCGGGCTTTCCGCTCCCGCCCGCGTTCCCGGCGGATCTGCTGGTGCTGGATCAGTTGTGCACGGCCGCCGCGGTCTGTGTCGAACGCGCCATCGTGGACGCGATCCTGTCCGCCCGCTCGGTGGCCGGGATTCCGGCCTACCGCGATCTCTTCGGCGCCTAGCTCCTTTTCGCGGCGCCCGGCCGGGTGTGATCGGCTGCACGGGGAATAGCCGCATATTCTCACCTGTTGACGACAGCGTTTCGGCCATACGGCCGGGCCGCGTCGGAGGCGGAAGGATGCGACTGTGCTGGTGATCAGGGCCGACCTGGTGGAGGCGATGGTCGCGCACGCGCGCGCCGACCACCCCGACGAGGCCTGCGGCGTCATCGCCGGTCCCGAGGGCTCCGATCGGCCGGAACGCTTCGTGCCCATGGTCAATGCGGAGCGTTCGCCCACCTTCTATCGCTTCGACTCCGGTGAGCAGCTGAAGGTGTGGCGTGCCATGGACGACGCCGACGAGGAACCGGTGGTGGTCTACCACTCGCACACCGCGACCGAGGCGTACCCGAGCCGCACCGACATCTCCTATGCCTCCGAGCCCAACGCCCACTACGTGCTGATCTCCACCCGCGATCCCGAACAGCACGACGTGCGCAGTTACCGCATCATCGACGGGCAGGTCCAGGAAGAGCCCGTCGAGATCGTCACCGCCTACGGCGCCCCGTAATCCGGGCGCCGAGTAGACAAGGAGTTCCCATCATGCCGGTCACCGTGTCCATCCCGACCATCATGCGTCCGATCACCAAGGGCGAGAAGCGTGTTCAGGCCGAGGGCGCCACCCTGGCCGCGGTCATCGACGATCTCGAGGCCAACTACACGGGCCTCAAGAAGCGGCTGCTCACCGACGGCAAGCTCAACCGCTACGTCAATATCTACATCGACGACGAGGACGTGCGTTTCACCGGCGGACTCGAGGCCGAGGTGCCGCAGAACGGCACCGTCACCATCCTCCCGGCGGTCGCCGGCGGCGCGCGCGCTGTAGATATCCACTGATCGTGGCACGCTACGAGTCGCTGATCGCGACCCTGGGCAATACGCCGCTGGTCGGGCTGCAGGCGCTGTCCCCGCAATGGGACGGCGAGAACCATGTGCGGCTGTGGGCCAAGCTCGAGGACCGCAACCCGACCGGGTCCATCAAGGACCGCCCGGCGCTGCGCATGATCGAGCAGGCCGAGGCCGACGGGCGGCTCACCCCGGGCTGCACGATTCTCGAGCCCACCAGCGGCAATACCGGGATCTCGCTGGCCATGGCCGCGAAGCTCAAGGGCTATCGGCTGGTCTGCGTGATGCCGGAGAACACCTCGATCGAACGGCGTCAGCTGCTGACCATGTTCGGTGCGCAGATCATCGACTCACCCGCGGCGGGCGGCTCCAATCAGGCCGTCGCACTGGCCAAGCGGATCGCGGCCGAGCATCCGGACTGGGTGATGCTCTACCAGTACGGGAATCCGGCGAACGCGCTCGCGCACTACGAGACCACCGGCCCGGAGATCCTGGCCGACCTGCCCGAGATCACGCACTTCGTGGCGGGCCTCGGGACCACCGGAACCCTCATGGGCACCGGTCGTTTCCTGCGGGAGAAGGTGCCCGGCATCGAGATCGTGGCCGCCGAACCGCGCTACGGCGAACTGGTCTACGGCCTGCGGAATCTCGACGAGGGTTTCGTGCCCGAGCTCTACGACGAGTCGGTGCTGACCTCCCGTTTCTCGGTGGGCCCCTACGACGCCGTGCGGCGCACCCGTGAGTTGGTCTCGGAAGAGGGCATTTTCGCGGGCATCTCCACCGGCGCGATCCTGCACGCGGCGCTGGGCGTGGCCAAGAAGGCCCAGCAGGCGGGGCTGCGCGCCGATATCGCGTTCGTGGTCGCCGACGCCGGCTGGAAGTACCTGTCCACCGGGGCATACAGCGGCACGCTCGAAGAAGCCGAAGACAAACTGGACGGCCAACTCTGGGCCTGACCTCCGTGGCCGCCTCCTTTTCCCGATCCCCGGTACGCTCGACAGCGGGGCGGGACTAGGAGGTTGTGCCATGAGCGGCGGCAGTGGCATGGGAGCGTCGTTCGATCCGGATCGGATCACGCGCTTACGCGGGCAACTGAGCCCGACGGCGAAATCCACCAGCGGTACGGCGCTGAAGCTGCTGTGGCAGCGCGCCATTGCGATCACGCTCGGCGCGACCGCGCTGCTGTACGGCGTGGAGGGCGTCGACACCGTCTCGAATCATGATCTGGACAGCGCCGGTGTGAAACCGCGCACGATGGACGGGCTCAGCGGCATCATCTTTGCCCCTGTGCTGCACGCGAATTGGGAACATCTGATCGGAAACACGCTGCCGTTCGTGGTGCTGGGGCTGCTCACGCTACTGACCGGCATCGGCCGCGGGCTGGCCGCGACGGCCATTATCTGGGTGATCGGCGGTCTGGGCGTGTGGCTGACCGCGCCGTCGAACACCGTGACCATCGGCGCATCCATCCTGATCTTCGGTTTCTTCACCTATCTGGTGTCCTACGGCTGGTTCGCCCGCAACGTGCTGCAGATCGTGGTCGGGGTGGTCGTGGGTTTGCTGTACGGCTCGATTCTGCTCGGCATACTGCCCGGCAACCCCGGAATCTCTTGGCAAGGACATCTTTTCGGGGCGGTGGGTGGCTTGATTGCCGGATGGGTACTCTCTGGGGATGAACGTCGTCATCGCCGTGGGGCCACAGCCGGCCGTCTCGCGTCATCGGGGTGACGCTGGACCCGGTCGGCGATTTGGGGGATCCCTCCTTGAGTGAGTCAGCAGCGTGGCAGCATGGGGGAATGCGCCTCACCGTCCTCGGGTGCTCGGGCAGCGTGTCCGGCCCGGATTCCCCGGCGTCGGGTTACCTGCTCACCGGCCCCGATATGACACCGACCGTCATCGATTTCGGCCCGGGCGTGCTGGGTGCGCTGCAGCGCTACCTCGACCCCGGTGAAGTGGACATCTTCCTCACCCACCTGCATGCCGACCACTGCCTGGACCTGCCCGGTCTGCTGGTCTGGCGGCGGTACCACCCCAATCCGCCGGAGGGTAAGGCCATCGTGCACGGCCCCTCCGACACCTCGCTGCGCATCGGTAATGCCTCCGCCGAGATCGGTGGCGAGACCGACGACTGGTCCGATGTCATCGACATGCGGCACTGGCAGCCGGGCAACCAGGTGGCATTCGGTCCGGGGCACACCGTCGAGGCGCGGCGCATGTTCCACCCGCCGGAGTCCTACGGCCTGCGCATCACCACCGCCACCGGCCGCACCCTGGTCTACACCGGCGACACCGCAGTCTGCGACGAGGTCTTCGAACTGGCCCGCGGCGCAGACGTTCTGCTCTCCGAGGCCTCCTGGACCCACGACCCGGCCAACCGCCCCCCGGGCATCCACCTCTCCGGCCACGAGGCCGGCCTCATCGCCGCCGAAGCCGGCGTGGGTGAACTGCTGCTCACCCACATCCCGCCCTGGACCTCGCGCGAAGACGTAATCGCCGAGGCCAAAGCCGCTTTCCCGGGCCCGGTCCACGCTGTTTCCCCCGGCGAGGTCTTCGAGATCTGACCTGGCCCGAATGTGATCTCCCACAAGCCCCGTACCTCAGGTATGGGGCTTGTGCTTTTCCGTCGTGCCTCGCGATTACTCTGTGTCGCGTGTCGAAACGAGCCGATGGCAGGGCGGATGACGAACTCCGCGAGGTAAAGATCACCCGAGGGTTCACCACGCATCCGGCGGGGTCGGTGCTGGTGGAATTCGGGGGAACCCGGGTGATGTGCACCGCCAGCGTCACCGACGGCGTCCCGCCGTGGCGGCGCGACTCCGGATTGGGCTGGCTGACCGCCGAATACGCGATGCTGCCCGCCGCCACCCACACCCGGTCCGGCCGGGAATCGGTGAAGGGCAAGGTCGGTGGCCGCACCCAGGAGATCTCCCGCCTGATCGGCCGCTCGCTGCGCGCCTGCATCGACCTGTCCACCATCGGTGAGAACACCGTCGCCATCGACTGCGATGTGCTACAGGCCGACGGCGGCACCCGCACCGCCGCCATCACCGGCGCGTACGTCGCGCTCTCCGATGCCGTCACCTATCTGGCCGCCGCCGGCCAGCTCACCGACCCGCAGCCCATCTCCTGCGCCATCGCCGCCGTGAGCGTCGGCGTGGTGGACGGCCGCGTGCGCCTGGACCTGCCCTACGAGGAGGATTCGCGCGCCGAGGTCGACATGAACGTGGTCGCCACCGATACCGGCACCCTGGTCGAGATCCAGGGCACCGGTGAGGGCGCCACCTTCCCGCGCTCCACCCTCGACAAGCTGCTGGACTCCGCCCTCGCGGGCTGCGAGCAGCTGTTCGTGGTGCAGAAGGAAGCCCTCGCGCTGCCGTACCCGGGCACCCTGCCCGAGCCGTCCGAGTCGAAGAGGAAGTAATGCGCCAGGTTCTGGTCGCCAGCCGGAATGCCAAGAAGCTCAACGAGTTGCGGCGCATCCTGGACGAGGCCGGCGTCGCGGGCATCGAGATCGTCGGCCTGAACGACGTCCCGCCCTACGACGAGGCCCCCGAAACCGGCGCCACCTTCGAGGAGAACGCCCTCGCCAAGGCCCGCGACGGTTTCGCCGCCACCGGAATGGCCTGTGTCGCAGACGATTCCGGTATCGCGGTGGACGCGCTGAACGGCATGCCCGGCGTCCTCTCCGCCCGCTGGTCCGGCACGCACGGCAATGACGAGGCCAACAACACCCTGCTGCTCGCCCAGCTCGGCGACGTCCCCGACGAGCGCCGCGGCGCCCAGTTCGTCTCGGCCTGCGCGCTGGTCGGCCCCGGCCTCGAGGTCGTGGTCCGCGGCGAATGGCCCGGCGCCATCAACCGGAAACCGGTGGGCGACGGCGGTTTCGGCTACGACCCGCTCTTCGTCCCGGAGGGCGGCGACGTCACCTCGGCCCAGCTGACTCCCGCGGAAAAGGATGCCGCCTCGCACCGTGGCCGCGCTCTCCGCCAACTCCTCCCGAGCCTGGCGGCCCTCGCGGACAACTGATTCCGAGATTGGCGGGTCGTCGAGACCGGCGGCCCGCCGGCAATGAGCGCGGGTCGCCGTACCCCTCGCCCCGAATACGTCCGTGCCCCCGCCGATTCTTCGGCGGGGGCACGTCTTGTTTGTGTATTCGCTACAGCGCGAACGCCGCGCGCACTTCGCGGGTGCGCCAGTGCTCGAACACGAACGACAGGAACGGGATCGTGCCCGCGAGGCAGGTCAGGAAGGTGGTGACCGGCTTCCAGCGCGCCTTGATGCCCAGGTCGATGGTGAAGATCAGGTAGATCATGTAGAAGATGCCGTGGATCTGGCCGATGTAGAACAGCCAGTGCGGGGCGGAGTGACTGTCGGAGATCAACAGGTACTTGTAGACCATCTCGCCGCAGAGCACGAGCAGCCAGACACCGGTGATGTAGGCGAGCGCGCGGTAGCGCGCGAGCGCGCCGCGGATCTTCTCGGGGGTGGCCGCGCCGAGGGGCCGGGGCGCCAGGGTGGCGGTCTCACCGGCGACGGGGGTTTCTGCGGAGTTGTCGCGGGTGGTCAACCGGCGCTCCTTTCGATGTTGTGGAGCCCGGCGTCACGGACCTGTTCGGCCATGTCGTGGGCGTGCAGTTCGGCCAGGTACTTGTTGTATTCGGCGAGTTCGGGATCGTCGTCCCGGGCCGCCGTGGGGCGATCGGGCAGGATGCCCGCCGGAATCTCGCGCGGCGCGACCGGTTTCGGCCGCCGCGGACGTGATTCCGCCGCCTGCTCCGGCTGCGGGTTGCTCTCCAGCTCCGCGTCCTGCTCGAGGCGCACGAATCGGAAATAGGCCCACACGAAGAATCCGGCGAACAGCGGCCACTGCAGTGCGTAGCCGAGGTTCTGGTATGTCCCGCCGCCCGATTCGAAGCGTGTCCACTGCCAATACCCCAGGGCCAGGCAGGCCACGGACGCCACGACCACGAAGACGATCAAGGCCGGACGGCGATTGGGAGCGGGCACGCCCTCCACGGTACCTCCCTACTACAGGCTGCGTAGTAGGGAGGTCGCAGATCAGAACTTGTATGTGACGCCGGTCAAACGCTCCGACTCTTCCCAGAGTCGCCGCTGCAAATCGCGGTTCTGCGAGAGCTTGGTGGAGGGCGACGCCTCGACGGGCCCCTGGCTGCCGAACCAACGGGTCGGGCCCCAGTAGGTGTTGGGGTCGGCGGCGGGGTCGGTGGCCGCGAACAGTGACGAGTAGGCGGCGTGCGCGGGGGAGTGCCCGATGAGCCGGACGAACGGCTTCGAGATCTTGTCAATGGGGGTTTCGGTCTGCGTGAACAGATCGGTCGCCGAGACGCCCGGGTGCACACCGTACGAGCGCTTGCCGGAACCCGCGGCCTCCAGCCGGTGCTGCAGTTCCCGCGCGAACATCAGGTTCGACAGCTTGGCCTGCGCGTACGCGAGATTGCGCTGGTAGCGCCGGTTCTCGTAGTTGAGGTCGTCGATCCACAGCTTGGGCGTCTGCTTGTGCGCGACGGAGGCGAGCGTGACCACCCGGTCGCGCAGCTTGTCCAGCAGCAGCCCGGTCAGCGCGTAATGCCCGAGATGGTTGACGCCCCACTGGGTTTCGAACCCGTCCGCGGTGCGCGAGAACGGCACGTTCATGATCCCGGCATTATTGATCAGCACATCGAATTCGCCCGTGCTGTCGGCGAATTCGCGTACCGAGGCCAGTGAGGCCAGGTCGAGCGCCGCGACCCGCACGTCGCCGTCGATGGCGTCGGCGATCGGCTGTGCCTTGGCGGTATTGCGGCAGGCCATGATGACGGTGGCGCCCTTGCTCGCGAGCACCTTGGTGGTCTGCTCGCCGATTCCGCCGTTGGCTCCGGTGATGACGAAGGTGCGCCCGGACTGGTCCGAGATTTCGCTGGGCTTCCATGCCATGACTGTGTGACCTCACAATTCGAGTCGTTTGTTCGACCTTACTCCAGAGTAAGTTCCAGCGGAAGGCGCAAAACTTGTGATAGTCATAAAAAAGTGATGATAATGAGTTTATGACATCCTCGGGCACCGCAGCGCCCCTGGGTCTGCGTGAACGCAAGAAGCTCCGGACCCGGCAGCACATTTCCGACATCGCCACCCGGCTCTTCCTGGCCCGCGGCTACGACAATGTGACCATCGCGGAGATCGCGGTCGCCGCCGAGGTGGCGAAGATGACCGTCACCAACTACTTCCCGCGCAAAGAAGATCTCATCCTCGATGTGCACGACGAGTTCGTCGGCAGCCTCGCCCGCACCGTCCGCGCCCGCCGGCCCGGCGAATCCGCGCTTGCCGCACTGCGCCGCGCGCAGCTCGCCGCCACCGCCGCGCGAGAGGCACTGGCCGGTTTCTCCGGCCCCGAATTCGCCCGTCTGATCTCGAGCAGCCCGGCGCTGGCGGGCCGCCTGCGCGAATTCCACGAGGAGCGCGAACAGCTGCTCGCCGCCGCCTTGGCGGAGGAAACCAGCGCTGCCGCAGGCGATTTCACGCCGCGCATCGCCGCCGCCCTGCTCGGCGGGATTCATCGCGCGCTGTTCGAGGAGACCGTGCGCCGGACCGCGCAGGGTGACAGCGACGATGCCGTCGCCGCCGCGCTCACCGGTCTGGTGACCGAGGCCTTCGACACCCTCGAGCCCGCGCTGGGCGCGTACGCGGTGGCGGCCTAGCGCCGCTGCCCCGCCGGTGCGGCGACGATTCGTTCGGTTTGCCGTGTCGTTGCTGAATAAGGGCTGGTGAGCGCCACATACTGGGCCGATGACCGGTGCCAGCGCTACCGTCGACGCCCCGCCCCCACCCTTGAGCCGAGCCCGCATCGACATCATCTTCGGCACGGTGGTGCTGGGCATGCTCATGGCGGCGCTCGACCAGACCATCGTGTCCACCGCCCTGCCCACCATCGTCGCCGACCTCGGCGGCGCGGGGCACATGGCCTGGGTGGTGACCTCGTATCTGGTGGCCGAGGCCATTGCCACCGCCCTCGCGGGCAAGTTCGGCGACCTCTTCGGGCGCAAGCTGATCTTCCAGCTCAGCGGCCTGATCTTCATCCTCGGCTCGGTCGTGGCCGGGATGGCGCACGGCATGACGCTGCTCATCTTCGCCCGCGCGGTGCAGGGCGTCGGCGCGGGCGGGCTCATGGTCACCGCCATGGCCCTCATCGCCGATGTGATCCCGTTGCGCGAACGCGGCAAGTACCAGGGCGCGCTGGGTGCGGTCTTCGGCGTCACCACCGTCATCGGCCCGACGCTGGGCGGCCTGTTCACCGACCACTTGAGCTGGCGCTGGTGCTTCTACGTGAACGTGCCGATCGCCATCGTGATGATCGCGGTGGCGGCGCGCACGATTCCGTCGGTGCGGTCCGCGCTGAAGCCGGTTGTCGACTACCTCGGCATCGCGCTGATCGCCGTCGCGGTGACCTGCCTGATTCTCGGATTGGAATGGGGCGGACAGGAATACGCGTGGGGTTCGGGGACGATCATCGGATTGTTCGCGGTCTCGGCGGTGGCGTTCGCGGCGTTCGTGGCGGTGGAGTTCCGGGTCGCGGAACCTATGCTGCCCATGCATCTGTTCCGCAGCAATGTCTTCACCGTCTGCTCCATCCTGAGCTTCATCGTCGGCTTCGCCATGCTCGGCGCGATGACCTACCTGCCGGCCTTCCTGCAATACGTGCGCGGCGTCTCGGCGACCGCCTCCGGATTGTGGACGCTGCCACTGGTGGTGGGCCTGTTCTTCACCTCGATCCTGTCCGGCACGATCGTCGGAAAGACCGGCCGGTACAAGATGTTTCCCATCATGGGCACCGCGGTGATGGCCGTGGGCCTGTTCCTCATGTCGACCATGGACGCGAGCACCAGCTTCTGGATCCAGTCGCTGTTCATGCTGGTGCTGGGCCTGGGCATCGGTCTGTCCATGCAGGTGCTGACCATCGCGGTGCAGAACAGCGTGCCCTACTCCGACCTCGGCACCGCCACCTCGGGGGTGACCTTCTTCCGCACTATCGGCAGCGCCTTCGGCACCACGATCTTCGGCACGCTGTATTCCAATCAGATCAAGCCGAATCTCTCTGCGGCACTGATGGAAGCGCGGGTGCCACCGGAGATCGCGCAGGATCCGCAGAAGCTGCACCGGCTGCCCGGCGCGCAGGCCGCGCCGATCATCAACGCCTATGCCGACTCCATCCAGTACGTCTTCCGCTGGGTGGTGCCGGTCGCGGTGCTCGGCTTCGTGGTGGCGTGGTTCCTCAAGGAGGTGCCGCTGCGCGACAGCGCTCGTGCCGAGGCCACGGATGTGGGGGAGCAGTTCGCCATGCCGGGGTCTCCGGACCGCGAGGTGCGACTGGAACGGTCGGTGGCGCGAGTACTGCGCAAGCTGCGGGACAAGGCCATTCCGGAGACCGGAGTGCTTGCCGCCGTGGGCAGTTCGCTGGGCCGGGACGAGGCGTGGGCGCTGGCGCAGGTGCGCGTCTACTCCAAGCTGCGCGGGCATGCGACGGTCGCGGATGTCGCGCGGACCAATTTCGTCCCACCGGAATTGATCGATCCGGTGTTCGCCAAGGCCGAACGCGACGGGCTGGTGCGCCGCACCGGCGATGAGCTGACGCTCACCGATCGCGGCATCCAAGAGGTCGACCGGGTGCGGGCTGCTTGGAAGCGCTGGCTCGAAACCCAGCTGGACGACTGGGATCTCAGCGATCCGGCCGATCGTGCCCTGCTGGATCAGGCCATCGACCACATCGCGACCAAGCTGCTGGACGAGTCCGACTACCTCGACGAGGCGGCCGCCCGCGCCTGAACCCCTGCGGTTCGAGCACCTCCGGCATACAACTGCCCCGCTGCGTAAAACGCAGCGGGGCAGTGTGTTTCAGTGAATTTATGACCCCGGCTATCAGCCGACCGGCGCGACAGCGGGCCGGACCGTGGCCTCCCAGTCGATGCGGAAGCGCTGTTCGTGCCCCATCATCTTCTCGACGTTCATGTGCTTGAACGCCAGCGGCATCACCATCTGCATGGCCTTGCGGGCGATGGGCCCGGCGGCCTTGGTGTTGTTGATCTTGGAGACGCGGGCCGCGATCGCATCCACCCGGGGCCGCCGCAGCGCCTCGTAGGTGGCGAAAGCCGTTGCCGGATCATCGATATCGCGCAGACAGCGCGCCAGCTCGATGGCGCTCTCGATGGCCATGGACGCGCCCTGCCCGGAGGTATTGCTGGGCGCGTGCACGGCATCGCCGGTGAGCGCGATCCGGCCCCGATACCAGTGCGGCACCGGCGGCATGATGTGCAGTGCGCCCACCACCTGCAATTGTTCGGCCGTCGTGGCGCGGGCGATCTCCTCGCCGGGGGCGTCGTCGGCATAGATGTCGCGCAGCGTGCGCAGCCACTGCTCGTTCGGTATCGAGCGCGCCGCGGTGAGCGAAAGATACTGCTCGTGCGGCAGATTCGCGCCCCAGCACATGCGCCCGTCCGGCATGGACCAGTACAGGTAGTAGGCCCGCTTGCCGAAGGCGAAGGTCATGGCGTCCGGCGGCAGATCGATCACCTGGTCGAGGTAGGCGCCGAAGCCGAGCATGCGCAGATAGGTCGGTCCGGGCGCCTTCGGATCGACGAGGGTGCGCACGGTGGAGTGGATGCCGTCCGCGCCGATGAGGACGTCCGCGGTGGCGGTGCTCCCGTCGGCGAAGACGGCGGTGACGCCGTCCGCGTGCTCCTCGATATCGACCAGCCGCCGGTTGTATTCGACGTGCACGCCGGCGGCGACGGCATTGTCGTGCAGCACCTGGTGCAGCACCGGCCGGTCGATCACCCGCAGTGGTTCGACGTTCTGCAGGGTCGGCATCTCGATGCGTTTGCCGTTGATAGACATTCCCGAGCTGGTGATGCTCGCGTTCGAGGCGGCGCGTACCGCGTCGGCGGCGCCGATGATCTCGAGGGCGGCGGTGCCGTTGGGGGCGAGCGCGAGATTGGCGCCGATGCCGTAGGCGGGGCCCGGATAGGCCTCGAAGACGGTGACGTCGATGCCGGCGCGGTGGAGTGCGGTGGCGGTCACGGGACCGGAGATGCCACCGCCGATGACGATGGCGGATCGAATGGACATGGGTTCTCTCCCTGAGTGTTCGAGCAAGTGCCGATACCCCGAACCCGCGCGCGTGCGGAGAACCCAGTTATCCTGTAGTTGCCAAACTCGGTGCCGAGTTCGCCTGTACGGGCGCGGTTCGAGACGGTGTGTTCCGGGCTTCGGTGGCTGTGTTGCAGCACTTCCGCCGGGGCCCGGTCCGTTGTCGTGGTCAGTCTGGCCGCTACTGCGGCCGGTCCGTCCCCCCTTCCATCAATGCGGTGATCTGCTCGGGCATATTGCCTCGATGCCAGTCCCGCCAGCTCTGCAGATCCGGGAAGGTGCCCTCGGTCAAGGACGCGTGCAGGCCGCGCGCCCACGCGACCTCGGCCTGCAGCATGGCCAGTTCGTAGTCCTGTTCGACCAGGAACAGGTGCGGCAATGTGCCTGCCAGCGCGGCCAGTTCGGCCCGGATGCCCTCGATGGTCTTGTCCAGCCGCGTGATTCGCTGCGCGAGGAGTTCGGCCACCTCGTCCGGCGGCAGCACCATGATGATCGAGAGGCCGGCCATGAAACGGCGTTGCTCGGGTTCCGGGCTGGACAGCAATTCCCTTGTCCAGTCGTTCATTTCGTCCCGGCCGGATTCGGTGATCCGGTAGATGGTGCGTTCCGGGCGGGCGCCGTCGCGTTCGCTGCCGGCGACCTCGACGTAGCCGTGCTTGGCCAGGTTGTCGACGACCGTGTACAGCGAGCCCCATTTGACGCCCATGTCGTGGTCCTTGCCCCAGGAGCGCATCCGGGCGGCGATCTCGTAGCGATGTGCGGGCCCGGCGGCCAGGGTGGACAGCACGGCCAGGGCCATCAGATTCGACACCTTGCGCTTGCGCGGCATGAGCACCTCCTACTCGTAGACGAATATACGTCTACGAGTAATCGGGCACAAGGGCGCCGGGCACGCGGGAAACGGCCGTCAGGCCCGTGGGAACCGCCCGCGCAGGTAGTCGGCGGTGGTCTCGTCCGCGGGCAGGAACGCCTCCAGATGCAGTTCCGACAGCGTGATGTCGGTGGCCGTGGCGAACGAGGTCAGGGTGGTGATCAGCCGCAGCTCACACCCCTCGGCCCGGAGCCGGAGCGGGACGGCGAAACCCAGATGATGCGGGCCGGGCTCCACCGGCGGCAGGTAACCGTCCAGCTCGGCGATGAAGGCGTCCAGCTCCGGATCGGGGCTGCGGCCCGCGCGATTACGCAGGCTCCCGGTGATGTGCCGGCCCCACTCCGGCAGGTTCGCGACCCGCCGCGCCGTCCCTTCCGGGTGCAGGGCCAGCCGCAGCACGTTCACGGGCGGTGCCAGCAACTCGGGCGCACAGTCCTCGGTGAGCAGTTCGAACGCGGCATTGGCGGCCACCATGATGCCGTATTTGCGGGTCACCACCGCCGGATACGGGAGATGGCCCTGCAGCACGACCTCGAGGGCCTGCCGTACCGGGCCGAGTTCCGGTGCGTCCAAGGCGGATTCGGGAAACACGGGCGCGTAGCCCGCGGACAGCAGCAGCCTGTTGCGTTCGCGCAGTGACAATCCCAGCGATTCCGCCAGCCGCACCACCATGGTCCGCCCCGGATGCGAACGCCCCTGCTCCAGGAAGCTCAGGTACCGCTGGCTGGTCTCCGTCGCGATGGCCAGGTCCAGCTGGCTGATCCGGCGGAGCGTGCGCCACTGCCGCAACTCGCGCCCGAAGGGGCTCGCATCGGTCACCGCCGTCATGGTCGTCATCCTCCCACTGTGCGAGGGCCGGCGCGGTCCGGCCATTCCCTGCGGGGAATCGCGGACCCGCTGCCCGCCGACCAGACTCGATCCCATGAGTGCTGGACAGGAGCGGAACATGAACGGGCAGAACGAGAACGGCATCGCCTACCACCTGGAGCCGCTGCGCGGATTCGACGGGCTGACCACCCGTGTACAGGAGTTTCCGCAGGCCGGACCGCATCAGGTGGTGGTGCGGGTGCGAGCGGCATCGATCGAACGGCGTGACCTCATGCTGATGGACGGCACCTATCCGGTGCAGGCGCGGCCGGGTGTGGTGCCGCTGGTGTCCGGGGTCGGCGAGGTCGTCGCGGTCGGCGCGGACGTGGATCGGGCCCGGATCGGCGAGCGGGTGCTGAGCACCTACTTCGTCGACTGGATCGACGGGCAGCAGACGAAGGCCCTGTCCTCGCAGCAGTACGGCGCGACCCACGACGGCTGGCTGGCCACCTATGTGGTGCTGGAGGAGGACTCGGTGCTGCCGGTGCCCGCGCGTCTCACCGATGCCGAGGCCAGCACGCTCACCTGCGCGGGCCTGGTGGCCTGGGCCGGGCTGACCAAACCGGTACCGGTGGGCGCCGGCGACACCGTGCTGACCGTCGGCACCGGGCCGGTGGGCCTGTTCGCGGTGCAGTACGCGAAAATGCTGGGCGCACGGGTCATTTCGATCACCTCCTCGCAGGAGAAGGGGGAGCGGCTGCGCAAGCTGGGCGCGGACGAGGTGATCGACCGCACCGAGGTCCCGGACTGGGAGCATGCCGTGCTCGACCTCACCGGCGGTGACGGGGCGCAGCTGGTGGTGGATGCCGTCGGCCCGCTGACCCTGCCGAAATCCCTTGCCTCCGTGGCCTACAACGGTCAGGTGTCGCTGATCGGCGCGATGCGCGCACCGGGCGGGCAGCCGGCGGGTGATCCGCTGGGCGGCAAGTACGCGGCGCTGCGCCGTGCGGCGGTGGGCAGCCGCACGGATTTCGAGGCCATGAACCGCGCCATCGCCGAGCATCGCCTGCGGCCGGTGGTCGACCGGGTGTTCCCGTTCGAGGAGGCGGTGGCGGCATTCCGTCACTTCGACGAGCGGGACCCGTTCGGCAAGGTCGTGATAGCGATCTCGTAGCAATCGTCACAAATAGATACTCACCTGGAACCTTTCCCTTATCGAACCTCCGTTCTGGTTTGCAGCAAATCTGTGTAGCGTGCCCTGAAGGATGAGCTTTTCGGATCGTCAGGATGCGTTGCCGCGAATCGAAGGAGTTCCCCCGGTGGTACCCGGTGCAGTGCGGGAAGACACGGCGGTGCGCGAGCACCCCGCGGTGACGGCCGAGGAGGGCACGCCCGGGCTGATCACGCCGGGCGAGATGTCGGCGCGGGTGCTGGTGGTGCTGCTCGTACTGTCCTTCGGGCTGGTGTTCGCGCTGACCGCGGGACATCTGCGGGACGGTTTCAGCTGGGGGAACGAGCCTTCGAAGGCCCCGGCCCCCAGCACCCAGCAGCCCGTGAACGCCGCGTCCTCGCCGGCCGCGCCGCCACCCCCGCCCGCGGCCCCGGTGGCGCCGCCACCCCCGCCGCCCGCGCCCGCACCGCAGACCCAGGACTATGTGCCGTCGCAGGTCGACGTGCAGCCCGACACCCAGGCGCCCGCGGCTCCCGTCCCGCCGCCGCCCCCGCCCGCGCCACCCATTCCGGACATTCTGGCGCCGATCCTGCCGTGGCTGATGCCACCCCCACCACCGCCTCCGCCACCGGCCCCGTAGCGGGCCGCCGGCTCGGAATCCGAAGGAGGACAGCGATGCTCGGCAATGTCGACCAGATGAACCTGCACGATGACGGTGACGCCGACGGCGATATCAGCCCGCGCAGTCTCGGGGTGGTGGCCGCCGTCGCGGCCGGGCTGGCGCTGGCCGTCGCGGGCGGCATGTTCCTCACCAGCACCGGAACGCACTGCGTCGCGGACAAATCCGTGGTGAACGTGGTGCATCCCCGCTACGACAAACCGGATGTGCCCCAGGCGGTTCCAGCACCGGCGAACCAGGCACCACCCGGCCCCGCCTCCGCCCCGGCCGTGATCACACCCGCCCCACCGCATCCCGTGGACATACAGGTGCTGATCGACCCGAATCCGGTTGCCCCGCAGGTCTATCCGCCGGCCGCAGCGCCCGTACCACCCCCACCGCCGCCCGCCCCGGTGGCGGACACGCAGGACCAGTCCGGCCCGCCGGGCGACCAACCGCCCGCCGACGGCTAGCGCGGCGCAGTGCGCGAACGTCGCCGCTACAGCCCGGAAACGCCTGCGAGCTGGCCGATTCCGTAGGTGATGGCCATGGCCAGCGCGCCACCGATGACCACGCGCAGCACCGCTCGCCCCGGCCTGCTGCCGCCGAGGCGCGCGCTGAGGGTGCCGGTGATGGCGAGCGCCACCAGCACCGCGGCGAAGGTGACGGGGATCCGCCAGCTCACCGGCGGCAGCAGAATGGCGATCAGGGGGAGCAGTGCGCCGAGGGTGAAGGAGACCGCGGAGGAGAGGGCGGCTTCCCAGGGATTGGTGAGATCCTTCGGGTTCAAACCCAATTCGGCCTCGGCGTGGGCGGCGAAGGCATCGTGGGCGGTGAGTTCCTCGGCGACCTGGCGGGCGGTGGCGGCGGAAAGGCCCTTGCCGCGGTAGATCTGGGTGAGTTCCTCGAGCTCGTACTCGGGTTGCTCGGCCAGTTCCCGTTTCTCCTTGTGCAGCAAGGCCCGTTCGCTGTCGCGCTGGGTGCTGACGGAGACGTACTCGCCGACGGCCATGGAGATGGCGCCGGCGGCGAGCCCGGCGATGCCCGCGGTGAGGATGGGGTCGGTCTCGGTGGTGGCGGCTGCCACGCCGACCACCAGTCCGGCGGTGGACACGATGCCGTCATTCGCGCCGAGCACGCCGGCGCGCAGCCAGTTCAGCCGGGAGGCGAGGCTTTCGTCGTGCGGTTCGTGCGGATGCGGCCCACTGCCGGGGGCGCCGACTCCGGTCGTCTCGTCCACTCGCGCAGCCTATGCCAGGCCGGGACGACGCCTGGGTATGCCTCGCCCGGTACTCATGTGCACGCCTCGCCGGACGAGGCTTGGCTCTCGTTATGCGGTGGATGCGGATGGTTTGCTGGAAATATGAGGGGCATGGTCCGCTTCTGCACGCGCTATTGGTCGGTCATCGTTCCCTTGCTCGCAGCCCTGGTCCTGGCCGCCTCCTGGGGCCGTCATCTGGGCCCGGTCCTGGTGACGATCGTGACATTGGCGCTGGTGGGAGCGGTATTGGCCGCGGTGCATCACGCGGAGACGGTGGCCCACCGGGTGGGTGAGCCGTTCGGATCGCTGATCCTGGCGGTCGCGGTGACGATCATCGAAGTGGGCCTGATCGTGACCCTGATGATCTCCAGCGGGGAGAAGGCGGCCTCGCTCGCGCGGGACACCGTCTTCGCCGCGGTCATGATCACCTGCAATGGCATCTTCGGGCTGTCGCTGCTGGTGGGAGCATTGCGCCGCCGGGTGGCGGTCTTCAATGCGGAGGGTACGGGCGCGGCGCTGGCCACGGTGGCGACGCTGGCGACCTTCACCATGGTGTTGCCGACGTTCACCACGAGTGAGCCCGGCCCGGTGTTCTCGGGCGCGCAGCTGGCCTTCGCGGCGGTCGCCTCGCTGGTGCTCTACGGCGTGTTCGTGATGGTCCAGACGGTCCGGCATCCGGACGACTTCCTGCCGGTGGAGGCCACCGCCGGGCTCGGTGGCGCGGCCGGGATCGCCGGCGGTATCGCCGGGGCGGACGACGACGAGCACGACGAGCCGCCGACCGCGCGGCAGGCGCTGATCAGCCTGGGTTTGCTGCTGGTCGCGCTGGTGGGTGTGGTCGGCTTGGCGAAGACGGTGTCACCCTCCATCGAATCCGGTATCGCCGCGGCCGGATTGCCGCAGTCGGCGGTCGGTGTGGTGATCGCGTTGCTGGTGCTGCTCCCGGAAACCATTGCGGCCGTGCGGTCCGCGCGCCGGGATCGGGTGCAGATCAGCCTGAATCTGGCGCTGGGTTCGGCGATGGCGAGTATCGGCCTGACCATTCCGGCGATCGCGCTGGCGTCGATCTGGATCAAGGGTCCGCTGGAGCTGGGTCTGGGGTCGAATCAGATTGTGCTGCTGGCCTTGACCGTGGTGGTCGGCGCGCTGACCGTGGTGCCGGGCCGGGCGACGCTGCTGCAGGGCTGCGTGCATCTGGTGTTGTTCTCGGGCTTCGTGTTCCTGGCGGTCAGTCCGTGAGTCAGGAGTTCCAGCCGTAGATCTGGCCGTCGCGGAGTTCGTAGCTCTCCGCGGGTTTCGTGCCGCCGCGGGCGGAGAGCAGGTGCATGACCTGGACGCGGCCGCGGGTGGTGACGCCGTCCTCGGTCCAGTGCACGTACGGGTGCACGAGTTTCGCGAATTCCGTCCAGTCGCCGGCCTCGATCGCGCGCAGGACTGCCGAAACGGTGTCATCCACAAGGTCAGTGAACACGTTCACGCAAGGGCTGCGCGAGGGTTCGGCCGAATCTATGGATAGCTCCCAGTTCACTCGCGGCGCGTTTTGGTATGGCCGAACCCGGCCGAACCCCCTTGTTGACGGTTCGCCAAACATGTGCCGGAGATCATATTGATAGCCGATCCGCTCTAATAACACGTTACAGAACCGCAGGTCACATGGCTGAAAATGCCACCGACCGGGGCCTGGAGTGTATGTACTGGAAGGTAACTTAGAGGCCCGGATCACAGCAGAATCGGATTTGTTGTAACCCTGCGTAACCATTAGCTTTGAGGGCAGGCAGTGTTGCCGATCACGGAGAAGAAATTTGATGCTCGACACCACGCGCCGATTCCGGCCACGCGAAGAAGCGGTACTCAGATGACCCGGACCCTCCCGAAGAGTTCGGCGATGCGCATCGTGCGCGACAACTTCTCCGATACCGCGGTGTCCTCGCTGCGCACCTTCGGCCGCGCCGTCGGTATTGCCGAGGAAGCCGTATTCGGCACCTTCACCGATATCGTGCGCCGCGAATTCCAGTGGAAGGAAGCCATTCTCCAGGCCTGGCGGCTCATCACCGTGACCGCGATCCCGGCCGTGCTCATGGCGATTCCGTTCGGCGTGATCGTCTCGGTGCAGGTCGGAAATCTCATTCACACCCTGGGCGCGGACTCGCTGCTCGGCGCGACCGGTGGCCTGGGCGTCATCAAACAGGGCGCACCGCTGGCCACCGGCTTCCTGCTGGGCGGCGCGGGCGCGGCGGCACTGGCCGCCGATCTGGGCGCGCGCACCATCCGCGACGAGATCGACGCGCTGCACACCATGGGCATCAGCCCGATCCACCGGCTGGTGATCCCGCGCATGGTGGCCATGATCTTCGTGGCCCCGCTGCTGAACGTGCTCATCATCTTCGTGGGCGTGCTGGCCGGCTACGCGGTCGCCATCGGCGGCCAGGGCGTGACGCCGGGCAGCTACTGGTCCACGTTCGGATCCTTCACCACCACCGCCGATGTGTGGGTGTCGCTGGTGAAGGCCGTCATCTTCGGCTTCATCGTGGTGATCATCGCCTGCCAGCGCGGGCTGGAGGCGAAGGGCGGCCCGCGCGGTGTCGCCGACGCCGTGAACGCCGCGGTGGTGCTGTCGGTGGTGTCGATCGTGGTGGTCAATCTGGTCGCCACGCAGATCACCGCCATGTTCCTGCCCACGAGGCTGGCCTGATGTCGGCCACCTATGTGCCCAGGGGACTGGGCTGGGCGGCGCGTTTCTACAAGCGCCGCGGCCTGATCCTGCGCCGGGTGGAGAACCTGGGCTTCGTGCTCGCCTTCGTCTGGCAGGTGCTGTCGTCGATTCCGTTGACGCTCAAGCGCTATCGCGACGAGACCATGCGCGCCATCACCAACATGACGTGGGGCCGCGGGTCCATCATCGTCGGCGGCGGCACGGTGCCGATGATGATCGTGCTGGGTCTGGTCATGGGCGCCTCGGTGGCGGTGGAATCCTTCGAGACCCTCGACATGCTGGGCATGGGCCCGGTGACCGGTCTGGTGTCGGCGTACGCGACCACGCGGGAGCTCGCGCCGATCGCGGCGGCCATCGGTTTCGCCGCGCAGGCGGGCTGCCGCATGACCGCGGAGATCGGCGCCATGCGCATCTCCGAGGAGATCGACGCCATCGAATCCCTGGGCCTGCGTTCGGTGCCCTTCGTGGTGACCACCCGCGTGCTGGCGGGTGCGGTGGCCATCGTGCCGACCTTCCTGATCGCGCTGATCCTCTCGTACGCGGCCTGCCGCGGGCTGATCACGCTGGTGGACGGGGCCTCGGCGGGCGTGTACGACCACTACTTCTTCCAGTTCGTCTCCGGCTTCGACGTGATCGCGGCGGTGGTGAAGGTGGCCGTGTTCGCGGTAGTGGTGATCCTGATCCACTGCTACTACGGCTTTTTCGCGACCGGCGGCCCGGAGGGTGTGGGCATCGCCTCGGGCAAGGCGGTGCGGGCCAGTTCGGTCGCGATCATCGCCATCGACATGGTGCTGTCGCTGGGCCTGTGGGGCTTCAATTCGGCGATTACGTTCACGGGGTAGGGGATGCCGAGTTACGGAATGCCCGGTGTGGCCGTCGATCGCAAGCGGGCGATGACGGTCGGTACGGTCGCGCTGGCCCTGGTGGTGGCGGTGCTGGCGGCATGGTGTGTGTACCACTCGGTGAAAACCGAGGACGGCATGGCGATTTCGCTGCGCACCGAGCAGATCGGTGACGGCGTACTGGTCGGCACCGATGTGCGCGCCAATGGCGTGGTGGTCGGCAAGGTCACCGACATCACGCCGGATCAGCACGGCACACAGCGCATTTCGATGCGCCTCGACGATTCCCGGCTGTTCGGGCTGGACGACAGCCTGCAGGTGGATTACGCGCCCGCGAACCTCTTCGGCATCAGCGAGGTCGAGCTGCGTAAGGGCGCCGGCGGCTCGCCGCTGCGGGCGGGCACGGTCATCGACCTGACCGGCGGCCGCGCCAAGGATGTCTACGACGCCACCATGGGTTCCATCCTGCGCAGCATGTCGCAGGTGGGCGGATCGGTGCTGACGCCGCAGATGGCCTCGGTCATCGCGCAGGCCGCGGCCGACACCCAGGCGCTGACGCCGCTGGCGCAGGCCCTGATCACGGCGCAGCGGACCATCACGAACAACCAGAAGATGCCGATGTCGGAGCTGATGGGCAATCTCGGCCCGGCCTTCGACGGCGGCGGCCAGTTCGCCGGCGCGACCGTGCAGGTGGTGGATCTGCTGCGCAGTATCCAACGGCTGCAGACGAACCGCGAAGCCTATGACCGCGGCGTCGCCATCGTGACCGGGCAGCTGCTGCCCGCGCTCTCGAACACGCTGGGCCAGGCCGGAACTCAGCTGTCCGGCACCACCGACATGCTGGTGCCGGTGCTGACCGCGCTGGCGCAGATGGTGCCCGCGCCGCAGCAGTCCGGGGCGGAACTGCGACTGCTGTTGCAGCGCTTGACCTCCGCCATGCCGGACAACGGGCAGGGGCCGGTGCTGAACGTGCAGGTCGACCTGAAGGGTGTGCCGGCCATCGCGGTGCCGCTGCTGGGAGGTGCGCGATGACAGTCAAGGGCGCCGCATGGCGGCTGGTGTTGTTCGCGGGCGTCATCGTGGTGGTGCTCATGCTGGTGTTCACCGCGATCCAGCGGCCGGTGTCGGGTTCCACCGAGACGCACGACGCGCTGTTCACCGATGCCAACGGCCTGAAGGTCGGCGACGATGTGCGGTTGTACGGCGTGCAGGTCGGCAAGGTGAAGAGCATCAACCTGGAGGGTGACAAGGCGCGGGTGCAGTTGTCGGTCAAGACCGATGCGCCCGTCTACGACAACTCCAAGCTGGCCATCCGCTACCAGAACCTGACCGGTCAGCGGTACATCGATCTGCAGCAGCAGCCGCAGCCGGGTAAGCGGCTGCCGGGCGGCGCGCGCATCGGAATCGACCACACCGTGCCGTCTTTCGATGTGACGCAGCTGTTCAACGGGCTGAAGCCGGTGCTGCAGACCATTTCCCCGGAGGCCATCAATCAATTCAGCGCCAGCATGGTGGCGCTGATCGAGGGTGACGGCAGCGGTGTCGGCCCGGCCATGGACGCCATCGGGAAACTCGCGTCGTACGTGGACGATCGGCAGCAGGTCATCTGGACGCTGATCCACAATATGTCCGATCTCTCGGACCGGCTGGGCGGGCGCGTGCACTATCTGGTGCCGCTGCTGGCGCAGCTGTCCAACATCTTCGAGGCGCTGGAGCAGAACATCGGCGGCCTGGCGCAGTTCGCGGTGACCGCGCCGTCGGTGCTGGGGCCGATCGACAATCTGCTGCGCACACTGGGCATCAACAGCGGCGATGACGTGGATGCGCTGATCCGCAAGCTCTTCCCGGACGCGAAGGAAGCGGTGGACACGTTCAGCCGCCTGCCCGCGGTGCTGGGTGCGGCCGATGCGGCGCTGCCCGCGGGCCCGTCGGGCTGGAAGCCGGTGTGCAGCAAGGGCAATGCGGACCTGCCCGCCGTGGTGCGGGTGCTGGTGTCGGGACAGCAGGTGGCGATATGCAACGGATGAGACTGCCTCGCTTCTTGACTCGTGACCACCGGGTGGTCGACGCGCCGACCGCGCAACGGCGGGAGCTCAAGCTCGGCATCATCGGCGCGGTGCTGGTGATCGCGGGCCTGCTGGCCGCCGGCGCGCTGTACGTGCTGCCGCTCGGCAAGCACACCTACACCGCGGAACTCTCCGAGGCGCAGTCGGTGAAGACCGGCGACGATGTGCGCATCGCGGGCATCTCGGTGGGCAAGGTGAAGTCCCTGGACCTGAAGCCGGACAAGGTCGTCATGCGCTTCACCGTGAATTCCAATGTGTTCCTGGGTGATCAGACCTCCCTGGACATCCGCATGCTGACCATCGTCGGCGGCCACTATGTGGCGGTGTTCCCCGCGGGTACGAAACCGCTGGGCGGCAAGGCGATTCCGGCCGATCACGTGCGCCTGCCCTACAGCCTGGTGGAGACCTTCCAGGACGCGACCACCCCGCTGTCGAAGCTGGACGGGTCCACGCTGAACAAGAACCTGGCGGCGCTGGGCAATTCGATCGACGGTGCCCCGGACAGCCTGCGCACCACATTGCAGACGGTGAGCAACTACGTGGACGCGCTGGACCGGCAGCGCAGCCAGGTGTCGAACGCCGTCGCGGTGGCCGACGAGTACGTGACCATGTACGACGGCGCGAAGAAGGATCTCGGCCGGCTCATGGACAATGCCAATCTGCTGGTGACCGTCCTCGACGACAAACACACCGAGATGGCCGAGGCCGTCCGCCTGCTCAGCGATGTGCTGGGCCGCCTCGACGGCGCGACCCCCACCTGGGACGACCTGAAACCCAAGCTGAACGACGCGCTCACCCAGCTGGAGCAGCTGGGCGCCAAGCTCACGCCGACCATCACGGCCGCACAGGACCTGCAGAAGAAGCTGTCGGACCTGGTGATCCCGGACGGCGGCGTCACCATCGACCAGTCGCAGCAGACGGTCACCGTGCCGCAGGTGTGCATTCCGGTGCCGGGGAAGGACTGCTGATGCTGAAGCGGATGCTCGGATCGCAGGCGTTCATGTCGGTCGCCGGTGCGGTGCTGGTGTGCGTACTGGCCGTGGTCGGCTACTTCCTCTGGTTCGATCCGATGAAGAAGACCGAATCCTATTGCGCGATCATGCCGGACGCGGTCGGCCTGTACGCGGGCAACAAGGTGACCATGCGCGGCATCCCGGTGGGCACGGTGGATTCCGTCGACTCCGACGGCACCAAGGTCAAGGTCAAGTTCACGGTGGACGCCAAGTACCCGGTGTACGCGGACGCCGAGGCCACCACGGTAGCGGATTCCATTGTGGCGGACCGCAATCTGGCCGTGCTGAACAGCGGCAAGAACCTGGCGCACTGGGATCCCGCGCAGTGCATCACCAAGACCCTGACCCCCAAGAGCATCACCGAGACGCTGACCGCGCTGGCCAGCCTGTCCGCGCAGCTGCAGCAGGCGCAGGCGCCGGATGCCCTGCGGCACGGGCTGTCCGCGCTCGATGCGGCCACCACCGACACCGGCCCGCAGATCAACGCGATCGTGCAGAAGCTGGGTACCGCGCTCGCGCAGCCGGATGCCGATATCGGCCATCTGGCGGGCATCTTCGACGCCTTCGCGTCGGTCGGCGAGAAGGTGGAGCAGCACTGGGGTGACCTGCGTTCCATGCTGTTGCGGCTGGCGCCCGCGCTGAACAATGCCAGTACCGAATTGATCGGTCCCGGTGCGGAATTGATCGACCGGCTCGGGCAGGCGCTGCCCATGCTCAACGATCTGGTGACCATCGCCGGTGATCCGATCATGCGGGCCCTGGACGACACGCTGCCGCTGGTGCGGCTGCTGCGCGCCAATGTCGGCTCGCTGTCGGAGATCATGCTGAAGCTGCCGGCGCTCACCAATGCCGCCGCTTCCATGCTGGGCAACGGCATCTCCTACGGTTCCCCGCGCGCCGCGCTGCCCGCGCCGCAGGCGCAGCAGGTGTGCGATGCGCTCAATGCGGCCACGGCCGGCACCTGCACCGATGCCGGCAACGGCATGGTGAACGTGCCCCTGGTCCCGCTGGTGCTCGGAATGGCAGGTGCGCGATGAGAATTCGACGTTGGGGCGCCGCCGTGCTGGCGGCCGGACTGCTGGCCGGGATCAGCGGCTGCGCCTTCGATCCGTCCTCCGTGCCCGTGCCGGGCACCACCGTGTCGGGTCCGACCTACAAAATCCACATCGAGTTCGCGAACGTCCTGAACCTGCCCGCGAAGGCGAAGGTCATCGCGAACGGCGCGCAGGTCGGCACGGTTGCCGGTGTGCGCGTGGTGGATTCGGCGCATTCCGGCGGCAAGGGCGGCTTTGTCGTCGTCGACGCCGATATCTCGTCCAAGGTGCAGCTGCCCACCGCCACGGTCGCCGAACTGCGGCAGAACACCGTGCTCGGTGACATCCACCTGGCGCTCACCACGCCGCCGGGCGGGTTCGATGCACTGCTGAAGGACGGCGGCACCATTCCGCAGCAGCAGACGCATCCGCCGGTGCAGCTGGAGGACACCATGGCCGCGCTGGCCGCCTTCACGCAGGGCGGCGCGGTGAATCAGCTGCAGGACATCATCAATCGCTTCAATGCCGTGCTGCCGCAGGATCCGGAGGAGACCAAGCGGCTGTCGCAGAACGCGGCCGGGAACGCGGTCGATCTGGCCGCCAACCTGGACAAGGTCGACAGCCTGCTCAACGGTCTCGGCGTGAACGCTCAGGTGCTGCACGATCGCGCGGACTTCCTGGATCACCAGCTGAGCCAGGAGTCGGTGGACACCATGGTCGGCGTCACCAACTCCATCAAGGGCGTGACGCAGATCTTCGCCGTGCTCGGGCAGCTCGGGCAGTCGCTGGTGTGGCTGGCCCCGCTGGCGCAGGCGGGCGACGCAGCGACGGAAGCCTTTGTTCCGCTGGCGCTTTCGGGCAAGCCGCTGGATCTTTCGGTGCCGTCGAATCTGTCCGCCCTGGTTTCGCTGTTGCGGGACAAGCTGATTCCGTTCGTGGAGCAGGGCCCGAAGGTGAATATCACCGGCGTCAGCGTGAATTCGGTGCCCCGGGACGATCAGGTGACGAACATCCTCTCCAGCCTGCGCATGATCGGAGCGGTGCGATGAAGGTGAGTTCCCTCGCCTCGCTGGGCGGTATCGCGGCGGTCACCGTGCTGGGTGCGAGTTATCTGACTTTCGGTGTGGTGAAGGCTGATCCGTTCGCCGAGTACACGAATGCCTCCATGATGCTGGCGGATTCCGGTGGCCTGAGCGTGGGTTCGCCCATCCTGCTCACGGGCATGAAGGTCGGCAAGGTGACCTCGGTGGACGGCACCGCGCAGGGCGTGCAGGTCGGGTTCCGCATCGACGCCGACCGCAAGCTGCCCGTGGACAGCGCCGTCACCATCGAGCAGCTGTCCGCGCTGGGCGAGCCCTACGTGGAATTCCGCCCCAAGACCGGCGGCGCGCCGTACCTGAAGGACGGCCAGCGCCTGGACACCTCCGCGGTGAAGTCGCCGCTGTCCATTCCCGAGGTGTCGCGGCTGGTCAACAAGGTCATGAACCAGCTCGACCCGAAGGTGGCGGCCTCGCTGGCCAGCACCCTGGGCACGGCCTTCCACGACACGGATTCGGCCATGCCGTCGCTCACCCGGGCCGGTGATCTGCTGGCCGCGGCCATCTCGAGTCGCGAGCCCAAGATTGCGCAGCTACTCAACAGCTTCCAGGTCGCGGCCTCGAACATGGACGGCATCGGCGCGGCGACGGCCGCGGCCGCACCGGCATTCGTGCAGTTCGAGCAGTCGTTGGAGGAGCTCATCAATGCGGTCGGTAGACTCGTGGACCGAGCACCCGGCCCGCAGGTCTACGTCGAGGGCAACGGGCTGGCTCCCTTCCTGGCGAAGCTGACCGACTGGTTGCAGCAGGCCGGACCCGAATTGAAGACCCTGGCCCCCCAGCTGCAGCCGCTCGCCGACGCGGTCAGCACCACCGGGCCGCAGATCAACCTCAGCAGCTTGATCTCGCAGGCGCTCGCGAGCACCGATGACGGTGCCGTGCGCCTGCAGGTCACCGTGAAATAGGAAACCGAGAAGGAGGAGAGCGGATGTCCGAGGACACCGATCCGAAGCGGGCGGCCGACGCGGAGGCACCCGCTGCCTCCGAGACGGAAACCCCGGCCCCGGCGCCCGCGGCGCAGGTGAAGACCGTATCGCTGAAGCTGTCCACGCTGGGCTTCGCGGCCGCGGCGGTACTGCTCATCGCCGGCATTATCACGACCACCACGCTGTGGGTGTCCGCGCGCGGCGATCTGCAGGACCGCGACAATCAGGCCGCCGACGACAAGCACGCCGAACAGGTGGCCTCCGATTACGCCATGGGAGCGGCCAACCTGAACTACGCGGACTTCAATGCCTGGACCGCACGCCTGAAGAACAACACCACGCCCGCGCTGGCGAGCAAGTTCGACGCGACCGGTTCGAAGCTGCAGCAGATCCTGGTGCCGCTGAAATGGACGTCGAGCCCGACCCTGCTGAGCTCGCAGGTCGTGGGCCGCGACAACGGCGTGTACAAGGTGAACGTCTATCTGAACGTCAATTCCACCAATGCGCAGAACCCGGACGGCGTGCTGACCACCGTGTACTACACGGTCAATGTCGACCCGAAGAGCGACTGGAAGGTCACCGACGTCGGCGGCATCGACCTGCCGCTGCCCAAGCAGTAACCGGCACAGCCCGAGCGGTAATCAGCAGCCGGGCTGGAAGAAGGCCCGCACATACCCCGCCGACTGGCGGATGTACATCCACGTCCAGAACTTCGGCCCCGAGTCGCTGGGGCTCGCCACCATGGTGAGCTGCCCGTGGAAACACTTCTCGACGATGTACCGCGCCCGCGACACGTGCGGCGTGTACGTCACCACGATGATGTGTTTCCACCCTTGGGCTTTCGTGAGCCGCTGGATCTCCTCGGCCTCGCCCCGCGTGCTCCACGGATCGGGCACGAAGCAGTACACGGTGAAGTCGAATTTCCCATCGCAGTACCGGTCCATGTTCGGGTCGTCGGCCCCGGTGGACCGGGAGATCACGAGCTCCTTCGCGTACCCCTCCTGCGCCAGCTTCAGCCCCACGTCGAAGCGTGCGTACGCGGTGCCGCCCAGCACCACGATGGCGTCGGCCTGCCGGAGCGCATCCACTTGCGGATACACGTATACCGGTAGTCCGGCGCACGCGATTCCGACGATCAACGCTGCCAGTGCTGCGACGACCACGGCGATTCGCCGGAACCCGGGCACGCCTCAGACGGTACCCGTCCGTCCTGAGAAGACCCTCGAGGCAGACTGTGTTGCGTAGCTGTGCAAGGCATGTCACACAGAGACGAGGAGTCCGGCATGGAGCTCGGATTGCACTACTGGACCTATTCGACCCCCGCCGCACCGGAACGGATCGCGTCCACGCTGACGCAGACCGCGCGGATCGCGGAGCAGGCGGGTTTCGCGGAATTCACGGCCATGGATCACTACTTCCAGATGGAGCATCGCGGCACCGCCGACGAGCCCATGCTGGAGGGGTACACGACGCTCGGCTATGTGGCGGCGGTGACCGAGCGAATGCGGCTGTCGCTGTTGGTGACCGGCGTGATGTACCGGTATCCGGGCCTGCTCGCCAAGATCGTCACCACCCTGGACGTGCTGTCCGGCGGTCGCGCGCAGCTGGGTATCGGCGCGTCCTGGTACGAGCGGGAGCAGCGGGCGCTGGGCGTGCCCGTGGTGTCGATGTCCGAGCGTTTCGAACGCCTGGAGGAGACGCTGCAGATCTGCCTGCAGATGTGGAGTCCCGACAACGGCCCGTACAAGGGGACCCACTATCAGCTCGCCGAAACCCTGTGCGTGCCCGCGCCGTTGAGCAAGCCGCGGCCCCCGATCCTGATCGGCGGCGGCGGTGAGAAGAAGACGCTGCTGCTGGTGGCGCGATATGCGGATGCCTGCAATCTGTTCGCCTCCAGCCCGGAGGACGTCTCCCGCAAACTCGATGTGCTGCGGGCGCATTGCGACGCCGAGGGCCGCGACTACGACGCCATCCGCAAGACGGCCGTCTACATCGGGGAGTCGCCGCTGGACAACGCGGACCAGGTGGTCCGGGACGCCGAGAACTACCGCGATCTCGGCATCACGCTGCTGAATTTCATGCCCGACGGCGATCCGTCCGTCTACACCGAGCAGTTGGCCGAACGCCTGGCGCCCCGGCTGGCGTCGATCTAACCTGTCCGTCCGGCGCGGCAGCCGGGTAACATCGCGCGCGCTTGCTTCACCACATGGAGGACCCGTGCCTGCGAATCCGACTGCCGCTGAACTGCTGGCGACCGTAGCGGCCTCACCGGAGGCGGTGGCGGCACACGACCGCGCCGCCTGGGTGGGGCTGTTCGCCGAGGACGGCACCGTCGAGGACCCGGTGGGTGCGCGTCCGCATCACGGGCGTGCCGCCATCGAGCGCTTCTACGACACGTTCATCGCGCCCAACGGCATCGTGTTCGATGTCGCCAATGATGTGGTGTCCGGTATGACGGTCTTCCGGGACCTGACCATCGCCACCACCATGTCCACCGGTGTCACCCTGCACGTCCCGATGCATCTGCGCTACGACCTGGCCGAGGCCGGGGACGCGCTGAAAATCCGTGCCCTGCGCGCGCATTGGGAGCTACCCGGCATGATCGCGCAATTGCTGGGTTCCGGGGTGCAGGGTCTGCTGGCCGGTGCGAAGCTCGGCCCGCAGCTGCTGAAGAATCAAGGTGTCGGCGGCGCAATGGGTTTCCTGCGCGGCCTGCGCAGTGTCGGTGCGAAGGGCCGGCACGCGGCGGGCGGACTGCTGGATGCGCTGGGGCGCGGCGATGCCGCCGGCGCGCGGGCGGTACTGGTGCCCGTGCCGCGGCTGGAGTGGGCGGGGGACGGCGCCTTCTCGCTGGAGGATTTCAGTACGCGGGTGAAGGGTCTGCGCTGGAGCAAGCCGATCGCGGCCGGCCGCACGGTGACGGCCACGGTGGAGACCCGGCAGGGCCGGGGCGTCGCGGAGGTCGACTTCACCGAGCGCGGGCACCGGATCGAGTCGGTGCGAATCTTCGTGTCGCCGAGCTAGTCCCGGGCTCCCACGATCGCGGCGAGTGGATCCTTGCTGCTGAAGGAGCTGCCGCCGGCCGCACCGACCACCTTCCCGTGCACGCTGATCAGCCATTGCCCGCAGACGCATCGCAGGTATTGCACGGAACGATGTGAGGAGACGGCGGTGGGGGAGGGCCAAGCGCAGGACGGGCATTCGGCGATCATCACCACATACTGGTCGCAGGGCGGGTGGCTTGCCATGATCGACACGCCGCGAGAACCGCAAAACGATTGCGACAGATCAGCTGACGCTGACGCGTCCCTTGCGCACGGCGGATGGGGTTGTGCCCCACCAACGCTGGCAGCAGCGAGTGAAAACGGACTGTTCCGACAGGCCGAGCAGTGACGCCACCTGGCTCATCGGCATATCCGTGGTGGTCAGATAGCGCACCGCCGCCGCCCGGCGCACCTCGTCCAGCAGGGTTGCGAACGATGTGCCCTCGGCCGTGAGCCGCCGCTGCAGGGTGCGCGGGTGTACCGCGAGCAACTGTGCGACAGAGCCGATTTCGGGTGGCGCGGTGCCGAGCAGTTTCTGCAGCGCGATCCGCACCCGCGGGGTGAGGGTGTCGGCCTCGCCGCCCGACTGCCCCGCGAGGAAGTCCATGGCGAGCCGGTGCAGATTCTCGTCACCGCCGGACAGTGCCCGGTTGGCCAGGCTGCCCGGGACCCGCAGCAGCGCCGCCGGTCGTTCGATTCGCACTGGCGCGCCGAAGAATTCCTCGTAGACGGCGATCGGCGCGATCGGGCGATACGGGAGTTCCACCGAGCGCAGGCCGTAGCGGTCCTCGGCCAGGCGCTGAATCGTGTGGTGTACGAACGCCAATCCGAGGTCGGTGCCCTGAACCGGTGTCGGCACACCGGGAGTCGTGACGCCGTAGCGCAGCGCGATCACGCCGCGGTCCCCGTACGGATCCGGCTCCATGGTGAGACTGAGCGAGCGCGCGTGTACGAACAGGTAGCGCGAAGTACAGGCCAGCACATCGGCGAGGGTCGGGGAATTGCGGATGGCCAGCGCCAGCGAGCCGAGCATGTCCAGCTCCTGCCGATGCGAGATGCGCAGGCCGAGATCCGGGCAGCCGAGCCGATCGGCGGCCAGCTCCAGCACTGCGCCGACGGCCTGATCGGAGACCAGCAGATCGTCGGTGTCCAGCGCGGCGATCGGCAGGCCGCACAGCGTGACCAGTTCCTCCGGATCGGCGCCGAGTTCGGTCACGGTGCTGCGAAAGCCGCGTAGCCCGGCGGACCTGATCACCGACATGTCGTCTAGCATCAAATAACTGTCGTGCAGAGTCAAGAAACCGGGTGACGCCCGCAACAGACTGGAAGGCATGAGCGAGCGCAGCGAGCGACCAATGGATACAGCCGCGACAGCGCTCCTGCCGGAGCCGAGCGCCAGCGAGGTGGAGGCATGAGCGCTGTGACCGAACTTCCCGAGCACCTGGACGTCGTGATCGTCGGCGCCGGACTTTCCGGCATCGGCGCCGCCTATCGACTACAGAGCGAACACCCCGGCCGCAGTTACGCCATCCTCGAGGCGCGTGACTCGCTCGGCGGCACCTGGGACCTCTTCCGGTACCCCGGCATCCGCTCGGACAGCGACATGTTCACCCTCGGCTACCCCTTCAAGCCGTGGCGCGACGCCAAATCCATTGCCGACGGGCCGTCCATCCTGCGCTACATCGGCGAGACCGCCACCGAGAACGGCATCGACCGCCACATCCGCTTCGGTACCAAAGTGGTTGCCGCCGAATGGGACAGCGCCGCCTCCCGCTGGACACTCACCCTGTCCGTGACCACCGCCGACGGCGCCGAGACCCGCACCCTCACCTGCGGTTTCCTCTACTCCTGCTCGGGCTACTACAACTACGAGCACGGCCACCAGCCCGACTTCCCCGGCCTCGCGGACTTCGCCGGCACCGTGGTGCACCCCCAATTCTGGCCGGAGGACCTGGATTACGCGGGCAAGAAGGTGGTCGTCATCGGCTCCGGCGCCACCGCCGTCACCCTGGTCCCGGCCATGGCCGAGCAGGCCGAACTGGTCACCATGCTGCAGCGCACGCCCACCTGGATCTCCGCGGTCCCCGGCCGCGACAAGCAGGCCGACAAGATCCGCGAACTGCTGCCGCCCAAGCTGGCGCACCGCGTCATCCGCACCAAGAACATCCTGTTCAATGTCGGCTTCTACCAGTACTGCCGGCGCCGGCCCGAGGCCGCCCGCAAGCTGCTCACCGGGCTCACCACCCGAATCCTGAAGGACGAGAAGCTGGTTGCCGAGCACTTCACGCCCTCCTACAACCCGTGGGATCAGCGGCTGTGCGCGGTGCCGGACGCCGACTTCTTCAAGGCCATGCGCAAGGGCAAGGCCGAGGTCGTCACCGACCACATCGAAACCTTTGTGCCCGAGGGCATCCGGCTGAAGTCCGGCCGGGTGCTGGAGGCCGACATCGTCATCACCGCCACCGGCCTGCAGTTGCTGGCCTTCGGCGGCATCGGCCTCACCGTCGACGGCGCGCCGGTGGACCTGTCCGAACAGTTCGTCTGGCAGGGCACCATGCTCACCGGCGTACCCAATTTCGCGGTCTGCGTCGGCTACACCAACGCCTCCTGGACCCTCCGCGCCGACCTGACCTCCCGCCTGGTCTGCAAGGTCCTCACCTACATGGACCGCAACGGCTACACCGCCGTCGTCCCCTCCCCGCAAGGCGCCCTCACCGAACGCCCCCTACTCGACCTCGCCTCCGGCTACATCCAGCGCTCGATCGGCGACTTCCCCCGCCAGGGCGACCGCCACCCCTGGCGAGTCCGCCAGAACTACCTCCTGGATTCCGCCACCACCATGCGCACCGACCTGAGCAAGACCCTGCGCCCGGTCCCTGCGGCGAAGACCCTGCAGCGGGTGTGAGGTTCCGCTGCACAGCAACGGCTGTTGCTGTGCAGCGGCCGCGCCGGTCTGAATCCGGTGGCCGGTGGCGAGAATTTGCGTCCGTGGTCGTCGCTGTCGAACGGCGACCCGGTCTTGCCGGGCACTTGTCGGTACTCGATAGAGTCGGTCGTATGAGTTCCAGGCGCAGGATTGTGATGGCGGCGGTGACGGCCGTCGCGGTCGCGGGATCGATGGTCGCGGTCGGATCGTTGCGCGCGGGCTCGGCGTCCGCGGATGCGCCGGCGGGGATCGCGGGGCAAGCGCCGCTGGATCTCTGGACGGTGCCGAGCGCGCCGGCCGAGTCGGCGACCTTGATCGTTGCCTACAGTTTCGGGAATCGGATTCCGGCGGGCGTGGATTCGGCGCGCACGATCGGGGAGCCGGGGCCGGTGAACGAGGAGCTCGCGGCGGCCGTGGTGGCCGCGCGGGGGGATCGGGACGTTCCCGCCTACGCGCAGACCGAGATCGCGGAGGTGCTGCGGTCGCGGTACGGGATGACCGATGTGATCTCCATCGATCCGGATCGCGCGGCGGATGGCACGCTGATCTATCTCTCGACCGACGGTGTGGCCGCCAAGGTGGCCGAGCTGCGCGGGGATTCGGTTGCCACCGATCATGCGGCCGTGGTGGCCTTTCACGATCACCAGTGGCGTGCCACCCGGACGACCGCCAAGCACGGATTCGACGCCTTCGCTCCCGCCGGAGTGGCGATGCCGGATCAGTACGATCCGCAGTCGGGGCAGCCGTGGACGCGGAGCGCGCTGGTCTATCTGCCGACCGATTTCGCCGGGCGGCTCGCGCTGCTGCGGTAATCACGCGGTTGAGCCGGTGCGAGGTTTCGATTCGAGTCCTCGGCCCGATGTCCATCGGTCATGCTGGCGCCCGTGAATACGACATTCGGCGGTGGCTTCCTGCTGCCCGCGCCGGAGCTGGAACCGTCCCGGGAAACCTGCCATGGCCCCGCCCCCGCGGCGCCGGAATCACCGCGCTGCCGAAATCGGGCGCGCCGTATATCGGCCCCGGCAAGGGCCGGAAGTGTTGGCCTGCAACGGGTTATGCATGCTTCGCACGCTGCGAAGACCCGCCCGTGTGATGAAGTCGACAGTGCCGCGCAGCAATTCGCAACCGCGGCACTGCGAGTGGTGCTGGAAGCACTGGACGGCCGCCGTAACCCGCAGCAGCTGCGGCCGCTCGCCGAACCCACCGTGATTGCCGCGGTACGTACCGTGGCCGCGACCGGCGCGCCCGGCAAGGGGCTCGGCGCCGCGACGCTCACCAGGGTCGATGTGATGATGAGCGGTGCGGCGTCGGCGGAAGTCTGTGCCGCCTACGATCGCGGGGCGCGCCATTTCGCGCTCGCCGCGCGCATTGTCCGCGGTCGTTCCGGGTGGCGGTTGACCGCATTCCGGGCTTGCTGAAGACCGGCCGGTCTCTGCGGTAATAGCAGAATTGTCTGATCTCAGCGAATTCTAATCGCGCCTGGTTTGAAACCTGGTTCCCGCGGCATTAACATTTCGGCGAATAGCGGCACCTCACACGTGGAAGGGCAGTCCATGGCGAAGAAAGTCACCGTAACGCTGGTTGACGACTACGATGGCGAATCGAAGGCAGACGAAACCGTCTTTTTCGCGATCGACGGGAATGAGTACGAGATCGATCTGTCGAACAAGAACGCCGGCAAGCTTCGCGAGTCCCTGGAGAAGTGGACCGATAAGGCTCGCAAGGTCGGTCGCTCCAGCAAGCGGAAGGTGACGCCCGGCGGTCGCACCCGCCCGGCCGTGGACCGCGAGGAGAGCACCGCGATCCGCGAGTGGGCCCGCGGCCAGGGTCACCAGGTTTCCTCGCGCGGCCGTATCCCGGCCGAGATCGTGGAGGCCTACCAGCGCACCAAGAAATAGCGCAGGAATATTCCCCGCCACGGCGGTGAGAATTGGGAAGAGCCGGTGGGTACCCACCGGCTCTTCCCATATCCACCAATCATGTGATGATTCGGGACGCCGCAATTGCCGCGGGTCAGGCGGCTCGCAACAGTGCGTCGCGGGCGGCCGGGAGTTCCGATCGGACGCGTTCCAGCAGCAGGCGCGCGCGTTCGTGATGCACGGTGGCGGCGGCCGCATCACCCAGCGCCTCGGCGAGGGCGGCCAGGACGGTGTCCATCGGGCCGAATTCGGTAATGCCGGTTTCGATGCCGATCACCGTGCCGGTATGCGGCGCCAGATAGTCGTACAGCACCCGCATCTCCGCGGTATCGCCGAGCTCGACCGCGGCCACGGCCCGCAGCGCGGCCATCAGCACCGGATACAGCCCCGTGCGAATCGGATCCGCGCTCTCGAACACACTCCGCGCCCGCTCGCGGTCTCCAGCGTGCAGCAGCGCCAGCGTGTACGCCTGCGCCCAGGCGGCCGGCAGCGCGGCATACCCCTCGGCGAGCCGATCCAGCAGCACCGAGAGATCACCCCGCGACCAAGCGACGGCGGCAGCGCAGAACAACTCGGAATCGGCCTGATTCGGATTCCCCGCCGCGATGGCCCGGGCAGCGAACTGCTCGTACAGCCGCGCCGCCACCCCCACATCCCCCCGCAGCAGCTCCATGGTGGCCGCGAAACAACTCACCATATCCAGCAACTGCTGCAACTGCCCCTCATCGGCATACTCCACCGCAAGCGCGACCCGCCGCCCCGCCTCCCGCAGATCGGCCTCCGCCACGGCGGCCCGATACGCCAGATAATGCGCCAGCGCCTGATACTCCGCCAGCCCCGCCCGCGCCGCCGTCCGCTCCAATTCCACTGTGAGCCCGGCAAACTCGTCCCCATACTGATGCTGCAAATAAGCCATCGCATCGATAGCCGCACACAACAACTCCGCATCCCCCACCCTCCGAGCCAACCCCAACGCCAACTCCGCCAGCCGATGCCCAAGCCCTGACTCCACCAGCCCAGTCTCGAACGTCGCCGTCACCAACAACCGCACCAACACCGCATCATCGTCCCCACCCCCGGCCGCCCCGATCGCCGGGACGGCATCCCGCGCCGCCACCGAGCCACGTTCCGCCGCCGAGTCACGCTCCGCCACTGAACCACGCGCTGCCGCCGAGTCACGTGCTGCCACTGAATCGCCTCCCGCCGCTGAGACGGAGTCGCGCCCCACCCCAGAGACGTGTGGCGCCGCCGAACCACCCGCCGCCTGATCCTGCAGCGCTGCCGAGTCCCACGCGGTGTGCGTGTCGTGTATCGATGCCGAATCGCGTGCTGCCACCGTATTGCCCGGCATGGTTGAGGCGCGGGTTGTTATCGCTTCATGCGGTGTTGCCGAATCGTGGGACCATGCTGCGTCGCGGGCATGGATCGAAATGCGTTCTGCTGCGGTAAGACTCGGGGCTGCGGCTTGGAGGGTGTGCCGGGCGGCGAGGAGGTTGTGGGCGGGGAGGTCCGGGGCGCCGGGGTAGGCGGTGAGGAGGGGGAGGGTCCAGTCGGGGGCGCCGTGGCGGGCGAGGGCCTGGGCGAGGGCGCGGCGGATGCGGTGGTCGGGGTTGCGCCATTCGCGGATGGCCCAGATGACGGGGGCGCGCCAGCTGGTGAGGGCGCGGGTGCGGAGGTCGTCGTCGTTCAGGCGGTCGGCCAGGTCCAGGGCGAGGCGGCGCTGGGCTCGGGCCTCACGGTGGCGGTTGTCGTAGGCGAGGGCGGTTACCAGCAGGCAGCGCACTTCGAAGAAGGCGA
This sequence comes from Nocardia sp. NPDC020380, assembly GCF_044386975.1. NCBI lineage: Bacteria > Bacillati > Actinomycetota > Actinomycetes > Mycobacteriales > Nocardiaceae > Nocardia > Nocardia sp. NPDC020380. Next base: position 293,363 of record NZ_JBIRVQ010000011.1, on the reverse strand, counting down.
GGCGGTCGGCGCGGTCCGCGTGCTCGGCGCCGTCGCCGGCCAGTTCGTGCAGGTCGACGGCGGCTTGCAGCAGGCGGACGGTGGCGCTGCGCAGTTGGCGGGCCATGCGGCGTTCGGCGGCGGCCCGCACGTATCCGAGTGCGCGCCGGGCGGTTTCGGAGCTGGCTCCGCGAATCGCGTGCCAGGCCAGCACATCCGGGTCGCGGGCGACGGCGGGGTGGGCGTCGGCGTGCTGTTCCAGCAGTTCCAGTGCGGTCCAGTGCATGCGGCCGCGGCGCAGCGCCGGAATGCCGAGATACACCGCGTCCCGTAGCAGTTCGTGCTGGAAGCGGATGCTGCCGGTGCTCCCGGTGGTCACCAGCCCGGCGGCCTCGGCGGCGGCGATCAGGTCGATGAGCGCGTCCTCGGCGATTCCGGAGGCCAGGCTCAGAATCCCCAGCTCGACCTCGGCGCCCCAGATCGACGCGTGCCGCAGCACCTCGGTGACTCCGGTCGGCAGTTGCGCGATGCGATTGTCGACGAGTTCGCGAATGGAATCCGGCACTTCTTCCAGCGGCAGGGGCTCCCGCCCGCCGCCCCGCGCCGCGGCAAGTTTCGCCAATTCCCTTACGAACAGCGGATTTCCGCCGGTCCGAGTGTGCAGCTGCGCCAGCAGTTCGTCCCCGATGGTGGTCAGTCCCGCCGCCATTGCCGCCTGCCGGGTCGCCATCGCATCCAGTCCGCTCAACTCCACCCATGTCGCGGTGTACCGGGCGAGGGCGGCGGCGGTATCCGCGACGGCCGGTCCGCCTTCGCATCGCCGTACGGTGATCAGGATCAGCACGGGTTCGTCCCGCAGCCAGTTCGCCACCTGCCGCAGTACCTGCAGCGTGGCCGTATCGGCGCGGTGCACATCCTCGAGCAGCAGCGCCACCTGTCCGGAAGCCGTTGCCCGCCTGCATTGTTCGGTCACGGCGCGGGAGATGGCGAAGGCGTCGCCGCCGGTGGGTATGGCGGTGAGGTCGGTGTCGTCGAGTTCGGCGAGCAGTTCGGACCAGGCCCAGGCGGTGGGTGCGCCGTCGATTTCGGAACAGCTGCCGGCGGCGGTGGTCCAGCCCGTGGTGGCCAGGGTGGTGAGGGCGGCTTCGGTCAGGGTGGTCTTGCCGATTCCGGGCGGCCCGGTGATCCAGGCCAGTCGCAGCCGGCCCCGGCGAGCGGTCTCGGCGATGTCGAGCAGTTCCGACAGCTGGCTGGAATACCCAGTGCTGCTGGTCTTTTCGGTGCCGGCCTGGGCGCCGTCGGCGGTCGCGTGGGTGGCGGTGATGAGTTCGATCGGAATGCGGGAGGGCCCGCCCGCCGGAGTGAGGTCGGCGGAGTGATTGAGTATCGCGACTTCCAGGGTGCGCAGCGCGGGCCCGGGGTCGACGCCGAATTCGGCGCCGAGGAATTCGCGGGATCGCCGAATCGTGGTGAGCGCTTCCAGTTGCTGGCCGAGCCGATATTGCGCGAGGGCCAGCAACCGGACGATGCCCTCGCGCCCCGGATGGTCCTCGACCAGCTGCCTCAGTTCCAGTACCACTTCGCCGGGCCGCCCGAGTTCGAGTTCGGTCTGCGCATTGAGTTCGACGGCGGTGAGATACAGGTCGGTGAGCCGGTCGGCTTCGGGTGCGGCCCAGTCGGCTTCGGCGAAGGCTTCCAGTGCGGGCCCGCGCCATTGGGTGAGCGCGGCATCCAGGAGGGCATTGCGGGCGAGTGGATCGGGCCGGGTTTCAGGGTTGCCGAGAAGTTCCTGATAGCTTCGCAACTGTTCTTCGAAATGCCAGGCGTCGACGGCCTTCTCGGCGATCTTCAATGCGTATCCGGACGATTTGGACACGATGAACCTGGATGGCGCCCGCCGCGGCCGGTCGGGTTCGAAGAGTCGCCGGAGGGTGTGGATGTGTACCTGCAGCACCGAGGCGGCCTTCGGCGGAGGTTGCCCGGACCACAGATCGTCGATGAGTCGTTCGGTGGTGACGACCTGGCCGTGAGCGACTATGAGGCGGCCCAGCACATTGCGTTGCATGGGCGTGCCGAGGGCTACTTCGCGGCCTGCGACGGACAGCTGGAGGGGCCCCAACACTCTGAGCTCCGCTCCGGTCATCAGCGCCCTCCTCGGCCCCGCGGCAAACTGGACGTTTGCTAGAAGAAGGCCACTATCCCGCAAAAAGTCGGAGACGCCAAAAGGTTGCTCAATTGTTGTTAAAGCGTTATGAACGCGTAAAGAGGCCAATCAAACCGTGTGGTACGGAATTTCATTCGTGATGCTAACAGTAAGCGGGGGTCGCACAACTGGACCGGAAGTGAACCGGAAGAGACGCGTCGGATACTTTCGGTTGGAAGCAACCTGAAGGAAGGGGTTGGTCGTCATGCACCAGCAACCGCATTTATCACGTGGATTCGGAGAGCCCGGAGTCGAACCCGAACGGGCGGGGTACTACGTCGACCGCGACGGCGACATCTGGGAGAAGCAGGAAGACGGCTGGCGGCTGGTATTGCAGCGGGGCGTCGAGGTCGACCCGATGTCCCTGTGGGACTGGACGGACGGGCACGTCCGCGACTACGCGCCTTTCACCCCGATGGTCGGCGCCGGCCGCTGAAACGATCTCACCGAGGCGGGTTGTGATCCGATACGCGGCGATTAGTGTGGAGGACGGTTTAGCCATCCGTTCGTTGACGCGTCGGCAGGCTCCATAGGTTTCCCGAGTTGTCGTCGCGCCACCCGATGCCGCGAGGTGCACATGACTCAGGGTTGGCCAGGTTCGAGGGGCTCCTTCGATTCGTTCGACGACATTTTCCAGCGATTCTTCGGCAATGGAATGTCGCTGCAACCGCCGGTTCAGCGCACCGACCTGAGCCGCCTGCTGAGCGAGAGCGCCAAACAGGTGGTGGACGGCGCCCGCGCCGCCGCCCACGAATGGGGCAATTCCGAAATCACACCGGAGCACCTGCTCTACGCAGCCGCCGATATCGAACCCTCCCGGAGCATCGTCGCCGAAATCGGCCGGGACCCGAAGGAATTGCGCGAACAGATGCGCACCGCCGCCGGCAGCGGCGTCGGCGCGCACGGCGGAGATCACGCCCTCGCGCTGAGCCCGGCCGCCAAGTCTGCCCTCCGCAATGCGCAGCGCAGCGCCGCGGAGGCCGGCAGCAGTTACATCGGCCCGGAACACATTCTGCTCGGCATCGCCGCCATCCCGGAAAGCCCTGCCGCCCAGGCCCTCTCGGGCGCGAAGATTCCGACCACCAACGGCCCGAAGGAACCCAGCGAGACTCCGACCCTGGACGAATACGGCCGTGACCTTACCGCCGAGGCGCGGGCCGGCAAGGTCGACCCGGTTGTGGGCCGCGCCAAGGAAATTGAGCAGACCGTCGAGATCCTGTCCCGCCGCCGCAAGAACAATCCGGTGCTCATCGGCGATCCGGGCGTGGGTAAGACCGCCATCGTCGAGGGCCTGGCCCAGCGCATAGTGAACGGAGACGTGCCCGCCACCCTGGACGGCAGACGCGTGGTCGCACTGGACGTCGGCTCCCTGGTCGCGGGCAGCAAATACCGTGGCGAATTCGAGGAACGACTCACCAAGATCCTCGACGAAGTACGCGCGCACTCCGACGAATTGGTGGTCTTCATCGACGAATTGCACACCATCGTCGGCGCGGGCAGCGGCGGCGAGGGCTCCATGGACGCGGGCAACCTGCTCAAACCCGCCCTGGCCCGCGGCGAGCTGCACTGCATCGGCGCCACCACCATCGACGAATACCGCAAGTACATCGAGAAGGACGCGGCCCTGGAACGCCGCTTCCAGCCGGTATTGGTGGCCGAACCGTCGGTGTCCGACACCATCGAAATCCTGCGCGGCCTCGTCGATGTCTACGAGGAACACCATCAGGTGCGCTACGAGGACGACGCGCTCATCGCCGCCGCCGAACTCTCCGACCGCTACCTCACCGATCGATTCATGCCCGACAAGGCCATCGACCTCATCGACCAGTCCGGCGCCCGCGTCCGATTGCGCACGCGCACACCGGATCCGAAGGTCCGCGAACTCAGCGAGGAACTCGCCCGGCTGAACCGCGAGAAGGACGCCGCGGTCGCCGGCGAAGACTACGAGAAGGCCACCAAGCTCAAGGCCCAGATCGCCAAGACCGAACAGAAGACCGAATACGAACACGACCGCACCGAGATACCCACGGTCGCCGTCACCGATATCGCCGAGGTGATCTCGCGCCAGACCGGTATCCCGGTGGCCGACCTCACCATCGAGGAGAAGCAGAAACTGCTGAAACTCGAAGAGCACCTGCATCAACGGGTCGTCGGCCAGGACGAGGCCATTGTCGCAGTCTCCGAGGCCGTGCGCCGCGCCCGCGCCGGACTCAAGGATCCCAACCGGCCCATCGGCTCGTTCCTGTTCCTCGGCCCCACCGGCGTCGGCAAGACCGAACTCGCGAAGGCGCTGGCGCAGGCCGTATTCGGTGACGAGGACCGGCTCATCCGCTTCGACATGAGCGAATTCCAGGAGAAGCACACGGTGTCCCGGCTGGTCGGCGCCCCGCCCGGCTACGTCGGCTACGACGATGCCGCGCAGCTCACCGATCGGGTTCGGCGGCAACCGTATTCGGTGATCCTCTTCGACGAGGTCGAGAAGGCGCATCCGGACGTGTTCAATGTGCTGCTGCAACTGCTGGACGACGGCCGCGTCACCGACTCCAAGGGCCGCACGGTCGATTTCAAGAACACCATCGTCATCCTCACCAGCAATATCGGCTCGGACCTGATCCTGTCCGCGAAAGACGGTGACCTGGACTCGATCACGCCGCAGCTGGAAGAACGCCTCCGCACCCACTTCCGGCCCGAGTTCCTCAACCGCCTCGACGAGCAGATCATCTTCCACCGCCTGGACAAGTCGCAGCTCCGCAATATCGTCGACCTCGTCCTGGAAGGCACCCGCCGCCGCCTGCACGCCCAGGACATCGCCCTGGATGTCACCGACAAGGCCATGGACTGGCTCGCCGACAACGGCTACCAACCCGAATTCGGCGCCCGCCCCCTCCGCCGCACCGTCCAGCGCCAGCTGGACAACAAACTCTCCAAACAACTCCTGGAAGGCGCGCTCGCGCCCGGCGACACCGTCCGCGTGGACGTCGGCACCGACAGCCTGCTGATCGAAGCCATCCACCGTCAGGGCGCGAAGACCAGCGAGAGTTCGATCATGACCGTCGGCAAGACCGGCAAGACCAAATCCGACGACCCCAAGCCCGGCAGCAACGGTCACGGAAAGGCGACCGGTCGGGCCAAGTCGAGCGGTAAGGCATCCGGCAAGAGCTGACTGCCCTCTCGCGGCAGCCCGCGCATGCTCGGCCCGTGTCCTCGCCCGGAAGCGGATATCGCGAGGTCGACGACACTGGGACCGCGGACGAGAACGCCGCGCCGGGAACTTCTTCCGGTGTGGCGTTTCCTGCGACGACAGGGCGCGGTGGCGGCGTTCCGTGCGATCGGCATGCCCGGCCGCGTGCTGCCCGGCCTCGCATCAGTATCGAATCTGCGTTAACTTCTTGGTATGGATGATGATCGCGTCGGGACGCCGCTGCCGCTCGGCGACCTTTTCGCGGAGGGACCTTTCCCGTCACATCACCCCGGCTGCTTCGGCTGCGGTTCGTCCAACCCGGCGTCTCCGCGCATCGTCTTCGAGCGTCGAGGTGACCTGGTGCGCGGCGTGTTCACCATGGATCTGCGCCATCAGGGTGCGCCGGGGGTGGCGCACGGCGGAATCGTCGCGGCCGCGCTCGACGAGGCGTCGGGAGCGGTTCTCATCCCACTCCAGCAGCCCGCCGTCACCGTCAAGCTCGAGGTGGATTTCAGGTCACCCGCGCGACTCGATGCGGAATTGACCGTAACTTCCAGCCTCACGGCCCGCGAGGGTCGCAAGTTCTTCATCGATACGGTCCTGACCGATGGCGATACCGTGATCGCCACCGGCCGGGCCATATTCGTCGCGGTTTCCCCCGAACACTTTCAGCGCTTCGGCGCGAGTCCGGGGGAATTGTCCAGCGTGGGAGCGTGATTCAGCGCAGCCGGCGGATATCGCCGCGGACCCGGTAGAACCCGCCGCGCCCGGATTCGGCGACCGCGTCGACGACATAGCGCGCGCCCGCCTCACGGATCTCACGCGGGAACTGCACATTCCACGAGGGTTGATAGCCGGCCGAGACCACGTGCACCCGCAGCGTGCCCGCCTCCTGGACGCATTCCACGACGATGCCGTCACCGGCCTCGCTGGTGAATTCGACCGTGGCGCTGGGGATCACGGCGGAGATCTCCGGCGCCTTGATCGACACGGTCTGCGGCAGCACACCCTGTTCGGCGTCGCGGATGGCGGCTTCGCTCACATCCAGGCAGGCCAGTACGCCGCTGGTGGTGACCAGGTACAGCTTCTCGTCGTGATACTGCATGGAGTACGCGGACCCGCAGCCGGTGCCGAGTTTCCACAGCCGCCGCCCCGTGTCATCGAAGCAGTAGACCGAGGAGCAATTGTCACCCGCGAACACGTAGCGGCCGTCGGGTGAAGTGGCGCAGGAGAATACGGCGGCGTCGCACTGATAGTCGCGCTCGGCCTGGCCGTCCTTGGCGACCATGCGCACCTGGTTGGCGCTGGTGCCCGCGTAGACGGCGTCGCTCTCCTGCCAGCCGAACAGGACGTCCCCGCGCGTGCGCACATGCCACCGTTTGTTGCCGTCGGCCAGGTCGTAGGCGGTGACACCGGTCGAAGTCCCGTGGTACACACCGGAATCGTCGATGCGCACCATCCAGCCGGAATCACCGGTGCTGCGGCGCGACCACAGCGATTCCTCTTCATGGTCGATGACGGTGAGCCCGCCCTGCCGATCCGATACCCCGAGCGTGCCGTCGTGGATGTCGAGCCAGTAGATGTCGACATCGGCGGCGATGTCGTACGCCGCGCGCGGCACCTTGCCCGACAGGTCGTACACCCGCCCGTCATCGCAGCCGGCATAGATCCAGAAATCGTCGGCGACAATGCATTTGACCGCGTCCGGCAGCCGGAACCGCCCCGTCACCTCCCCGCTGGGCGTCAGCGTGAACACATCGCCGTTCTCATTGCCCACCCAGCAGCGCCGCTCGTCCACGAAGATCCCGAACGCGGCAGCCCCCGAATCGAATCGCCACAGCACCGGCGCCGACTTCGCGGTCGACCGCTGACTCACCATGACCCGCCGCGTCACGGCCCGTGCCGCCCGCGCCCCCATCACGGCCTGCGCATACCCCTTGCGCACCTTCTCCCCGACCTTCTTGGCGGCCGCGGCCCGCGCCTTCTCCTCCGACGCAAAGGAACTGACCTTCGTCTGCCCCGGCTCCCCGATCCGTCCGTACCGAATGGTCACCTGTGTCCCCGCCACAATGACCTCGTAAAACTTGTGCGCCGACCCGCTGTCCTCCGACAGTTCCAGGTAAGTAACGCCGTCGCCGCTCATCCGCCCACTCCGTGCATCGCCGAACTCGTGATGCCGCGAAAACTACCAACCCCCACCGACATCCGCCCCACCGATGCCCGATAAGAACGATCAAACGGACGGCTTGGTCCACACGATCGAGTACCGCCACATGGCGTGCCGCCGGAACCTGGAGCCCGGCAACACATTCCCGGCGACCCGGCGGACCTGACCATACGTGCGCGGCGGCGGCCACACGATCGGCGACGGATGCCCCCACTCCGTGCGCGAGAACCGATACCAGGTACGCGCCGCGATGGCGGCGATCGCCCACGGCACGGCCGCCGGCAACGTATCCCGCGCCAGCCCCACCACCGCCACTGTCCCGCCCGGTCGCAGCAAGTTCCGCATCCGGGCCAGCGCCGCCGCCTCGTCCATATGGTGCAGGGTCGCCACCGACACGATCCCGTCGAACGACTCCGGCTCGAACGGATACGTCAGAAAGTCCCCCTGGAGATAGCTGATCTCCCCATCGGGCGACTGTTCCTTCGCCAGCTCGATCCCGTTCTCGTCGAGATCTATTCCCGTGACCTCGGCCCCACTCGCCCGTAGCCGCCGAGCCAGCATTCCCTCCCCGCACCCCACGTCGAGCATGCTCTTCGCACCGGCCACCGCGTCGACCAGCACTCCGTGATAGTGAATGTTCCCGTTCCACCGCTCCGAATCAGGCACCGACATCCCGCCATCCTGCCAGCTGCCGGCACCGGATGTGGAGACGCAGATTTTCTGGGGACAACTATTGGGTGCGTGTATTTCTCCGGGAAAATGACCACATGGGGGAGACGAGTGAGCCGTTTCCGGGGAGCTGGGCCATACAGTCCGGACTGCTGACCAAACGGGAATTGCGCATGGATTTCGAGCGCGTCTTCCCGGATGTGTATGTGCCCAAAGGGGTCCGGCTGGATGCCTGCGGGCGAGCCCAAGCGCTGGGGCATTGGGCCAAGGGTGCGGGAATTCTCTCCGGCTTTTCGGCTGCTGCCCTGCACGGTACGAAATGGCTCGACGACAAGCCCGCCGAGATCGTGCTCGATCGTCGCGCCCGGCCACCGGCCGGAGTCCGGGTCCATCGGGACACCATCGATGAATCCGATATCCATTGGCGGAACGGTTTTCGCTGCACCACACCCCTGCGCACGGCCTTCGATCTGGGTCGCCGGCTCGAATTCGCCGAAGCCATAGAGGTACTCGACGCACTCTGCAATGCCACGGCACTCACACCCGAGGAAATCGCGCGCTTCGCCGACCTGCACCCGGGAGCGAGGGCATGCACCGCCCTCCGCACTGTGCTCCCCCATGTGGACGGTGGCGCCGAATCGATCCCGGAGACCCGCACCCGAATGCTCCTGCGTGCAGCGGGTTTCCCCACCCCCGAGACCCAGATCCGAATCCGCCACCAGGGCCTGATCCTCGCCCGCCTGGACATGGGCTGGCGCGAATGGCAGGTAGGCGTCGAATACGACGGCTCCCACCACTGGACCGACCGCAACCAGCACACCCGCGACATAGACCGCTACGCCATCCTCCCCACCCTCGGCTGGACCCTGATCCGAGTAAGCGCCCGCCACCTGACCCACGCCCCCCACCTGATCCTGGAAAGAGTCAACTCAGCCCTAACCCACCGGGGTTGGCGGTCGAGTGGCACATGAGGGACGGGTTCTCTCGGCGTTTGCGAACCTCATGTGCCACTCGGCCATCAGAAGAGGGTTGGGGGGTCTGTTGGGAGGGGGACCGGGAGGGGAGCTAGGGCTGGGAGTTTGGCTTTTACTTCGTCGTGGAAGCGGCGGGCCAGGGTTCGGGAGGAGGCGTTGTCGGGGGTGTGGATGAAGATGGTTGGGGAGCGGCCTTCTTGGAGCCAGGTGACTGTTTGGTCTACCCAGGGTTGCCAGCCGGCGATGGTGGCTGTTTCGTCGTCTCGGCCGTGGTAGCGGACTATGGGGTATTCCGTGAGGGCTCGGGTGCGGCGGGGGAGGCGGGGTTTCTTGGAGCCGGCTTCGTATTCGGCGGGGCTGGTGGGTGGGGTGGCGAAGAGGGTGGTGGTGTCGAAGGGGATCCATTCGGCGCCGGTGCGTTCCAGGAGGGCTTCCAGTTGGGCGGTGGCGCGGGGGTTTTCGAAGAAGACGGGGTGGCGGACCTCGACGGCGGCGCGGTACTGGGTGGGGAGACCGTCCAGGAGGTTGGCGAGGGCGGCGAGGTCGGTGAAGGTGCCTGGGAGTTGGATCCAGAGGGCGTGCAGTCGCCGGCCGAGGGGTTCGATGGCGTCCAGGAAGGCGGTCATTTCGCCGTCGATGCCGGTGAGGCGGCGTTCGTGGGTGACGGTGCGGGGCAACTTCATTACGAAACGGAACTTCGGGTCGGTTTGCCGCGCCCAGGATTCCACGGTCCGGCGTTGCGGGGTCGCGTAGAAGGTCGTATTGCCTTCGACCGCATTGCACCAGGAGGCGTAGGAGCGCAGACGTTCCGCCGGGGGCAGGGGTTTCTCCTGCCACTCCGGATGTGTCCACATCGCGCATCCCACGTAAAGCCGCATATCAGCAACGTTAGTACCCGCTCGTGTGGCGTATGGCGGGCAGCCGGATAGTCGCGCATTTGCGACAAATCAGGCGAGAGTGTTATGTCCGATCACGCGGCCGCAGCCAGCCGAAGGTGAGTTCCACTGCGCGCCGCCAATTGTCGTACTCCTCCTCGCGCAGCGCCGGATCCATCCGCGGCATCCACTGCGCGGCCAGCCGCCAGTTGGAACGCAAGCCCTCCAGGTCCGGCCAGTACCCCACCGCCAGCCCTGCCGCGTAAGCCGCACCGAGAGACACAGTTTCGGCCACGATCGGGCGCATGACCGGAATCCCGAGCACATCCGCGATGATCTGCATCAACAGGTTGTCCGAGGTCATGCCACCCGCGACCCGCAGCGCCTCGGCGTACAGCCCGGAGTCGGCGTTCATGGCCTCGACGACATCGCGGGTCTGCCACGCCGTCGCCTCCAACACGGCCCGGGCTATGTGCCCCTTGGTGATATACGACGTCAGCCCGATGAGCAGTCCGCGCGCGTCACTACGCCAGTGCGGCGCATACAGTCCGGAGAACGCGGGAACGAGATAGCACCCGCCATTGTCTTCCACTGTCCCCGCGAGGGTTTCGATCTCCGGCGCACTGGAGATGAGCCCGATATTGTCCCGCAGCCACTGCACCAGCGAGCCGGTGACAGCGATCGGCCCCTCGAGTGCGTACACCGGATCCGGCCCGACCTGATAGCCGATGGTGGTGAGCAACCCGTGCTTGGACCGCACCAGCTCCCGCCCGGTGTTCTTGAGCAGGAATCCGCCTGTCCCGTAGGTGCATTCGGTCTCACCCGGCGCGAAGCAGGTCTGCCCGAACAGCGCGGCATGCTGATCCCCGAGCGCCGCCGCGATCCGCACTCCGGGCGTGACCCGCCGGGCGGTCCCGAACGATCCGGTGGACGGTTCGATCTTCGGCAACATTGCCTTCGGAATGTCGAAGAACCGCAACAGCTCGTCGTCCCACTCCAGTGTGGACAGGTTCATCAGCAGCGTCCGCCCCGCATTGGTCACATCGGTGACGTGCACTCCGTGGTCGGCCCCGCCGGTGAGATTCCAGATCAGCCAGGTCTCCATGGTCCCGAACAGCACCTCGCCGCGCTCGGCGCGCTCGCGCAGTCCAGGCACGTGGTCGAGCATCCAGCGCAGCCGGGGCGCCGCGAAGTAGGTGGCCAGCGGCAGACCGCAGAGTTCCCGGATGCGTTCCGCGCGCGGGTCTTCGGCGAGCTTCCGCACCAGCTCCTCGGTGCGCACGTCCTGCCAGACGATGGCGCGTTTGACGGGCGTCCCGGTGCTCCGATCCCACACCACGGTGGTCTCTCGCTGATTGGCGATGCCGACGGCCGCCACCTGATCCACCGTGATGCCCGAATCCCGCAGCGCCGCAGGAACGATGCGCTCCACATTGCGCCAGATCTCCAGCGCGTCCTGTTCCATCCAGCCGGGCCGCGGGTAGTGCTGCTTGTGCTCGCGCTGCGCCACGCCGGTGAGCCGGGCGCGCTGATCGAACAGGATGCACCGGGTGGAGGTGGTGCCCTGGTCGATCGCCAGCACGTATCGCTGCGTCATGCGGTGATTCTCCTGATCGTGAAAATCATTGTGCGCCACCGAGATCCCGCGACACCGCCTGCGCCGCATTACGCACCTGCTCGACCAGTGCGGGCCGGAATCGCAACTGCCCGTCGCAGAGGTGATCGATCGGCCCGCTGATGGCGATGGCTCCCGCCACCAGTCCGCCCCGGGAGCGGATCGGAGCGGCGATGCTCGCTTCACCGGAACGGTACTCGCCGATATCGCCCGCCCAGCCGGCGCGCCGTACCTCGGTGAGTGCCCGTCCCAGTGCGGGTTTGGCGATGATGGTGCGGTGGGTCAGCGCGGTCAGCTCGCCCTCGCGCACGGCGGCGGTGAGTTCGGCGTCGTAGGCGAGTAGCACTTTCCCGAGCGCCGTTGCGTGAGCGGGCAGTATTTCGCCCACGGCGAGTTCCTGTTCCGAGTTGTCGGGCCGGAAGACGTGGTGCACCACCTTGATCTCGCCGTCGACGGGTGCGGCGATGCGCACGGATTCCCCGCTGCGGGCGGCGAGGGCGTCCGCGCGATTGATGGCGCGCGACCGCAATTCATTGGCATCCAGGTGCCCGCCCCCGAGTTCCTGGATGCCGGGGCCCAGTTGGTACTTGCCGCTGACCGGGTCCTGATCGACGAACCCGACGCCTTGGAGAGTCCGCAGAATCCCGTGTGCGGTGGGTTTCGCGAGCCCGAGCGCCGCCGCGATCTCACCGACGCCCATGCGTCCGGAGCCGCGCGCGAGTAACCGCAGCATCGCCGCGGCGCGCTCGATGGACTGGATCGGGCCCGGCATAGCCGTAACCTACCAGCAAACCGTTCGGCATTGTCGAACGGGAAGCCTGTCCGAGTTGTCGATCTCTTCGTAGCGTGGACGTCGGGCGCCGTCAGCATCGCGTCCACCCGCCACCGCCTCCCCGGGCACCAGGCAAACGGACTCAATGACGAGAATCCGGAAAGGACCGCGATGACGCAGTACGTCGGAGCCATCGACCAGGGCACCACGAGCACCCGCTTCATGGTTTTCGATCACGGCGGCAACGTGGTTGCCCGCCATCAGCTCGAACACGAGCAGATCATGCCGCAGGCCGGCTGGGTCGAACACAATCCCGATGAGATCTGGGAACGCACCCGCACCGTCATCAAGAGCGCCCTCGCCGGCGCCCGGCTCACCGCGAGCGACCTCGTCGCCGTCGGCGTCACCAACCAGCGCGAGACCACCATCGTGTGGAACCGCCGCACCGGACGCCCCTATTACAACGCCATCGTCTGGCAGGACACCCGCAGCGACCGCATCATCTCGGAGATCGAGAAGGCCGGTCACGCCGACCTCATTCGCACCAAGGCCGGACTGCCGCCCGCGCCGTACTTCTCCGGCGGCAAGCTGAAGTGGATCCTCGACAATGTTCCGGGCGTGCGCGAGGCCGCCGAGAACGGCGACGCCCTCTTCGGCACCCCCGACTCGTGGCTGATCTGGAATCTCACCGGCGGCGTGCACGGCGGCGTCCACATCACCGACCCCACCAATGCGTCGCGCACCATGCTCATGAACCTCGAAACCCTGGACTGGGACGAGGAATTGCTCGCGGTGTTCGGTATCCCGCGCGCCATGCTGCCCGCCATCGCACCGTCCTCCAACCCGGCGGGCTTCGGCACCACCAATCCGGAGGGCCCGTTCAAGGGCGCGGTGAAGATCGCCGGCGTGCTGGGCGATCAGCAGGCCGCCACCGTCGGCCAGGTCTGCTTCCGCCCGGGTGAGGCCAAAAACACTTACGGCACAGGGAATTTCCTGATGCTGAATACCGGTACAGACATTGTGCGCTCCCAGCACGGCCTGCTGACCACCGTCGCCTACCAGTTCGGCGACGAGAAGCCGGCGTACGCGCTGGAGGGCTCGATCGCGGTGACCGGGTCGGCCGTGCAGTGGCTGCGCGATCAGCTCGGAATCATCGGCGGTGCAGCGCAAGTCGAGAATCTGGCCCGGCAGGTGTCCGACACCGGCGGCGTGTACTTCGTGCCCGCCTTCTCGGGTCTTTTCGCGCCGTACTGGCGGCCGGACGCACGCGGCGCCATCGTCGGCCTGTCCCGCTACTCCAACAATGCCCACTTGGCCAGGGCCACACTGGAATCCATCTGCTACCAGACCCGTGACGTGGTCGAGGCCATGCAGCGCGATTCCGGCGTCAAGCTCGCCACCCTGCGCGTCGACGGCGGCGTCACCGCCAACGAACTGGCCATGCAGATCCAGGCCGACTTCCTCGGCGTCCCGGTCTCGCGCCCGATGGTGCCGGAGACCACCGCGCTCGGCGCGGCCTACGCGGCCGGACTGGCCGTCGGATTCTGGAACAACACAGACGAACTCGTCGCCAACTGGCACGAGGACAAACGCTGGCAGCCCTCGTGGACCGAGGAGCAGCGCGAAAAGGGCTACGGCCGCTGGCTCAAGGCCGTCTCGCGCACTCTCGACTGGGTCGATATCGATGACGACTGAACCCGGGCTGCCGCAACAGACTCACAACCCCGATTGCAAGGAGTATTTCGTGTCCGCTCAATTGGATCCCGCCTACCGCGCCCGGGCGATTGATTCGCTCGGCGACACCGAGATCGACGTCCTGGTCATCGGTGGTGGAGTGACCGGCGCCGGCGCCGCCCTCGACGCCGCCTCGCGCGGCCTGTCCGTCACCCTGGTCGAGGCGCGCGACTTCGCCGCCGGTACCTCCAGCCGTTCGTCCAAGCTCATCCACGGCGGCCTGCGCTACCTGGAGCAGTTCGACTTCGCCCTGGTCCGTGAGGCTTTGAAGGAACGCGGCCTGCTGCTCAACAAGCTGGCCCCGCACCTGGTGCACCCGGTCTCGTTCCTGTTCCCGCTGCAGAAGCACTACGAGCGCTTCTACATCGGCGCCGGCATCGCCCTGTACGACACCATGGGCGGCGCCCGTTCGGTGCCGATGCACCGGCACCTGAGCCGGGTCAAGGCGCTGGAACTCGCTCCGGCGCTGAAGGAAGACGCCATGACCGGCGCCATCCGCTACTACGACGCGCAGGTCGACGACGCCCGCCACACCATGATGATCGCCCGCACCGCCGCCCAGCACGGCGCGACCGTGCTGACCCGCACCAAGGTCACCGGCCTGCTGCGGGACGGCGAGCGGGTCGTCGGCGCGAAGGTCATGGATCTGGAAACCGGTCTGGAGCACAGCATCCGGGCCAAGACCGTGATCTCGGCGACCGGCGTGTGGACCGACGACATGATCAAGATGACCGGCGTCGACTTCCCGTTCCACGTCCGCATGTCGAAGGGCGTGCACATCATGGTCCCGCGCGAGCGCCTGGACCTGGGCAGCGGTATCGCCATGAAGACCGAGAAGTCCATCCTGTTCGTCATCCCGTGGGCCGAGCACTGGATCGTCGGCACCACCGATACCGACTGGACGCTGGACAAGAACCACCCGACCGCCTCCGCGGCCGACGTGCAGTACATCCTCGACCACATCAATTCGCTGCTGCGCGAACCGCTCACCCGCGCCGACATCGTCGGCACCTACGCGGGCCTGCGGCCGCTGATGACCGGCGCGTCGAAGGAGACCTCCAAGCTGTCGCGCGAGCACGCGGTGGCCGAGCCGGCACCGGGCCTGTTCGTCATCGCGGGCGGCAAGTACACCACCTACCGGGTGATGGCCAAGGACGTCATCAATGCCGCGGCCGAGCGCCTGGGCAGCGATGTCGCGCCGTCGGTGACCGAGAACCTGCCCATCCTGGGCGCCGTCGGCTACCAGGACATGCTGGACGACCTCGCCGGGGTCGCCGAGCGCGCCGGGCTGCCGATCGAGACCGTCGAGCACCTGCTGGGCCGCTACGGCTCGCTCAGCCACGAGCTGTTCGATCTCATCGCCGCGGTTCCCGAACTGGCACAGCCGATTCCGGGCGCCGACGACTACATCGCCGCCGAGGCCGTCTACGCCGCCACCCACGAGGGCGCGCTGCACCTGGACGACCTGCTCACCCGCCGCACCCGCATCTCCATCGAGGTGCCGGACCGCGGCCTGACCGCCGCACCGGAGATCGCCCGCCTGATCGCCCCGCACCTGGGCTGGGACGACGAGCGCACCAATGCGGAGATCAACCGCTACTACGACCGCGTGCACGCCGAGCTCGCGGCCAACGAGGCCCGTGACGACGAGGCGGCCAATGCGGCCCGGCTGGTCGCGGTGAGCTGATTTCCCGCAATTCCTGAATATCGATTGTGCCGCGCCGGAGAATTGCTCCGGCGCGGCGCAAGCGGTTGCGCGCCACCGGAATTCGCTACCGCGCCGGACTTGTGCGTTTGCCGACATTACCTCTAGCGTGTTTCTAGAGATTTGCTGAAAGGGGCCACGAGTCCTTTTCGGCGTGGCAACGACGCCGACCGGGAGGCACATCAATGAACTTCGGCTCGATATTCGTCAGCGAGGCGCTAGGCACCGGTGTGCTGATCCTGCTGGGTGCGGGAGTGGTCGCCAATGTGGTGCTCACCAAATCCAAGGGATTCGACGGCGGCTGGCTGCTCATCACCTTCGGCTGGGGTCTCGGCGTATTCGCCGGCGTCTATGCCGCGTACAAGACCGGCGGCCATCTGAACCCGGCCGTCACCATCGGAACGCTCTTCTCCGGCGCGGACGATTACGCCCCCGGAATTCCGGTGAACTTCGCCAATACCCTCGCCTATCTGTCCGGCCAGCTGGTCGGCGCATTCCTCGGCGCGTGCGCCGCCTACATCGCCTACAAGCGGCACTTCGACGAGGAGCCGGACGAGGGCAAGAAGCTCGGCATCTTCGCCACCGGGCCCGCCATCCGCTCCTACCCGTGGAACTTCCTCACCGAGGTGGTCGCCACCTTCGTGCTGGTGCTGGTGATCCTGGCCTTCGGCCACACCCCGAGCGGCCTCGGCCCGCTGGCCGCGGCCCTGCTGGTGGTCGGCATCGGCGCCTCGCTCGGCGGCCCGACCGGCTACGCCATCAACCCGGCCCGCGACCTCGGCCCGCGCATCGCCTACGCCCTGCTGCCCACCCGCCGCGCGGCGAACATTCTGCCGCAACGCATTCCGGCCGAGACGACGGTGGGCGGCGGCGCCCAGCGCGTCATCGACGAGAGCCCGGGCGAACCGGTGTCCTCGACCGAGAAGAACGCCGACTGGAGCTACGCCTGGGTTCCGGTCCTCGGCCCGCTGGTCGGCGGCGCGCTCGCCGGCCTGGCGGCGCAGGTCTTCCTGTAAGGCGGGGGTCCTCCCGTCGGACTCTCGATCGGCCCGGTTCCGTAGCGGCGGAGGCGGGCCGATTCGCATGAGCCGCAGGTCAAAACCCTTGAATCCCGCACTCTCGCTCGAGGGTTAGGGTCGAAGGGCCGGTGCGAAGAAGCCCGGCTTTCGTATGCGTTGGAGGTAGTACAGATGGCTCGCATTCCCTCGGTACCTACGTCGCTGCTGGCGGCCGGCGGACTCACCGGCGGCTTCGCGCTCGCGCAAGCGACCAAGCAGCGTCAGCTCGGCGGCGCGGTCTTCGCCGCGGGCGTCGGTGCGGCGGTACCGCGCTGGAAGAAGGCCGCCGGCCTCCCCGGCGCGGCCGCCCTGGTCGGCCTCTCGATCGGCGCGATGGGCGCCTCCCACCCGCTGGCCAAGAAGATCGGCGCCTGGCCCTCGGTCGCCGTCGTCTCGGGCGTAGTCGCGGTGGCCGCCTGGGCCGTGGCAGACCGAAAGGCCTGACCACCCAATCGAATTCGCTACACAGCTCGGGCCCGCACCAACGCGGGCCCGATTGCTATGAGCGACCGCGCCTTCCGCTACAACCATGGGCTGTGACCGCTGCGGAGTCCGGCGGAAGCGGCCCGTCATGATCGGGGCGGATGTGCTGCGGCTGGGGCGTTGGTGACAGTGCCGGCCGCGTTCGTCGATCGCGCTGATGACCGTGTGGTTGGGGTTTCGTCGGCGCGGTGATCGGCGTGCGTGCGGCGCTGTTCCTGGTCGGGCTGTTCGTGCTGGCCAGGCCGCTGCTACTGCCGCGCCGGGCGCTCATGCCGGAGTCGGCTCTCGCCCGGGGGGCGGTCTGGCTCGGATACTTCGGCTGGCACCGAAGCGTGGGCGCGGGACACTGGGTTCATGGAGCCGATCAAAGATGGCGATGTGGATATCTCCGCCGCGGCGCGGCTGCTGGCGGACCCAGCGCGGGCACGCATGCTCATGGTGCTGGCCGACGGACGTGCGCAACCTGCGGGGGAGTTGGCTCGCGCGGCTGGCGTGAGCGCGGCGACCGCGAGTGAGCATCTCGCGAAGCTGGTCGCGCAGGGCTGGCTGGGTGCGGAACGATACGGGCGGCACCGCTACTACCGGATCATTGCGCCCGATGTGGTGCCCGCGTTGGAATCGCTGGCCGTCATCGCCCCGATCACGCCGGTGCGGTCACTGCGCGGCGCCCGTGCGAGCCGGGCTATGAAGATTGCCCGCACCTGCTACGACCACCTCGCCGGTGCGGTGGGTGTCGCGGTCTTCGATTCCCTCTGCGACGGGAATGCCCTGGATATGGTTGGGGGCGAATGGCAGGCCACCACCCACCCGCACCCTCTGCTCACCGAACTCGGCATCGAAGCCTCCGATCTCCAGGGCCACGGTCGCCGCCCACCCATCCGCGCCTGCCTGGACTGGTCGCAGCGCCGCTACCACCTGGCTGGTGGCCTGGGCGCCCTGGTCCTGCAACGCATGTACGACGAGAAGTGGTGTGCCAGCGAAAAGCCCAACCGCGCAGTAGTTTTCACCCCGGCAGGCTGGGAGGCCCTGTCACGTGTGGCGGGCGTGGACCGCGCCGCCACCGAGTCGGCCGCGGAATCCCCTGCCCCTGATCCCCGCTCTCTCCCGACCGCCCGCGGCGCGTGATATCGCGTCAACCCTCCCTGGGCGCAGGAAACCCGCGGCCTTCAATGCGTCGCGGCAGTTCGGTGGTGCGCTGGGTGTGGCGGTGGCGGGTTCGCTGCTCACTTTCGAGAACGGTTCCGTCCGGCTCGCATTGGCGTGTGCCGCACTGGCTTTCCTGGCCGCCGTCCCGATCGCGGCCCGGCTGCGCGATATCAAGGATCCGGAAACGAAAAATGCCGCACCGGAAGTGATTCCGGCGCGGCACTGATTTCCCGGGTCAGCCGATGGTGACCGGTTCCTTCCCGCGAGCGGCCTCGCGGGCGAGGGACCGGTCGCGCTGTTCCTCGAACCGGACGACGTCCTTGCGGAGCTTTTCGATGAATTCGCCCAATTCATTGCGGGATTGGTCGCCGCGCGGCCCGAAGTCGGTGCGTTCGAAGATGTTCCACTTCTTGAGCACGGGCAGGATCACTTCCTCCAGATGCTGACGGAGGTCGTAGATTCCGTGTTTGGCCATGAGCACCCCGTGGCGGCGGAAGTTGGGCATGCCGGCGCCGGGCATCTGGAAGGTGCGGATGATGTCGTAGATGGCGCCGATGGCCTGATCGGGTGAGAGGTCCAGCGCGGCGCCGCACATGTTGCGGTAGAAGATCATGTGCAGGTTCTCGTCGGCGGCGATGCGCTGCAACATCCGATCCGCTATGGGGTCATTGCAGACTTTGCCGGTATTGCGATGAGAAACGCGAGTCGCTAATTCCTGAAATGTCACATAGGCGACGGAATACATGAATCCGGCAGCGGTCGGGACACGTTCGGTTCCGGCGTGCTGCTTGATCAGCGCGGCCGGCTGGTAGCCGTTGGTCATGTGGATCATCCGGGCCTGTTCCAGCGCCACCGGATCCACGCCGCGGGTGACCACGAGGTAGTCGCGGATGACGATGCCGTGCCGGTTCTCCTCGGCGGTCCAGCGGCCGACCCAGGTGCCCCAGGCGCCGTCCTGGGAGAAGTTCTCGGCGATTTCCCGGTGATAGCTGGGCAGATTGTCCTCAGTGAGCAGATTGGTGATCATGGCGGCCTTGGCGACCTCGTTGAGCTTGGACTGCGCTGGATCCCAGTCGATGCCGTCCATAGCTGCGAAGTTGCGACCCTCATCCCACGGGACGTAGTCGTGTGGGTGCCAGTCCTTGGCCATGGATAGATGCCTGTTCACATTAGCTTCGGCGATCGGCTCCAGCTCGATGAGCAACTCGAGCTGCGTCAGATTCCTGGCCACGATCGTGTGCCTCCCTCGAAATGGCTCGGTACTGCGGAAAGATAGTGATGATCAAAGGCTGTCGGATGCTGTCCGACTGTGGAATGCTGGAATTTCAGGCGCTTGCCGCCGCGGCGAAGGGGCCGTCGGGAAGAGATCCGGGGATGCCCGCGTGTCGCTCGAGGAGACTGGTCGGCTTCGCCTCGGATAATCTAGCCCAGTTCGCCGCAGATTGGCTCCATCCCCCGCCAATGTTTTGATGGCCGGGTCCGCTCGCTAGTTCCAAACCAGTCCTTGACAGCCCACGCGGATCGAAATCTGGTTCGCCGGAGCATTGCTACGGAGAGTGAAGAACATGCAGACCCCCAACCGTCGTACGTTTCCCAGCGTCGTCGTCACCTCGCTCGCGGCGACCACCTCCATCTCGGGTGATGTCGACTCGACCTGGAAGGGACTACTCAACGGAGAGAGCGGGATCGACGTGCTCGAGGACAGCTTCCTCGACGACTTCGAACTCCCGGTCCGCATCGGCGGCCACCTCAAGGTCAACCCCCGCGACCTGATGACACGCGACGAGACCCGCCGCTGGTCCTATGTCGAGCAGATGGCGGTCCATCTGAGCCGCGAAGTCTGGCGCAATGCGGGCAGTCCCGAGGTGGACGGGGACCGGCTGGGCGTCGCGATCGGCACCGGTCTCGGCGGTGCGGAAGTGCTGATGGCCGCGCGGGACAAGCTGGTCAACGGCGGTTACCGCAAGGTCTCGCCGCTGACCGTGCAGTCGATCATGCCGAACGGCCCGGCCGCGTGCGTGGGTACCGAACTGCATGCGAGGGCCGGTGTCACCACGCCGGTTTCGGCCTGTTCCTCCGGTTCCGAGGCGATCGCGAACGCCTGGCGCATGATCGTCATGGGTGACGCCGACATCGTGGTCACCGGTGGTGTCGAGGGATCCATTCAGGCGCTGCCCATTGCGGGCTTCTCGATGATGCGCGCCATGAGCACCCGCAACGACGATCCGAAGGCCGCCTCGCGCCCGTTCGACAAGGATCGCGACGGTTTCGTCTTCGGTGAGGCCGGCGCGCTCATGGTCATCGAGACCGAGGAGCACGCCAAGGCGCGCGGCGCGACCATTCACGCGCGGCTCATGGGCGCCGGTATCACCTCGGACGGTTTCCATCTGGTGGCCCCGGATCCGGAGGGCACCGGCGCGGCCCGCGCCATGGCCCGGGCCATGGAGCACGCGGGGATTTCGAAATCCGATGTCACGCATATCAATGCACACGCGACCGCCACTCCGATCGGTGATACCGCGGAGGCGAACGCCATCAAGCAAGCCGTCGGCAACCATGCCGCGGTGTACGCGCCGAAGTCCGCGCTCGGGCATTCGATCGGTGCTGTCGGCGCGCTGGAATCGGTCATCACCGTGCTCAGCGTGCGGGACGGAATCATCCCGCCCACTCTGAATTTGGACAATCAGGATCCCGAAATCGACCTTGACGTGGTCTCCGGCCAAGCGCGTTCCGGCCAGTACGACTACGCCCTGAACAACTCCTTCGGTTTCGGCGGGCACAACGTGGCCCTGGCCTTCGGCCGCTACTGAGCGGTCTCCGGTTGGTTCTGAGTGACGCGGGATCTCGGCACCTGTTAGAGTTCCCCAGCCCCAGCAACTTCCGGGCCTTCGGTGTCGATTCTTGTTCGGTGTCACTGCACAGTCACGGCTGTGAGTTGAAAAAGGATAGGGAATGATCGGCGAGACCTTTGAAGACTTTCTGGACGAGCGAGGCAACATCAGCCTCCCCGAGGACAAGACCATGATCGATCTGGTCGACCGGCACGCCGCCGCGAACGGGGATGAGCTCGCCTACCGCTTTATCGACTATTCGCGGGAACGCGACGGCGAGGTCCACGACATCACGTGGAACCGCTTCGGCGTCCGGCTGCGCGCGGTGGCCGCCCGGCTGCAGCAGGTCACGCAGCCGGGCGACCGGGTGGCGATTCTGGCGCCCCAGGGCCTCGACTACGTCGTGGCCATGTACGCCGCGGTGTACGCGGGCAATATCGCCGTGCCGCTGTTCGATCCGGATGAGCAAGGGCATTCCGACCGTTTGCACGGGGTGCTCGACGACTGCACGCCGTCGGCCATCCTGACGGTCGCCACGGCGGCCTCCGGGGTCCGTGACATCTTCAAGCACCTGCCCGCGCCGCAGCGCCCGCGCATCATCGCGGTGGAGGCGGTGCCGGACGGCGTCGGCGAGACCTGGGTGCGCCCGGATCTGCAGATGGACGACGTCGCCTATCTGCAGTACACCTCCGGGTCGACGCGCACCCCGGCGGGCGTGGAGATCACGCACCGGGCCGTGGGCACCAATCTGTTCCAGATGATCCGGGCCATCGGCATCACCGAGAAGGCGCGCGGGGTGACCTGGCTGCCGCTGTTCCACGATATGGGGCTGCTGACGGTCATCCTCCCCACCATCGGCGGCAAGTACATCACCATCATGTCGCCGAGTGCCTTCGTGCGGCGGCCGTACCGCTGGATCAAGGAGCTGGCGGCGCAGGAGGACGGGGCCGAGATCTTCGCGGCCGCACCGAATTTCGCGTTCGAGCACGCCGCGGCGCGCGGCCTCCCGAAGGCGGGGGAGGAACTCGACCTCTCCAATGTCATCGGCCTGATCAACGGCAGCGAGCCGGTATCGGTGACGTCGATGAAGAAGTTCAACGACGCCTTCGCCCCGTACGGCCTGCCCAAGACGGCGATCAAGCCCTGTTACGGCATGGCCGAGGCGACGCTGTTCGTCTCCGCCACCCGCCGCGACGACGAGGCCCGCGTGGTCTACGTGGACCGCAACAAGCTGAACGCCGGTCGCATGGTGGAGGTCGATCAGCACGCGGATCAGGCTGTGGCCCAGGTGTCCTGCGGTTATGTCTCGCTGTCGCAGTGGGCGGTCATCGTCGATCCGGAGACCGGTGCGGAGAAGCCGGAGGGCGAGGTCGGCGAGATCTGGCTGCACGGCCAGAACATGGGCATCGGTTACTGGGGCCGGCCCGAGGAGAGCCTGGCCACCTTCCGTAATCGGGTCACCAGCCGGCAGTCGCACAGTCATGCCGAAGGTGCGGACCCGGACGCGAATTGGATGCGCACCGGCGATTTCGGCGCGTACCTGGACGGTGAGCTGTACATCACCGGCCGCGTCAAGGATCTGGTGATCGTGGACGGCCGCAATCACTACCCGCAGGATCTGGAGTACTCCGCGCAGGAGTCCAGCACCGCCCTGCGGCCCGGATTCGTTGCGGCCTTCTCGGTTTCGGCGAACCAGCTGCCCGTCGATGTCTCCGCGGCCGACGGCGCTCCCGCCGCCGATCCCGGCGATACCGCCGAGCAGCTGGTCATCGTGGCCGAACGCGGTACCGGCGCAGCGAAACTCGATGCCGACCCGATCACCGAGACCGTCCGCGCGGCCATTGCCAAGCGGCACGGTGTCACGGTCCGCGATCTGCTGCTGGTGCCGGCGGGTTCCATTCCGCGCACGTCCAGCGGCAAGATCGCTCGCCGGGCCTGCCGCACCGCCTATCTGGAGGGCACCCTCCGCGGCGGTCACCGGCAGCAGGCGTTCCCCGACGAATCCGACTGAGCCGGGCCGATATTCGATCCGCCCGCGTGGGGCGTCGCACCAGCTGCGACGCCCCACGCGGCGTTTCGCCCGGCTCATCGGGGGCCGGGGGCGTGGTGCGCCGATCCGGGGTTTCGCCGGACGTTCTCTCGCACAGCCGACGCGGTGGAGCAGGCGGCGGTCATGCCCTTGCAACGGGATCCGGGAGCCTTCCAGGATCCGGAGTACGCGCATCGGCTCAGCCTGGACCTGCTGACCCGGTATCTGGACAATCTGCACGGCGAGTTCACCGGCGGTGTGGTGGCGCCGCATTGGACCCGCTTCTTCGAGCTGGCCGCGCAGTGCGAGGTTTCCGGTGCGCGGACGGCCATGGTGGGCTACGACGCGCACCTGGTGGTCGATCTCGCGCATTCGATCGCGGCGGTCGGCTCCCGGCCGGAGAACGCGGCCGACTACTTCAAGATCGTGACCGCTATCGCGAGCGCGGGCGCTCTGATCATCGATGACACCAAGCAGGTCTACCAGGCCGATATCGGCCCGCTGTGGCGCTTCTACTTCCTCGGCGAGGGCTTGGACCTGCTGCTGGGCAAGGGTGTGGCCACCCGGCCGCTGCTGGTGTTCGCCGACCAGTCCGCGAATGTGGTGATCTTCGGAAACGGCCTGGCGCTACAGGACCCGGCGCTGCGCGATGCGACCGAGGCGGCGGTCGGCGCGCTCTTCGGGACCGCGGATATCGCCTTCGACGTCCTGGCGCGGATCCACGCGCTATAGGGCGGTGCGAGTGGTGCTGCGCCCCACCGCCTTGGCCCAGTACATGCTGTAATCGGCCGCCTGCAGCAGATGATCGGCGGTGGTGTGCGCGGCGTGTTCGGCGGTCACGCCGACGCTGGCGGTGACGGTGAGCCGCCGGCCCTGGACCTCGAAGGGGCGGTTGAACTTCGCGCGCACGGACCGGGCCAGCTCCTCGACGTCGGCGCCGGCGTGCGGTACGAGGATGACGAATTCGTCGCCGCCCATGCGGGCCACCAATTGGCCGGGATCGGTGGTACAGGCGTCCAGCCGGGCGGCGACCTGTTTCAGCACCTGATCGCCGACCGCGTGCCCGTAGGTGTCGTTGACGGCCTTGAAGCGGTCCAGATCCACGTAGCAGAGCCCGATCCGGGCGCCGGGCTCGTCGAAGGCGGCGGTGAGGGCGTCGAAGAAGCGGGATCGATTGGCCAGCCCGGTGAGCTGGTCGTGGTGGGCGCGGTATTGCAGGCGTTCGCGCAGCACCCGTTGTTCGGAGATGTCCTCGACCAGGATCAGGGTGTACTGCGGCCGGCCCTCGTCGTCGCGGATGAGCGAGACATTGATCTTGGTCCACACGGTGGTGCCGTCCCGATGCGGATAGGCCTTCTCCAGGTGGACATTGTCGACATCGCCCTGCACCACCGCGGAGTAGAGCGCCCACATGTGCGCATCGTCGTCGGGGTGGGTCAGGTCGGTGACGTCGAGCGCGCACATCTCGGCGGGTGTATAGCCGAGCATGTTCGCGAAGGCGGCGTTGACTTCGATGATGCGACCGGTCATATCGGACAATCCGGTCCCAATTCCGGCCTGGGCGAACACCGCCCGGAATCGCGCCTCACTCGCCCGCAGTTGTTCCTGAACCCGTAATCGCGCCGCCATGTCCGCGGCGCGCACGCTTTCCTGTTCGGCCAGCAGCCAGCCCCGGAAGGCCCGCACGTATCCGGTGGTGAAGGCGCCCACCAGCGCCGCCGCGCGGGTCGCCGGAATATCGGCCTGCTGCGCGCAATAGGTCTGCAATGCCGTGATGCTGCGCCCCAGCACCTCGTTTCCGACGAAATGTGCCCGCGCCAGCTCGACGCCCAGACTGGTCGCCCTGTCCGGAGTTCCGTCATCGTGTGCGGCGGCGACGAATTCGCGCGCCAGGCGGTCGAGCAGACCGCGCGCCTCATGGCGGCTCATGGGCACCACATGGTCGCGGGTCCCGCCCTCCAACGCAGCGGCCCACTGTTCGACCAGTGCGGCGTGCGGGCTGCGCTGATCCGGCCCGCCCCCGGGATCCGACGCCATGAGAATTGATGGTAGCCCGACCGGTCGGTGACGTGAACACCACCCCTTTTCACCGTGGTGGGATACCATTGCGGCGCTTCGGAATTGGCTGAAATGCCGATTCGTTCGGTTCGAGAGAGGTAGTGGCTCCGATGACCAGGCCGAGTTGGGCTCCCGAAGGTATCGATCTGGACCGACCGAGTGCCTCCCGCGTATACGACTATTTCGTCGGCGGCATGCATAATTTCGAGATCGACCGCGAATTGGCCCGCATGATCGAGCAGTTCACCCCGAATGTCGCGGAAACCATGCGCGCCAACCGCGACATGCTCCGTCGCGTGGTCCGCTATCTCACCGATGCCGGTATCGACCAGTTCCTGGATCTGGGTTCGGGTATTCCCACCGTCGGCAATGTGCACGAGGTCGCGCAGGCCCGAAACCCCGAAGCCCGAGTGGTTTACGTGGACATCGATCCGGTGGCGGTGGCGCACAGTCAGGCCATCCTCGCGGGGAATGACCGCGCCATCGTGATTGCCGGGGATGTCGCGGATCCGGAGGCGATTCTGTCGGATCCGGGGACGAAGGATCTGCTCGATTTCAACCGACCGGTCGCCGTATTACTGCTCGGCGTCCTGCATTTCGTGCCGGACTCCGCCGATCCGGCCGCCGCGGTGTCCCGGCTGCTGGAGGTGGCGGCGCCCGGTAGCTACGTCTCCATCACCCATGCCACCGCCGACGGCCAGCCCGCGGAAGTGCTGGAAGCGCAGAAACTTTCGGGCCGTACCTCCACCGAGATCGTGCTGCGCGGTAAGGACGAGATCGCCGGTTACTTCCAGGACTGGACGCTGCTGGAGCCCGGTTTGGTGCATCTGCCGCTGTGGCGCCCGGACAATCCGGAGGATGTCGGCGCGAATCCGGAGGCTTCGGGCGCGTACGGCGGTCTCGCCCAGAAGGGTTGAGTCGTCAGGGCGCGATCATGGGAATGCTCAGCATGCGCAGCGCCCCACCCGGTTGCAGCACCACGCTGTCGTCGATATTGCCGATCACGATGGGTACGAAGCCGGTGGTCTTGATCAGTTCGGCGACCCGGCACAGGGCCGCCGGATGATCGCCGGCGATGGGCGCCACGATGCGCCCCAGCGAGGTGAGCGGACCGGACCGGTACATCGGTGCGGTGAACC
Source organism: Nocardia sp. NPDC020380 (assembly GCF_044386975.1). Lineage (NCBI taxonomy): Bacteria > Bacillati > Actinomycetota > Actinomycetes > Mycobacteriales > Nocardiaceae > Nocardia > Nocardia sp. NPDC020380. Next base: position 266,745 of record NZ_JBIRVQ010000011.1, on the reverse strand, counting down.
CGTTGAAGGCCTTGACCAGCTGTGTCTTGGGCACCAGATCGGCCACCACGGCGCTGCTGGGCCGTCCGTCCGTGGACAGCACGGTGACGCTGCCGTCGGCCTCGCGGGCCAGCGGATTGGCGGGATCGATCCAGATCTTCCCGTCCAGCGGGGGCAATTCCTTTGCCAGGGTTTCCAATTGGCTCCACTCGACAGCGCCGATGAGCATGGTCGCCGATTCGGCGACCTCTTCGGCCTCGGCGGCGCGGGTATGCCGGAAACCCCTGTCGGCCACGGTTTTCGAGAGGTGGTCCAGGTGACGGCTGGCTATGAACACGGTGTGGCCCGCGCGATCGAACAATCCCGCCAGGCTCAGACCGACCAGTCCTGCTCCGAAAATGCCCACGTCCACAGCCGCAGCCTCCTGGTGAGGAAGAGCAACCACCCGAACAGTTGGTATTCCCTGAAAAGGATACCGCAACCGCTGTGATCAGCGATTTCCCCCGCGGACGTGGGCGGCGAGCGCGACGGCCGCCGCGGCGAGCCGGTTCCGCACCGCCGGATCCTCCACCGTCCCGTCCGCGCCGATCATGTTCTGCAGCACGGTGATCCGGGCACTCGCCGCCTCCACCAGATCCGCGCCCACATAACCGAGCACGGTCCGCAGCGTGGCGACGGCCTCCTCGCCGCGGCCCTCGTACGCGACATTGACGTACGCCACCGGCTTGTCGTGCAGATCCGCGGTGCCGACCGTCCACTCCAGCAGGTTCTTGAGACTGCCCGGAATCATGCCCGCGTACTCGGGGGTGCAGATGAGCACGGCATCGGCCGCGCCGATGGTCTTGTGCAGCGTCTCCGCCGTGGACGGCCCGTCCGTACCCGGCACGAACTGCGGCAGGTCGGCCAGCCCGTCGTAGAGCGTGGCCTCGATATCGGCCGGGACGGTGGCGGCGACGGTGCGCAGGGCCGCGGTATTGGTGGAGCTGTCGCGGGTGCTGCCCGAAATCAGCAGGAGGCGCAGGGGAGTGGTCACGATCGGGGCAACGTGGCTGCGGTGGGGAGTATTTCACCGGTCACACCGGTTTTCCCGAGTGGGCGGTACTACCGGCTGAAAATATACGGTCTCACCGAGTGGGAGCGGCTGCGACATGACCTGTCACATTCTCTCATCTTCGGTATCGTGAACGTACGGACCGGACTGTCCGGGACAGTTGTAACACCCGGATCCGTTTGCGCGACAACTCCATAACGCGTGATCGTGTGGGAAAGGCAGGCAATGATGACTGCGAACACCAACCGCTTCGACGAGGCGGCGGTAGGTGCCGGACCGGGCCGGCTGTTGTCGGCGGAACCGATGACGGCGCGGCTGCTGCCCGGCGTGAAACTGCCCGCCCGGGCCTGGCGGATCAGTTACACCAGCACCCTCGGTTCGGGGGAACCCACGCAGGTCACCGGCACCGTACTGGTCCCGCGCGAGCCCTGGCGCGGCCCCGGCGCCCGCCCGCTGATCGGCTACGCGGTCGGGACCCAGGGCCTGGCCGATACCGTGGCCGCCGCGTCCTGGCAGTTGCGTTTCGGGCTGGAGTACGAATCGCTGTTCCTCATCTCGGCCCTGCGCCGCGGCTGGGCGCTCGCCATCACCGACTATCCGGGCCTCGGCAATCCGGGCACTCATCCCTACGTCATGGGCCGTTCGCTGGGCCCGGCGGTGCTGGACAGCATTCGCGCCGCGCGCCGGCTGCCCGCCGCGGGCCTGGATCCGGACGGACCACTCGGCATCTACGGCTACTCCGAGGGCGGCTGCGCCGCGGGCTGGGCACTGCAATTGCAGCCCGGCTATGCGCCCGAACTGGAACTGTCCGGCGGCGTGGTGGGTTCCGCGCCCGCCGACCTGCTGGACATGGTCGAATTCCTGGACGGCACCCCGTACGCCTTCCTGCTGTTCTACGGCGTGCTCGGCCTGGACGCCGCATACCCGGAACTCGATGTGCTGCAATACCTCCGGCCGCACGGCCGCGCCATTGCCGCGATCTTCCGCCGTACGCACGCTATTCCGGCGGCCGTGCTCGGCATCGGTGTCGGCGCGTTGATTCCGACCCGGGTGTCGGCCTATTGCACCCGCATGCCTTTCGAGGTGCCGGAGGTCCGGCGGCGCATGCTGGAGAACAAACTGGGCGGAATCGCACCCGCCGCACCGGTATTGGTCGCGGGCGGCACCGCCGAGCAGATCATCCCGTTCCCGCAGGCGGTCAACCTGGCCGACGACTGGAAGGCGCTCGGCGCGGACGTCACCATGCTGACCATGCCCCGGCGCGAACACATCACCGGCGCACTGTCCTTCGCCGGTCCGGCCATGCGCTTCCTGGCCGACCGCTTCGCCGAATCCCGCGCACTGGTCCTCCAGAAAGGCGCCTGAACACCGAAATGGCGCACGGCCGAGGATTTCCCCGGCCGTGCGCCATTCGCGCGCCACTCAGAGGTTGACGCCCCAATGCAGGACCCGGGACGTGAACAACACCAGCGCCAGCGAGACGATGGCGACCGTCACCAGGCCGATCACCGCCACCACCAGCGGCCGCCAGCCGGTCTTGGCCAGCTCGCGAATATTGGTGTTCAGGCCGACGCCGGCGAAGGTCAGCAGGAACGCCCACTTCGAGAAGTTCGCCAGGTTGGCGACCTGGGCCTTGATCAGCCAGTGCACGGTGGCCACCGCCGACACGGCCAGGAAGCCGAGCACGAACTTGGGGAACTTGGACCAGACGAAGACCGCCTTGGCGCGCAGGCCCGGTGCGATGGCATCGGCCTCGCCGCGAGCCGCCCAGTAGGCCGCGAAGCCCAGCACCACGAACCCGATGAGCGCATTGCGGGTCGACTTCACGAGTACCGCGGTCTTCCCCGCGGCATCGGAGAACAGGTAACCGGTGGCCGTGGTCTCCGCGGTGTTGTCCACCGCCAGACCCGCCCACAATCCGAACTCGTGATCGGTCAACCCGATCGCATGCCCCAGCGGCGGCAGCGCGAACAGCGCCACCGCGCCCAGCGCGAGAATCGCCGCAATGGCGTATCCGACATCGGAATTGCGGGCCCGGATCGCGCCCTTGCCCGCGACGATGGCCGACACGCCACAGATCGAGGTGCCGATGGCCAGCAGTGAGCCGAGCTTGCCGGACAGTCCCAGCCAGCGGGCCACGGCCAGGATGATCGCACCCGACACGGTCATATCGACCAGGATCTGAATGATGCTGGTGCCACCGAGTTTCGCCACGTCGCCGAGCACGAAGCGCGAGCCCAGCGCCACGATGCCGACCTTGAGCCAGAACTCGTAGGTGCCCACGCCCTTCCGGAAGATCGGATGCAGGCCGACGGTATTGGTGATGAGCAGGCCGATGAGGATGGCCCACAGCACGTATTCGATGTCCGGGACGGTCCAGTGCTGGTGTTTGGCCAGTTTCAGCCACCAGATCTCCGCGTACTTGCCGAGCACGCCGACCGCGACGAGCAGCAGTACGCCGGGCAGGTATTCGGCCAGGCCGCGCGCGGTGAGCGGCCCGGAGTCCGGTTCGAGGAAGTCGTCATCGGTCCTGCCGAGGTTGACCGCGGTATCGCTCATGTCGTCACCACGGAATCTTCGGCAGGATGTCGAGCACGGCGAGCACCGTCACCGCGCCCGACACGATCACGGACCACCAGTCGGCCCCGAGCCGCCCGGCGGCGTCGAGCCACGATGGTCGGGCGCCGGATGTTTCCGGCGCCGGCGTGGGGTTGGGACTGTTCACCCTTGGGCCTCCAGACTGAGTTCGCAGTACGGCAGGCCTGCACTATGTCGAGGCCGGCGGGCTGCGGACAGTGTTGGAATCGCCCTGATTCGTTGTCGGAATTGTCCTTATTGACGCACGGTTCGCCGATACGCTGCGGGCGTCGTGCCCGTCCAGCGCTTGAACGCGTGAATGAAGGGCGTGGCCTCGGCGTATCCCAGACGGATCGCGATATCGTCCACCGACAGCGGTGTGGCGGTGAGCATTTCCTCGGCCAGCGTCTGCCGCACCTCGTCGAGCAGCACGCGGTAACTGGTGCCCGCCGCGTCCAGATGCCGGCGCAGCGTGCGCGGACTCACATTGAGGGTCCGGGACAGAGTGTCGAAGGACGGCGGCGCGGTGAATCCCGTTGCCCCGGAACCGGGCAGCAGCCGATCCCGCACCTCGGCCGCGATACCGGTGCGGGCACTGCGCCGATGCAGCAGATCCCGGCATTGCGCGACGCAGACCGCCCAGGTCGGTTGATTGGCCTGGGGGAGCGGTTGCGCCAGCAGATCCGGGTCGATCCCGAAAACCGTGTGCGCGCGGTCGAATTGCGGGCGGATGCCGAACAGCGACTCCAGCCGTTCGGCCTGATCGGTGGCGGGATAGCCGAATTCGGCCCGGGTGAAATCGACCCGCGCCCCGAGCAGATCGCTCATCACCCGATGCATGGCGATGATGTCGCGCTCGGCCAGGAACTGCTGTACATCGGCCGGAATGGTGTCGTGGTGGATCCAGGTCACCACCTCGCGCGGCCGGGACTCGACGATCGGTGTGCAGAAGGCGAATCCGAGCCGGTAGTACCGCAGCGCCAGCGAAATCGCCTCGCGCAGCGTCGGACTGGTGACGCAGGCGTACCCGAAGATGCCGAAGGTGCTGATCCGGTAGCGTCGCCCCACCTCCACGCCGAGCGCCGGCACCCCGGTCACCTCGCGGAGCAGATTGCGCACCACGGCCAGTTCGGTCTCGGCCGGGATCTGCGCATCCGGATCTGCCAGCTGCCGCCCGGTCAGCCCGGTGCCCGCGAGTATCCGTTCCGCCGGCACGCCGTGCTCGCCCGCGAATTCCACCATGACCGCGACGCTGGCCGTGCCGCGCGGGAAATTCCAGGTCCGGACATCCGGTTCCTCGACCGTGCTCATCCTTCGATTATGGCCGGAAGTATGGATTTTCTGGCCGTCGCTCATTCATGACCATATAACCCCAGGTCGTAGCTTTGAACGCAACACATCGAGGTGAGGAGAGCAGCCATGAGCGCTCGTAGCGGCCCGTCGATCGTCATCATCGGCACCGGCTTCGGCGGCCTCGGCATGGCCATGGAACTGCGCCGGGCCGGATTCGAGAACTTCACCCTCCTCGAACGCGGCGACGATGTGGGCGGCGTGTGGCGGGAGAACACCTACCCGGGCGCGGCCTGCGACGTGCCCTCACCGCTGTACTCGTTCTCCTACGAGCCGAACCCGGACTGGACCAAGCGCTGTGCGCCGCAGGCCGAGATCCACGCGTATCTGCGCGGCCTCGCCGAGAAGCACGGGCTGCTCGCGAAGATCCGCTTCGGCGCGGAGGTCACCGAAACCGAATACGACGACGCCACCGGCACCTGGACCGTGCGCACAGCCGACGGGTCCGAGCTGACCGCCGATGTGGTGATCTCGGCCGTCGGGCAGCTCTCGCGCCCGGCCGTGCCGAACATCCCCGGCCTCGAGAGCTTCGAGGGTGCGGCCTTCCACTCCGCCGAATGGGATCACGAGGTCGATCTCACCGGGAAGCGGGTGGCCGTCATCGGAACCGGCGCCAGCGCAATCCAATTCGTGCCGGAAATCCAGCCGAAGGTGGCCGAGCTGACCGTGTTCCAGCGTTCGGCCACCTGGATTCTGCCCAAGCCCGATACCGATTACGGTCCGCGTCTGCGCGCGCTGTTCCGGGCCGTCCCGCCCACGCAGTTGATCGAACGTGTCGCCTGGTGGGCGGTATGCGAAACCACCTCGCTGAGCATCGTGGACGTTCCGGCCATCCGGCCCATCGTCGAACGAATCGGCACCGGCCATCTGAACAAGCAGGTGAGCGATCCGGTCCTGCGCGCCAAGCTGATTCCCGACGCACCGCCCGGCTGCAAACGCGGGCTGTTCTCCAACGACTGGTTCCCGGCGCTGGCCCAGCCCAATGTGCAGGTCGAGACCGGCGGCATCAACGAGATCACGCCGACGGGCGTGCGCGGCGCCGACGGAGTGCTGCACGAGGTCGACGTCATCATCTACGGCACCGGGTTCAAGGGCACCGAGTTCCTGTGGCCCATGACCATCACCGGCGGCCAGGGCCGCAAGCTGCACGACGAATGGGCCGATGGCGCACGCGCTTTCAAAGGCATCGCGGTGGCCGGGTTCCCGAACCTGTTCATGCTGTACGGGCCGAACACGAATCTCGGCGCGGGTTCCGTCGTGCACATCATCGAATCCCAGACCCGCTACATCCGGCAGGCCCTCGAACTCCTGGCCGCGCGGCCCGGCCGCGTACTGGCCGTGCGCCCGGCGGCCGAAGCCGCCTACGACGCCAGAATCCAAGCCCGCCTGGACCGTTCGGTGTGGAGCTTCTGCACCAGCTGGTACCGCAGTGCCGCCGGGCGCATCACCAACAACTGGCCCGGCACGGTCACCGGCTACCGGCTGGAGACCCGCCGCCTGAATCCTGCCGACTTCGAACTCGTGGAGATCTGAATGCGTTTCGACTACGACGTCCTCGTCATCGGCTCGGGCTTCGGCGGCAGTGTGAGCGCACTGCGGCTGACCGAGAAGGGGTATCGCGTCGGCGTGCTGGAGGCGGGCCGCCGCTTCGCCGACGACGAATTCGCCAAGACCTCCTGGCGGCTGCGGCAGTACCTGTGGGCACCGGCCCTGGGCTGCTTCGGAATTCAGCGACTGTCCCTGCTGAAGGACACCTTCATCATGGCGGGCGCGGGTGTCGGCGGCGGTTCGCTGGTGTACGCGAACACGCTGTATCAGCCGCCGGACAAGTTCTACGCCGACCGGCAGTGGGGGCACATCACCGACTGGAAAGACGAGCTCGCGCCGCACTACGACCAGGCCGGGCGAATGCTGGGCGTCACCGTGAATCCCGCGACCACGCCCACGGATCGGGTGCTGCTCGAAGTGGCCGAGGAGATGGGTATCGAGGGTAGCTACCAGCGCACCCCGGTCGGCGTGTTCTTCGGCGGCCCGGGCCGGCGGCCGGGCGAGGATGTGCCGGACCCGTATTTCGGCGGCGTCGGTCCAGAACGCCGCACCTGCACCCATTGCGGTGAATGCATGACCGGCTGCCGTCACAACGCCAAGAACACCCTGGTGAAGAACTACCTGTATCTGGCCGAAAAGGCCGGGGCCACAGTGCATCCGCTCACCACGGTGACCGATGTCCGGCCACTCTCCGGCGGCGGATACGCGGTGACCACCGTGCGCACCGGCCGTAAGCTGCGTAAGCAGCGCCACGAATTCACCGCCGAACAGGTGATCTTCGCCGCCGCCTCGCTGGGCACCCAGAAGCTGCTGCACAGTCTGCGGGATCGGGGCTCGCTGCCGGACATCTCCCCGCGCCTCGGATATCTCTCCCGCACCAATTCCGAAGAGCTGCTGGCGGTCCGGAGCCGGCGCAAGGACGGCGACTTCACCAAGGGCGTGGCCATCACCTCGTCCATTCACCCCGATCACGACACTCATATCGAACCGGTGCGCTACGGCAAGGGCAGCAATGCCATGTCGCCGATGACCACCGTCATGGTGAGCGGTGACGCCCCGCGCTGGCGGGGCTGGCTGCGGGAACTCGTACGGAATCGGCGTGATCTGATCAAGGTCCACTCGCCGCGGCGCTGGTCCGAACAGTCGCTCGGTCTGTTGGTCATGCAGTCGGTGGACAATTCCATCACCACCTACACGAAGCCAGGCCTGTTCGGTCGCAGGATGACCACCAAACAGGGTGAGGGACAGCCGAATCCGGATTGGATTCCCGCCGGTCACGAGGTGGCGCGCCGGATAGCCGGCAAGATCGACGGCATTCCCACGGCCGCCACCAGTAGCAGCATCTTCAATATCCCGATGACGGGTCACTTCATCGGCGGCTGCGTCATCGGCGACAGCCCGGAGACCGGTGTCGTGGACCCGTACCACCGGATCTACGGATATCAGGGCCTGCACATCATCGACGGCTCGACAATCTCCGCGAACCTCGGCGTGAACCCGTCACTGACCATCACCGCGCAGGCCGAGCGCGCAATCTCCTTGTGGCCCAATCGAGGCGACGCGGATCAACGTCCCGCTGTCGGCGCGGCTTATCACCGCATCGCCCCGATCCCGCCACAGCATCCGGTGGTACCGCCCACCGCTCCGGCGGCGCTCCGGCTGCCGATCGTCGAAATCACGTCGGCCCGAACGGAGTCCGCGGAGACCTAGAGGGTCCGGAGCCGGGCCTTGGCGTCGGCGTATTCGCGGGTGAGGCGGTCGACCACGGCGGCGACCGGCACCACCGCGTCGATCGCGCCGATGCCCTGGCCGGAGCCCCAGATATCGCGCCACGGCTTGGCGCCGGCCGGGGCGTCGGCGACGGTGCCGAAGTTCATGGCCGACGGATCGGACTGGCCCAGATTGTCGGGGTCCATGCCGGCGGCGGTGATGCTGGGGCGCAGGTAGTTTCCGTGCACGCCGGTGAAGAAGTTGGAGTAGACGATATCGCCGGCGGTGGAGTCGACGATCATCTGTTTGTAGCCGGTGACGGCATTGGCCTCGTCGGTGGCGATGAAGGCGGTGCCGATGTAGGCCAGGTCCGCGCCCGCGGCCTGCGCGGCGAGAATGGAGCGGCCGTGCGCGATGGCGCCGGACAGCAGCAGCGGGCCGTCGAACCAGGAGCGGATCTCGTTGAGCAGCGCGAACGGCGACTGCGCGCCGGCGTGCCCGCCCGCGCCGGCCGCCACCGCGATGAGGCCGTCGGCGCCGCGTTCGACGGCCTTGTGCGCGAACACATTGTTGATCACGTCGTGCAGCACGATGCCGCCGTAGGAGTGCACGGCCTCGTTCACGTCGGGACGCGCGCCCAGCGAGGTGATGACGATCGGCACCTGGAATTCGACGACCGTGGCGAGGTCTTCCTCGAGCCGGTCATTGCTCTTGTGCACGATGAGGTTCACCGCGTACGGCGCGGACGGGGAGTCCGGATTATCGGCGTCGTGCTTGGCCAGTTCCTCGTTGATGCGCACCAGCCATTCGCGGAACTGTGCGTGCGGCCGGGCATTGAGGGACGGGAACGAGCCCACGACCCCTGCCTGACACTGGGCGATGACGAGCTCCGGACCGGAGACGAGGAAGAGGGGCGAGGCGATCGCGGGCAGGCGCAGGCGGTCGGACAGGATGGGCGGCAGGCTCATTGACGCGTTCCTTCATCGGGTCGTTCCGAGGCTGTGACCAGCACTCTGGTGATACTCTTCACCAGAGTATGCCCGAAGCAAGATCAGTAGCCCAGAGGTGATGACGTGAGCGGTGGTGACGCGACCGCGCCCCGCGGCCGATACGCCGGCCTCACCGCCGACGAACGCCGCCTCCGGCGCCGCGAGCAACTGCGCACCGCCGCCCTGGACACCATTGCCGACGCAGGCATCTCCGGCCTCAAGGTACGCGCGCTCTGCGCCCGCGCCGGCCTGAACGACCGCTACTTCTACGAGAGCTACCCCGACACCGACCACCTCCTCGTCGACGTGGTCGAAGACCAACTGGCGCAGGCCATGTCGGAGATCATGGCCGCCATCACCACCGCTCCTGCCGACACCCGCCTGCGCACCCGCGCGGTCATCGAAACCGGCCTCGCCGCCATCGTCGACCACCCCGCCCGCCGCCGCATGGTCACCGAACTCCAATCCCTCGCCGAATTACGCACCCGCCGAGCCGAACTCGTCACCCTCCTCAGCGGCATCATGCTCGACCAGGGCCGCGAACTCCTCGGCGAATCCGCCACCGGCATGTACGCCGAACTCGCTGCCCGCACCGTCGTCCACGGCGGCCTCGAACTCCTCGCCGAATGGGTCCGCGGCGACCTCACCATCACCCGCCCCCAACTGACCGACTTCCTGGTAGCCATGATCCTCACCGCCTCCGACATCACCACCACCGTCGAACGCGAAGTCGCCGGGTAGTCCGCGCCGCCCGAACCGAAGGCTGGACGAAGGCGATCGAATGTCTCAGGATGAGATCCGATCTCATCGACGAGGAGTGCGGATGGTCGCAAACCAGCGCGTGGACTGGCTGGCCGGTGGCGTGCGCCGGTCCATCGGTGCGGAGCGGATCGTGATGTCGGCCGGGGAGCTGTTCCGGGCGCGGGGGTTCGATCAGGTCGGTATGGATGAGGTGGCTGCCGCCGCGGGGTGCTCGCGGGCCACGCTGTACCGGCACTTCCCGGGCAAGGTGGCCTTGATCGATGCGGTGCTGGCCAGTTCGGCCGAGGCGGTGGTGGCGCGGGTGGCCGGGGTGGTCGCGCGCTACGACGGGGCGCGGCGGATCGTGGAGGCCATTCTCGCGTCGGTGAGTGCGGTGCGGGCGGATCCGGCGCTGGCGCACTGGTTCGCGGACCGCGCCGGGGGCAGTGACGAAGTGTTCGCCACGTCGGGCGAATTGGGGCGCATCGCGACCATGCTCACCGGGATCGCGCCGGATGACGAAGCGGCGCAGTGGATTGTGCGGGTGGTGCTGTCCTTGCTGGTGTGGCCGCTGGCCGATGCGGCGAGCGAGCGGCGCATGGTGGAGCGGTTCGTGCGCTAGCCGCCGGGTCAGCGGTTCGGCTGTTCCGAGAACTCGGCGAGGGGGAGGAGGGGGGCGTTCGGGTCGAGAGTGAGGCCGCGGGATTCGGCGGTGGCGGAGAGGGCGCCCCAGGCGAAGGAGGTGAGCTGGTCGGCCAATTCCTTTGCGGTGATGACGGGTTCGTTGAGCCAGCGCAGGACGCCGAGGCCGATGGCGCCGAGCATGGCGTCCACGGCGAACTGGGTGTGCTCGCCGTCGGCGCCGTGTAGCCGGAGCACGCCGGAGAAGAAGTCGGCGACTGTATCGGACAGTGGCCGGCCGTCCTCGATGAGGCGGGCCGCGCCGAAGGCCGTGACCACGTGCGCGCTGACGATGAACCGGAACAGGTTGGGCCGCTCGGCGACCAGATCGATGTAGGCGGCGAGCACCGTGCGCACGGCTTCCCGCCCGGGTCCGGTCGGATTCAGGTGCGGTGTCACGCGATCCACGATCAGTTCCTGCACCCGCCCGCTCACCGCGGCCAGCAGTTCCACCTTGTCGCCGAAGAACCGGTAGAGCTTGGGACGCGGTATACCAGCGGTTTTCACCACATCGTCGATGGAGAGTTCGGGCCCGTGCTCGTCGATGGCGCGCATGGTGGCGTCGATGAGTTCGGCGCGGACGGAGGTGCGGTGCGAGTGCCAGCGGTCGTAGCGGGCATCACCCTTCGGGGCGGCCGGTCGGTCGCGATTCGGGGGAGAGGCCATGCGACAGATTGTAATTCGATCCGTTACGGCACACCCCCTTGTGTGGTGTCTGGGACAATCCTACACTGACCTCACATCGAACACGCAGTACTAGGTACTCAGTGTTGCACCAAGGATGGTCAAGATGGCAAGTGTTCTTCCCACTTATCCCAAGGCGCGGCGGATCAGATTCCGCTTCGACCAACACGATTCGAACGACAAGTACTTCGTCGACGGCGATATGGTGTTCAGCCACTTCGTCGCCGGCCTCTCCGGCGGCTTCCCACCGGGCGAGGAATCCTTCATCCGCTCGGTGCGCCGCGTCGCCGAACGCGTCACCGACCCGGTCCTGAAGAAGCGCGTCACCGGCTTCGTCGGCCAGGAGGCCATGCACGGCCAGGAACACCGGCGGCTCAACGAGAAACTCGTCGAAATGGGTTATCCCATCGCCTGGTACGACTCCCCGACCCAGCTGGAACGCATGCTCGGCATCGAGTCCCGGCTGCCCGCCGAGGTGCATGTCGCCATGACCGCGGCGGCCGAGCACTTCACCGCCGTGCTCGCCGAACGCGTGCTCTCCAGCGACGAAATCCAGTCCATCCCGGCCGAACCCGAATTCTGGCAGCTGCTCAACTGGCACGCGCTGGAGGAACTCGAGCACAAGTCGGTCGCCTTCGACGTGTTCCGTGCCATCGGCGGCAGCGAACGCATGCGCATCGGCGTCATGCTGGCCATGTACTCGCTGACCCTGCCGCTCACCTACGGCAGTCTCGCCTACGCCCTGGCCACCGATCCGGTGGCGCGCCGGCAGCCCGTGCGCGTGGCCCGCGAGGCGTATCAGCTGTTCACCGGCCCGATCTTCCGCGGCCTCATGGGTGAGCTGGCCAAGTACCTGCGGCCCGGCTTCCACCCGGACGACATCGACACCACGGCCCTGCTCGCCCGTTGGCAGCAGGAGCTTTTCGGCGACGAGGGCGTACTCAACGACCACCTGAAATAGCCACAACTCCCTCGAGAAAGGACCGGCCAATGACGATCGGTCAGGACGCCCAGTCCCTCACCCCCAACGGCAGATCCCGCACCCCGTATCCGAAGGTGCGGCGCATGCGCTTCCGGTTCGGCCAGCCCGAACCCATGCAGCACCGCTTCGTCCAGGACGATATTCCGCTCACCCACCTCATCGCCGTGCTGTCGGGCGCGTTCCCGCCGGGTGAGGAGTCCTTCATCCGCTCGGTGCGCAAATTCTCCGACGAGATCACCGATCCCGTGCTCAAGAAGCGCGTCGCCGGGTTCATCGGCCAGGAGGCCGTGCACGGGCAGCAGCACCGCGTGCTCAACGACATGCTGATCGACAATGGATTCCCGATCGTCCGCATCTTCACCTTCGACCGCGACGCACTGCGCGAACGCGGCCTGGTCGCGCTGGAGAACGCGGTACCACGGCAGGTGCACCTGGCGGTCACGGCCGCTGCCGAGCACTACACCGCGACACTCGCCAAGCGCGTGCTGGGAACCCAGGAGATCCAGGACATTCCGGGTGATCCGGAGGTGCTGAACCTGCTCAACTGGCATGCGTTCGAGGAGCTCGAGCACAAGTCGGTGGCCTTCGACGTCTTCCGCGATCGCGGCGGCGCGGAGGTGGTCCGCATCGGTGTCATGGCCGGCATGTACGTCTTCACCATCCCGGTGGTCTCGCTGGGCGTACTGGCCTCGATCCTGTCCGACCCCAGCAGCTGGCGGCCGTTCAAGGTGGTGCGCCAGACCATCCGGCTGTACCGCGGCCCGATCGTGAAGGGCCTGCTGAAGGAGATGCGGCCGTATCTGCGGCCGGGCTTCCATCCCGACGATATCGACACCACCGCCCTGCTGGAGGCGTGGCGGCAGGAGCTGTTCGGCGCGCACGGCGAGCTCGTGGACCGGATCGGCTGAGGCAGAGGACCTTTCGAGAATATGAGCAGAGACGCCGGCCGGGACGCCCCGGCCGCCGTCCGGCCCGACCACGAGGTCATCGTGGTCGGCGCCGGATTCGGCGGCATCGGCACCGGCATCGCATTGCAGCGCAAAGGCATCCACGACTTCGTGATCGTGGACAAGTGGGACCGCGTCGGCGGTACCTGGCACGCCAACACCTATCCCGGTGTGGCGGTGGACATCCCCTCGTTCATCTACAGCTTCTCCTACGAGCAGCGCGGCGACTGGTCGCGCATCTTCGCGCCCGGCGCCGAACTGCGCGAATACGCCGAGCACATGGTCGACAAGTACGGGCTGCGCGACCGGCTGCGGCTGAACACCACCGTCACCGGCGCCGAATTCGACGACCGGAACAGCCTGTGGCGCCTGACCACCGACGGCGGGCACCACCTCACCGCCCGGCACGTGGTGCTGGCCATCGGCGGCCTGGAACGCCCCAAGATGCCGGATATCCCGGGGCTGAACGACTTCGGCGGCACGCTCGTGCACACCGCCATGTGGGATCACGATGTGAGCCTGCGCGGCAAGCGGGTCGCGGTGATCGGCACCGGGGCGACCGCCCTGCAGCTCATCCCGGCCATCGTGGACGACACCGAACACCTCACCGTCTTCCAGCGCACCCCCATCTGGGTGTTCCCGAAGAACGATGCCGAGGTCGGACGCCTCGGCCGACAGGTACTGGGGCGCAAGGGTATTCGCTCCGCCCTGCGCGCGGTGGGCAATGTCGGCACCGAAATCGCCATGAGCGGCCAGGTGGCCGGGCCCGCCTGGCTCACCGAGGCCGGCCGGAAGGCGGCGGAGATCCCCATCCGGCGCTGGATGCGCAGCCAGGTGGACGATCCGGTGCTGCGTGAGAAGCTCACGCCCCGTTACGGTCTGGGCTGCAAGCGGCCGTCCATGTCGAACGATTACCTGAAGACGTTCAACCGTTCCGACGTCAGCCTGGTGACCGACTCCATCGAGCGCGTCACCGAGCGCGGCGTGGTGACCGCGGACGGCGCCGAGCACGAGATCGATGTGCTCATCTGCGCCACCGGCTTCAAGCTCTGGGACAAGGGCGCCATCCCGCCCTTCCCGGTACGCGGCCGCAACGGCAAGGATTTGGAGAAGTTCTGGGACGAGCACCGCTACCAGTCCTATCAGGGTGTTTCGGTGCCAGGATTCCCGAACGCCTTCACCATCACCGGTCCGTACGGATTCGTGCTGGGCTCCTACATCTGGATGATCGAGGCCACCTCGGCGCATCTGGCGCGGGCCATCGCGGAGTCGAAACGGCGCGGCGCCACCGAGATCGAGATCCGGCAGGAGGTGCACGACGAGTACTTCCGCCGCTGCCTCCAACGGCAGGAGAAGAACTTCCTGTTCACCCCTGTCTGCGAAGGCTCCAACACCTACTACATCGACAATAACGGCGACTCGCCGTTCCGGCCCTCCACGCACGGCGAAATGTACTGGCAGAACCGGCATTTCAATCTCGACGTGTACCGGTACACCACCGGCGCGCCGGCGCCGTCCGAGGTCGCGGTCCTGTCCGAGGAGGCATCGTGAAGCTCAATACCATCGAGCCGCGCCTGGTCGTGGTGACCGGTGCGGGCAGCGGCATCGGGCGGGCGGTCGCCCTGCGCTTCGCGCGCATGGGCGCTCAGGTGGTGGTCTCCGATATCGACAAGGACGCCGCCCTGGCCACCGTGGCCATGATCCGCGCCAAGGGGCAGCGGGCCGTCGCCATGCAGCTGGATGTCACCGATCCGGAGGCGTGGGGGACCTTCACCCGGGACGTGCACGCCGACCTCGGCGTGCCGGACGTGCTGGTCAACAATGCCGGCATCCTGGTCAGCGGCGCCTTCCTGGACCTGGAACCGGAGGACTGGGACAAACAGCTGGGCGTCAACCTGCTGGGTGTGGTGTACGGCTGCCGGGCCTTCGGGCGGCTCATGATCGACGAGGGCAAGCGCGGGCACATCGTGAACATCGCCTCCGCGGCGGCGTTCACGCCCACGCCGGTCATGTCGGCGTACTCGGTGTCCAAGGCCGGGGTCAAGATGCTCACCGAATGCCTGCGGCTGGAGCTCGCGCCGAAAGGCGTGGGCGTGAGCGCCATCTGCCCTGGCGTGATCAATACCAATATCGGCGAGCATGCCACCACCATCGGCGTCGATCCCGCGCTGGTGCAGCGCGGGAAGGAGATCGCCAGGCAGGTGCAGGAATTCGCGGCCCAGCTGCCGTTCTCGCCGCTGAGCCCGGACCTGGTGGCGCGGGCCGTGGTGCGCGCGGTGAACTACGACCTGGCCGTGGTGCCGGTGCGCGCCGAAGCCTGGCTGGGGTACTTCATGCTGCGCATCGCGCCCGGCGTGAATCGCCGTATCACCCAGCCGATCTCGATCGAGCGCCTCGAATCCACGGGCGCCTGGCTGCTGGACCGGTTCGGCGGGTACCTCCCGTCGCAGCCGGAGGTCGTCACCGCGGGCAGCGGGAAGCCGGCCGCCGGGAGAGGGGAGCATGGATGAACCCTCGCGCCCACCTCATCAAGGTGCGCGAGGTGATCAGCGAGACCGCCGACGCGGTCTCGCTGGTCTTCGATATCCCGGCCGATCTCGGTCCCCGATTCGCCTACGCGCCCGGACAATTCCTCACCCTGCAGGTGCCCAGTGACCGCACCGGCTCGGTGGCCCGCTGCTATTCGCTGTCCAGCAGCCCGCATTGCGACGACCGCATGACCGTGACGGTGAAACGCACGGCCGGCGGCTATGCGTCGAACTGGCTCTGCGACAACGTCGCCGCCGGATCCGTGCTGACCGTGCTGGAACCGGCCGGGAACTTCGTGCCGCCGTCGCTGCAGCGGGATCTGCTGTTGTGCGCGGCGGGCAGCGGTATCACGCCGATCATGTCGATCCTGAAATCAGCGCTCACGGTCGGCCGCGGGAAGATCGTGGTGCTGTACGCCAATCGGGATCGGCGCTCGATCATCTTCGAGCGGCAGCTGCAGGACCTGACGCGGAAGTATCCGCGCCGGTTGACGATCCAGCACTGGCTGGAATCCGAACGCGGGCTGCCGACCGCGCGCGGTATCGCGGGGTGGGCCAAGCCCTACCGGCGGCACGAGGTATTCCTGTGCGGTCCGGAGGGTTTCGCGACCGTGGTGAAGCGCGGGCTGGGGGAGTTACGCATTCCCGAACGTGCGATACGGCAGGAGGCGTATCGCTCGCTCACCGACAATCCGTTCGAACATCACGCACCGGCTATTGCCGCGGATTCGCCGGAAGCGGGTTCCGATATCGCCACGGCGCATGTGGAAATCGACGGCGCGACGCACACCCTGCCCTGGCCGCGGAACAAGAAGCTCCTCGACCTACTCCTCGACCACGGTATAGACGCGCCTTATGTCTGCCGTGAATCCGCATGCGGCACTTGCGTATGCAGCGTGAAACAAGGCCGCACCCGCATGATCATGAACGAGGCCCTGATCGAGGAGGAACTGGACATGGGCCTGACCCTGGCCTGTCAGACCCTCCCCGAATCCGATGACGTGCACATCGCCTTCGACCAGTGAGTCCTACTCGGCGGGCAGGATTTTCGTGTACGCCAGCGGCATGGCCGCGGGACCGCGCAGGTTGACGTGCGCCCGGTACTCCGGGGGATCGCACGTCAGCCGCGGTCCGATGACGCGCTGCGCGAAGCGGGTCAGCGCGATATCGGCCTCCAGCCGGGCCAGCGACGCGCCGAGGCAGAAGTGCGGGCCGAGCCCGAACGCCAGATGCTTGTTCTCCCGGTAGGGGTCGAAGCGCGCGGGTTGCGGGAAGACGCTCGGATCCCGGTGCGCGGCGGCGAGCAGCATGATGGCCAGATCACCGGGCCGCAGCTCGAGTTCGCCGATCCTGATGTCCTGGTAGACGATGCGCGGAATCAGCTGCACGGGCGGGTCGTAGCGCAGCGTCTCCTCGACGACCTGTGCGCCGAAATGCGGTTCGGTGCGCAGGGTTTCGAGGTGCTCGGGATGCCGGAGCAGTGCGAGACCGCCATTGGCGATGAGATTGACGGTGGTCTCGTGCCCTGCCATGAGCAGCAGCCCGCAGGTCGCGATCAGCTCATTGTGCGTGAGCAGATCGCCGGAGTCCTCCGCCGCGATGAGCCCCGACAGCAGATCGTCGCCGGGTGCGGCGCGGCGGGTGCTGGTGAGTTCGTCGAAGTAGTCGTACAGCTCATTGTTGGCGCGCACCAATTCCTCGGCGTCGGGCCGGAATTCGGGCGCGGAGCTGGACACCGGATCGAGGCTGCGCGCCAGCAGGCTGGACCATGCGCGCAGCCGCGGTTCGTCGCTGAGCGGTACGCCCAGCAGTTCGCAGATGACCGTCACCGGCAGCGGATAGGCCAGATCCGCGACCAGGTCGAAACCGCCCCGCGCCGCGGCCCGGTCCAGCGCCGCGTCCACGATGGCGGTGATGCGCGGTCCCAGTCGGCGGATCACGCTGGGCGTGAACGCCTTCGACACCAGCCGCCGCAGCCGGGTGTGATCCGGCGGATCCCGGAACAGAAACGAGACGGTATCCCGCAGTTCGATCGCGTGCGGTCCGGCGAGATCGTGCGTCGGCGTGGCGCCCATGGGAATGGTGGCGTGCCGCCGCTCCACCCCGGCCCCCGGATCGCGCAGCAGCGCCGCGCATTCCGCATACCCGGCCAGCACCACGACGGGCGCTTCCCCGATGCGGACGGCCCCGTTCCGCCGTATCTGCTCGAACACCGGATAGGGATCGGCGCGCACCGCCGGGTCCAGCAACCGGGCGAAGGTCCCACCTGTCGTGGTCATGGCAACTCCCTCGAAAGCTACAGAACTGTAGCTCTATGCCATCAGACTTTAGCTACAGTCCTGTAGCTTTACCAGGGGCGGCTCGTCCCGAGAGCCCGCCCGAAAAGGAGGTGTTCCCCGTGCCCGCAGCGCCGATCAGGCGAAACCGCCCCTACGCCGCCCGCATGGCCCGCGAGGACCGCCGCGAACAACTCCTGGACGTCGTCCTCGACATCATCGACACCGACGGCATCGCCGCCGTCAGCATGGACGCGGTGGCCCGCCGCGCCGGCGTCACCCGCCCGGTCGTCTACGGCGTCTTCACCGACACCGACGACCTGCTCCGCAACTCCCTGAACCGCGAATCCGACCGCGCCCTGGCCCAACTCGCCGACGCCCTCCCCACCCCCGGCGCCCCGCCCGTCCCCGCCTTCACCGCCCTCTTCGACGCCTACCTGCACGCCCTGGTCGCCGCCCCCCAACGCTGGCGCGCCGCCTACATGATCACCGACAGCAACACCAAGGCCTTCCAGAAACGCATCAACCGCCTCCGAGCCCTACTCGTCCACCACTTCGCCGAAGCCCTCCGCCCCGCCCTCCCCGCCGACGCCGACATAGAACTCACAGCCGGCCACCTACTCGCCGCCCTCTGGGAATCCGGCCGCCTACTCCTCATCCACCCCGACGCCTACCCCCACGACCGCCTGCTGCGCTCCCTGGAAACCCTTGTCACCGCACTGATTCCGGACGTTCCCGGCCGATAGTGGCCGGGAACAAGGGATTTCGGATGCTCAGTCGCGGGTGAGTTCGGAGCGGGCGGCAGTGACCATGGTGGTGATGGCGGTGGGGAGGGCGACGGTGGGGTCGGGGGCGAAGTAGGGGGAGTGGTTGGAGGGGCGGTCGTGGGGGAGGCCGCCCTCTTCGAGCATGTGGGCCTGATCCTCGGGGGTGAAGCTGGCGGGGTTGATGCCGCCGATGTGCCAGAAGACGGAGGGGCAGCCGGCGGCCGTGCCGAAGAGGCCGAAATCCTCACTGCCCGTGATGGGATTCGTCATGGGCATGACGGGGAGGTTCGCGGCGGTCAGGGTGGCCATGACGCGTTCGGTGTCGCCGGGGGTGTTCACGGTGACCGGGAAGGGATCGAAGTATTCGACCTTCGGCTCCTGCGGTGCGCCCAGGGCGGCGGCCTCGGCCTGCGCCATGCGCTCGATGCCCTCCATCATGCGCTTGCGGACACCGGCGCTGAAGGTGCGCAGGCTCAGCAGCACCTCGGAGGTGTCGGCGATGATGTTCGGGCGGGTACCCGCGTGCAGGGCGCCGGCGGTGAGCACCGGGGAGTTCGCGGTCGCCGTCTGACGGGCCGCCAGATGCTGCAGCTGGACCACGAAGGACGCGGCCATGAGCAGCGGGTCGACGGCGGTCTGCGGCTGCGAGGCATGGCCGCCGATGCCGTTGAAGGTCACCCGCACCGAATCCGAGGCCGCCATGAGCGGGCCGCTCTTGGTGGTCACCAGGCCCGCCGGCGCGGGACTCACATGCTGGCCCAACACGATGCGCGGATGCGGGAAACGGTCCAGCAGACCGTCGTCGATCATGCCCTGCGCGCCCGCGGCGGTCTCCTCGGCGGGCTGGAAGAGGGCCACCACGGTGCCCGGCACCGGGTTCGCGGCCAGGTCGGCGCAGGTGCCCAGCAATGCCGTCACATGCACATCGTGGCCGCAGGCATGCATGACACCCGGTGTGCGGGACGCGTATTCGAGCTGGGTCAGCTCCTGCACCGGGAGCGCGTCCATATCGGCGCGCAGCCAGATCACCGGGCCGGGACCATTGCTCAGCACGCCGACGACACCGGTGCCGCCGACGTGTTCGGTCACCTCCCAGCCGGGGAGGGCCCGCAGTTCCTCCGCCACCAGTCGCGCCGTCTCGTGTTCGGCCCCCGAGAGTTCCGGGTGCTCGTGCAGGTACCGGTAGAACTGCTGCCAGTGCTCGGCCCCCGGAAGCTGCTGCGTGACAACGGTATCGGTGGCATCGGTCATGTGAGACTCTCCTTTTCGGGGATGGTGACGGCGGACCGCGCGGCCACGGCCGCCCGGAACGCCTCGGCGGTCTGCGGCACCAGCACCGCCGCGATGATCGCGAGCAGCGGCCCGGCGGCCATGGCTTCGAAAGCCGCGGTGTACGAAAGATGATCGGTGATCACCCCGAAGATCAACGGGCTGAACACACCGGCCAGCTGCCCGCCGAAGATGATCACCCCGGCGGCCACGCCCATGTACGCGCTCGGCAGCGCCCGCAACGGCACCGCGAAGGCCGGCATGTAGGCCAGGCCCGCGAGCAGCGTCATGACCGTGCCCACCACCACGAACAGCGGAAAATCCAAGCGCGGCAGCAGGAACAGCAGTCCGGCCGTGACCGTCATGGCGGGCACCACGATCACCCGCGGCCGGCCGCCCAGCCGATCCGACAGGCGCGCACCGAGAATCGTCCCCGCCGCCGCGGCCAGCGTGATCGGCACCGCCGCGAAGGCGATGGTGCCCAGCGAGATACCGCGCTGCTCGTGCAGGAAGGTCGGCGTCCACGCGGTAACACCCCAGATGAGCACGTCGTAGCCGAAGAAGATGGCCGCGAAGCCCAGCAGCGACGGCGAGAACAGCACCGCCCGCCGCTCCGCCTTCGAACCGCCCGGCGCGAGCGGAATCTCCTCCTGCGGCAACGGTTCCGGCATCCACCGCCGCCACGCCAGGATCGTCGCCACACCCAGCACCGAGATGATCCCGAACATGGCCCGCCAGCCCACCGTGGGCAGCGCGATCCCCGCGATGACCGCGGCCGCCAGCACGCCCGCGGCATTGGAGGCATTGGTCCAACCGGTCGCCGTGGTCCGCTGCTCCGGCCGGGTGCGTTCGGCCAGCGCCTTCAGCGCCGCCGCCGGGAACACGCCCTGCACCAGCCCGAACAGGAACCGCATGGCCAGCAGGACCGCGAAAGACCAGGCGATCGCGGTCAATCCGGTGAAGATCGACCAGGCCAGCAGCCCGATCATGCCGACCTTCAAGGCGCCGTACCGATCCGCCAGCAGCCCGCCCGGCACCTGTACCAGCGCGTACGCGATGAAGAACACCGAGACCAGCAGCCCGAGCTGCGTGTGATCCAGCCCGAGATCACTGCCGATGGACGGCAGCGCGAAGTTGATGACCGTCCGATCGATGTAATCGACCACCCACGCCGCGAACAGCAGCATGACGGTTATCCGGGTGGTACGTGGCATTCGTGCCCCTTCATCAACCTCTCGAGCGGGCAGTGCCGGCTACTCGAACCGGGCGGCGCGGTGAAATGCCACAATGAGCCCTGTGCCCGAGGATACGGCGAAAACGCCGGATACCGGCGGCATCGGAACCCTCCCGCCGGATTCCGCCGCCTTCAGCGAACGCGACCTCGACCTGGTCAACGCGCTGCAGATCAATCCGCGCGCCTCCTGGACCCGCATCGGCGCCACCCTCGGGCTGGACGCCACCACCGTCGCCCGCAGGTGGCAGCGGCTCACCGACGCCGGACTCGCCTGGATGACGGCCTACGCGCCGGAATTCGCCACCATCGGGCACGTGCGGGTGCACTGCCGCGCGCCCGATCTGGCCGCCGTCTCCGCCGCGGTGTGCGCGACACCGTCGGTGTTCTCGGTGGAGCGGATAGCCGGCCGCCATCAGCTGCAGCTCTCGGTGGCCGCCGAAAACCTCGCCGCCCTGGACGATTTCACCGTGGTGCACCTCGCCGCACTGCCGGGCATCGAGGAGGTCCGGGTGGCGATCAGCCTGCACATGTATGTCGAGGGCAGCCACTGGCGGCCGCAGGCCCTCGACGCGGCGCAGCGCATCGAACTCCTCGACGACCGCGAGCAGCCGGCGCCCTCGCCCGCGCAGCGCCGGGCCGGGGACGCGGCGCTCATGCTGGCGCTGAGCGCCGACGGCCGCCGCAGCGCCGCCGAACTCGCGCAGGACACCGGCCTGAGCGAGACGACCGTGCGCCGCCGCCTCGCCGAGATGACCCGTTCGGGGCGGCTGATCATCCGCTGCGATATGGCCCAGCAGGCCGCCGGCTGGGCGGTGAACATGCATTACTGGGTGCGGATACCCGCCGACGAGCTCGATAAGCTCGGCGCCGCCCTCGCGGGCTGGCCCGAGATCCGGCTGTGCGTGGCGACCACCGACGCCAGCAATGTGCTGCTCATCGCCTGGCTGCGCAACCAGCAGGAGAGCATCCATTTGGAAACCCGCCTGCTGCACAGCTTTCCGGCGCTGCGCATCGTCGAACGGCAGATGACGCTGCGGGTGCTCAAACGCATGGGCCGGCTGCTCGGTCCGGACGGCCGTGCGATCGGGCGGGTGCCGTTCGCGGTCTGGTAGGGCCCGGCCCGGCACTCGACGCCAGGTGCTTACGTAGGCTTCGTACCGATGACCGAGCACCAGATCCACGGATACATCGCCGAGGGCTACGGCCGGGTGGCCGACGCCTTCCGGCGCAATTTCGAGCGGCAGGGCGAAATCGGCGCGGCCGTGGCCGTGTTCGACGGGGACCGGCCCGTGGTGGACATCTGGGGCGGCCGGCGCGATGCCACGCGTCGACTGCCGTGGGAGCGCGACACCGTGGCGCCCGTGTTCTCCTCCACCAAAGGCGTTGCCGCACTGGTGCTCGCCATCCTGGTGTCGCAGGGGCAGCTGGACTACGACCAGCCCGTCGCGAAGTACTGGCCGGAGTTCGCCGCGCACGGCAAGGGCGAGGTCACCGTGCGGCAGCTCATCGATCACCAGGTGGGGCTGCACATCCTGCACGGCCGGCTCACCCTCGAAGAGCTGCTGGATCTGGATCGCGTCGCCGAGCTGCTGGCGGTGCAGCGGCCCGGCTGGACGCCCGGTACCAAGCAGGGCTACCACCCGGTGAGCATCGGACTGTTCGTGAACGAGCTGGTGCGCCGCACCGATCGGGCCGGGCGCAGCCTGCGGCACGTGATCGCCGAGGACATTGCCGGACCCCTCGCAGTGGACTTCACGCTGGGCCTGCCCGAGGATCTGGCCGCTGACCGAATTGTCCGGCTCGTCCGGACTTCCGGCGCGGATCTGCGGTACGAACGGAATGTGCCCTGGAATCAAGCGCTTCCGGCCCTGCTGCGCCGCGGTCCGCTGTTCCGGGCGCTGGCCAATCCGGACCTCGGCATGCCGGAGGATTTCGTGCGGCCCGAGATCATGCGGGTCGAACTGCCGGGCAGCAATGGCGTCGGTTCGGCGCGCGCCCTCGCCCGCGTCTACGCGGCGGGCCTGCGGGGTGAACCGCCCATCGACGCGGAAGTGCGCGCCCGCCTTGCCGATCCGGGCCCGGTGCCCGCGCCCGATGCCGTGCTCTGGACGCCGACCCGATTCCACCTGGGATTCCGCAAATCCAGCCCGGTGTTCCCGTTCGGTTCGCGGGATCACCGCGCCTACGGCACGCCCGGTATGGGAGGTTCGCTCGGTTTCGCCGATCCGGCCACCGGCCTGTCCTTCGCCTATGTCCCGAACCGGCTCGGCCTCACCCTCAATGGCGATATCCGCTGCCATCGCGTGGCCCGCGCGATCTTCGGCTGAACCCTCGCGGTGTCGCCTCCGGCGCGCCGATCTCCGATTGAACCGAACAGGGGCGTCCCTCGTAGTCCCGGTGTATCGGCCATTCGGCCGGTAGCCCATACGAAGCTGGTTCGGATGACGTAGCTCCGAACCCGCGACCCCGCCGGTGCTGGCCCGGCGGGGTTGTCGGTCGCCCAATATTTCTGTGCGGCAGCGTATTTCGGGCAATGGTGTGACGCCTGACACATTGATCTGTCTGGGTCGGCAGAGATACGTTGTGGGCGATGTATCGCGCACAAGGCACTAGAACCGTGGCCGACCTCATCGTCGACCGCCTCGCCGAGCACACAGGACATCTCTTCGGAGTCGGCGGGGCGAATATCGAGGACATCTACGACGCTGTCCACCGCACCCACACACCCCTCACCGGCATAGTCGCCAAACACGAATTCGGCGCCGCCACCATGGCGGACGGCTACGCCCGCAGCACCGGCCGCCTCGGCGTGGTCGCCGCCACCTCCGGCGGCGGCGCCATGAATCTCCTTGCCGCCCTGGCCGAATCCTTCGACTCCCGAACCCCGGTGCTGGCGCTGGTAGGCCAGCCCCCACTCCCCC
Source organism: Nocardia sp. NPDC020380 (assembly GCF_044386975.1). Classification (NCBI taxonomy): domain Bacteria; kingdom Bacillati; phylum Actinomycetota; class Actinomycetes; order Mycobacteriales; family Nocardiaceae; genus Nocardia; species Nocardia sp. NPDC020380. Next base: position 242,511 of record NZ_JBIRVQ010000011.1, on the reverse strand, counting down.
TGGAAGGCCGCGGCGCCTTCCAGGACACCAGCGGCGGCCCCGGCCGCCTCGACGCCCACCGCATCTTCGCCGCGGTCTCCCGCTACTGCGCGAAACTCACCCGCGCAGAAGACATCCACGTCGAACTCGACCGCGCCATCGCCGCCGCACAATCCGGCGGACCAGCAGTATTGCTGCTACCCAAGGATATTCAGGCAGCGCCATTGCCGCCACACGAATACGCTCCGCCGCCCATCGTCGCCGCGCTGGGCCATGCCAGGCCGATGCCGAGCGGCCCGACGCCTGGCTCGAAGGCGTCGGAAACGGGGGTGGCGCCTTCGGTGTCGATGCCGCTCAGCGCTGTTCGAGTGGTGCCGCCGACCGGGCAGGCGCCGAGTGGTGAGGCTCCGGTGGCCGCCGGGTCGTCCGGTGCAGGCGAGTCGGTGGACAGGGCTGTCACCCTGCTTGCCGGAGATCATGGCGGGCCGGTGGTCGTCATTGCCGGACCGGAGGTGGCGCGTGCCGACGCGCGGGCCGCGCTGGCCGCGCTGGTGGCGGCGCTGGATGCGTCGGTGCTGGTGACGCCGGACGCCAAAGACGCGTTTCCGAACGATGATCCGCACTTCGCGGGGGTTGTCGGCATCATGGGGCATCCCCATGCGCCCAAGCTGGTTTCGGAGGCGGCGGTGTGTGTGCTCGCCGGGGCGACACTGTCCATGACCGCGCGCGCCGGATTGGACGATCCGCTGGCGGCATGTCCCGTGGTGGTGCACCTCGGGGACGACGATCCTTTCGTGCCAGTGCACGGCCGGGTCCGGGGCGAACTGGGAGCGGCGCTGCAAGTCTTGGCCGATGCTGTCGAACTCTCCGGATCCGCTGTGCCGCAGGAGCTTCGGAATGGCATTCCGGAACTCTCCGTGCCCGTTTCGGCCGGGCCGGGTGTCCGGTATCGGGAGGCGGTGGCCGCTATTGCGGCGCGGCTGGAGCCGGGGACCGATGTGGTCGCGGATGCCGGGAACACCGGGGCGGCTGTCGTGCACTACCTGCCGGTGCCCGCGGACGGGCGGTTTCTCATCGCGCTCGGGATGGGCGGGATGGGGTATGCGTTCGGGGCGGGGGTCGGGAGTGCGCTGGGGCGGGGGCGGCGGACGTGCGTGATCGCCGGGGACGGTGCGTATTTCATGCACGGGCACGAGGTGCACACCGCGGTCGAGCACAGCGTGCCGGTCACGTTCATCGTGTTCAACAACAATGCGCACGCCATGTGCGTGACCCGGGAGCAGCTGTACTACTCCGGGGATTACACCTACAACCGGTTCGGGGCCGCCGAGATCGGGGCGGGGGTGGCGGCCATGTTCCCGCACCTGCCCGCGTGGTCCGCGACCACGCTCACGGAATTCGAGGACGCATTGGATCGGGCCCGCGGCGTGGCGGGCCCATCCTTCATCGAACTCCGTTGTGACCCAGACGAAATACCTCCGTTCGCACCATTCCTGAAGGAGTTCGCATGACCGAGTCCGTGAAGGCCGCACCCGTCGAGGTGCCGGATGTGGGTGTGCCGGGCGTGTACCGGATCGAGACCCTGACCCTCAAAGAGGGCATGCCCATGGTCCTCGACATGACCCGCGCGGTGTACCCGCACGACGAGATCTTCGGCGAGTACTGCACCGTCAACGAGTACATCGCCGCCCCGCCCGAAGAGGTCTACGAATACCTCGCCGACACCCGCAGCCTGTGCGAATGGACCTACAGCATGCGAGGTTTCGAGCGCACCGGCGAGCCGGACCTGTGGGTCTCCGATGACCGCATCGGCTCCGACACCCGCATCTACACCCGCACCGAGGCCAACCCCGCCGCCCGCACGGTCGACTACCACTGCGCCTGGGATCAGGGCGAACACCTGTGGATGATCTACCTGATGCGCGTGGTCGACGCGCAGAAGCTGCTGAACAAGCCGGGTTCGGTGGTGCTGTGGACCAACTGTCACCACCCGTTCTACGACGAGAACGGTTACCCCGAAACGGCACCCGCCGACCGCCCGGTCTGGGTGGGCGACTTCTGGCACCTCTTCGCCGCCGGGCACCTGCTCGAACTGCGCAATCTCAAGGCCATCTGCGAACATCGCCACGCCAACGGCCTGCCCATCAAGCCCGAATGGATGGACTGACCATGAGCATCGACACCGTCAGCCTGGTGGACGTCGCCGGGTATCTACCCGAAAACATCGTCCCCGCAGACTATTTCGCGCAGTACGCCGATCCCGAGGACGTCACCTCGAACGTCATGTTCAAGGCCCCCAAGTTCCGCCACCACGCCGCCGTCGGCGAGACGGTCGCCGATATGGCAGAGCGTGCGGTGGCGCCGATTCTGGACCGACAGGGCCGGAATATCTTGCAGGACATCGACATTCTCATCGTGCACACCCAGCTGCCGGAGACGCCGGTGGTCGGCAACGGCGGTGAGGTCGCGGCCCGGCTCGGCATCGCGCCGGAGTGGCTGATCGATCTGCACAACGGTGGCTGCGCCGCCTTCGTGCACAGCATGAAACTGGCCCGGCAGCTGCTGCTCGGCACCTCGGCGAGGTCGGCCCTGGTGGTGACCGTGCAGAACGCCGCCGGTCAGATCTTCACCCAGGAGCAGGTGCGCGGTAAGCCGCAGGCCGCCATTCCCGGCGACGGCGCGGGCGCGGGCCTGCTGGTGAAGTCCGATGTCTCACCCATCCTGGATATCGAAGCCCGGCATCTGCCGGAATTCGCCGGGCAGATGACGGCCGTCGCCGATCCGCCGCGCCGCTATTGGGAGGCCGGCGCCGGCCAGATGCATGTCGGTTTCACCGAATCCAAGATCGCCAAGGTGCTCGGCCGCGGCAACAAACTGGTGCCCGAGGTCGCGCAGGCGGTGTGCAAGCGCATCGGCGTGAAGTCCGACGAGCTGGATCTGCTGATCACCAACCAGCCCAACCGCGCCTTCCTGCGCAACTGGCGTGACGCCCTGCAGCTGCCCGTCGACCGGCATCCCGACACCTTCGACGACTGCGGCAACCTGTTCGCCGCGGGCATGCCCGTCACCTTCGACCGCGCCGTGGACGAGGGCCGCGTCCCGGCCGGATCCGTGGTGATGTTCGCCGGTTTCGCGCATGCCGGCGATTTCGCCGCCGCGGCGGCCGTGCGCTGGGGCGGGCGCTGAGACCATGTCGAGTACGGCCGCACTCCCCAGGGTGAGCGCCGCGGCGCTCACCGGGCCGGGGCATCGACTCCAGCTCAACGAGATCCCCTACGGCCCACCGGTATCCGTGCAGGAGGCGCTGAGCCGGGCACTGGCCTCGGCCAACCGGTACCCCGAATTCCTGCCGGAGCGGCTGCCGCGGCTCATTGCCGAACGGCTCGGCGTCCCGGCCGATCACGTCGTGGTAGGGGCGGGCGCCACCGGCGTCATCCTGCATCTGGTCCAGGAATTCGGTTCCGCCGGAGCACAGGTCGTCATGGCGACGCCGACCTTCGACGGCTACCCGATCCTCACGGCCATGGCCGGAGGCGATCCCGTGACGGTGCCGCTCACCGCCGACGGCCGCCAGGACCTGCGCGCCATTGCCGCGGCCGTCACCGAGCGGACCCGGCTCGTCGTCTTGTGCAGCCCGCACAATCCGACCGGAACCCGGCTCGCGCCAGGGGAATTCGAGGATTTCCTGCGGCAGGTGCCGCGGGATGTCGTGGTGGTGCTGGACGAGGCCTACGTGGACTTCGTGCCTGCCGCCGATCGCATCGACGCCCTGGAGCTGATCCGCCGGCACGCGAATCTGGTTGTCCTGCACACCTTCTCGAAGGCATACGGGCTGGCGGCGCTGCGGGTCGGCTACGCGGTCGGCTCGGCCGGCGTGATCGGCCGCGTCGCCCGCCGCCAATTGCCGTTCGGCATGAGCACGCTCGCCGAGGTCGCCGTGCGCGCCTGCTATCAGGCCGAGCCGGAGATCGCGGGCCGGATCGCCATGATCGGCGCGCACCGGCACCGCCTCACCGCCGGACTGCGCGAGCTGGGGATGCGGGTGCCGGAGAGCTACGCCAACTTCGCCTACCTGACCCTGCCCGCGCCCGATATCGATCGGGTGGGAGCGGCGTTGGCCGACGCCCACATTCACGTCAAGAGCTATCCGACCGGTATCCGGATCACCGTCGGCGATCGGGATGCCACCGACGCGGTGCTCCATGCCGTGCGCAGTACAGTGCAGTAATGCAAGAAAATCCGCCTTCCGCACCCGAAGGGCACCGGGCCGGAGCGGACGAGGAGATCGACTACGGACTGCTGTCGCTCAATGCGCAGTTGTGTTTCGCGCTGTACTCCACGTCTCGGTCCATGACCGCCGCATACCGGCCGTTCCTGGACGATATGCACCTCACGTATCCGCAGTACCTGGTGCTGCTGGCGCTGTGGGAGCATCCCGGCATCACCATGAAGGAACTGGGTGAGCAGATTCACCTCGACTACGGCACGGTGTCCCCGCTGGTCCAGCGTCTGCAGACGCGGGGCCTGGTCGAGAGCGTACGCAGTCCGAACGACGGCCGGGCCGTCGTCCTGCACGCCACCGAGGCGAGCCGGGAACTGCAGCACGCGGCACAGGACATGATCCACACGGTCCTCGACCTGGTGGGTGTCCCGATCGAGGAGATCGAGGCGCTGCGTGATCAGGTGAAGGCGCTCGGCCTCCGCCTCGATCAGGCCGCGGCCACCGCACGCCTCCGCTGAGCGTCCGCCGCTGTATCGGCCCGGCTGCATACAGCGGCGGCGTCAGACGGCAGGATGTATGCCGACAGTTTTTCGGACAGACCACGCGAATCCACGGAGGACGGCCATGATGCGCCGCAGCGACACGGCTGAGCCCATGCGCCGTAGCGAGACGGCGGAATCCGTCGACGCATTCACCGATGCGCTGCTGACCGCCTCCCGGCTGTTGGTGGCGCTCTCGGCGCGCTCGCTCGCGCGTGTGGACGAGACCATCACCCTCCCGCAGTTCCGGACGCTGATGATCCTGTACACCCGCGGCTCGTCCAATGTGGCCAGCCTGGCCGGGCTGCTGAACGTGCAGCCCTCCACGGCCACCCGCATGGTCGATCGCCTGGTCGCGGCCGGTCTCATCGACCGGCAGCAGAATCCGAACTCGCGCCGGGAGCTCATCGTCGAATTGAACGGGCACGGGCGCGAAGTCGCGGAGGCCGTGATCGAGCGCCGGCGCGAGGAGATCGCCGCGGTCGTGCAGCGCATGCCGGACGAGGACCGGGCCGGCCTGATCCGCGCCCTGAACGCGTTCAGCGCCGCCGGCAACGAACCGCACGCCGGCATGGACATCGAGGACTACCAGCTCTAGCGGGCGAGCGGGTCCGGATACTTCGCGAGCGCCTCGGCCACGATGGCGTCCAGCCGCGCATGATGCGCGCCCTTCCAATACGTCTGCCCGCAGTCGGCGCAGCGCGCGAAGGTGTCGTAGGTGCGGCCCGTGCTGTCGGGCAGCTGCGCGCGCACCGATTCCGGATCGGCCGGGTGCAGGGCGCCGTTGCAGGAGGTGCAGCGGGTCCACGGGTCCAGCGGCGGCGCGAAACGAGAGAGAATGTCGTCCAGCTGCTCGGCCGGCTTGTGGCTGTAAACATATGCGCCGGAGTAGATTTCGCGGCGGCGCAGCAAGCCGCGGTCCCGGGACAGCAACACCCGCTGCTCGGCCGCCGAGCGGGTCGCCAGCGCGGCGTCACCGATATCGGGATTCTCGTAGGCGGCATCGATACCGAGCAGCCGCAGCCGCCGGGTGAGCGTGCCGAGATGGATGTCGAGCAGGAAGCGCACCGGCTGCGCGGAGAGCACCGGCCGGGTCACCGCCGCCACGGCCACGGACTCGCGGTCCGCCGGTATATGTGACGGCCGCACCCGGCGGCCGTCCACTGTCAGTTCCCCCACCTCGGTCAGCGGTACGCCGAGTGACTCCACCACATGGCCGAGCGTGGAAACGCCATCGATGCGAATCGGCTCGGCGGCCCGCTGGGCCACGAACACCCGCAGTTCGGGCGCGAACGCGACCGTGATCTCCCCTGTGTGCACGCGGACAGTATCGCCGAAATCAGAATGCACGAAAAGTGAATGAACGTCGGAATTCGTTGACGCAGTGGCGTGGAGCACATGAAAGGCGTGCGAACAGCGCGTTAACCAAATGTTTGCGAGTTTGAAGGTTGCGAATACTGCCAGCTGGTGATTTTCTGTGCAGGCAGGTTGAATCCGACTACCGATGGACGATGAGGTCTTTCCGTCGGGTGCCATTCTCGGCAAAGTCGCCGCCGCACTCCCGGCCTGCGACCAAACGAGTTCGCGCTTTCATTCGGCGTGCTCGTCCTGATGAAGGTTTGAAAGGAATCGGGCCATGTACGTACCCGGATTCGCGCGTGCGGCCATCGTTTTCGCGAGTTTAGCCGCACCGCTCATCGCGCCCGGCCTGGCTGCCGCCGCTCCGGCGGGAGGCGATGCGACGCCTCCCGCCGATGCGAGCTCTGCCCCCGCCAACACGGTATTGCCGCAGCTCGGGTCGGGTAGTGCCGCACTCGGCACGGGCAGCTCGACCGCCGCGGGACTGGTCGGCGCACTGGGGACCGGCAGCGCTGCCGCCGGTTCCGTGGCCGGACTCTTCCCCGGTCCGGGCTCGGTACTGAGCATTCTCGGTACCGGAAGTGGCGCGGCCAGTGGCTCGGCACAGGCAGGTGGTACCGCGGCGCAGGCGCTGGGCAGCGGTAGTGCGGCGGCCGGCAGTGGCTCCGCAGGGTCGAAGTAAAGAACGTTCAATTCTCCTGTCGTGCCGACGATTCGCGCGAAACGAACGTTTTGCTCGTTCTGATTTCTCCGCGAGATAAAAACGTAATCTGAGGCATGATTCGAAATTCGATGAGGGAATAGCCATGGAATACACCCACCTGTCCGAATTCGCTATCCGCCCCGGCACTCTGACGCTGTGGCGCGCGGAACTCGAACCTGGGCACGACTGGACCACCGACGAGCGGCCGCTCGCGAGCGTGCACGTGCGGCACTGCAAGGAAACCGATTCCGCCGATCCGCGCCCCGGCCGCGGCCGCTGGATCGGCACCATCTTCGAAATGGACGCGCCCCTCGACGCCGAGCACTGGCGCGAGACCGTGCGGCTGTGGCACGCGCGCCACGAGGGCCTGCGCACCACCCTCGGCCGCCACGATGTGGCCGAACCGCAGCGCCTGGTCTGCGCCCCGGACGCCGTCACCATCACCGACGAGCCCGTCCCCGGCCTCACCGCCCCGGAAGCCGTCAACGAATACCTCACGGACGCACTGGAATTGCGGCTCTCGCCGCTGATCTGGCCGCACTGCCTGCTGGCCACCGTGGACCACGGCGACTCCGGTTTCACGGTGCTGGTGGCCGCGGACCACTCCGTCATGGACGCCTACTCGCAGGCCATCGTCATCCTGGAACTGCGCGCGCTCTACCGGTCCGTGGTCGCCGGTGAACCGGCCCGCGAATCCGTGACCTTCGGCAGCTCGGCCGATTTCGCCGCCTACGAGCGGAACGCCGCGGCGGCGCTGACCGCGCAGTGCGACGGCGTCCAGCTGTGGCGGCGGTTCCTGGACGGCTCCGGCGGCATGCTGCCGCGGTTCGAACCCGCCATCACCCCTGGCAGCGCCACCCACTCCGAGACCGCGCAGACCAGCATCTCCCGGAAGCTGTTGTCGCTCAGCGAGCTCGAAGCCGTGGAAGCGGGCGTCACCGCGCGCGGCCACCGGCTGACCGTCGCGGTGTTCACCGCCCTGGCCGTCGCCTACCGCCGCAGCTTCGGCTACATCTCCATGCGGGCCATCATGCCCATCTCCACCCGGCCGGATCTGAAGTGGCTGGAATCCATGGGCTGGTTCGTGAACGTGGTGCCCATCGACATCACCCTCGCGCCCGACCTGGACCTCGACACCGGGCTGGAATCCACCCGCAACGCCCTGCGCCGCTCCCGCGCCGGCAACGAGACCACCTGGACCCGCGCCCTGGAACTGCTGGGCTGCAACGATCGTCCGCGCTTCGGCATCTCCTTCCTCGACATCCGGGTACTGCCGGACTACGAGCTGGTCGAATCCCTGCGCGGCCACACCCTGCGCGCCGAGTGCTACTCCGGCGACGAGGTGTTCTTCTGGGTCGTGCGCGGCGCCGACGGCCTGCGCCTCTCCACCCGTTTCCCCGCCACCTTCCCGGTCGAGGAAATGGACCGCTTCCTGGCCGAATTCGCCCGCGCCATGCGCGAATTCGCCCGCGAGGTGGAGCCCGCCGCCCCGCAGGACGCCGCCGAACTCCTGGCCGCCGGCCCGGAAGTACCGCACGGCGCCGTGCTCGACATGCTGCGCGACGCGGTCCCCGCCGGCCCCTCCACCCCGCCCCCGGCCGCTGAACCGCACTCTGGTGGCGCCGCCGCGGGCCCGCAGACCGCCGCACCCGCCGCGGCCCGCGGTACCGCGCCCGCTGTGCTCTCGGGCAGTGAGCCGCAGCTGGCCGATATCGCGGCGGGAGGCGTTGCGGCAGCGCAGGGCAGCGTTGCGGCAGCGCAGGCCGAGGGCGTGCCCGCCGCGGCCGCGGCGGGCACGCCGGAACTAGTCGCCTCGACGGGGAGGTGAGTCATGCGGGTCCTGCTCGCCTTCGCCGGCAGCCGGGGTGACGCGCAGCCGGGCATCCTGCTCGCGCGGGAACTGGCCGCGCGCGGTCATCGGGTGACGCTGGCCGTCTCGCCGAACCTGGTGGAATTCGCCGAGCACCACGGTATTTCGGCCGCACCGTTCGGGGTGGACAGCGAGGTGTTGTTGCGCGCCCAGCTCGACGACACCCGCTTCGCCAGCCTGAATCCGTACCTGCGGGTGCGGGCGCTGCTGGATCTGCAGCGGCGCGGCGTGCCGGAGGCCGGGCGGGACCTGCTCGATATCGCCACGGACGCACAGGTTCTCGTCACGGGCATGGCCTGTGAGGAGCTCGCCGCCGAGGTGGCTGCGCAGCGTGGCGTACCCCTCGCGGCGATGCATTTCTTCCCCATCGCGCCCAGCCGCGCGGTGCCGGTGGTGCCCGCGGCCTGGGGGCATCGGATTCCCGGTTCGCTCAATCGCCTGGCCTGGCGGGCCCTGGCCTGGGTGCGGGCCCGCGCGCTGGAACCGGCCCTCGCGGAACTCCGGGCCGAGGCGCCCGCACGGTACGAGGCGCCGGGCGAGCGCGTCCGGATCCAGGCCTACGACGGAGAATTGTTCCCGGGACTGGAACTGGAGCTCGGGGGAGCGCCAGTCACCGGATTCCCCGTCGTACCAGAGGATTCCGAACCCGCGCACAACCCGGTCGCGAGCAACCCGATCGCGGGCCACCCGGCCGCGAGCGGTGTGCTCGATGCCTGGTTGTCCGCGGGCCCCGCACCCGTATACGTCGGATTCGGATCGATGCAGATCCCGGATCCGGAGGGCCTGGAGCGCACGATCCGCGCCGTCTGCCGGCACCTGAGCATGCGATTGTTGTTGTCCGGCAGCATGTTCCGGCAGGGTTTCAGCCCGGAGGTGGCCGTCGTGCGCTACGTCGACCACACGTCGGTGCTGCCGCGTTGCGCGGCCGCCGTGCATCACGGCGGCGCCGGCACCACGGCCGCCGCCCTGCGCGCCGGCGTGCCCTCGGTGATCTGCGCCGTGCAGGCCGATCAGCCCTATTGGGGCCGCCAGCTCGAAACTCTGGGCCTGGGCGCGACCCTGCCCTTCACCGATCTCACCGCCGACCGCCTCGAACACGCGCTGACCCGCGCCACCGAGCCGGCCACCGTCATGCGGGCGGCGGCGTACGGCATGCGGTTCCGGGACGACGGCGTGAGCCGGGCCGCCGATGTCGTCGAATCCATGGTCCCCGTGGCCGAACGACCCGATCACTCGGGCACGGCCACCGGACCGACACTGTTCGGAGGTAGCCCCCAATGACCGGAACCAGCGAGCCGCAGCTCGAGATCATCGTGGAGAGACCGGAACTCGCCATCGAGACCCGCGGTCTGGGCAAGACCTTCGGCGGCATGACCGCGGTCGACGCCGTCGACCTGGAGGTCGAGGCCGGCACGGTCTTCGCCCTGCTCGGCCCGAACGGTGCGGGCAAGACCACCACCGTGCGCATGCTGGCCACCCTGCTGCGCCCGGATCGCGGCAGCGCCAGCGTCTTCGGCTACGACATCGTCCGCGACGCCACCGCGGTCCGCTCCATGATCGGGCTCACCGGCCAGTACGCCGCCGTCGACGAGAACCTCACCGCGGTGGAGAACCTGCGCCTGTTCGGGCAGCTGCTCGGCCTGACCCACCGCGCCGCCGCCCGCCGCGCCACCGAACTGCTGGAGGAATTCGAGCTCACCGGCGCCGCGACCCGGCGGGTGAGCACCTTCTCCGGCGGCATGCGCCGCCGCCTGGACCTGGCCGCGACGCTGATCACGGTGCCGCCCTTGATCTTCCTGGACGAACCCACCACCGGCCTCGACCCGCACACCCGGGAACGCATGTGGTCGGTGGTGCGCGGACTCGTCGATCGCGGCGCCACCATCCTGCTCACCACCCAGTATCTGGAGGAGGCCGACGCGCTGGCCGATCGCATCGCGGTCATCGATCACGGCACGGTGGTCGCCGAAGGCACGGCGGGCGAACTGAAGTCGTCCATCGGTGAGGAGATGCTGCGCATCGATCTCGCCGATGCCGGGCAGCGCCCGCTGGCCGATGCGGCCGTCGAACGGATCACCGGAATCACTCCGCTGCACGGGGATACGCCCGACACGCTCACGGTTCCCTTGTCCGACACCGATCTCGCCGCCGAGGTGATCGCGGCCTGCCGCACCAGCGGTATCCGGTTGCGCGGCTTCGCCGTGGACCGGCCCGATCTGAACTCGGTCTTCCTCGCTCTCACTCGCCAACCGGCTGCCACAGCGTCGTCCGCGGCCACCTCGCCTGCCGTCACCCGGGGGTCCGCATCATGACCGTTCTGACCGAAACACCCGTGCGCGTCCACGCCCCGCGCGTCGTCCGGGAGCCCACCGTCCTGCACGTGGGATTGGCTGCCGCACTGTGGCAGTCGCTGATCATGGCCAAGCGCGGCATGCTCACCTTCCGGCACAGCCCGCAGCTGCTCTACGATGCCGTGCTGCTGCCGATCGTGGGACCGCTGCTGTTCGGCAATGTGTTCGGCACCGCCATCGCGGGCAGCCTGCACAACTACCTGCCCACCCTGGTGCCGGGCGTGTTGGTGCAGATCGTGCTCACCTCCTCGGTGGCCACCGGTGTGCAGCTGTCCGAGGACATCCACTCGGGTGTCTTCGACCGGTTCGTGTCCATGCCGATCTCGCGTTTCGCACCGGTGGCGGGCGCATTGGCCGCAGGGGCGACGAGATACGTGATCGCCGCCGTCATGGTGCTCATCGTCGGTTTCGGTATGGGTTATCGGCCGGATCATCCGTTCGGGCTGCTGGCCGGCGCGTTGCTGGTGGTGCTGGCGACCACGGCCATGAGCTGGCTCTTCGCCTTCATCGGCGTCACGGTGGCGCGGCCCGCGGCCGTACAGGGCATGTCCATGCTGGTGCTGACCTTCCTCAGCTTCGCCTCCAATGCCCTGGTCCCGGTCGCCGCCATGCCGACCTGGCTGCGGCACGTCTCCGACTACAACCCGGTCTCGCATCTGGTGGCGGCCGTGCGCACGCTCGCCGATTCCGGTCACGCGGGCAGCGATCTGCTCTGGTCGGTGGTGGCCGGCGTGATCGTGGCCGTCGTGTTCGCGCCCTTGACCGTTCGCGTGCTGCGCACCCGATAACCGGAGGATCCCCATGAATCGCCTCACCGCGGACGACGACCTCTTCCTCAAACTGCACGACCTCTATGGCAATGCCTTGGTCAATCAATTGGCCTGGCGTTTCGACGAACCCGTGCATCCCGAGGTGCTGGAACGCTTCCACGCCCACCTCGCGCACGGCTTCCTGGCCCGTCGGGTCCGCAGCACGGCGGTGCCCATCGCCCGGCCGTGGTGGACGGTGGCCGCGGAATCCCATCCGCTCACCATCGAGACCGCGCCGGTACCCGAAAGCGGCGTCCTGGACTGGTATTTCGCGCAGAGCCGGGTCGACTTCGATCCGCGCACCGGCCGGGTGTGGCGACTGTCCGCCGCACCGACCGCGGACGGCGGCATGCTGCTGTCCCTGGTCACCTCGCACGTCGGCGCCGACGGTGGCGCGGTGCTGTTCGCGGTCGGCGACGCACTGGAGCGGCTGGATTCCGATGCACCGGTATCGATCCCGGCGAGCTCGGGACGGCTCGTAGCGGGCGACAACGGAACCGCTTCGCGCCGGGATCATTTCGCCGACGCACTCGGTCAGTTGCGTGCCGCCGCCCGGGGCATCCGGGCCGCCATCGCCGCCCGCGGCGTGCACGAGCCCGAGCGCAATCCGCGCCCGGAGGAACCGCGACTGGACCTGCCCGATCAGTACACGGCCGCCGTCGCGGTCGTGGAGGTGGAGCTGGCCGAATGGAAGGCGGTGGCCGCCGCCCATCAGGGCACCGCGAACGGGCTCATGGTCGGCGTCGCCGTCGGCCTGCTCGGCCGCACCGGCCGCCTCGGCGAGGAAACCGTTGTGCGCGTGGACATTCCGCACTCCATGCGGAAGCCCGAGGATCCCCGCGCCAATGCCACCACCGGCCTGCCCATCGCCGTGCCCTACCGCGCGGGCGAACTCACCGATCTCGCGCACGTGCGGGCCGCCATCAAGGAGGCCGGTAAGGCCTACGCCGATCCGGCCACCACACCGGCGCTGCAACACCTGCAGCCCGTGCAGATGATGCTGCCCCGGGCGGTGCTCGGTTACTTCTCGCGCACCGCGAAGGCGCCGGAATGCCTGTGCACCAACCTCGGTGAGACCGGCCAGGCCGTGGCCACCATCGGCGGCTATCTCGCCCGTTCGGTCCTCATGCGGCCGATCGTGTGCACCCGCGAGACCGATATGTTCCGCCGGCTCGAGGTCGGCCTGAACCTGTCCTGGTCCAGTGACGGCGAGACGGTGACCCTCGCCATCACCGGCGCCGACCCCGACCGCTTCCCGACCCGCGCCGCCCTGCACGACTACGTGGCAAAGGAATTCGCGGCCTGGGGCCTGCACCCGACCTTCTGGAGTTAGGGCGTTCCGTGCGCAGTTACCGGCGAATGTTCGCGCACAAGCGCTCCCAGTTGCCCGAGCCGATCTGCTCGCGCTCGGCGTCGGTGAGATCGGCCTGTTCGAGGAAGTTCCGTCTGCAACGGCACGGCCGCGGCCGGTGTCAGGCGCTGCAGTCCCGGGGTGGTCAGGGACAGGACCTGGACGTCCATGCCCACCTCGTCCATGGCCTTCAGCCGCTCGTCGCCGAGATCCAGCAACCCCGACGGGGAAGGCCCGCGCAGGGCGAACTGCAGGGCCGGATCGTCCGGCGCGGTCCCGGCCGCCGCCTGCCAGGCGTCGGCGATCCGGTCGGTCACGAGGTGTTCTTCCAGGCCGATGATTTTCATGGCTGTCTCCTCTTCGCTCGGATTCGACACTAGGAGGCGGGCAGCCTCCGGCGCTGGAGTGATCTACGACACATTGTGGCGGGCCGTGATCGGGAGGGGCCGTCTGGCCGCCCCGCGGGCCACCCGGGGATGATCTGCTACATGACAGACCCTGGAGTGCGGATCACGGTGCTGGGGTCGATGACGCTGTGGCAGGCCGGCGCACAGACCACCATCGGCCGCCCGCGCACCCAGGCGGTACTGGCCGCGCTCGCGCTCACCGACGGCCGCCCGCTGAGCGCCGCCGAACTCGTCGACGCGGTGTGGGGCGAGGAATTGCCGCGGCAGGCGACCCACTCCCTGCGCACCCACGTCCTGCTGCTGCGCAAGCTGCTGGAACCGGATCGCGGAATGCGCACGCGACCCGCCGTGCTGCTGTCGGTCGGAGACGGTTACCGGCTGCGCCTGGAACCGGACGCGATCGATGTGCAGCGAGCGCGCCGCCTCGCCACAGCCGCCGAAAACGCGGCCGCCGCGCATGACCCCGAGCAGGCACTGGCGCTGCTGACCCAGGCGTTGGAACTCTGGCGGGGAGCGCCCCTGATAGGAGTGCCCGGCCCTTTCGCGGAATCACAGCGGCGCGCCCTCACCGAACTCCGGATCACCCTGCTGGAGGCCCGCTTCGAGCACGCCTTGGAGCTGCACCGCCCCGAAACGCTGGTCGCCGAACTGACCGCTCTCACCGCCGAATACCCCCTGCGCGAACGACTTCGCGGATTCCTGATGACGGCCCTCGACCGCTCGGGCCGCCGCGGCGAAGCCCTGGCTGTCTACCAGGAAGCACGCCGCACCCTGATCGACGAACTCGGCATCGAGCCCGGCCGCCCCCTGACCGAACTGCACCAGCGCATCCTCACCGATGACCTCCCCGGCCCCGCCCACTCGAATCCTAGTGCCCGGCAGCCGCTCGCAGCCTCAACTCGTCCCCCTGGCCCGAATCAGTCGGCGCGGCAGTCGTCCATGGTGCCGTCCGGCCCGGGAGACTCGAATCTGGTTCTGTTGCAGCCGGTCATCGCAGTCTCCGCGCAAGCGGTGACGGCGCGCGGACTGCTGCCGGCGCAGCTTCCGGTGGATGTCGGGGATTTCGTCGGTCGCGGCGAGCTGGTCGCCGAGCTGGTGGAGTGCTTGACGCCGGATCCCGCCGCGCCCGTCTCCGCGGTGGTCATCGGGATGGGTGGCGCCGGGAAGACCACGCTCGCAGTGCATGTCGCGCATGCGCTGGCCGAGCACTATCCCGACGGGCAGTGGTTCGCGGATCTCGGTGGCGCGGACGAACGGCCCGCCGAACCGGACCAGGTGCTCGGCGTGCTGTTGCGCGGGCTCGGGATTCCGGAGGGCGCGGTGCCACCGGACGGCGCCGCACGGTCGGCCCTGCTGCGGGAGACCGTGCGCGGCCGACGGGTGCTGCTGGTGCTCGACAATGCCAGGGATGCCGCGCAATTGGCCACGCTGCTGCCCGCGACACCCGGCAGTGCGGTCCTCGTGACCAGCCGAAATGCGGCCGCCGGCATGCTGCCCGGCGCCTGGGTGACCGCCCTGGAACTGCTGCGGCCAGAAGAGGCGAAACAGTTGTTCCGCAGCATCATCGGGGCCCGGCGGGTCGATGCGGAACCCGAGGCCGTGGACGCGATCGTGACCGCGTGCGGGCTGCTGCCCTTGGCGATTCGCATCATCGCCGCCCGGATCGCGGCCCGACCGCAATGGCCGATCAGCGCGGTGGCCACCCGCCTGGCCGATGAGCGGCGGCGGCTCGGTGAACTGCGGGTCGGGAACTCCGCGGTCGAGTCGACCTTCCAATTCGGCTACCGCCAACTGGATCCCGCACTCGCCCGGGCCTTCCGGCTGCTGGCCGTCCCCGCCGTCCCCGACCTGTCGGTGGCCGCCGCGGCCGCCGTGCTCGACCGCACCGTCCCGGAAGCCGAGCAATTGTGCGAGGCCCTCATCGATGTCGGGCTGCTGGAGTCGCCGCGGCCGGGTCGCTACCGCTACCACGATCTGCTGCGGCTGTTCGCGATTCAGGTCGAGGACCCGGAAGGCGAGCGCGCGCAGGCGCTACCGCGTCTGACCGACCACCTGCTCGCCACGGCGAAGAACATTCTGCAGCGGCAATGCCCGGGCCACCGCCTCGATCTGTTCGTCGAAACAGCTTCTCCCGGAGCGCAATTCGATGATTTGTCCAGCATGTACGACTGGATCCGGGCCGAGGAGCCGGGCATCATCGCCCTGAACCGGCAGGTCGCGGCGGATCAGCCGGGACTGGCCGCGGTGTGCGTCCAGATCGCGCTGGCGCTCGCCAGCCGCCGGGATGCGAGCACGCACTCACCACAGCTGGTGCGATCACTCTACGAACTCCTGGATGTCGCTGTAGCGCAGGGTGATACGACCACGGCGTCCCGGGTGCGGGTGACGCTGGCCGCGGCGCTGACCACGGACCTCAACGATCCCACCGCCGCGCGCGAGGTACTGCGCCTCGCGCTCCCCGATCTGGCCGCCGCGGGAGACCGGCTGATCTGGGCGGTCGGCATGGAGATGGACGGTCTCGCGGACTATTTCGGCGGCCGTCCGGCCGACGCGATCGGCAAGCTGCGGACGGCCGCCCGGACCTTCGGTAGCGAGGGCGACCCGTGGAACGAGGGGCGGAGCACCGCCGGCCTGGCCGTCTTCTGCGCCGACGCCGGACAGTGGGACGAGTGCGCGGCGGCCGGCGAACGGGCCCTCGCCCTCGCCGGGGGGACCCCGCGCCCGGACTTCGAATCGATTGCCCTGAAGGAACTCAGCCGGGTGGCCCTGGTCCGGGACGGCGATGCCCCGCGTGCCCTCGCACTGGCGGAAAAGGCTGTGCGCGCCGCCCGCGGACACGGCCGGTTCCTGTATCTCGGGTTCGCCCTGCTGCGCTCGGCCGAGTCCGCCCTGCAGGCGGATCGGCTGGATCTCGCCGAATCCGCTGCCGCCGAAGCGGTCCGGACCCTGACCGACCACGGCGGGCCCGGCCATCGCGCACAGGCCCTGGTGCTGCAGAGCCGGGTCCTGGACACGCTGGGCCGCACGGCGGAAGCGGTCGCGGCGCAACAGGAAGCCGTCGCACTGTACGAGAAGCTCGGCGTTACCGCACCGACGGTCGGCGGGCGCTATTCGGGCTGAGTTCCGGATGGTGTTTCAGCGCAACAGCTTCAGCAGATCCACCGCGGCGCCGAGGGCCGCGTCCGCCGACTCGGTGACATAGAGCAGGTCGATGAACACCGAGTCGAAGGGCGTCTCCGCACCGAGACCTCGCACGGCATCCGCGACATCCTGCAACGGGGTGCCGCCGGTGACATTGACCCGCACCACCGTCTCGATATCGCCCGGATCGCGCCCGGCCGCCTCGGCCGCACGGTCCACCAGCGCGCGCTGCTGTAACAGGAAGGCGTGCTGTTGCTGCAGGAGGAAGGCCTGCTGCTGTGGACCGGTGACGAGCAGCACCGGCAGCCAGCCGTCCGCCCGCCGCCCCACCCGGGCCAGTCCGGCCGGGCTGAAGGCCCCCAGCTGAATCGGCGGCCGGGGCCGCTGCACCGGGGACAGCCCGGCGTGATGCCTGGGCACCGACACCATGGTCCCGGTGTATTCGGCCGGATTCGTCGTCCAGATGGCTTCCAGCGCATCGAGCGTCTCGTCCAGGCGCTGACCGCGATCCCGGAACGGAATGCCCGCCGCCTCGTATTCCTCTGGCGACCAGCCGATTCCGAATCCGGCCCTGGTCGCCGGTGTGTGCGTGCCCGCCGAACTGCGGTAGGGCGAAACCGATTCTCATACCTGTTCTTTCGTCGCGGGGGAGTCAGGCGGCGGAGCCGTAGAGGCGGAGCTTGGCGCGCTGGTGTGCGCGCCTGCCGACCAGCCGCCACATCACCCGGGCGATGAGCGGGACCTTGCGCAGGAACATGTCCCGTTCCGCCGGGGTGGCGATGTCGAGCAGCGCGCTGAGCGACTCCATCATCTGTTTCTTGCTCTGCTCTGCTCTGCTCTGCTCGGCGAGTCCGCGGCGCCCGAGCTCCTCCCATTCGTCGACCGTGAGATGGGCGGTCACGAGCGGGAGGACGGTGGTCTCCTCGTCGTCCATGTGCGCGGTGAGGACCGGTCTGTCACCAGCTGGATTCGCTCCCGGTCACCCTCGGGCAGCGTCCGGACGAGCTCCGGCGCTCGGGTGAATACTTGCCGGAAGCAGCGGTGCACCAGGACCATGTCCTGGACGTCGGGCGTGGGCCGGCTGGTCTTCTCGACGGTGTGCATGCCACCGATGCTGGTCCGACCGGGTCATCCTCCGGTCAACAGCTGATCATCACGGGCTGTTGACGGCCCGCCAATTTAGGTGTAACCATGGATTACAGTTATGTGTGTCACTCTTCGAGAGGCTCTGACAATGGCGTCAGCATCCGTGAACACCGATTCGGCCGTCGCCGTCGCGCGTGAGTACGCCGAGAAGCTCCTGCTGCTGTCGCAGGGGTCGGTCGACAAACACTTCGATCCTTTTACCGATATCGATTGGGACAACCCCGATTTCGCGGTCGATCAACACGACAAGCGCTGGATCCTGCCGGTGTCCGGGGACATGTTCGCCCGGCACCCCTGGTATCAGTCGCAGTCCGAGGCCCGCAAGATCGAGATCGGGCTGTGGCGGCAGGCGAATATCGCCAAGGTCGGCCTGCAGTTCGAGACCCTGCTCATCGGCGGGATGGTGCAGCACACCTTCAAGCTGCCCAACGGCTCCCCGGAGTTCCGCTACTGCACCCACGAGGTGATCGAGGAGTGCAACCACACCCTCATGTTCCAGGAGATGGTCAACCGCATCGGCAAGGACGTGCCGGGCATGGGGCCGATCCTGAAGCAGCTCACCTATGTCGTGCCGGCCTTGGCCTCACTGTTCCCGAACCTGTTCTTCATCGCCGTGCTGTCCGGTGAGGAGCCGATCGACCACGTGCAGAAGGCGATTCTGCGCGCGGGCGAGGACGTGCACCCGATCATGCGGGGCGTCATGGCGATTCACATCGCCGAGGAGGCGCGCCATATCTCCTTCGCGCACGAGTTCCTGGAACATCACGTGCCGCAGGCGAACCCGCTCAACAAGTTCGTGCTCTCCATGGCCTTCCCGATCGTCATGTGGATCGGCGGCCGGGCGATCGTCATCCCGCCACGCTCCTTCTTCCGGGAGTTCGACATCCCGCGGTCGGTCCGCAAGGACGTCTTCTTCGGATCGCAGGATGCGAAGGATTCCTTCGCGGGTTTCTTCGGCGACGTCCGCTCGCTGGCGAAGCGCCTCGGGCTGATGAACCCGGTGGCCAAGCAGGTATGGAAGGTCCTCGGTATAGACGGCCCCACCACCCGTTACCGCTCGGAGCCGGATCGTCCGGGCCAGGTACGTGCTGCCTGACCGGTTACTTCCCCGGGGTTTATAGACGTAACCCTGAATAACATGTAATACTCGGTGCGCCTCGACGCCGGTGTCGGGGCGCGACCAGAAGCGAGTGACTCGATGACGCGGCATGTCGATGTACTGATCATCGGCGCAGGTCTGTCCGGAATCGGCATGGCCTGCCACCTGACCAGGGAGAAGACCGGGCGCAGCTATGTGATCCTGGAACGCCGGGAAGCCATCGGCGGCACCTGGGACCTGTTCAAGTACCCCGGCATCCGCTCCGACTCGGACATGTACACCTTCGGCTACGGCTTCCGCCCCTGGATCGGCACCAAGGTGCTGGCCGACGGACCCCATATCCGCGAGTACATCGAGGACACCGCCGCCGAATACGGCGTCACCGACCACATCCGCTTCGGCCGCAAGGTCACCCGCGCCGATTGGTCCAGCGAACGGGGCGTCTGGGTGATCGAGGCCACCGACGAGCGCACCGGCGACACCGAGACCTACACCGCCGACTTCCTGGTCGGCTGCACCGGCTACTACAACTACGACGCCGGCTACCGCCCGAAGTTCCCCGGTGAGGAGAACTTCAAGGGACAGCTGGTGCACCCGCAGCACTGGCCCGAGGACCTCGACTACGCCGGCAAGAAGGTCGTCGTGATCGGTTCCGGCGCCACGGCCATCACGCTCATCCCCGCCATGAGCAAGGACGCCGCGCACGTCACCATGCTGCAGCGGTCGCCCACCTACATCGCCGCGCTGCCCGCCGACGATCCGGTCGCGGTCGGCCTGAAGTACGCGAAAGTGCCTGCCGCCCTGGCCTACAAGGCGGGCCGGGCGCGCAATATCGCGCTGCAGCGGGCCAGCTACCAGCTCTCGCGCACGAATCCCAAGCTGTCGGCCAAGCTCATGCTGGCGGCGGTGCGCGCGCAGGTCGGCAAGAAGATCGACATGCGGCACTTCACGCCCTCGTACAACCCGTGGGATCAGCGGTTGTGCGTGGTCCCCAACGGTGATCTGTTCCGGGTGCTTCGCAAGGGGGAAGCATCCATCGTCACCGACCACATCGAATCCCTGACCGAGCACGGGATCCGGCTGAAGTCGGGGCAGGAACTGGAGGCGGACATCATCGTCACCGCCACCGGCCTGCAGGTGCAGATGCTCGGCGGCGCCGAGCTCGAGGTGGACGGCGAGGTGCAGCACACCCGCGACCTGGTCGCCTACAAGGGCGCCATGCTCAGCAATATCCCCAATGCCATGGTGATCCTGGGCTACACCAACGCCTCCTGGACGCTGAAGGCCGACCTGGCCGCCGAATGGTTCTGCCGCCTGCTCAATCACATGCGGGACAACGGATATCGCGAGGTCGTGGCGGTGCCGCAGCCGGGTGACATCTCCGAGCACTCGCTCATGGGCGGCGCGCTCACTTCGGGCTACATCCAGCGTGGTGACGGCGTCATGCCGCGGCAGGGCACGCGCGGGCCGTGGCAGGTGATCAACAACTACTTCCGCGATCGGCAGCTGCTGCGCAAGGGCGAGATCGAGGACGGCGAACTGCGATTCAGCCGCACCGCCGAGACCACGGTCCCGGCCACGGCCGAATCCCGTTCGGCCTGATCCGGTCTCGATCGGGTTCGATCAAGCCAGCAATCGGCCGCTGGATCTTCCGCCGGCGGCCGATCGCTCGCAGGATGGGTTGATGACGACCCTCCCGCCCTCCACCCCGTTCCCGGCCGCCGTGCGGGATCAGTTCGCGCCCACGGTGACCTACCTCAATGCGCCCAGCTGCGGCCTGCTGCCGCGGTCGGCCGCGGCGGCGCTGGCCGCCGCGGATCTGCAGCGCGTGACCGGAGAGTTCGATATCCCGGGCGTCGATGCCGTGGTCGACGAGTGCCGGGCCGTGTTCGCGCGGCTCTCCGGTTTCGAGACCCGGCAGGTCGTCATCGGCTCGCAGGTTTCGCAGCTCATCGGATTGATCGCGCAGAGCCTGCCCGCGGGTGCGCGCGTGGTCGTGCCGCAACACGAATTCACCTCTGTGTCCTGGCCTTTCCTGGCGCGGCCGGATCTCGACGTGCGCGAGGTGCCGCTATCCGAGCTGGCCGCCGCCATTCGTCCGGGTGATGCGGTGGTGGCCGCCGCGGTGGTGCAATCCGCCGATGGCGCGGTCGCGGACATGCCGGCCGTGGTCGCCGCCGCGCGGGCCGCGGGCGCGCGCGTGCTGTTCGATCTGAGCCAGGCGGCCGGCTGGCTGCCGGTGCACGACCATGGCGCCGACTGGGTGGTGAGCGTCGGCTACAAGTGGCTGCTGGGTCCCAAGGGCACCGCGTTCCTGGCCGGCACCGATGCCGCGCTGGATACCCTGCGACCGCTGGCGGCGGGCTGGTACTCCGGCTACAACCCGTGGGAGACCTGCTACGACGCCCCGCTGCGGCAGGCCGAGGACGCCCGCCGCTTCGATGTCTCCCCGGCGTGGACCATGTGGATCGGCCAGCGTGCCGCCATGGCGGTGATCGGCCAGGCCGGGATCGAGAACATCCACCGGCACGATGTCGCCCTCGCCGACCGGCTGCGCAAGGGACTCGGTCTGGCGGAGGGCAATTCGGCCGTCGTCTCGCTCGAGATCACGCCCGAGGCGCGGGAACGCGTGCGCGCGGCGGGCATCGTCGGGGCCGTGCGGGCGGGGCGGCTGCGGCTGGGCTGCCACCTCTACAACACCGAGGACGATATCGACCGGGCCCTGGACGTGATCACCGGATAGGTTGGGACACAGGCGGATCAGACCGGCCGGAAGCCCGCGCCCACACTGTTACCGGCGTCGACGGCCGCGCGCACGGTATCCCAGGACACCGCGAAGGTGGGCGTGTGCACCGGGTTGTTCGGATCGGAGCAACTGAACCGGGTCGACTTCAGGTCGTTGATCAGCGGACCCGACACCAGGCCGACCAGCCGATCGCCCAGCACCAGCGGTCCACCGGAATCGCCGTAGCTGGAACAGGCCTGATCGAGGAATCCGCCTGGGCCGGAGGCCCATACGACGCCGCACGCATCGCCCATGGTGCGCCCGTCCTGGCACACCACGTCCCAGGCGCCGGCGGACGGCCCGGTGCTCGCGATGGTGGTGGCGCCGACCGTGCGCAGCGGGATGACCTTGGCGGGGTCGAATCGGATTACCGCGTAATCGATTTCCGTATCCGAACTGACCACCGTGCCGACCACCCCGGCATCGGGGAACTGCTCGCCGGTGACCGGCGTCCCCTCGGCGGCGCAGTGCCCGGCGGTGAATCCGACCAACCGCCCGGCATTGTCGTAGCCGATGGTGGTCAGGCTGCACTTGGTCGCCTTGCCCAGCACGATCCCGGATCCGCCGCCGAGCGCCGCCTGCGTATCCCCGGGCGCGGCATGCGCCGCCGGGGAATCGAGCAGCGCCGGCGCCTCGAACAGCCCGAATGCGGCGACCGCCGCCACCGGGGCGACCCAACGACGAAATCCGAGCATGTGGAACCACCTGTCCGAGTCGTACGGCGTGAGTTGCCTTCAGCTTGCCACTTGCGCGGCAGATCAAACGCCACAGCGCGCTAGGTCACAGTGCTGGGCGATTGTGCGGCGGAGAACGGTGACCGATGGTAGCTGGCCGCGGGACTCAGGTCGGCCAGATGGGGCGTTGCGGGCAAAGGCATCGGCCTGCACGCGTGGCGAATCGCTCCAGAACATGACCTGCCGCTGTGCGGTCGTATACCGCGGCCAATTCGCGCCCGGATCGCCATCGGCGATGAACGACACCCAGGCTTTGTGGATCGAATTCGCCAGGGACTGCGGGGGATTGTCGCCGGCCACCTTGGTCACGCCCTCTGCATGCAGCAGATCGAAGGCGAAGGGAATGTCCAGGCAGTGGAAGGACATGCCCGCCACCTTGGGCGCTGTTGACGCCCAATCGAATTCGTACAGCCACGTGGGCTGATCACGGCTCGCCCGGAATTCGGCGATGCGATAGGACGGCGCGCGCAACAGCGCATCGCTCTGGGCCTGACCCGCGAGCTCGGCCGCCGACTTGCCCGGATAGGCGGCGCGGAACGCGGCGGCATCGGGGAAGCCGAGGGCCGCGAGGGCGGTCGGCAGGGTGGCATCGGTGACGGGGAGGTTCCGGCGGCCGCCCCACCCGCCCCCTCCTCCTCACCCCCACCCGAGCCCTCACCATCGCCGTCCAGATCACCGCCGAACACCTCCGAGCAGCAGTAGCCGACCTCGCCGGAAACCTCCTCTGGCGCACCGAAACCCACCACCACAACGCCCCCGGCACCCCCGAAGCCATGGCCACCGCCGTCGCGGAGATCGTGACCCGCGCGGCGGCTGCTGTGCCGACGTTCACCCCCGCACCGGAGCGTGCCGACGGAGCAGGTGCCCGCGGCCCCGGAAACCCGAGTGCGGCAGTGCCGATCACGGATCGGCCGACGACTCCGACGGCGTTGGAGAGCGTGGTGGTACGGGTGGTGGTGGCGATGCCGGGGCCGGTACTGGACGATGCCGCGCAGACCGTCGTCGCGGCAGCGGATTTCGGATGGTCGGGGCCGGTGCGGTTGGGGGAGTTGATCGCGGCGCGGGTGGTTGGGCTGGACTGCCCGATCGACGTGGTCAATGACGGGAATGCGGCTGCGCTGGCGGAATATCATGCGCGGCCCCGAGTTCGGCGCGGGTTGGTGTTGATCGAAGCCGGGACGGGCATCGGCGGTGGCGTCGTGCTGGATGGGCGGATCCATACCGGTGTGCATGGAATTGCCGGGGAGCCGGGTCATATGCCCGTCTCGTTCGACGGCCCGGAATGCTTCTGCGGGGCCCATGGCTGCCTGGTCGGCTACGCCGGGCCGGAGGCCGTGCTCGATGCGGCGGGATTGGGCGGTGTCCTCCGCCAGGAAGGATTGGACGCGGCCGCGATTCGGCTGCTCGACGCGCTGACTTCGGGTGAGCCGCGGGCGTCGGTCGCGATCGAGGTGGCGGGGCGCGCGCTCGGCGCGGCCGTATTGTCCATCACCGCGCTGCTGGACGTCGAAGAGATCGTGCTGGGCGGCCTACTGGCGCAATGGTTTCCCTGGCTCGGGCCGGAGCTGGAGCGACAGCTGGCCGGACGCCGCGCACTGGCGCCCGCCCTGGATATCGAGATCGCTCCCGCCATCCTGGATGCGGACGCCATGCTTCATGGCGCTGTCGAATTCGCCCGCCGCACCGTCATCTCCGACCCCTCGGCGGTTCCCCTCCTGACGGTGCGGCGGTGAATTCTGCCCACCGGTCAGCCGGTGGGAGCCACGAAGAGCAGGACGACCAGCACCGCGCAGGTGACGGTCGTGTAGGTGGAGACGGCCCAGCGGCTGACGTGCCGGGTGCCGGTGCGGATATTGGTGAGGGTGAGGGCGCGGAATTCGCCGTAGCGGTTCTCGTGGCCCTCGGCGAAGGCCGGATCACCCACGTGCAGATCGGTGCCGAAGAGCGGCAGGAAGTGCAGCGTCCAGCGGGCGCCCGAGTCGTCGGTGATGCCGAGCCGCATGCCCTTTCGCATCCGGACGGGGGCGACGCGGCCCGCGGTGCGGGCCAGCGGGCGTATCCCCGAACGGGTGAGCAGGTAGACGATCGCCGCGGCGGCGGCCACGCCGCCCAGTGTCGCACCCAGGATCGGATGCGACAGCCGGGCGATGTCCTCGGCCACCACGGCGGCCGCCGCGATGACGAACCAGAACGGTTGCACCACGGGCATTCCCATCGGTTGCGGATCGCTGGTGACGATCCCGATCAGGCTGGAGCGCCGGTAGCCCGACGCGGGTAGTGGAAAGGCGGCGATCCGGGCCAGTGGCCGGGCGCAGCCGCGGCAGCGCCGGGCATCGCTCAGATTGGTCCAGCCGCAGCGGAAACATCGTTCGGTGGTGTCGGCATACATGGTTTCCCCCCTTGGAACTTCCGGTCACCGCGATCGGCCCGGCGTGGTTCCCGATTGCGGTGCAGTTCCCGCTCCGCCATCCGGAGAGCCAGTCGCAGAATGACTTCCGGCAGCGTCAGTTCCAGTTCTTCGGCATGCAGTGCGGCCACTTCCAGGGCGAACGGGTCGTCGGCGGCCGTGGGGTCGCTGAGCATCTCGTCCAGGATCATCGCTGCGCGTGCCTGCTCGAAGGTCAGTTCCCGATCTTCCAGCCAGCTCACTGTCCAGCTGAAAGTCGTTGTGCAGAAGGCGACTTCGGGTGTCTTGTCGCTCGTGATGAACATCGGGTCGTCGAAGAAAAGGACCATGGCGGGGCACCTCCTCGGGATGCCGGGCCACTCGTGGTGGCGTGGCACCAATGATAATCCATATCATTGGTGCCTAGCTAGGATCGTTATCTGCTTACGATGTATCTCGCAGTGGATGATTCTGGCATTGGTAACACTCTTGTGTTGCTGGGGCTGCCGATGCGGCGCTGTTGACACATCGTGCTTAGGATGGTGGGAGCCCTATCCAGGCGTATCACTGCGAAATCATGATGGGAGGCGCAGCATGTCTCACTCGACCACGAGCGACGAGGAACAGGTCGGGGAGCTGGTTCGCCGACTGCGCAAGGAGCGCGATCTCACGCAAGCGCAGCTGGCCGAGCGGGTCGGTTGCTCGCGCAGCCTCATACAGCAGATCGAGAACGGTACGCGCGTACCGCCTCTCGGACTGCGCGAACGCCTGAGCTCGGCCCTGGGCGAACAGCTACCGGTCGCCGACGGGGACGCCGATATCGTCGGCAGCGACCTCCGCATGCGATTCAATATCCTGCTGGGCAAGGACTCCGAGGTGATCGAACGCGTGCTGGCCATCGCCCAGCGCCTGGTCGACCTCTCGGCGACCCGCGACGAGGTGGCCCCGCTGCGCGAAATCGCCGAACGCCAGCTGGACCGCGCCGAAGAACTCATGGACCAGATCGCCAGCGGCACCGTGACCGTGCAGGACTGGAACACCATCAACGACTGGCTCACCGTCCTCGACGGCACCAGCAGTTCGGTGCGCACCATCCACACGGTGAACATCTCGACCATCAGCGGCCCCACCGGCGACAACTACAACGACCGCCTGATCGCCCTGGCCCGCGCCGGCGTCTCGGTGCAACGCGTCTACGTCCTGGACACGATCACCGACGCCATCCCGCACGAGGACCGCCTCTGGGATCAGGCCCGCGCCGGCGTCGAAACCATCCTCGTCCCACGCCGCTACGCCCCCCGCGCCCCCAGCGTCCTCATCTTCGACGACGCCTACGTCGCCAAGGGCGAATACGAGATCCAAGGCCGCGAACGCATCGCCTCCCGCATCTCCTCCCTCCGCCACGAGGTCCAGTTCGAATTGCGCCGATACAACGACGTTTACGAGCTCGGCGATGCGGGCAGAGCCGTGCGAGTGGAGACCTTGATCGCACAGGAACCGCTGGCGAGCCACCGCGCCGGCGAACTCGGCGACGGGGATTGCCGGGCCTTGTTCCGCGAAGTGCTGGCACGCGAATGGGTACGCGTCGGCGGCGAGCTGCCACCCGAGGGCAGCCTGATGATCGAAGGTTCGTGATGACCGATACCCTCGCCGCGTGACAATCATCGGCGTACCGGCCGAGACCGCCGCGCGGGAACGCCGCGTCGCCTTGACGCCCGTGGACGTGGCACGGTTGTCGGCTGCCGGGTTCCGCGTGGTCGTGGAGCAGAGCGCGGGCTGGCGGGCCGATTTCACCGACGCCGCCTATCGCAAGGCGGGCGCGGTGGTGGTGACGGGCCCCGCCGCCGTCTTCGACCTGGCCGACATCGTGGCCTGGGTGAAACCGCCTGCCTACGAACTGGATTCGATGCCACTCCGGCGTGGCCAGCTGCTCGTCGGCTTCCAGGACCCGGTCTACCGTGCGGCCGGCATTGCCGAGCTCCGCGCCCGCGGCGTGGAATCGATTGCCTTCGAACAACTCTCACCGACCCGCGACGACCTTGCGGCCGCGCCTCCGCACGCGGCGGGCGGCGATGACCGAGTGCCCGGCGCCCGCCTCGCATCCGATACGGCGCAGGCCGCCGCCCGCCTCGCACCCGGCGCAGGCCCTGTTGCCGCTGATCCCTTGCCTCGCGGTGGTCACCTCGGAGGAGGGAGCGCTGACAGCGTCCTCGGCGACGGTCGCCTCGCGACCGGTGGCGGTCACCTTGCGCCGCGCGTGGATCCGATGTCCGTCATGAGCATGATCGCCGGTGACGTCGCCTATCAGGAGGGCCGCGCGCTGTTGCGGAAGGAGGTCGGTGCCCGCCGGGTGCGCACTCTGGTGCTCGGCCCCGGCAAGGCCGGTCTCGCCGCTGTCGGCGCGGCTGTCGCGGGCGGGGACGAGCCGCCGATCGTGCTGGGCCGCCGCCCGGATCAGTCCGTCGTGGCGACTCGGCACGGTGCGGGCGAGTTCCGCGTGGGTCCCGATGCGGCGGCGGTCACCGAGATCATTGCGACCACCCACCCCGATCTGATCATCTGCGCTGCGGGACGTGGCAGCCGGGCGCCCGTGCTGCTGGACGAGTCGGGATTGCGGGCGCTCGCGCCCGGCGCGGTGGTGGTCGATCTCGCCAAGAAGGCGGGCGGCAACTGTGTGGAGACGCGGGCCGACGACACGGTGGAACTGACGAACGGCGTGCGGGTGACGCATCGGTCGAACTATCCGGCGTCGCGGCCGCACGCGGCCAGCAAGGCCTATGGCGCTGCGGTTGCCGCACTATTGCCGGAGCTGGCTCGAGCGCTGGTTCCGGAGACGCCGATCGGACACAGTCGGAGATTCGCCGATCTTGCCGCCCGGGGTGGTTCGATACCGGAATGGACCTTCGCGGAACCGTTGATGGCCTCGTACCAGAACTGAAGGAGCTGCTCGGACGGCTGGTTTCGATCCCGTCCATTGCGTTCCCCGAGTATCCGAAGGAGAACGTGCAGCGGGCGCACGATCTCGTTGCCGATGAGTTGCGGAAATCCGGGGTGGATGACCTTCGGGTATTGAATCTGCCGGATACCTCGCCGGTGGTGTACGGGCGGATTCCGGCGCCGCCGGGAGCGCCGACGGTGCTGCTGTACGGGCATTACGATGTGCAGCCCTCGGGGGATGAAAGTCTCTGGAACACACCGCCGTTCACGCCCACCGAGAAGGATGGGGCGATCTACGGGCGCGGGGCCGCGGACTGCAAGGCCAATGTGGTGGCGCATATCGGGGCGCTGCGCGCCTTCGGCGGTAAGCCACCGGTCGGGGTCACCATCGTGATCGAGGGGCAGGAGGAGTACGGGTCGGTCTTCGACGACTATCCGGCGGAACAGCCGGACCTCTTCAAGGCCGATGCGCTACTCATCTGCGATGCGGGCAATATCCGCGCTGGGACACCGACATTGGTGACCGCGCTGCGTGGCGTGGCCGATGTGTTCGTGGAGGTCCGCACGCTGGCCGCACCGGTGCATTCCGGCCAGTTCGGTGGCGCCGCACCGGATGCGCTGCTGGCGCTCATCTCGGCATTGGCCACGCTGCACGACTCGGACGGCAATGTCGCGGTGCAGGGCCTGCGGCGTGACGACTGGAAGGGCGCGAACTACACCGACCAGGAGTTCGCCGAAATCACCGGCATGGCACCGGGAATGCCGCTGCTCGGCACCGGGCCGATCGGCGAGCGCATCTGGTACGGCCCGGCCATCACGGTCATCGGATTGGATGCCCCGCCGGTGAAAACCGCTGCGTCCGCGGTGGTTCCGTATGCCAAGGCCTATCTCAACGTGCGCGTACACCCGGAGCAGGACCCGGTAGAGGGCCAGCGTGCGGTCATCGAGCATCTGAAGAAGGTGAAGCCGTTCGGCATCGACCTGACGGTCACCGGCGGCGATGTCGGCTCCGGATTCGCCGCGGGCACAGGAGGTCCCGCGTACGCGGCCATGCGCGATGCCATGAGCAAGGCGTGGGGGACCGAGACCGTGGACTCGGCCATGGGCGGATCGATTCCGCTCACGAATTCCATGGCGGCCGCCAATCCCAGCTCCGAGGTGCTCATGCTCGGCGTCGAGGATTCCAAGTGCAATATGCACGGCTTCAACGAGCGGGTCCTGGTGAGCGAGCTGGCCAATGTGGCGCTGGCCGAGGCCGAGTTCTTCCAGCTCTTCGCGGATCGGATGCGCAAATGAGCGGGACCGAGACCGCCGAAGCGGCTCCGAAACCGGCGCAGCACAAGAAGAAGCGCGGCTTCCCCTCCACGTACACGATTCTGGCCGGCGTCACCCTGGCGGTGTGGCTGGCGGCCTTCGTCATTCCGCCGGGCGCGTACCGGATGGACGACAAGGGTCATCCCATCGCGGGCTCGTATCACCGCCTGGACCAGACGAAGAACTTCGTGGAGCGGCTGCGCGATCTGTTCCTCGCTCCGGTCAACGGCCTGTACGGCATCGAGGACGGCAAGACCGGTCAGGTCGCCCCGGATCTGTCGGGTTCGCTCTACGGCGCCGCGGCCGTGTTCCTGTTCGTGCTGGCGGTGGGCGCGTTCATCACCGTCGCCTTCGCGACCGGCGCCCTGGACAGCGGTATCGGCCGGCTGGCGTACAAGCTGCGTAAGCGTTCGTTCCTGCTGATCGTCGGCATCATGGTGGTGTTCGCGGTGGCGGGCACGGTGGAGGGTTTCGCCGAGGAGACGCTGGGCTTCTACGCGCTGCTGGTGCCGTTGACGCTGGCGCTGGGCTACGACCGCATGACCGCGGTCGGCGCGATCATCGCGGGAGCCGGTGTGGGCGTGCTGTGTTCGACGGTCAACCCGTTCGCCACCGGTACCGCGTCGTCGGCGGCCGGTATCGCCATCGGTGACGGCATCGTGCTGCGCCTGGCCATGCTGGTGGTGCTCACCATCGCCACCGTCGGCTATGTGCTCTGGTACGCGCGCCGGGTGAAGGCGGATCCGGGCAAGTCCTGGTCCGGCTGGCAGCCGGGTGATCAGGACGTGAAACCCGAAGACCACGAACCGGATCCGATGACCCGCCGTCAGGTGCTGGTGCTGTGGCTGGTCGGAATCACCTTCGCCTTCATGATTTTCGCGATCATCCCGTGGGGCACGGTCATCAAGGGCCCGGACGCGAGCAAGTACCCGTGGGAATTGGATTGGTACTTCCCGGAACTCACCGCGCTGTTCCTGGTGGGCGCGATCGTGGTGGGCCTGTGCGGCGGCCTCGGCGAGGCGAAGATGTCCGAGCAGATCGGTAAGGGCTTCAGCGATTTCGTGGGCGCGGGCTTCGTGATCGTGCTGGCCCGCGGCGTCACGGTGATCATGAACAATACGCAGATCACCAGCACCGTGCTGCATGCGCTGGAGGGTGTGGTCACCGGTACGTCGTCGGCGGTGTTCGCGGTGGCGGTGTTCCTGGTGAACATTCCGCTGGCGTTCCTGATCCCGTCCACGTCGGGGCATGCGACGCTGGCCATGCCGATCATGGCGCCGCTGGCCGATTTCGCGAATGTGCCGCGCTCCCTGGTGGTTACCGCGTGGCAGTCGGCGTCGGGCTGGGCGAATCTGGTGACTCCGACCACGGCGGTGGTGACGGGTGGTATCGCGCTGGCGAAGGTGCGCTACGACCGGTACGTCAAGTTCATCGTGCCGCTCATGGCGATTCTGTTCGTGCTCATCTGCGTGTTTCTGGCGATCGCCGCCTGGATCGGCTGAACCGGTCCGGGCGGCGACCGCCGTCGCCTCAGGTCAGCTGCACGACCGCGGTGGCGCGGCCGAAGATCTTGCGTCCCTCGTGCATTGCGGTGAGCGCCACGGTGGCGGTCCCGGCTGCCGCATCGATCGATTTGATCTTGCCGGTGTACTGCACGGTGGTCGGCTCGTCGGCCGGGACGTAGACCGGGGTGCTCATTCGCACGCTGTACTGCTTCAGCCCGCCGGGGTCGCCCAGCCACGAGGTCACGAAGCTCGCGCCGTAGGCCATGGTCAGAATGCCGTGCGCCACCACGCCGCGTTCCAGGCCGACCGCGTGCGCCGCACCGGTGTGCCAGTGGATGGGGTTGGAGTCGCCGGCCACGCCCGCATAGCGGACGAGGTCGCCGATGGTGAGAGTCACCGCGCGCGAGGGCAATTCGTCGCCCTGGCGGATCGAGTCCAGCCGGGGTGTGTGCGGGCTCCGGTAAGAGGCGAATTTCGGTACCCAGCCCGGGATTTCGATCAGGCGTGGCGAACGCTCGGCGATGATGTCCGTCCCGCGGTGCAGGATGTCCTGGATCAGCCGGGTGGCCGCGACGTTCTCCTCGGTCTGCCCGGAGCGGGTGATCACGCTGGTGGCTCCGGTGAGCACCGCTTCGCCGTGCTGGTCGGTCAGGACGTTCTCGATGACGAGCATGTCGCCGCCGAAGGCCTGCCGGAACGAGCTCAGCACCATATTGCTGACCAGCCGGTCGCCGGCCAGGATCGGGCGGTGGTAGTCCAGGACCTGATCGGTCTGGACGGACGAGGTGAGGTTGTAGCCGGCCAGCAGTTCGGTCATGGCGTACTGCACGGCCCCGCTGAGCACGGAGGTTAAGGTGGGGGAGGCCAGCAGTGCGGGGTAGCCGAGCGCGGCGGCGGCCTGCTCGTCCCAGTGCGCGGGGTGGTCGTCCAGGACCGCGGTCGCGTATTCGCGGATCTTCTCCCGGCCGACCTCGTATTGCCGGTCGAGCGTGTACCACCGGCCCATCATGGCGTGGGCGTGTTCGACCGGATCGAAGTCCGGGAGGTCGGAGGGCGGTTCGGACGTGGTGTCCGGGGCTTCGAGCATGTGCAAAGCCTTCTCCTTGATCGAGTGACTGACCCGGATTTCCGCGACAGCGTATGACGAACCGCTCGTTCGGTTTGTTGGCCATGCCGTCGGATCCCGGTGGAATATCGGCGGGGGAGGCATGGTTCATTTGGTTGCCATATCCACAAAAATGGATAGCGAGAAAGAGGAGGACCCGTGCAGTTCGGAATCTTCACCGTCGGAGATGTGACCCAGGACCCGACCACCGGCCGCACCCCGAGTGAGGCCGAGCGCATCCAGGCCATGGTCGCCATCGGTGAGAAGGCCGAGGCGGTGGGACTGGACGTCTTCGCGACCGGTGAACACCACAACCCGCCCTTCGTCCCGTCCTCGCCCACCACCATGCTGGGCTACCTGGCGGCCAAGACCGACAACCTCATCCTCTCCACCGCGACCACCCTGATCACCACCAACGACCCGGTGAAGATCGCGGAAGACTTCGCCATGCTGCAGCACCTGTCCGGCGGCCGCGTGGACCTCATGCTGGGCCGCGGCAATACCGGGCCCGTCTACCCCTGGTTCGGCAAGGACATCCGCGACGGACTCGCCCTCGCGGTCGAGAACTACCACCTGCTGCGGCGACTGTGGCGCGAACAGCGTGTCGACTGGGAAGGCCAGTTCCGCACGCCCCTCAACGGATTCACCGCCACCCCCGCACCGCTGGACGGCACCCCGCCGTTCGTGTGGCACGGTTCCATCCGCTCGCCCGAAATCGCCGAGCAGGCCGCGTATTACGGCGACGGGTTCTTCCACAACAACATCTTCTGGAACAAGGAACACACCCAGCAGATGGTGAACCTGTACCGCCGGCGCTTCGAACACTACGGGCACGGCGCGGCCGATCAGGCCATCGTCGGGCTCGGCGGCCAGGTCTTCATGGCCGAGACCGAAGCCGAGGCGAAGAAGTTCTTCCGGCCCTACTTCGACAACGCCCCGGTCTACGGGCACGGGCCGTCGCTGGAGGACTTCACCGAGCTGACCCCGCTCACCGTGGGCACGCCCGAACAGGTCATCGAGCGCACCCTCGGCTTCGCCGACACCGTGGGCGACTACCAGCGCCAGCTGTTCCTCATGGATCACGCCGGACTGCCGCTGAGTGTGGTGCTGGAGCAGATCGAGATCCTGGGCACCGAAGTGGTTCCGGTGCTGCGCAAGGAATTCGAGGCCCGCCGCCCGGCACACGTGCCCAGCAATCCGCCCACCCACGCCGGTCTGGTCGAGGCCGGACCGGATGCCCCGCACCACCTGGTCGAACCCGCCCGCGAGCGCGCGCTCGCCGAAGAGAAGTGAGGGCGAGCGTGAGCCGCAAACTCATAGTGCTGACGGCCGGGCTGTCGCAGCCGTCGTCGACCCGCCTGCTCGCCGATCAGCTCGCCGACGCGGTCTCGTCGGCGGTCGGCGGCCGCGGCGAGAGCCTCGAGATCGAGGTGATCGAACTGCGGGAACTGGCAGCCGATCTCGCCACCACCCTGACCACCGGCGGGCTACCCACGCCCGCCGTGGCGGCGGCGCGCGAAAAGGTCTCCGCCGCAGACGGTTTGATCGCGGTGACCCCGGTGTTCACGGCCGGCTACAGTGGCCTGTTCAAGATGTTCATCGACGTCCTCGACACCGATGCGCTGAACGGCATGCCGGTGCTGATCGCCGCCACCGCGGGCACGACCCGACATGCGCTGGTACTGGATTTCGCCATGCGCCCGCTGTTCACCTACCTGCGTTCGGTGGTGGTGCCGACCGGCGTCTTCGCCGCCACGGAGGATTTCGGCTCCACCGGCCTGACCGACCGGATCCAGCGCGCGGCAAGCGAACTCGCCCAGCTGATCGTCGCCGAGCCGACGGGAGTGCAGGGCTTCCTGCAGGACGAGCCGCCCCGCCACCGCACCTCGGGCAATTCGCTCGGTGAGGTGACGCCGTTCAGCCGGCTGCTCGCCGGTCACACCGGCAACGGCGCCGGATCACATACCCTTCGGTGACTGCTGGGGCATGAACCCGAACATGTACCCCGCCACCCGCCGCATCTGAATCTCCTCACTGCCCTCGGTGATTCGATAACGCCGGTGGTGGCGGTAGATGTGCTCGAACGGCGTGTGCCGCGAGTAGCCGAGCCCGCCGTGCACCTGCATGGCGCGATCGGCGGCCTCGCAGCAGAGCCGGTTGGACCAATAATTGCACATCGACACCTGGGCGGACTGCGTGAACGGGCCGAAATGGTCCATGGCCCAGGCGGTCTTGTGAATCAGGGCGCGCAGCATCTCGCACTGGGTCTGCAACTCGACCAAGGGGAATTGGATCCCCTGATTCACCGCGAGCGGCTTCCCGAAAGTCTTGCGCTCCAGGGCATATTCCACCGACCGGTCGATGCAGAACTGTGCCGCACCGAGACTGGAGGCAGCCTGCCGAATCCGGTTCTCGTTGAAGAAGTGCTGCACCACCGCCAGCCCGCGCCCCTCCTCGCCGAACACCGCACTGTCCGGCACCCGGACGTCGGTGAGCGTCACGTGGGCGTGATCGGTCGGCATATTGAATGTCCAGAGGAACTCGGCGATCTCGAAGCCGGGTGTTTCGACCGGCACCAGGAACGCCGTGATCCCGGTGCCGTCGCCGGGCTTCCCGGCGGTGCGCGCGAAGACGAGATCCGCGCGGGCGTGGTGCATGCCGGAGTTGAAGGTCTTCTCCCCGTTGATGATCCACTCACCGCCGTCGCGCACGGCGGTGGTCTCCATATGGGTGGCGTCGGAGCCGTGCTCGGGCTCGGTGATGCCGAAGCCGAAGAAGGCGGAGCCGGTGGCCAGTTCGTCGATCCACTCGGCTTTCTGTGCCGCGGAACCGTATTCGGCCATCAGCAGCAGGCCCACATTGTTGGCCACGATGGCGTGCTCGTTCTGCAGATCGCAGTGCAGGCCCAGGCCGCGGCGGGTGAGGTGTTCCCGGATCACCGCCATATCCAGGTTGGAGCCGCCGCGGCCGCCGTATTCGACGGGGTAGGCGTAGCGCAGATGCCCGGCCGCGTCGGCGCGCCTGCGGGTTTCGGCGAGCAGGGCCTCCCAGTCGGTGGTGGGCAGGCCGCCGCCCTCCCAGTCGGTGCGGGCGTTCTCCCGGCGGTGATCGAAGAACCTGATGTTGTCGTGGATCTGTTCCAGCGGCACGATCTCGCGCTCGATGAAATCGTCCAGTTCGGCCAGGTACTTCACCAGCTGGTCCGGTAGTTGGAAATCCATGCGGTTCACCTCGATCCGGCGGGGCGGATCTGCATGAGCAGATCCCATTCGATCTCCGGGATGCGGCGGCCACTGGCCGCCATGACGATATTGCGCACGCTGCCGTCCAGATGGGCGTCGGCCTGCGCGGCCAGCATGGCGCCCCAGGCCAGCGTGCAGGCCACCTTCCACCAGCGGAAGCGGTCCTCGTCGAATTCGCCGCCGGCATTGCGGTATCCGTGCACGACCACCGCGCGGCCCGCGAAGCCGCCGAATTCGCGATCGTCCACGCCGAACCGCCACATGCGCAGGGCGGACCAGGCGAGATCGCGCATCGGGTCGCTGTACCGTTGCGCGCCTTCCCAATCCAGGACGGCGGAGATGCCGTCGGGGCCGACGATCAGATTGCCGTTGCGAATATCGGTGTGCACCAGCGTGAGTCGTGCGGGGCGGGCGGGCAGCCGCCGGTGCAGCCAGCGCAGCGCCAGCCCGAACACCGGGCGGTCACCCAGCAGCCGTGACACCGTCGGCTCGACGTCCCGCAGCAGGTCCACGGCCGGGTTGGCGTCGGGCTGGCCGGGCAGTTCGGGGGAAGCGGATTCCGGGTCGATGGCATGCAGGCGGCCCATGAGCTGCCCGAGCTGCTCGGCAATGAGATCGCCTGTCCCGGAAGCCTGTACGAGTCGCAGCACGCGCCGCGGCACCGTCTCGCCGTCCAGCCGTTCGGACAGCATGAACGGTTCCCCGGTGTACTCGGGATCGTCGCAGACACCCACCACGCGCGGCGCGTGCACGCCCCGATCCCGGGCCAGTTCGCGTACCGCGGCCTCGGCAGCGACCGGCAGCTGCTGAACGGCGCTCGGCACCAGGGTCGCGACCAGGCGCAGCACATGATCGCCGGTATCGGCGTCGACGGCGATATTGCGCCGCCGCGCCCCGGCCGAAAGCGGCTGCATATCAGTGATTTTCACGGGGCGGCCGAGTTCCCCGGTGAGGAATCGTTCCAGCCCGGCCGCCAGGTCGGGGGTCATTCCCCCTCCCAGGCGTCGTAGCCGGGTTTGGCGATGGCCAGGTCGGCGCGGACGATCTCGACGAGCGCCGCCCACAGTCCCGCCTCGTCGGCCGGGTCGAGCTGGGCGCGGGTTTCCCGTTCGCGCCGTGCGGCTTCCGGTCCCAGGCGCAGCTCGCGCTCCAGCAGGCGCGCGAGATGCGCGCCGACGCGGGCCTGATGCCGTAACTCCGGTGGTACTGCGGGCAGCAGTGTCTCTTCGAGCAGTTCCGCCAGCGTTGTCAGCAACTCCGTGGCGGTGGGCCGGTACTGCATCCCGCCTCCCTGGTTCGAATCGGCTGATGCCCAGGTCTGTTCGGGATGTTACGGCGTCGGGCCGCTCCGGCGGCGCGGTTCAGCGCAGGGCGGGAATCACTTCGCGTTCGAAGAGGTCGAGTCCGGCGGTGTCGTAGGCGAGTTCCGGGAAGTAGTGGATGGCGTAGCCGAGGCCGAGATCACGGGCCTGCGCGAGCTTTTCGATCACCTGTTCCGGGGTGCCGACGGCCGCGGAACTGCTGAAGTAGTCCTCGACGTACTTCCGGGCCCCGTCCGCGCCCAGGGCCGGCGTCATCCGCGCTTCCACGGCGCCGAGCCGATCCTGCACCTCGGCCTCGGTCGCGGCGACCAGGGTGTTGAAGTTGGCGCTGCGGGTGATGGCGTCGAAATCGGTGCCGACGGCGGCACAGTGGCCGCGCAGCAGTTCGGACTTCTGGGTGAAGATCTCCGGCTCGGCGGAGAAGTTGGTGTACTGCGCGTACTTCGCGGCAATGCGCAGCGTGACCTTCTCGCCGCCGCCGGCCACCCAGATCGGGATGCCGCCCTCCTGCAACGGTTGCGGCTGCACGATGGCGCCGTCCACCTGGTAGTACTTGCCGTCGAGGGTGGCCGAGCCGGTGCGCCACGCCTGCCGGAAGATCTGCACGCCCTCGTCGAG
The DNA here is from genome assembly GCF_044386975.1 of Nocardia sp. NPDC020380. Taxonomy (NCBI): domain Bacteria; kingdom Bacillati; phylum Actinomycetota; class Actinomycetes; order Mycobacteriales; family Nocardiaceae; genus Nocardia; species Nocardia sp. NPDC020380. The sequence goes on along the minus strand of NZ_JBIRVQ010000011.1, from coordinate 205,587 downwards.
ACGGCCGAGGCGTTCCCCGGCGGGCGGGAATCCGTAACCGTAGGCCCGCCATTCGTGCTCGTACCAGCCGCCGCCGATACCCATTTCGACGCGCCCGCCGGAGATGAGGTCCACGGTGGCCGCGACCTTGGCCAGGTAGGCCGGATTCCGGTAGCCCATGGCGGTGCACATCTGCCCCAGCCGGATACGCGAGGTGGAGGCCGCGAGCGCGGACATGAGGCTCCACGCCTCGTGGGTGGCCTCGGCGGTCGGCTGCGGCGTGGTGTGGAAGTGGTCGTACACCCACAGCGATTCCCAGTCCGGCGTGGCGTCGGCCCGTTGCGCCAGGTCCCGCATCAAGCCCCACTGCGCCGCCGGGTCGATGCCGACCAGGTCCAGCCGCCAGCCCTGGGGAATGAAGATGCCGAAACGCACGCCGTGCCTCCTTGGTATGGGAACAGATTCGCCCCCACCCTCCCCTTTCATCCCATGATCGGCAACCGTTCGCCGCGCGCGGCGCCTAATCCGTGGTCGTGGGGGAGTTCAGGTCGGCGGGCCCGAGTACCTTGCGCAGGGCGTTCGCGACGGTGTCGAGTTCGTCGGGGTCGAGTCGCCCACCCATGCGGCGTTCGATGCCGGCGAGATAATGCGGCGCGGCCTCCCGGAAGCGGCGGCGGCCGTCCTCGGTGATGGCGACGAAGGCCGAGCGGCCGTCGTCGGGATTGGATTCGCGCCGGACCAGGCCCTGCGCCTCGAGTTCGGTGACCAGCCGGCTGACGCGAGTGCGGCTGAGCACCACGCGTTCTCCGAGGTCGCTCATCCGGAGTCGTTGTGGTCCATCCAGTTCCAGCAGGACGTCGTACCAGCTCAGCGGGAGTCCGGTGGCGCGGCGCAGTTCGGCGTCGAGCTCGGGCACGAGTTTGGCGTGCACCTGCAGCAGGGCCGCCCAGGCGCCGACGGCCGGATGGGATCGGTTCACGCCCCGATTCTAACCAGTTGCGTGCGCTCGCACATAAGTAGTAGCGTGCACACGCACATAAATTCCGTGCTCGGAAAGGGAAATCCCATGACCGCACTCATCACTCGCGACGAACTCGCCAAGGAGATCGAGGCCGGATCGGTGACCGTGCTCGACGCCCTCGGCGGTGAGTACTACGCCAAGGCGCATCTGCCGGGCGCGCTGGCGCTGGTCGCGGCCGAGGTGGAAGCCAGGGCGCCACAACTGCTTCCGGATCTCGGCGCCGCCATCGTGACCTACTGTTCGAACCCGGCCTGCGGCAACAGCCAGCAGGTCGCGACCGAGCTGGAGCGGCTCGGTTACACCAATGTCCGGAAGTATCGGGAGGGCATCGAGGACTGGGCCGGGGCGGGGCTGCCGATCGAGAGCTGATCGGCCGCGGCGGAAAGCTGATCCCCGCCGGGTTGGCGGCGGGGATCAGTGCGGGTTGTCTGAGACAACATTAGGATGTGGTCGAGTTCGATCATCAGACGACCGGCGGGGAGGGGCTCGACGATGAGCGCGATCCAACTGAACGCACCCGATGGCACGATCGACGCCTTCCTGGAAATGCCCACCGGTCCCGGGCCCTGGCCCGGCGTGGTGGTCCTGCACGACGGTATGGGCCTGACCGAGGACGCGCGCAATACCGTCCGCCGGCTGGCCGCCAACGGATACCTGGCCATCGCGCCGAACCTCTTCGCGCGGGGCCGTGTTCGCTGCGTGCCCGCCGTGCTGCGCGAGGTGCTGACCAATGTCGAGGGCCGTACCACCCGCGACATTCTGGCCGCCCGTTCCTATCTCGCCGAGGACCCGAAGTGCACCGGGCGCATCGCCGTGGTCGGCTTCTGTCTGGGTGGCGGATTCGCGCTGCTGGTGGCGCCCAAGGGGTTCGACGCGGCCGCGCCGTTCTATCCTTCGGGGCGCGGCAGCTACGCGGAGATGCTGCGCGGTTCCTGCCCGGTGGTGGCGAGCTACGGTGCGCTCGACCCGTTGAATCCGGGCCGCGGGCCCAAGCTGGAACGTGTGCTCACCGAATACGGTGTCGAGCATGACGTCAAGGTGTATCCGGGCGTCACGCACGCCTTCGCCAACGAGACGCCTGCCGAACCGTTGCTGCGGGTCACCGGCCTGGGCTACGACGCCGACGCCACCGCGGACGCGTGGCGGCGCATTTTCGCCTTCTTCGACACCCATCTGGGCTGAACCGGTTCCAATTCGTTCCGGGTCCGTGCGACCCTGGGAGCGAAATATCCTGACAGACAAGGGAGTCTGGTCATGCCGTCCGCCATGTTCGTCGACGATCGGTTCATCGGTGTCGCCGCGAAATTCTTCGCCCTCTTCGGACCTCCGCGCAAGGGCGGTGGCGCGGTCGCGGTCTACCTGCACGGCGAACCCGTGGTGGATATCTGGGCCGGCTTCGCCGCACCCGGCCGCCGCTGGCAGCGGGACACCATGGCGATGGCCTACTCCACCGGCAAGGGCGTGGCCGCCACGGTCCTGCACCGGCTGGCCGATCGCGGCCTGATCGACTACGACGCCGCGGTGGCCGACTACTGGCCGGAGTTCGCGGCGAACGGCAAGGCCGGCATCACCGTGCGGGACGTGCTGCGGCATCGGGCCGGACTGCAGCAGATCCGCGGGCTGCTGCCGGACAAGGCCGACCTGCTCGACCATGATGCGGTGGCCGCCGCGCTGGCCGTGAGCGCGCCGGATCCGCTGCGCTACAAGGCCTCCGGCTACCACGCCATCACCTTCGGGACGCTGGTGGCCGAGATCTGCCAGCGCGTGACCGGACGCGACTTCCGCGACCTGGTCCGGCAGGAGCTCGCGGTTCCGCTGGGCGAGAGCGACTTCTGGTTCGGGGTGCCGGTGCACGAACGCGGCCGCCTGGCCAAGCTCGGTCCGCGCATGAGCGTGGCCAAGCTGCCGGTGGACGGGCTGCTCGGCATCGCGGCGGCCGTACCGCCGCTGCGTTCGCTGCGCGGCGTGCTCTACGACGGCATGCTGAATTCGGCGCAGGTCTCCGACACCGTCTACGACGCCATGATGCCCGGCTGGAACGGGGTCTTCACCGCGCGCTCACTCGCGCGCATGTACGGGGCCATCGCCAATGACGGCCTGGTCGGCAATCAGCGGCTGCTGAGATCCGATACCGCGGCCCGCATTGCCGAGATGCCGTTCAACAGCAAGTACGACTATGTGCTCGGCGGCCCGCCGAATCACTCGCTCGGCTACCATCGCGCGATCGTCGGCACCCATATCCGGCGGGATGCGCTGGGGCACTTCGGTATCGGTGGTTCGGGCGCCATGGCCATGCCCCGGCTGGGGCTGTCGATCGCCTTCGTCACCAACCACCTGGGCAATATGGTCTCCACGCTCGGCGATGCGCGGCTGCCGGTGCTGGCGGCGATCGCCGCGCGGGCCGCACGCGAGCTCCCGGAAACGGAGTCGGTGCGGTCCGCGGCGGCGAGCTAGCTCAGAAACCGGCCTCGTCCAGCTGCATGGCCTCGAGGTCGATGGCGGCGAGCACGGCGCGGTCGGCGGTCAGGCGCGGCAGCACCTCACGGGCGAAGAACGTCGCGACCGTGACCTTGCCCTCGTAGAAGGCGCGGTCCGCGGCGGCCATCTCGGAATCCAGTGCGGTGAGCGCCGTTTCGGCGTTCACCAGCAGCCGCCACGCCACCACCAGATCGCCGACCGCGAGCAGGAACCGCACCGAACCGAGACCGACCTTGTACAGATCCTCCGGCTGCTGCTGTCCCGCCAGCAGATAGCCGGTGAGGCTGCCCGCCATCTCCTGCACATCGGTGAGAGCCGTTGCCAGCAGGCCCTTCTCGACCTTGAGGCGGCCGTTGCCGACGGTGGATTCCGCGGTCTCGCGAATCTTCCTGGCCAGGTGGGCCAGGGCAACGCCGCGGTCGCGGGCGATCTTGCGGAAGAAGAAGTCCTGCGCCTGGATGGCGGTGGTGCCCTCGTAGAGGGAGTCGATCTTGGCGTCGCGGATGTACTGCTCGATCGGGTAGTCCTGCAGGAAGCCGGAGCCACCGAAGGTCTGCAGCGATTCGGTCAGGTATTGGTAGGCGCGCTCGGAACCGACACCCTTGACGATCGGCAGCAGCAGATCGTTCACCCGCGCCGCCAGCTCCGGATCCGCGCCCGAAACCTGCTGGGCCACCACATCGTCCTGATGCGCGGCGGTGTACAGGTACACCGAGCGCAGACCCTCCGCGTACGCCTTCTGCATGAGCAGCGCGCGGCGCACATCCGGGTGGTGAGTAATGGTGACGCGCGGCGCGTTCTTGTCCGTCATCTGCGTGAGATCCGCGCCCTGTACGCGAATCTTCGCGTACTCCAGGGCATTCAGGTACCCGGTCGACAGCGTGGCAATGGCCTTGGTCCCCACCATCATCCGCGCGTTCTCGATGACCTTGAACATCTGCGCGATGCCATTGTGCACCTCACCCACCAGCCACCCCTTGGCCGGCACGCCGTGCCCGCCGAAGGTGACCTCACAGGTAGCCGAAGCCTTCAACCCCATCTTGTGCTCGACATTCGTCACGAAAGCGCCGTTCCGCGCGCCGATCTCACCGGTCTCGTGATCGAACTCGAACTTGGGCACCAGGAACAGCGACAGCCCCTTGGTACCGGGCGCCGCACCCTCCGGCCGGGCCAGCACCATATGCACGATGTTCTCGAACAGATCATCGGAATCGGCGGAGGTGATGAACCGCTTGACCCCTTCGATATGCCATGTGCCGTCCGCCTGCTGAATCGCCTTGCTACGCCCGGCCCCCACATCCGATCCCGCATCCGGCTCGGTCAGCACCATGGTCGCGCCCCAGCCCCGCTCCACCGCGAACTGCGCCCACCGCTGCTGCTCCCCGGTCCCGAGCGTGTACAGGATCTGCGCCATGGCAGGCCCCATCGTGTACATATGCGCCGCGGGCTGCGCCCCCAGCACGAATTCCGTAATGGCCCAAGTCAACATGGCAGGCGCGGGCACCCCACCAATAGCCTCGATCCGCCCGACCCGCCACCACTCGGCGTCATACCAGGCCCGCACCGCCTGCTTGAACGACTCGGGCAGGCTCACAGAATGCGTGGCCGGGTCGAAGGTGGGCGGAGTCCGATCGGCGTCGGCAAAGGGTGCAGCCACCGGCCCCTCGGCCAGCCGAGCCGCCTCCACCAACATCGACCGCACGGTATCGCCATCGAGATCGCCGAACGCCCCCGAGGCCAACAACCCATCCAGCCCGTACACCTCGAACAGATTGAACTCGAGATCGCGCACATTGCTCTTGTAATGGCTCACGCGCCCGAATCTCCGCCCCCCGACCGCCCCCGGCAACGAATTGTTAATCGCCACTAAGCAACCGGCCACTCGGAGGGCCGGCACTGATATGCGGCGAGACGGGCGCAGACGGCCGATATGTTAATTGCGGCTAAGTGGGAGAAATCACTTACGGGCTTCCGTTGCTGTTAATGGGCCGGGTTTGCGCAGCGGGACCGGCGCCGCCTCGATCGCCTCACCGATCGCGGTCAGCACATCCACCAGGTCGGCGCGGATATACAGGCGCGGATTGCGCACCGACTCGATGATCACGGTCGTCACGGCGCGAATCAGGACGCGCGCCACGGGGATCGGCAGTTCCGGCCGGACGGCGTGCAGCATGCGGGCCCAGCGTTCGATTCCGTCCAGTCGCACCTGCCGGTATCGCCGCACCGCGTCCTCCGGGAGGTGGCGGGTTTCGCTCATGGTGATGCCGAGCAGGTCCGGGTCGTCCACGGCGAGCTGGGCGAAGCCATGGAGCATCGAGCGCATGGCGCCGGCGGCGCCCTGTCCTTCGGCGAGTGCTCGTGCCATCAGCAGGCCCATCCACTCGTCGTGGCGGCGCACGATGTGGTCGAGTACCTCCGCCTTGCAGGAGAAGTGGTGGTAGAGGGCGGGGCCGGTGATGCCTACCGCGGCGCCGATGTCCTCGATTCCGACCGCGGCGTATCCGTGCAGGCTGAACAGGCGTGCCGCTTCCGCGAGAATGCGTTCGGTGCGCAGGGCTCTGTCCAGCTCGGTTCCGCCGTTGCCCGCCTTGGTGGTTCGTGTGGCGGGCGTATCGGCTGTCGCGGGTAGGGGCACGTCCACGACTGCCGTGACGGCCGCGTCCAGCACGCGGGCGGTCACGGGCGCGGGCAGCTCGGCTCGGTGATAGGAGGGACTGACCGCGATCGAGAGCACGCACCAGCTCAGTAACTCGACATCCGCGGTGGTGAGGTTGGGGCGGCGCGCGCTGATCGCCGCGCGGAGGTAGCCGACCATCCGGACCGCCAGGCGCAGCACCGCGCTGCGGTCCGCGGGGCTCACGTGGCGGAATTCCAACTGCCACAGGCGCGGTAGTACTCGTACTTCCAACCCGACCCGTACCACCTCGGCCAGCACTTTCGCGCCGGCCGGGTCGTCTCGTCCCGCCTCCTCCACCCGCTGGGCGCATTCCCCGAGCCCCACCCGCAGGCACTGGCCGAGCAGCTCCTGTTTGTTCCGGAAATGGCGGTACAGGGCTGGTGGTGAAACTCCCACCGCGACAGCGATATCCGCCATGGACGTGCCGTGATAGCCGTCGTGTGCGAAGGCGTCGATGGCGGCCTCGAGGATCTCGGCGCGGCGCGTTCGGGGCCGGCGCGCGCGGCCGCGCCCCGCCCCTCGCCGCTCGACCGCGGCGCTCCGCTCGCTCACGCTGACCATTCTGTCGCCGTGCCTGCGGGTTCGCTCTGTGAGCGAGGGGTCACTCGTCGACGGTGATGGTGAGGTGGGGTTTGGGGGTGTCGTCGGCGTCGGCGACCATCTGCCAGACGGAGTCGATCATGGGGGCCAGCAGGAGTTCGCCGAATTGGCGGATGAGGACGGCGACGATCTGGGTGGATTCGCGGCGGGTGGTGGAGGCCACGCCGGCTTCGCGGAGAAAGAGGACCTCGCTGCGGACCAACTCGACTATGCGTTCCAGGAACTTCAGCTGGGTGGGTTCGGGTTCGAGGATGGCGCGGCGGATGTAGTTCACGACCGCGGGGTTGTCGCGGAGCATTTCGCGGACGGCGTCGTCGCGGGCGCCGGTCACCTCGGCGGGGGTTCCGGTATTGGGGACCGAGTGGACGGCCTGGTAGAAGTACTCGCCGATCAGCTGGTCCACGGCGTCGCGGAGGCCGGCCTTGGTCTTGAAGTGATGCTGGACCAGGCCGAGGGTGACGCCGGCCTCTGCGGCGACCGCGCGCAGGGAGACGCGGGATTCACCGTATTGGGCGAAGAGGTCCATGGCGGCGTTGCGGATGCGTGCCTTGGCGGTCAGGTCGTCGTTGGTCGCTCGTGGATTCAGCATCGCGCCTCGATCGCCCCTCGCCTCGTCGTCAGTGGTCGGGTCAGTCTACGTCGCGTAGTAATTGCTGGTCGTATGCCATGGAACCGCTACGGTTGACCCAATCACTATACAAACGTATCGTTCACCTTCATGGAGGTTCCAACGCTGCGCCCCCTCGCGGGGATCGAGGTCGTGTCACTCGCGGTGAATCTGCCCGGCCCGCTGGCGGCAGCCCGACTGGCCGAACTGGGTGCGACGGTCACCAAGGTCGAACCGCCCACCGGCGACCCGCTCGCCGCCGCCGCGCCGGATTGGTACACGCGGCTGGTCGCCGGTCAGCAGGTCGTCACCCTGGACGTGAAGCAGCAGGCCGATCGCGGCAAGCTCGACGAACTGCTCGAATCCGCCGATCTGCTCATCACTTCGATGCGGCCGACCGCGCTCGCCCGGCTCGGATTGGCGCAACCGCACGAACGATTCCCGGGGCTGTCACTCATCGAGATCGTCGGTCACGCCGATGATCCCGAGGTCCCCGGCCACGACCTCAACTATCAGGCCGTGCACGGCACCCTCACCCCGCCGCGCATGCCGACCGTGCCCGTCGCCGACATGCTCGGCGCCGAACGCGCGGTGTCCACCGCGCTGGCCGCCCTGGTCTCGAGGTCGAAAACCGGTGTGGGGCAACCGTATCGGGTGGCATTGGAGGAGGCCGCCGCCTGGGCCGGCCAGGCCGTGCGTCACCGGCTGATGGGGGAGGGGGCCGTCCTCGGCGGCGCCTTCCCCGGCTACGGCATCTACGCCTGCGCGGACGGGCATGTGGCCCTGGGCGCGGTCGAACCGCACTTCTTCATGGGCGCGCTCGCGACCTTCGGCGCCGACGGCACCCACGAGAGTTTCGCACAGGCCTTCGCCGACCGGACCATCGCCGAACTCGAAGCCATCGCCGCCCGAGAAGACCTGCCGCTCAACGGTATTCGCACCCACTCCGGAAAGTAGACACCGATGTCCGAACTGTTCCCCGACTACCGCCCCAGCTGGGAAACCGATCAGCACCGCGAGCTGCGCAAGCACGCGGCCGAATTCTTCCGCAAGGAGATCGCGCCCAACCGGGAACGCTGGTCCAAGCAGCACATGGTCGATCGCGAATTCTGGAACAAGGCCGGCGCCGCGGGCCTGCTCGGCCTGGACCTGCCCGAGGAATTCGGCGGCGCGGGCGGCGATTACGGCCTGCAGTCCGTCGTGCAGGAAGAGCTGGTCTACGCGCACGACAATGGCTTCGGCTTCTCGGTGCACTCGCCGATCGTGTCGCACTACATCTACAACTACGGCAATGACGAGCAGCGGCAGCGCTGGCTGCCGGGCATCATCAGCGGTGAACTGGTGCTGGCCATCGCCATGACCGAACCGGGCACCGGCTCGGACCTGCAGTCGGTGCGCACCACCGCCATCCGCGAGGGCGACCACTATGTCGTGAACGGTTCGAAGACGTTCATCTCCAATGGAACCCACTGCGATCTGCTGGTGATCGTCGCCAAGACCGATCCGAGCAAGGGCGCGGCGGGCGTTTCGCTCATCGTGGCCGAGACCAAGGATCTGCCCGGCTTCGAACGCGGCCGGGTGCTGGAGAAGATGGGCCAGCACGGGCAGGACACCCGGGAATTGTTCTTCTCCGATATGCGTGTGCCGGTGACGAATCTGCTCGGCGCGCAAGAAGGTCTGGGCTTCTATCAGCTGATGGAGCAGCTCGCGCGGGAGCGGCTGATCATTGCCAGCCTGTGCTCGGCGCTCGCGGAAGCAGCGGTGCTGGAGGCGCTGAAGTACTCGAAGGAACGGGAAGCCTTCGGCCGCCCGATCGGCAAGTTCCAGCACAACGCCTTCACGCTGGCCGAGGTCAAGACCGAGGCCCTGGCCATCAAAACCCTTGTCGACTATGCGATTCAGCAGTACATCGACGGCAAGAACGATCCCGCCACCGCTTCGATGGCCAAACTGTTCGCCGCCGAAACCTCGGACAAGATCGTGGACAAATGCCTGCAGCTTTTCGGCGGCTACGGCTACATGATGGAATACCCGATCGCCAATATGTACACGGGTTCGCGCGTGAACCGCATCTACGGCGGCACCAGCGAGATCATGAAGGAAATCATTTCCCGCTCGCTCTGAGATAACGGAAAAGCATTGCGGTGAGCTCGTTCTCGAAGCGGGGCAGCTCGACCGGCTCGCGGGACGCGATCAATTGGTGGACCACCAATTCGATCGTGGAGACCACGAGCCGGGCCGCGGTGTAGGTATCGGCGACACCGACCTCCGGATGCTGTTCCAGCAGTTGCTGGATGAAGGCGATCCGCTCCCGCTGGTGCACGGCGACCTTCTCCCGGAGTTCTGCCGAGGGCTGCATCTGCTCGATCATCACGCGCAGTAGTTGCGGGTCGTCGAGATGGTTCTCGATCGCGATCCGCACCAGCCGGCGCAGGATCTCCTCCAGTGAATCGGGCAATTGCTCGGTCCCGAGCCGCAGCACGGCCTCCCGGCCCGCATCGAGGTGCCGGACCATCAACTCGACGAGGATCGCGTCCTTGTTCGGGTAGTACTGATACAGCGAACCGATCGAGATCCGCGCCTGCTCGGCAATCCGGTTGGTGGTCCCCGCGGCATACCCGTACTCGGCGAAAACGTGAGCAGCCGCCGCGAGGATCCGCTGCCGGGTGAGCTCGGCCCGGGACTGAAGCGGCTGTTTACGTGGCTGAAGCCGACGCTGATCCGACACCCTGGCACCTCCGGGACGCTCGGCGGAAAGCGAGTACACAAGAACTGAGTAATTGCTCATAATTGTGCCATGACCAGCGGAAAAGTAATGGACAGGCCCATGCTGACCCGTTCGGGACCCCGGCCGCGACGGGTGTCGCCGGCCGAGATCCGCGCGCGGCTCGGCGAACCCGAGCCGATGATCAAGAGCAAAGTCCTCGACCACATCGACCGGCACTCGCACCGCTTCATCGCGCATTCGCCGTTCCTGGCGCTCGCCACCGCGAACCGTGACGGGCTCGGCGACTGTTCCCCGCGCGGCGACTATCCGGGCTTCGTGAAGGTGCTGAACCAGCATATGCTCGCCATCCCCGACCGTCCCGGCAACAAGCTCGCCGACTCCTTCCACAACATCGTCGAGAACGACGGCGTCGGCCTGCTCTTCCTCATCCCCGGTATGCGCGAAGTCCTGCGCGTGAACGGCCGCGGCTACGCCACCGACGAACCGGATGTGCTGGCCCGCATGCGCACCGAGGCCAAGGAACCGGTCCTCGCCATCATCGTCGACGTCACCGAGGTCTTCTTCCACTGCGGCCGCGCCCTCACCCGCTCCCGCCTGTGGGATCCCGCGAGTCAGGCGCTCGCACAGGAGATGCCGCCGATCGGCGAGGTGGCGGTCGAACAGATGGGCCTCGACCTCGACCCGCAGCAGATGACCGACCGCCTCGAAGACGCCTATCGGAACCTCTACTGACCGAACAGGAGTGATACGCCGATGCAGCACGCCGTCCTCGATCGCATGGAACGGATAACCGACGACGTCCTATCCCTGGTCTTCCGCGGCGCCGAAACACCCCTGGTCCCCTGGGAACCCGGCGCCCACATCGATCTGGCCCTCCCGAACTGGCTCACCCGCCAGTACTCCCTGTGCGGAGACCCGGCGGCCCAGGAGCACTACCGCATAGCAGTCCGCCACGACCCCCTCAGCCGAGGCGGCTCGGAATACATCCACCTCTTCCTCGAACAAGGCCGCACCCTCGATATCTCCCTGCCCCGCAACAACTTCCCCCTCCTCCCCGCCCCCTCCTACCTCTTCATAGCCGGCGGCATCGGCATCACCCCCATCCTCCCGATGATGCGCACCGCCACCGCAGCCGGCGCAGCAACCACCCTGCTCTACATAGGCAGAACCCCCGCAACCATGCCCTTCGCCGAAAACCTCCGCGCGACCTACGGCGATCGTGTCCGCACGATCGCCACCCAGCTCGAAGGCAGGCCCGATTTCGACTCTCTGGCAGCAGAACTGGACCCCCGAGCCCTCGTCTACTGCTGCGGCCCGACCTCGATGATGGACCGCGCCGAATCCGTCTTTCCCGCCGGCCGAGTCCACGTCGAACGCTTCCGCCCAACCCCCCGTCCCACAGTCCCGAACACCCCCTTCGAAGTCCTCTGCGCCCGCTCCGCCACCAAAGTCCAAGTCCCCGAACACCTATCCATGCTCGACGCCCTGACCCAAGCCGGCCACCCCCTCCCCGCCAGCTGCCGCGAAGGCGTCTGCGGCACCTGCGAACTAACCGTCCTCGCAGGCACCCCCGACCACCGCGACGACATCGGGGCCTCCCCCGACCTCATATACCCCTGCGTCTCCAGATCCCTCTCCCCGCAACTCGTAGTGGACCTCTGACGCTTCCTGCCTTCAATGGTCAGAGTCGGCGGCTCGCTACGCGTCAGCGGATCGGCTGAGCGTAAAGGGGCTGAGACTGCGAGACGGACTGCGGCTCAGAACATCGGCACTACAGAGGATTCGAAGATGTCTCAACCGGGCGGTTATCCGGCTCCCTATTCGGGCTGGGCGCAGCCGACTCCGCCGCCGGTGCGGCCATCCGGGTGGTGGATTGTCGCAGGGGCGCTCGTGATCGTGATCGGCGTGGTCGGGGCCATCTCGGTCGGAGTCGCCGGATTCATGCGGATGTCGAATACTGTCAACCAGTTTCAGCGGGTCGACGTACCCGGCTCGGGGGATCTGCGGCTGGAGGCCGGGCGGGGCTACACGGTGTATTTCGAGTATCCCGGTGCTTCGTCGGATGGGCTGCCGGCGGAGGTACGAGCGCGGCTGGTGGATCCGGCGGGGCAGGTCGTGCAGATGCAGAAGTACGGCTCGCAGGTGACCTATCAGTTCGGCAATCATGCGGGGCGCGCGGGATTCTCGTTCCAATCAGGACAAGCCGGCGCCTATCACCTGACCACGCTGGGTGGCCCAGGCGTGACGCTCGCGGTCGGCGGCGGACTCGGATCATCGATCGGTGGAACCATCTTGATCGCCGGACTGATCGGTGTGATCGGCCTTCTCGTCGGCTTGGCGATCATCTTGACCGCCGTCATCCGCCGTTCTCGATCACGGGCCGTCGGGGGTCGCGGCTTCGCGTACTAGGGCGGTGTCTACGAACTGTTCGAAGCGGACTATGAGGCCGGATCGGACTGTGAAGTGGTGTACTACACGGGCGTTCAGTGGTTTGGCGGTTGATTTGTGGGTGGCGGTGTAGCGGGCCAGGACTACTACGTTTTCGCCTTCGGTGATGTAGGTGTCGTCGTGGGCGGTCCAATCCGTCCAGTCTTGGGCTAGTTTTTCCATGACGTTGGTGGTTACGCCGGTGGGGGTGCGGTAGGTGCCGGCCAGGGGGAAGCCGGCCATTTCGGTCCATTCCACGTCTGGGGCGAGGGTTTCGCGGAGGGCTGTCAGGTCGCCTGCTGCCGAGGCGAGGTACTGGCGGCGGACGACGGCGGCGGGGGAGTGGTCCGGAATTGGGGTCAGCCCCATGTCATTTCACCCTTTGCGACCTTGGTGCCGAGGTTGGCGGCGATTTTGAGGCCGGCGGCGGGGTACGCCTCCAGGAGGGCGGTTTCGGCGGTGGCGGCGTCGGGGGAGTCGGCGATTACCTTTTCGAAGAGGCGGAGGTAGTCGCGGGTGTGGTGGATAGCGGTGAGGTCCGTGGGGGTGGCGGAGATGCGGTGGCCGGCGGCGACGAATTGCGGGTGCAGGGACTCCAATTCGTCGAGGACTCGGAGCCATTCGGTGCGCTGTTCGGTGGTCGGGGTGTCGGCGGTCCAGACGTGCAGGCCCTCGAAGAGGAGGACGCCGCCGACGAGGGCGCGGGCGGACGGGTCGAAGACGTACCAGGCGCGGTCGCCGAGTTTGTCGGTGGCGCGGCGGATTTCGAGGGTGGTGTCGTCGACGGTGATCGTCGAGGTGGTCAGGGGGGAGATGTCGACGAGGCGGGTGGGCAGGTTGGCGCCCAGATGCGCCCAGGCCTGGAGCTTGCCTTCGTACGATTCGCGGATGTGGGCGATGACATCGGCGGGCGCCAGGAAGATCGCTTCCGGGAAAGCGTCGGCGATGACTTCGGCGCCGAAGTAGAAGTCGGGGTCGCCCGCGGTGATGAGGACGGTGGTGAGGCGCTTGCCCGAGTCCAGGAGCTCGGCGACGATGCGGTGGCCGTCGGCGCGGGTGAAGGCGGCGTCCACCACGACGGCCTCGGCAGGGCCGGTGACCAGGACGCTGGTCTTGTTCAGGGAGGAGTCGGCGGAGTCGATGATCCGGTAGTCGAGGTTTGTCATGACACCTACGGTAGGAGCGTGAACAGGGGTTTTCACGGTTGCCGCGGGACGTAGCATGGTGAAAATGGGACATCCCTCCGATGCGCCGATCCGGCCGGTCCGATATACGCCGCCGCCCGGCGTGACCGGGGAGATCGAGCTGACCTCGCTGGCCCGCATGCGCGAGCGCGGCGGAACGGCGGAGTTCCTGACACCGCAGCGCCTCGACTTCGACCTGCTCATCCGCGTCACCACGGGTACAGCCGTGCATACCGTCGACTTCACCGCGTATCGACTGGGCGCGGGCGATCTGATCTGGGTACATGCGGGACAGGTGCAGCAGTGGGGAGCCATCGCGGATATCGAAGGCTCGGTCGTGCTGTTCACGCCGGCAGTCCTGGACGAGGAGACCAGGGATCGGATCCGCACAGCGGGCGTGGCCGACCCGAACTACTGGCCCGCGGCGAGCCTCGGTCCCGCCGCTACGGCTCTGGACGCCTTGCATGCGACAACCCGGGGACTCGCTGAAGACCCACCGAATCCTTTGGCTACGAACGACATTCGGGATGCGGCGAGAGTGCGCCTACTGGCCGGAACCCTCCTGCTGCTGCTCGCCGACCTCCCCGGCACGGACGAGCAACAACGCCCACCGGCCCGCGAAGCCTTCCTCTGGTTCCGCGAGGAGCTCGAATCCGGCTTCCGCACCCGCCACCAGGTCGCCGATTACGCTGCCCGCCTGGGCTATCCGACCCGCACCCTGAACCGCCTGGCCCGCGAGCACACCGGCCTGAGCGCCAAGCAGTACATCGACGAGCGCATCGTGCTGGAGGCGAAACGCCTGCTGGCACACGGCCGCGACCCGGTGGCCCGGATTGCCGGCCAGCTGGGCTTCGACGATCCCTCCAACTTCTCCAAGTACTTTCAGCAGCGCACCAGCGTCACGCCCGCGATCTTCCGCCAGAGCGTCTCTCGCTGAACGCTTACACGGAGATCCAGCGGGACCGCACGACCAGCGTCAGGCACGCGATCGCCCCGACGGTGAGCACTCCGAACATCGCGGGATAGCTGACACCCGTGGCATCGTGCAGCAGCGCCATCACCACCGGCACGCCGAAGCCCAGGTAACTGACCGCGTAGAACACCGCATTCAGCCCGGCCAGATCATCGGGGCGCGCAATGCGCTCGATCTCCTGCAGCCCGGCCACCATCCCGATGCCGTACCCGAGCCCGAGCATGATCGCCGTGGCGACGGTCAGCCACAGGGTGAGCGCCGCGGAAGCCGCCACGGCCAAGGCCATTCCGGCGATGACGAAGCTCAGGGACAGCGCCGTGAGCCGGATCGTCCCCGGCTTGTCGATGCGCCGCGCCACCGACTGGATACCGAACCCGCAGCCCAGGGTGATGACCGTGATCAGCGCCGAGAAAGCGATGGGCGCGCCGTGCACCTTCGGCATCATGAGGGTCGGCATGATGGCGTAAGCCGCCGCGGAGCAGGTGAACAGCCACAGCGCGAGCGGCAGCGCCACCCGCCGGAACCGCCGGTGCGCGGCGGCCGGCACCTTCAGATCGTCGAGCAGCCGGTTCGGATTCTGCTGCGGGGTAACGGTTTCCGGTGCGTGGATCACCCACGCCGCCGCACCCAGGCACAGCGCGACATTGATCAGATACGGCAGCGTGTCGGGCAGCGGACCCCACTGGGCCAGCACCCCGGCCACGCCCGCGCCGATACCGAAGCCACCGGTGAGGCTCATGGCCGAACGCCGCGCACCCACGCCGGGTGCGGAATCCGCGGTGAACGGCGGCTGCGAGAGCTCCTTGAGCCAGCTGGTGCCCACCGCCATGGCCAGGCCCAGCGCGATACCGCACAACACCCGTCCCGCGGAAAGCATCGGCACGGAAGAAGATCCGAAGGCCAGCAACAGCGAGCCGAGCGCGGCGACCAGCGGCGCGGGCCGCATGAGCAGCCGGCGACCGTAGCGGTCGGAGAGCGGGCCGCCGATCACGAGCGCGGGAATGATGCCGAGCACGTACTCGAACAGCAGCAGATCGACCGTGGTGACCTGCAGCCCCTCGCCCTTGTACATGACCAGCAGCGGGGTGAATTCGTTTCCGCCCCAAGCGATGGCGAAGACAGCAGCGGCCACGCCCAGCCAGGCCTTGCCGCTGCCGGAGTCGCCGCGACCGCCGGCAGTGCGAGTCCCGTTGCCGGCGGTGGTGCGAGTCCCGTTGCCGGCGGTGGTGCGAGTCCCGTTGCCGGCGGTGACGTTCTCGGCCTCGTCCTCGATGGCGGCGGCCGTTGTCGATGTCGCCAAGTCACTGTCCTCTCAAGGTCACGCCGTGCACCGCGGTGAGGTGCTCGGCCAATGCGGCGGCGAAGCCGTCGGCATTGCCGGCCTCGATCAGGTTCGCGATTCGGGTGTGCTGCTCGATGATTCGATCCGTATGCGTCTCCCCGCGGCGCAGCGCGGCGCTGTTCATGCGGCGCTGGCGTTCCCGCAGGGAGTCGTAGAACCCGGTGAGCAGCGGGTTATTGGCGGCGATCACGTATTCGCGGTGGAAATCGGCGTCCGCGACGGCGAATTCGTCCAGCTCGCCCGCGGCGGCGAGTTCGCGCTGCCGGTCCAGTGATTCGCGCAGTCGCGGCAGCAGCGCGCCCCGGTCGGCGGGCGAGAGTGCCCGTACGGCTCCGGTTTCCACGATGTAGCGCGCGTGCGCGACATGGTCGGCTTCGTGGGACGGCACCGGCACCACGAGCGCACCCCGCTTCGGGTACAGCCGCATCCAGCCTTCGGTTTCGAGCCGCAGGAACGCCTCGCGGACCGGTGTGCGCGAGGTGCCGAGTTCGCCGGCGATCTCGTTCTCGCTCACCAGTTCGCCGCCGGGCAGCGCACCGGTCAGGATGCGCTCCTTGATCTCGCGATAGGCCCGCTCAGCAGCCGAATAGGTCTTGGACACGACTTGTATACTAGATGTAGACATCGGATGATTTGCTGGTGTGTGTCCAGGCTCACGGGTGGACGGGGACGGACTTGCGCGGATCGGTCCGGGCCGACCATGATTCACGTTGTTGGCAGGATGTCAGTAAGCCTGTGAAGTAGGACTGAGGAGGTCCGTGTGTCGACGAGCGACGCCCCGCCCTTGAAAGATGTCGTCAATGGCGCCCTGGAATACACCATTCCGATCGCGCACAAGATGGGAGTCGAGGCGGTCGAGGTGCGGCCTGGCTATGCGGCCAGCAAGGTCCCGGTGGAAGGGAACGGCAATCACTTCGGCGTCATGTACGCCGGCGTGCTGTTCACCGTCGCCGAGATCCTGGGCGGCGCGCTCGCCATCGCGAGCTTCGATACCGCCAAGTACTTCCCGCTGGTCAAGGACCTGCACATCTTCTTCCGCAAGCCCGCGGCCACCGATGTGACCGCCGCGGCGACGCTGTCGGAGGAGGAGATCGCCCGCATCACCGCCGAGGCGGATGAGAAGGGCAAGTCCGACTTCACCCTGAAGGCCGTCGTCACCGACGCCAATGGCGTGGTCGTGGCCGAGACCGAGGGCCTGTATCAGCTGCGCGCCCACGGCAAATAGCAGAGCGAACAGATGAGCCGCACCCGGAAAGGGTGCGGCTCATCGGCGTTCGATTCGAGGCGTCAGGCGACGATGATCCAGCCTTCGCACCCGGTGCCGGAGCTGCCCGGCCAATCCGAGCCGGAGACCCGGAACGGGATCGCACCCGGGATCGGCGTGCCGAGATCCACGGTGGTGGTGACCGACTTGTAGGTGTCGGGCAGTGGCGTCACCTTCCCCGCCATATCGATCTTGGCGTCGTCGGTGAAGTTGTTGGAGGTGGTGATCTCCAGCGTGGTCGGCGTGAAGGACGACGCGTGCAGCGTGGTCGCCCCGCACCGGCCCTTCTGGTAGTCGAGCGTGATCTTCTGCGGTGCGGCATCGGCCATGGCGGTCGGCGCGGGCGCGGCCAGCACCGCGGCGCACCCGAGGGCGATGGCGGCCAGGGTGACGCGGCGGAAGTGCACGGTATTCACGAACAGAACCCCTTTCCTGTGGTCACGGCTTTTTCGGCCCCCCGATCGACGAAGATCATGCCGGGTAAGGGGCCTCGACAGCCGGTGACGCGCGGAAGAGTTCGGCACTTCACCAGATGCGCAGCGGCAGGCTCGCATGGCGGCGCACGAAGATGCTCGGAAACCATTGCGGGGGAGTCGCTTCGATCAGTTCGAAGCCGGTGGTGCGTTCGAGCAAGGCGGTGAGCGCCGCGGTGGCCTCCAATTTGGCGAGCGCGGAACCCACGCAGAAGTGCACTCCGCGCCCGAAGGCGAGATTGTTCGCACCGGAACGACGATCCAGATCGAGCAGATCCGGCGACTCGAACCGGGCCGGATCACGATTGGCCGCACCCCACGACAGGAGTAGATGGCTGCCCGCCGGCAGGTCCACGCCACCGAGCCGGGTATCCGCGCGGACATGCCGGTAATGGCCCCGGAAGGGCGATTCGAGGCGCAGCGCCTCGTCCAGAAAGGCCGGGATGAGCGCGGGTTCGCGGCGCAGCTCCGCTTGCAACGCAGGTGTGGTGGCGAGCAATCGGGCGGCATTGGCCACCAGTCCCGCGGTCGATTCGCCGCCCGCGCCGACGAGCTGCACCAGGATCAGCACCGCCTCGTCGTCGCGGACCTCCCCGGCCGCGCAGGCGCGGGCCAGCACCCCGAGCAGGTCGTCGCCGGGATGCTCCCGGGCCGCGGCGAATGCGGTGTACAGATAATCGGTGAGCTCCGCGGCAGCGGTCACCGAATGACCGAAGCGCTCCGCGTCGATGACCGCGCCCAGCATCTCGGTGCTGTCGTAGGCCCACGAAAGCAATTGCGGCACATCCGCGTCCGGCAATCCGATGATGTCCGCGACCAGGGCCAGCGGTAGCCGGTCGGCCATGCTCGTCGCCCAGTCGATGCGGTCGCCGTCCAGGTGCTCGGACCAGAGCCGGTCGACCAGGGCTTCCACCGCCGGTCCCAGCCCGCGAATTCGCTTGGCCAGCAGAGGCTGTACGAGCTTGCGCTGGGCGAGATGCACCGGATCATCGGCCGTGGCGAGCACATGCACCGCCTGACCGCCGCCGTCCATATCGAAGGTGGCGGGCGGCCCGCTCGGCTGCCGCAGCAGCACCCCCGTGAGATTGGAGGAGAAGTCCGCGGTGCGAGTCACCGCCTCGGTCACCAGATCCCACGAGGTGACCAGGTGGAAGCCGGTGCCGGGCACCCGGAAAACGGGCGCCTGCGCGCGCAGCTGCCGGTACAGCGGATACGGATCCTCGACGTGTGCGGGGTCGAAGATATCGACGGTGTCGAGAGCGGTCGGCGTCATCGGCACACGGTTGCCCGCACTGGATGAGGTGTCAATCGGCGTCTCGCGGTGAGACACGGAGGCGCTCCGAGTCGCTGTACGTCGAGTGGTCCCGCGTCGTTCTCGGCTGTCCAGAGCAGTTTTCGGGCATTGGACAATTGCGCTGATCTGTCTCGTGGCGAGACTGCCCCGGACCGGTCGGTACCCGCGACTAGTATCAGAAGCCCTGTCGGGCGAAACACGGTGCGGCCGAGGAGGCTCCGGTGATCGTGCGTGATCGGGCAAGGTCAGCGGGGGTGGCGCTGCTGGCGATACTGGCTTTCCTGTTCGCGGTGCCTCCGGGCGGGGCGCGCGCGGACGCGGTCGTGAATGCCCCCGACACCGTTGCGATCGGCAGCGGTCAAGTGCAGGGCGGGCTCGGCGACGGGTACCGGCTGTTCGACGGAATCCCTTATGCCGCACCACCGATCGGTGACCTCCGTTGGCGTCCGCCACAGCCGCCCGCGCCCTGGCCAGGGGTGCGGACCGCGCGCACGGCCGGGCCGAGCTGCCCGCAGCAGACCGGTATCGGCGGCCCGCGCTCGAACGACGAGGACTGCCTCTACCTGAACGTGTGGACCCCGCGCACCCTCCCGTCGGACCGGGCCCTGCCGGTGATGGTGTGGCTGCACGGCGGCGGCTTCGAATCCGGTTCCGGCAGCATGTACGGTGCCGCCCCGCTGATTTCGCAGCCGGACGGCGACAGCATCGTCGTCACGGTCAACTATCGGCTCGGCGCCTTCGGCTTCCTGGCCGCCTCGGCCCTGGACGAAGGCGCGGGCGCGGGCGACTACGGGCTCATGGATCAGCAGGCGGCCCTGCGCTGGGTGCAGCGCAATATCGGGGCCTTCGGCGGCGACGCGGGCCGGGTGACGGTCGCGGGCGAATCCGCGGGCGCCATAGCGATTTGCGCGCAACTGGCCGCGCCGAGCAGTGCCGGACTGTTCCAGGCCGCGATCATGGAGAGCGGCCCCTGCTCGGCGCAGTCGTTGCCGCAGGCCGAGAAGGCTGGGGATGCCTGGGCGCAGCGGAACGGTTGCCCTGGGCCCGGCGCGGCGGCCTGCTTACGGGCGCTGCCCGCCGCGCAGCTGGTGGATCAGCCGCTCGACCCGTCGAATGCGGTGTACGGCAATGCTTTCCTGCCGCAGGATCCCACGGTCGCGCTGAAATCCGGTGCGTCGAGGCCGGTGCCGACGCTCGTCGGTTCCAACCATGACGAAATGGCGCTGTGGGCCTGGATGAAGTACGGCATTCCGTTCGGGTCGCAGCTGGCGGCGGCCGATTATCCGCAGGCGCTGGTGACCAGTCTCGATATCACGCCGGCGCAGGCGGATCGGGTGCAGCAGGAATATCCGCTCACCGCTTTCCCGCAGCCCGCGCAGGCGATCACCCGGGCGTGGACCGACGATATGGTGTGCGGCGCCTCCGAGGAGAAGGCCGAGTTCGGCCGCCGGAGTCCCACCTATGTCTACGAATTCGACGATCCGGCTCCCGTCGCCCCGCCCAGCACTTTCCCGATGGGCGCCTACCACGCCAGTGAACTGCCGTCACTGTTCGATCTGGCGGAGGCCGGTGGATTCCTGAACGGCGTGATGTCACCTGATCAGCGCCGCCTGGCCGCGGAGATGCGCCGCTACTGGATGCATTTCGTCATCGACCACCGGGCGGATCCGGCGGGTTTGCCCGCCATCCCGCAATACGATTCCGGCAGTGCGCAGTTCATCTCCTTCCGGCCGGCGGGCAGTGTGATCGCGGATTCGTTCGACGCCGATCATCGCTGCGATTTCTGGTCGGGTCTCACGCCGTAGGGCACTTTCACAGTCCGGCAGCCGGTTTGCTGATCAGGTGCCTAATGACGTGGCGCGGGCCACTTCGTCACGATGCTGGATATGATGCGTTCTTTAGGGCGGGGTTCGCTCCTTTTCGCTGCGGGCGTGTGCTTCGCTGTGCTGCAGCCGATTTCCCCGATCGCGCACGCGACCGCACCGGTCAGCGCCGCGACGGACCGGCAGGAACAGGTGATCGACCAAGGTGACGGTGTCGTCGTCTCGCAGGTCAGTTTCCTGCTACCGCTACCTTCGAACGCGCCACCGCATCCGCCCGCCTGCGATCGAACCAGCTTCCTGCGTTATCGCGCGGCCGATGGACCCGCGAATTCCGCCGACGCCGATTCGGTGGTGGTGCAGCAGCAGGGACTCGACGGCGGTTCCATGAATTCCGACACTGTGGCCCGCAATACCGTGCGCTCGGCCCATGACACCGGCCGCAAGGTGGAATTCTGGGCCATGGCCCGGCGCAGCACCTGCCTGGACGAGTCGGCCGGATTCGATTACGCGCTGCGCACCCACAACTATCTCGATGCCGTCGACTACTACTTCAACGGCAAGCCCATCGACGGCCGCGTGTTCCCGGGATTCCAGAATTCCCAGGATCTCGCCGTCCTCGATTCGATGGGCTTGGAGCGAGTGCTGCGCGATCAATACGAGATCATGCTGCACGAGATCCCGGATCAGGTTGTGCGGCAGCACAAATACGTCTGCACCGGCATCTCCCTGGGCGGCCTCGTGACCGGATTCTTCGCCGACTGGGATTTCGGCGGCGGTGATCCCGACGCGTCCGGTGACAGTCAGTGCGCGGCCTACGTGGCACAGGATTCCATGGTCTCGTCGGATCCGGTGGCCCTGGAGAACACCCCGTTCCTGAAGGATCTGACCAATGCGCTGATCTCACCGGTGAACAATGTGCTGAAAGCCGCGCAGAACGGCGGAGTGCTGCCACGCGTATTCGGCGACACCCCGGTCATCGGCACGAAGGCCATGATGTTGTACCGGCTGGCGGGACTGGCGGCATACCTGGATCCCGACGGGGAAAGCCAACTGCTGGCGCATCTTCCGCACGATCCCGCCATCGATTCCACGCTGAACTTCCTCTTCAGCTCGACCTGGGCCGATTTCGTCACCAATGGCGCGGATGGTTCCGGCACCATGCGTGACTACCGATTCACCAATACCGCGCTGCTGGGCGAGCTCATCGGCAATACCTCCTGCAATTTCGAACTGCTCCAGCAGGGTGTGGGCGCGCTCGACGGCGGCCCGGTGCGGCCCAAGAGTTTCCCGAATCCCGGTGACGCCACACAGATTCCATTGATCGGCAACTACCTGCGATTGACCGCGGGACCGCAGGACCGGGTGGCTCCGGCTGATCGCAGCGTGCTCTACACCTGGCGCAACTACAACAATGTGGTGGGCGTCCCGTACACCTCGCCGGGACATCAGGTCGCCGATATCCGGGATGTGGCAAGGCAATTGGCGTCCGGCTCGCCCTCGGCCTACTGGGAGACCTACTTCCCGCTGCGCGTCGTGCTCGATATCGCGGCCGGATACGGCGGCGCCCGCACCGGCGATATGGCGAATCTGCGCTATCACGGCTTGAGCCGGCTGAAACCGAATCTGGTGCTGTGGGCGGGCGACAGCATCGTGCAGTTCGGTCCCGGCACGGTATTCCCGGTGCCACAATCGGCGATCGTGCAGACCCTGCCCGGCTACAACCACATCGACACCATCGGGGCGGCCGCTGTGCAGAACAACGGCCAACCCGATTACAGCGGTCGCTATCTCGCGGAGTTCCTGCACTCCTTGAGCTAGCGATTACGAGGTCAGCGTCCGCGGCACCACCGGCAGCGGCTGCGGACGCTTGGCCCGCCGGCGATCCCCCGAGGATTTGCCCTGCACCCGGTGCATGATCCACGGCGCCAGCGCGGTTGCCGCCCACTGGAATTCGGTGGTGATGGCATCAAGCATCGCGCGATTCGGCAGCGGCGGGGTGAGCGGGCGGGTCCAGCTGTGGTCGCTGCCGGGCAGGTGCAGCGCCTCGGCGACCGCGTCGGCGATGCGCTGATGCCCGATCGGGCTGGCGTGCAGGCGATCCGGGCTCCACAGCCGGCGATCGGAGACCACCTCGAAGCGCCCGGTCTCGGCCACGATCACGCCGTACCGGGCCGCCGCCGAGCGCATGCGCTCGTTGATGGCGTCGACCCGGCGGCGGATCGGCTTGGTCACCGGAATGATCTGCGTGACATCGGGGAAGGTCAGCGTCGCGACGACGATGCCCTGCCCGGTGAGCGCCGCGAACATGGCGTCAATGTGCCCGTACACCTCGTCGGGGTCGAAGCTGGGGCGCAGCAGATCGTTCATGCCGGCGCACACCGTCGCCAGATCGGGTCGCATGGCGAGTGCGGCGTCGAGTTGCTCGGCCCGGATCTGGCGGGCCAGCTTGCCGCGCACCGCCAGATTCGCGTACTCCACATCGGGATTGCCGTGTGCCAGCCAGTCGGCCAGCCGATCCGCCCAGCCGCGTAGCCCGGTCCGGTCCGTACCGTCTCCGACGCCTTCGGTCTGGCTGTCGCCCAGCGCGACGTAACGCGTATACCTGCCATCTTTCATGGCGGATCGCCCTTTCGCGGAGGTGTGCATGATTCCATTCAGGAAACCTGAACAGGTCCGCGCGGTCGACCGGTGTTGGGTGAGCACGGCGTAAACCTTTGCCGTGCATTCGAGCTACGGACGTTGACGTACGCCCTACAGGCTTGCGCGGGCGTCGGCCTCGATCTGTGGGAATTGCGCGCCCATGGCCGCCGCCAGCGCATTGGCGGCCGACAGCGGGCGGACCATGACCATCAGTTCCTCGATCTTGCCGTCGGCGTTGTAGCGCAGGAAGTCGCAGCCGTTGACCAGCTTGCCGTCCACCTTCGCCTCGAAGATCAGGGCGTGATCGGCGCTGCCGTCGGAGTGGATCTCCCGCACGTAGCGGAAGTCCTCGAACACCCGCAGCACCCCGCGCAGGATGGCCGCGGTGATGGCCTTGCCCGGGTACGGCTTGAACGCCACCGGGCTGATGAAGACCACGTCATCGGCCAGCAGGGCATCGAGAGCAGCGGCGTCGCGGGCCTCGACGGCGGCGCGGAAGGAGTTCATACGATCACCTCTCATAGTCAACTAGTTGCATATGTAGGGTGTACCGCAATGCGCCGCTGGTCAAGATCCGAAGTTCACTCGGGCAGGCGGACCAGCATCTTTCCGGTGTTCGCGCCGCTCATCATGGCGGTGAACGCGGCCGGCGCCTGCTCGATGCCGTCGACGACGGTCTCCTCGGTGCGCAGCGTGCCCTCGGCCAGCCAGCCCGCGGCCTTGCCGATCCACTCCGGGATCAGATGCGAATGGTCGGAGACGTTCATCCCGCGCAGGTTGATCCGCTTCCCGATGGTGAGCGGCAGATGGCTCGGTCCGGGCCGCAGCTCGGTGTCGTTGTAGACCGAGATCGCGCCACACAGGGCGACACGGCCGAAGCGGTTCATGGACACCAGCGCCGCATCCAGGTGATCGCCGCCCACATTGTCGAAGTAGACGTCGATACCGTCGGGCGCGGCCGCGGCCAGTTCCGCGTACAGATGGCCCTTGCGGTAGTCGATGGCGGTGTCGTAGCCGAACTCGTTCACCAGCCGGGCCGCCTTCTCGGGACCACCCGCCGAGCCGATCACCTTCGCCGCGCCCAGCTGCTTCGCGATCTGCCCCGCCACCGAACCGACCGCACCGGCCGCGCCGGAGATGAACACGACATCGCCCGCCTTGACGGGTGCGACCTCGGTGAGACCGGCGTATGCCGTGATACCGGTGACCCCGAGCACGCCCAGATACGCCTGTGCCGGAGCGAGATTCGGGTCGACCGGCTGCACCGCACCCGCGGGCAGCAGCGCGTACTCCCGCCAGCCCTCGAAATGGGTCACGGTGGCGCCCACCGGAATCGCGTCCGAACTCGAGGCCACCACGGTGCCCACGGCGGTGCCGGTCATGGGCTCGCCGAGCACGAAGGGCGGGATGTAGGACTCCACATCGTTCATGCGGCCGCGCATGTAGGGGTCGACCGAGAGCCAGTCATTGCGGACCAGCACCTGACCCGGGCCGGGATCGGCGAGGGTGACGGTGGCGAGCTCGAAATCGGCGGGCTGCGGCTCACCGGTGGGGCGGGCGATCAGGCGCCATTCACGACTGGTCACGGGCATGGGTGTCTCCTTCGAAGAGGTTCGGTTCAGGGGTATTACGCGGGCAGCAGGGCATCCGTGGCCGTGCGCAGCAGATCGGTGCGGCCGTTCGAGAGCAACCCGACGGTCACGGCCAGCAGGATCTGCGCGGTATCGGCGGGAGCGGAAACGCCTGCGCCGGTGAGTACTTCGGTGAGCAGCGTGGCCAGCTCGCCGGTGAAACTGCGGCAGATATCGCCGCACAGGCGGGCCTGCTCGTCGATCAGTTCCGCGGCATGCGGCGATCCGGCGAACGGCCCGGTCGCGAGTTCGACCTTGGCGCAGAGGATTTCGTACACGCGGTCGGCGAGCGGCAACTCCGCGGTCGCCGCTGTCCGGGCCCGGTCCAGGGCCTGATCGTGCAGGCGGTCGGACAGCCGCCGCACGGCATCGTCCTTGTTGCGGACGTACTGATAGACCGCCGACCGGGAAACGCCTGTCTCCGTGGCGATATCGTCCATGGTGGTGCGCCGCACCCCGTAGCGCAGCAGGCAGCGCAGGGTGGCGTCGAGTACCTCGGAGGTCCGGTCGGCGGTCAAGGGTTCAGAGCGCCTTCAGGAGCTCCGCGGCGAGCGGTGCGGACGAGGCGGGGTTCTGACCGGTGTACAGGTTGCGGTCCACCTCGACGTGCGGGGCCCACGGCTCGCCCTCGCGGTAGTCCACGCCCAGCGCGATCAGGCGGTCCTGCAGCAGCCACTTCGCCTTGTCGGCGAAACCGGCCTGGGTCTCCTCGGCATTGCTGAATGCCGCGACACGGTAACCGGCGAACGAGGACTTGCCGTCGGCATCGGCGGTGGCCAGCAGGGCGGCGGGGCCGTGGCAGACCACGCCGAGCGGCTTGCCGGAGGCGAGAGCCGCCGTGAGCAGGCGGCCGGAGTCGGCATTGACCGCGAGATCCTCCATCGGACCGTGGCCGCCGGGGTAGTAGACGGCGTCGTAGTCCGCGAGATCCACATCCTCGAGCCGGATGGGGGTGGTCAGTTCGCTTGCCTTGCGCAGGGTTTCGGCGATCTGCTCCGCGCCCTCGGGTCCACCGTTGACCGCGGGCGCGAGGCTGCCCGCATCGACCGGCGGGACGACCGCGCCCGGAGTGGCCACCACGACCTCGTGGCCGGCCGCTTTGAACGCCTCGTAGGGCGCGGCGAACTCCTCGGCCCAGTAGCCGGTGGGGTGTTTCGTGCCATCGGCCAGCGTCCAGTAATCGACGCCGGTCATGACGAACAGGATTTTGGCCATCGCTTCTCCTCGGATGGGAAGGTCGGTGTGGAAGGTCCGTGGCCGACGTCCTGACATTTCGTATGCGATGTGTCAGTTCGTCGCGGGATCTACGCTAGGTAGACATTCATCGATAGACCAATAGAATCGCCTATATGGGACATCGGAATATGAATGGCACCGTGGAGTTGGCGCAGCTCCGCACGTTCCTGGCCGTCTACCGGGCCGGATCCGTCACCGCGGGTGCGGCGCAGACCGGGCTGTCCCAGCCCACCGTGACCACCCAGCTGCAGGCGCTCGAACGTCAGCTCGGGCGGCCGCTGTTCGAGCGGTTGCCGCGCGGCGTCGCCCCCTTGGCCGCCGCGCACGATCTGGCCGCCCGGGTCGCCGCGCCACTGGACTCGCTGGAGACCGTGCTCGGCGAAACCCCCGCCGACGGCGTCCCCGCACCCGAACATCCGGTGCTGCTCGGTGGCCCGGCCGAGATGCTGGCCGCGCTGGCGCTCCCGGCGCTGTCCTCGCTCGTCGCCGACGGCGTACGGCTCACCGTCACCACGGGTCTGGCCGATGACCTGCTCACCGATCTACGCGTCGGCAAGCTCGATCTGGTGCTCTCCACCATCCGGCCGCGAGGCCGCACCGTACTGTCCGAACCCCTCGCGGATGAGGAATTCGCGCTCGTCGCAGCGCCTTCCATGGCCGCCCGCATCGACCTGGATCGCCTGCGCGGCGGCGACCACACCGCCCTCGCCGGGATCCCCGTGGTCAGCTATGCCGCCGATCTCCCGATCCTGCGCCGGTATTGGCGCCACGTCTTCGACACCCGTCTGGAGGCCGAGCCCGCGCTGGTCGTCGGCGACCTGCGTGCCGTCCTGTCCGCCGTGGTCTCCGGCGCGGGCATCAGCGTGCTGCCGCGCTATCTGTGCAGCCGCGAGTTCGCCGCGGGAACCATTGCGGCGCTGCTGGATCCCGAGGACCCGCCGATCAATACCGTCTTCCTCGCGCGTCGCGTGGGCGGTCCGGCGCAACCGCATGTGGACCGCGTCAGAGACCGCCTCGTACAGGAGGCGGTCGTCTGGCGGACCTGCGAGTACTGAGTCTCTACTTCTTGGTCTCGATCAACCCGAACTGTTCGAGCAGTTCCCCGACTTCATTGTTGCCCAGGCGCTTTGCGATATTGCGCCACAGCAGTTCCGGTCCGGGCAGGCTGATCGGATCGCCGTCGCGCAGGCGGCTCATACCGGCGAGCAGACTGCGGACGTCGTAGGTGGAGTTGAAGACCTCCGGGACGCCGCGCTCGATATCGAGCAGGCGATACGCGGCCTCCATTCCCGTGCGCACCGAGTATTCGGTGGTGAAGATGCAATCGCGCGAAGTCTCGGCGAACTGGCCGATGAAGGCGAAGTTGACCGCGCCCTGCGGGACCACCTCGGGACGGTCACCGGCCTTGCGCGGCATGAAGAACGCGGTGACATACGGCATCATGACCGGCACGCACTTGGCGCCGGTGGCGGCCAGCTCCGGAATATCGGCCTCGGGAACGCCCATGTGGTACAGCCACTCCTGGGTGATCTCCTCGCCGGTGCACTCCTGCATGGTCTTCTGCACGTAATCGCCGGGCTTGTCGACGAACAGCGAATACACCCACACCACGATCTGATCCGCGGGCTGCTGCTTGAAATGCGGCTGCCGGTTGACCGTCCAGCTCATCAGCCAGTTGGAGTCCTTGACGGTGACGATGCCGCCGGTGACCACCTTGCCGCTGAAGGGATCCCGCTTGCAGATCTTCTGAATGTATTCGGGGATGCGCTGATCCAGCGTGGTGACGGTGGCCGACTCCCACTTGGTCTCGGGGATATGCCCGCCGAACACGTCCGGATGGCCGAAGGACGGGTCCTTCTTCGCGAGCCGCCGCCAGAGATCCCAGGCGGGCGCGGGGCCTTCGTTCAGCTTGGCGGGCGTGTGATGGTCGCCCTCGTCGGAATTCTCCACCAGCGAGCCGATGGTCATGAGCAGCAGATCGTTCGGCCCGAGGTCGGCGCCGCCCTCCTTGCCCTTCTCCACCCACTGAATCCTGGTGGCCTGCTTACGATCACCCTTGATGTCGAAATCGACATCGGTGACCGTGGTCTCCCACTGGAAGTTGACGCCCTGATCCAGCAGCCACCGGTACAGCGGCAGTACGAGCGATTCGTACTGGTTGTACTTGGTGAACTCGAGCGCCGAGAAGTCCGGCAGCCCGCCGATGTGATGAATGAACCGGTGCAGGTACAGCTTCATCTCCAGCGCGCTGTGCCAGTCCTCGAAGGCGAACATGGTGCGCCAGTACATCCAGAAGTTGCTCTCGAAGAAGTCCTTCGAGAACACCTCGTTGATGCGTTTGCCCTCCATTTCCTCGCGGGTGGCGAGGAAGATCTTCGTAATGTCCTGCTGCGCCTTGTCGTTCAGCGTGAAGAGATTCTTGGTCTGCGCGCTCTGCCCGCGGTTCACGGTGGCGCGTTCCAGGGAGAAGTTGGGGTCGTCCTTGTTGAGCCAATAGAACTCGTCGAGGACGCTGCCCTCGACCTCGATCGAGGGAATGGTGCGGTACAGGTCCCACAGGCATTCGAAATGGTTCTCCATTTCGCGGCCGCCGCGGATCACGAAGCCCTTCTTCGGTTCCCGGATGCCGTCGAGCGCGCCGCCCGGCAGCTTCAGCTCCTCCAGGATGGTGATCTTCGCACCGGGGAGCTGCCCGTCCCGGATCAGGAACGCCGCACCGGACATCGAAGCGAGCCCGGCCCCGACGAACCAGGCCGTCTTACCGTCCACGCCGGCCGGTTTGCGCGGCCGGGCGAAGGCTTCGTAATTGCCACTGCTGTAGTACATGTGCGCTCCTTTACGAGTACTTGTAGAAGCCTTCGCCGGTGGCGATGCCGAGTTTCCCCTTGTCGATGTAGTTCTCCTTGAGCCATTGC
The DNA here is from genome assembly GCF_044386975.1 of Nocardia sp. NPDC020380. NCBI lineage: Bacteria > Bacillati > Actinomycetota > Actinomycetes > Mycobacteriales > Nocardiaceae > Nocardia > Nocardia sp. NPDC020380. Next base: position 176,295 of record NZ_JBIRVQ010000011.1, on the reverse strand, counting down.
GCGAGCTTCTTCGAGGTGTCGTCGCCGTGCACCATGATGTTGTAAGGCGTGGTCAGGCCGATGACGTCGAGGATCCGGAACGGTCCCGCCGGTGCGCCCGTGCCGATCTGCCAGGTCTTGTCCACCGCTTCCGGATCGGCGTAACCGCCGGCCGCGAGGTTCATGGCCGCGTCCAGCAGCGGTACCAGCAGTGAATTGAGGACGTAGCCGGCCTTCTCCTTGTGCAGTTCGATGGGCACCATGCCGATCTTCGTGGCGAAGTCGACGACCGCCTGGTACACCTGCGGATCGGTGTCCGGGGTGCCCATCACCTCCGCGGTATTGAAGTGCCACACCTGATTCGCGAAGTGCAGCGCCAGGAACTTGTCCGGGCGGCCGGTGAAATCCTTCAGGTCGCTGGGCAGCAGCGTGGAGGAGTTGGTGGCGAAGATGGTCCGCTCGGGTGCGAGCTTGCCGAGCTTCTCGTAGGTGTCCTGCTTGATGGTGAGGACCTCGGGAATCGCCTCGATGACCAGATCGGCATCCCGGACCGCCTGTGCCAGATCGGAACTCAGGGTGATGCCCGCCGCGGTCTGCTCCGCCTTGCCGTCACCGCCGCCGGGGACCTGGGTCGCGTACACCGCGGCGAGTTTGCCGAGACGCTCCTTCGCGGCGGCCAGGGCCTTGTCGTCGATGTCGTAGGCGGTCACCGTGAAACCGCTGAACGCGGTCTGGAAGGCGATCTGGGACCCGAGCACCCCGGTACCGAGCACGGTCACCTTGCGGATGTCGATGGTCATGTGACTATCTCCTCTCGACTGTTGCGAAGAATCCGGCGACGATCTGGGCGATCTGCGCGTGCAGGTCGGCAGCGGCGTCATGACCGGGATGCGCCCCGGTGGCGGGCTGGGCGAGCATCAGATGGGTGGCGGCGAAAACGGTCCGGCCCGCCAATTGCGCTTGGCTTTCCAGGTTTTCGGCGGCGACGCCGCGGGACCGGGCCGCGGCGGCCAGGCGCTCGGCGATCACCGCCTCCAGCCGGGCGACCAGTGCCAGGCCCTCGGACCGGTATTTGTCGGCCGGTGAGCCGAACAGCAGCTCGCGCTGATAGGTGATGGTGTTCTCCGGATGCCGGGCGGCCCGCAGCAGCGGGTCGATCATGGCGAGCACGGCCGCCACCGGATCCGGCGTGCCCTGGGCGGCCTCCGCGCCGGCGTCGAGGGCGGTGCGCATCTCCTCGTTGTAGACCATGAGCAGCAGTTCGCCCTTGGTGGCGGCGTATCGGAAGAGGGTGCCCGCGGCGATCTCGGCGCGATCGGAGATCTGCTGCGTGGTGACCCCTTCGAACCCGCGTTCGGCAAACAATGTCGCCGCGGCCTCGAAGATGCGGGCCTGTTTATCGCTGACCTTGAGCAGGCGTCTTCCGACCTGTGCGGATTCGGGTGACGCATTCATCCGACACCTCCTACCGGAGATCAAAACTGAGTGAACTCATTTCTGAGCGTACTCCCAGTTACTGATTGTGCAACCCTCGTGTCAGAACCGGTACGAAGTCAGATAATCCGGTACCACGACCTCGGTCCGGGGACTCGCCGCCCGCACCGCGGCCACGAACGCGTCCAGCTGCTTGCGATCCGAGTCGCCCAGTGGCGGCGGGTTCTGCAGCGGGGATTCGAACTGGTCCCAGTGCACCGGCACCACCTTCGCCGGATGGTCGAGGGCGCGCATCAGGCGCGCCGCGTAGTCGTGGGTCGCGGTGGAGGAATTCACGGCGAGCATGGCCACGTCCGGAGCCAGGCCGCGCACATTGCGCTCGACGAAATCGCTTGCACCCATGAAGAACACGGCCGGGCCGCCCTTGATGCGCAGCTGGAAGTTCAGGGTGTCGCCCTCGGGGAGGTCGGCGATGGTGGCGGGCGGTTCGGGGCGGCTGACCCGCACACCCGGGAAGAACATGGAATAGGACGCGGTCCGGCTGTGCAGCGAGCCGACGACTTCCATTGTGTAGGAACCGAAGTCGAAGACCTCACCGCCGCGCACGGTGCTCAGCTGCGACGGTGGCACGCCCATGGACTGGGCCAGGTGGTAGGCGGTCAGCGTGCCGAAGACCCGGGCGCCCGTATTCGTCGCGATATGCGGCACATCGTTGAAGTGATCCCAGTGCGTATGCGTGACGAAGATGTGTTTCGGCGTGCCCACGTGCGGGTCGACGGCGGCCGGATCGACCCGCAGGGGAGTGGCGGTATCGAACGAGCCGGAGGCGATGCCGACCGGGAATCGGGTCAGATACGGGTCCACCAGCACGGTCTCCCCGGCAATGTCGATGCGCCAGCCCGCTACACCGAGCCAGCGGAATTCGGCAGTGGCGGAGGGTGTTTCGTGCCTCGGGCCATCGCCTTCGTGGTGCGTCAGTGCGATTGCGCCCGCTGCCGCCCCCGCCGCGGTGAGTCCAGCGCCGGCGGTGGCCGCGCGGCGCAGGAAGCGGCGGCGGTCGATCTGTGAAGTCATGCGCCCGACCAAAGCACCAGCACCCGCCCGGTGTCCAAGATCGAGCGGCGAATCGCCCGATACTCCAGGCGATATCAGTCCTGGTCGGTGCGGGTGCGCAGGTACTCCACGGCCAGCCGTGCGGCATGGCTCATGGCCAGGTCCACATCGATGCGGCGGGTGCGTAATTCGTCGGTGCGGGCGAAGACCGCGACCGCGTACCGCCCGCCGTCCGGATATTCGACGACCCCGGCCTCCATGTGCAGTCCGGGCAGTGTCCCGGTCTTCGAGGCCACCTGGACCTCCTCCGGGAAGCCGGCGGCCAGCCGGGTCCAGAACAGTTGCCGCCGCATGAGATCCCGGGTCAGCGCGCACGCGGCGGGCGGGCCCGCGCGGTCGGTCCAGATGAGGGTGAGCAGCCGGGTGATCTCGCCGGGCGTACTGGAGGTGGTGAGGTCGGGCCGGAAAACCCGCATGGCGGCGACCTTTTCGCGGGTCAGGGTGGGATAGACGCGGGCGAACTCCGCGCCGTCCGCCGCCCCGGCATCGGCGAACATGGTCTCCATCAGGTGCCGCGGGCCGCCGATGACGCGGGTGCGGTCGAGCCCGAGTTCGGCCGCCAGCAGGCCCGGAGTATCGGTGCCGATGCGGTGCAGCAGCAGATCCGCGGCGGTATTGTCGCTCACCGACATGGCGAAGAAGGCCAGATCCCGCAGCGACATCTCGACATCGTCGGCACACCCCGCGCTGCCCCACCCGCCGAGCCGGTCGCCCGCCCCCACCAGCACGCGCTCGGTGGGGTCCACCTGGCCCGCGGTGACCTGGCGGCAGAATTCCAGCACCAGCAGGATCTTGAAGATCGATGCGATGACCACCTGATCATCACCGCGCAGGCCGAATTCCCGGCCCGTATCGACATCCCGGACATGCAGCCACCCTTCGACCGGGATGGCCGCGAAGACGTCTCGAATATCCTCCGCAACCGGCACCCGATCACCGTAGCGGGGCGGGTGATCCATATCGAATGGCCTATCGTTGCCGCGTGGATCTCACCCGGCAGCTGCGTCACTTCCTGGTGGTCGCCGAGGAACTGCATTTCGGCCGGGCCGCCGAGATCCTGGGCATGGCCCAGCCGCCGTTGAGCCAATCCATTCAGCGCCTGGAACGCGAACTGGGCGTGCGGCTCTTCGACCGCTCCCGCAGGCAGGTGGAACTCACCGTCGCGGGCCGGCTGCTCATCGAGGAGGCGCATCGACTGTCGGCGGCCGAGGAACGGCTCCGAACCGTCATGCGCAAGGTCCGTGACGGCGATCTCGGCACGCTGCGGGCGGGCGTCCCGCCCGATCTGCCGGCTCCCGTGCTGCAAGCCCTTTTACGGCGGCTGGATACCGAATTACCGGGTGTCGCAGTCGATCTCCTGGAGCTCACCACCACCGAGCAATGCCGCATGCTGGCGACCGGCGGCCTCGACACCGGGCTGGTGGATCATCCGGTCGACGCCCCCGAACTCCGATTCGGCGCGGAGATCGAACTGCCGCTCGGCGTCGTACTGCCACGCACCTCACCGCTGGCCCGGCTGCGTGAAGTCGCCCTGCCCGATCTGGCGGGCCACGATCTGGTGCTGTTCCCCCGTGAGACCGCGCCGGGATGGTACGACCGGCTGCTGGAACTGTGTCGCACAAAGGGTTTCGTGCCCGCACGCATTCGCACGGCGCGCAATCCGGAGTTCCTCTTCGGCCTGGTGCTCGCCGGACAGGGCATAGCCCTCGAACGAGAATCGACCGCCCGCCGCGAACCCCGGGTGGCCTGGCGGCCCTTGACCGATCGCCCGCTGGCGCGACGCCTGCTCGTGGTCGGCCCGGACGCCGCCTCACATCCGGCGGCCCCGAGATTCGCCGAGCTGGCCACCGAAATCATTCGCGCCGAAGCGAATCCGGTGGTGCTGGCGAACACCGGGGCGGCCGGCCCCTGGTCGGTCGTCTACGACGCCGCGGCCGCCGACCATCCCTGATCAGCCTGTCCGAGGCGGGTTCCGGAGGGCGTCTATGACGGTGCGGGCGGCATTGGACGGGGTGCGCTGGGCGTCGTGGGCGATGCTGAGAACCCAGGGGATAGGCCGGTCGGCATGTTCGGCGAAGACGATGTCGGGGGAGCGGACGGCGACCGAGCGTGGGAGCAGGACCGCGCCGAAGTTCTTGGCGGCGAGTTCCAGGGCGAAGATCTGGTCCGCGACCTCGATGACGGTGCGCCGCGTGCGGAAATGGGTGTCGGCGATGGTGCGGATGCCCCAGCCGGGCGGGAAGTCGATGAAGCGGATGCCGGTGAAATCGGCGGCGCGCCAGGGTCTTCCGGCCAATGGGTGGTCCGGCGCGGTGCACAGCACCAGGGTTTCGGTGCTGAGGGGATGCGTGGTGAGGCCGGGGAAATCGGCGGTCATGGCGGCCAGCAGCGCGACGTCCAGGGTCTGATCGCGCAGGCCCGCGATATTGCCCGCCACCCCCGAGATGCTCTGCCGCATCTGCAGGGTGACCGCCGGATGCCGCCGGTGCAGATCGGCGAAGATGCTCGCCAGGTCCAGGCTCTGGATGGTCATGAGGTTACCGACGATGACCTCGCCGCGGATCTTGCCGCGGGCGGTCTCGATGGCGTCCACGATGTCGCGGCGGGCATTGAGCAGGGTGCGCGCGGGCTCGACCATGGCGCGCCCGGTCTCGGTGAGTTCGAGGGTGCGCGGGGTGCGGTCGAACAGGCGGGTGCCGAGTTCGTGCTCGAGCTTGGCGACGCTGGTGGAGACGGCGGACTGCACCATGTTCAGGGCGCGGGCGGCCGCGGTGAACGAGCGCTGGTCGCAGCAGGCCAGGAAGCATTCGATCTGACGCAACTCCATCCGCCCAGCGTAGCGCTGTCATCTCTGTCATAGATGGCAGCATCGAAACTCATCGCTTTTATTGATTGCGCGCGCATAAGACTATTGGTCACGTGACTTCTTCCGTGACCGCCCGCGCCGGGGCGCAACTCACCCGCGCGGTGATCCTGATCTTCGCCGTGACCGCGGGCACCTCCGCGGCCGGTCTCTACTACCTCCAGCCGCTGCTGCACGATGTCGCCGCGGATCTGCGGATCTCCACCGCGACCGCGGCGTTGCTGGTGAGCGCGGCGCAGGTCGGCTACCTGGCCGGGCTCGCCCTCCTGGTCCCGCTCGGCGACTTCCTGGAGCGCCGCCGCATGGTGCCCGCCCTGATCCTGGCTTCCTTTGTGGCGCTGGCGGTTTCGGCGGCCGCACCGAACTTCGCGGTGCTGCTGGCCACCACCTTCGCCACCGGTGTGGCCGCCTCGGCCGCCCAGGTGGTGGTGCCGTGGTCCTCGTCACTGGCCGAGCCGGAACGCCGCGGCGAGGTGGTCGGCACCGTGATGAGCGGTCTGCTGCTGGGCATTCTGCTGTCCCGGCTGCTGTCCGGCACCATCGCCGAGTTCGGCGGCTGGCGCACGGTGCTGCTGGTCGCCTCCGGCATCCAGTTGCTGATGGCGCTGGCGCTGTACCTGAAGGGCCCGGCGGGCGGACAGGCCGCGGCCGAGGAGAGCTACCCCGAGGTGCTGGTCTCGATCCTCACCCTGATCCGCCGGCACCCGGTCTTGCGGCAGCGAATGATCCTGGGCTTCTTCGCCATGGCCTGCTTCTCCGCGGTGTGGACGGCCATCGCCTTCCTGCTGGCGGGTTCGCACGGCAGCCCGTTCCATTTCTCGGAGTTCAGCATCGGACTGTTCAGTCTGGCCGGTGTCGCCGGTGCGCTGGGCGCGCCGGTGGTCGGGCGGCTGGCCGATCGCGGTTACCTGCGCATCGTGACCACGCTGGTGTGGATCGTGGTGCTGGGCAGCTGGGGTCTGCTGGCCTGGGGCGGCCACAATGTGATCGCTCTCGTGGTGGCGTTGCTGGTCTTCGACTTCGGCATCCAGGGCATCCAGCTGAGCAACCAGAGTGCCATCTACGCCTTGGATCCCGCCGCGCGCAGCCGCCTGACCACCGCGTACATGGTGATGTACTTCCTCGGCGGCGTGGCCGGATCGGTGACCGCGGGCGCGGCCTACCAGGCCGGCGGCTGGGCCCTGGTGTGCGAGATCGGCCTGGGCGCAACGGTGGCGGGGCTGCTGCTGTGGACGGTGTTCGCGGTCCGCGCCCGGTGGCAGGGTTCGATGGAATTGGAAGATTCGGATGAATCGGTCGAATTGGTTGCTGAGAATCGGCCGGCCATGGCCTTGGGAATCTGATCGTCCGACCCATTGATGTTGTGGCGTAGAACGATTCGAGAGCGATATCGGATTGCCTGGTCCCGGCGATGCGGAACTCCAATAGAGTGGTGCCGTGGCCGCACTTCTCACGCAGGGGCAGACAGGTGAGCTGGGCGTCGCCGATATCACCGTCACGGTGAACTACAGCGCGCGGATCGACCTGGCCGCGCTGCTGCTCACCAGGAGCGGCTCGGTGCGCTCGGACGAGGACCTGATCTTCTACAACCAGCCCGCCGGGCCCGGTATCCATCTGGTGCCCGGGCAGAACGCCCTGGCGATCAGCCTGCAGGCGATTCCCAAGGGCATCGACCACATTCGCATCGTCGTCGCGCTGGAGGACCGTACCGGCCGCCTGGGCGACCATCCGGCCCCGCACATCGGCATCGCCGGTGATCAGGGCAACGAACTGTACGAGTACGTGATCGAGGGGCTCGGCGCCGAATCGGCGGTCGCCGCCGTGGATCTGGACCGGGGCGAACACGGCTGGTTCGCCCGCGCCGTCGGCTACGGGCACCACGGGGGCTTCGCGGCATTGCTGGCCGATCATGGTGTGTCCGTGAGCAACTCGCCGCGCACCGCACAGCAGCAGCCGGCCCGGCAGATCATCAAGCCGGTGCTGCGCCCCGGCGAGACCGCGCCGCTGCGCCGGCAGGGCGCCGATCTCACCTTCGTCAAGATGGGGCTGGGCTGGGATCCGGTCCCCGTGCAGGGCAAGTACGGCGTGCGCCCGGCCGAGATCGACCTGGACGCTTCGGCCCTCATCTACGCCGGCAACAATCTGGTCGATGTGGCCTACTATGGGCGGCTGGTCACCGGCGACGGCGCCATCCGGCATTCCGGCGACAACCTGACCGGTGAGGGCAAGGGCGATGACGAGGTCATCACCGTGGACCTCACCCGCATGCCGCCGTACGTCACCTCCATCGTCTTCATCATCACCTCGTACGCCGGGCACACCTTCGAACGGGTGCGTAACGCGTTCTGGCGGTTGATCGACGGCACCACCAACTCCGAACTGACCCGGTCCAACCTCAGCGCGGGCGGCCCGCACACCGGCATGGTGGTGGCGAAAGTCTCTCGTGAGGACGGTGTTTGGTCCGTGCAGGCGCTGGGCCATCCGATCCAGGCAGGGCATCCGGTCGAGGCCGCCGCGCAGGTGGTCAGGTACCTCTGAGTTTGTTGATCTTTCCGGCGGGTCGCCGGTGTGCCGCGCGGTAACAGGTTCATACGACCCCGCCGGATCCGTGGCTGCGCCCATACTGGCGAGCGCTTTTGTGGTTCACCGCTGTGTAGTTCTACCCTTCCATGCTGAAATGAGGTAGCTCACATGTGGTGCCTGTCCCGGTCGTCCAGATCTCCGCTGAAGGTGTTGCGGCCCTTCGTCTTCGTTGCCATCGCCGGACTGGCGATCAGCGGCTGTTCATCCTCTCAGGCGTCTTCCACCGCCCCCGGCAGGCTGGATTCGAGTTTCGGATCCGGTGGAAAGGCGGTCACCGATCTAGGGTCACCGGCCGGCGTCGCCAATGCCATTGCCGTGCAGTCGGACGGCAAACTGGTCCTGGCCGGCAGCACACGCGACGCCAACCAGGGCGACGACTTCGCTGTGGTGCGCTACACCCCGGACGGCCAGCTGGACAGCGCCTTCGGCACCGGCGGCAAGGTGACCACCGATTTCGGCGGCAAGGACGACAGCGCCGTGGCCACCGTGCTCCAGGAGGACGGCAAGATCGTGGTGGCCGGTACCAGTCACGGCACCAGCACCGGCGACAATATCGCCGTCGCCCGCTACAACCCGGATGGCAAGCTGGACAGCGGTTTCGGCAGCGGCGGCCAGATCAGCACGGATCTGGGCACCCAGGCCGATCACGGCAACGGCGTGGTGCTGCAGAACGGGAAGATCGTGGTCGGCGGTTCCACCAAGGATCCCAAGTCGGGCGACAACTTCGTGGCGGTGCGGTACACCGGATAGCGTGTGGCCGGCGCGGGGGCTCACCGGAGGCAGCCCCCGTGCCGCGGAGGCCGATCAGCAATCGAGCTGATCGGCCAGATCCACGAAATCCGTGGCGTTGATATCGAATTCGGATGAGAAGCCGGCATCAGCGAGCGCCGGGTCCCCGTACTCCAGCGGCCGGGCGATGAAGGCCGTCCGGAAGCCCAGCCCGGCGGCCGCGCGAATATCGTATTTGTGGCTGGCGACCATCATGATGTCCGCGGGCTCCAGGCCGAGATAGTGTGCGGCCAGGTGATAGGTGCGCGGATCCGGCTTGAAGACGCCGACCATCTCGGCGGCGAAAATGGCATGCCAGGGCAGGTCGCCGTGCCGCGAAATCTGCACCACCGCACTGACATCCGCATTGGACAGGGTCGCCAGGGTGAACTGCTTGCGCAGCCGCTGCAGGCCCGGCACGGTGTCCGGCCACGGATCGAGGCGTGCCCAGGCGCCGGCCAGTTCGGCGCGCTCGGCCTCCCCGAGCTCGAATCCCCTGGCATCCAGGAGGGTATCGAGGGTGCGGCGATAGACGACCGCGACGCTCTCCCAGGCCGCGTGTTTGGGGCGACTGGATGTCTCCTCGAAATAGGCTGCGCGCCAGTCGTTCACGAAGGCGGACCAGTCCACATCCGGATACCGGTCCCCGGCAACGGCCGTGGCCGCGTGCCGGATGGTGGAGTGGAAGTCCGTCGCGGTGCCCTGCACATCGAACAACAGCGCTTTCGGCCGGTCGTTCATTTACTCGCCCTCCCTAGCTGTGCTGATTCTCCGGGTAGACCGCGATCTCGATCAGATTGCCGTCCAGATCGCGGCAATAGTGGGAGACCATGTCGCCGAGCGCGCCCGACTTGAGGACGGGACCATTGGTGATCGCCACGCCACACGAGATCAGATGCGCGGCAACCTGTTCGGGCGCGACGGTGGTGATGAAGCAGAGGTCCTCGGACCCGGCCGCCTCCACCGCGCCGGTCGTCCACGCCGGGTCGTGGTCGAGCGCGCCGAGCGGGCGCAGATTGATCTTCTGATTGCCGAACTTCAGCGCGGTCCGCCCGGCGGGCCCGAACTTCTGCACGGTCATCCCGAGTACCCGTTCGTACCAGGCGGCGGTCGCCGCGACATCGCGGCAGTTGAGCACGATGTGATCGAATCGTTCGACGGTGAAGCTCATTATGGAGTCCTCTCCACTGCTCGGCTGCGCACTGATCCTAACAGTACGCACGTACTGAGTACGGTCGTACTCCTTGTTTTGGGGGCTTGCAGTAGGTTGTCCACCATGGACATCGGGGAACCCAGCCGGACCGCGCAGGCGACCGCTTATGCGCGCGCCTACCACCAGGTCGCGGACGAACCGCGCATCTTCACCGATCCGCTCGCCGCGCGACTGCTCGGCGTCACGGACGCGGAGCTGGTCGAATTGGACACGGCCACAATGGATCACCCCGGTCACGCCGGAGCGAGCAATCAGCCGCGGCGCATGTTCCTCGCCGCCCGTGCGCGTTTCGCCGAGGACGCCGTGGCCGCGGCGGCCGCCGCCGGTGTCCGGCAGGTGGTCATCCTGGGTGCGGGCCTGGACACCTTCGCCTACCGCAATCCGTACCCGGAGCTGCGTGTCTTCGAGGTCGACCATCCCGCGACCCAGACGTGGAAGCGCGAGCTGCTCGCCGCGGCCGGAATCGAGCTGCCCGAGACGCTGACCTTCGTTCCGGTCGACTTCGAAACACAAACGCTGGGAAAGGAATTGGAATCCGCCGGGCTCATCCGGTCGGAGCCCGCCGTGTTCGTGTGGCTCGGCGTCATCTTCTACCTGACCGCCGAAGCCATCACCGGCACCCTCGAATACGTTGCGGGACGGGCCGGATCCAGCGAACTGATCTTCGACTACCTGCAGCCCGCGGTGAGCGACGAGGATCGCGCGGCCATGCAGGCGCGCGCCGAACGACTGGCCGTGTTCGGGGAACCCTGGTTCAGTTTCTTCGCACCCGACGAGATCGCCGGACGGCTGCGGTCCCTCGGCTTCACACGGATCGAGGACCACTGGGCGCCGGACCTCATCGCCGCCTACCTCGACGGGTTCGACCCGACCGCCGAAACCCCGGCCCAGGTGCTGCGTTCCAGCCGCATACTGCGCGCGAGCCGCTGAGGATTGCCTGAAGGTTCCCGGTCGCCGATACTCGCCCGCCCCCTCCCGGTCCAATACTCGGGGGCATGGGCAAGCCGATGGAGTGGACGCATACCGCGCGCATACTGCGGCGGACCGGATTCGGTGTCACCGGCGCCGAGGTCGACGCCGTGCCCGACCCGATCGCCTACCTGAACTCCGCGCTCGCCGCCGACCCGGAGCGTGATCCCGGCGCGGCGCCCATGCCGGAATTCGCGCCGCTCACCGCGCCCGGCCGGGGCGCCTCCGCCGATGTGCGCAAGGTGTACCAGTCCCAGCTCACCACCCAGCTGGACACGCTCACCGCCTGGTGGCTGCGCCGCATGGCCGCGGTGCGGGTGCCGGTGCGCGAGAAGCTGACCCTGGTGTGGCACAACCACTTCGCCACCTCGGCCGTCAAGGTGCGCAGCGCCGCCGAAATGGCCGGGCAGAACCGGACCCTGCGCACCCTCGGCAACGGCGACTTCGCCACCCTGGCCTACGCCATGCTCACCGATCCGGCCATGCTGCGCTGGCTGGACGGCGTCGCCAGCACCGCCAAGGCGCCGAACGAGAACCTGTCCCGCGAATTCATGGAGCTGTTCGCCCTCGGCCACGGCAACGGCTACACCGAAACCGATGTGCGCGAAGGGGCCCGGGCACTGACCGGGTGGACCATCGTCAACGGTGCCGCGGTCTTCGACGCCAAGCGGCACGACACGGGCACGAAAACCTTTCTGGGCGTGACCGGTCCGCTCGACGCGCGCGGCTTCTGCGCCGCCGTCCTGGCCCGCCCCGAATCGACGCGGTACGTGGCCGCGAGCCTGTGGCAGCGACTGGCCTCCGACGATCCGCCGTCGGCGGCCGCACTGGACCGGCTCACCGCCGCCTACGGTCCGGACCGGCACCTGTCCGCGTTGGTGACCGCCATCTTCACCGATCCGGAATTCGTCACCGCCCGGGACACCGTGGTGCACGGCCCGGTCGAATGGCTGGTCGGCGCGGTGCGGGCGCTGAAGGTGCCGCTCACCGACGACGCCGACGTACGCCGGCTGGCCGGTGTGCTGCGCACCCTCGGGCAGCTGCCGTTCTATCCGCCGGATGTCGGTGGCTGGCCGCGCGGGCAGGGCTGGATGTCCAGTGCGGCAGCGCAATTGCGGCTCACCACCGCCACGAATCTGGTGAAGAAGGCGGATCTCTCACCGATCTCGTCGGCGGGTAAGTCCGATCGGGTGGACGCCGCCGGATATCTGCTCGGCATCGGCAACTGGTCCGACCGCAGCGCCGAGGTGCTCGCCGCGGTCGCCGATCATCCGGACCGGCTGGCCGTGCTGGCCGTCAACACTCCCGAATACCTCACGAGCTGAAAGCCGCATCGCCATGACCCGAGTCAGTCGCAGGCAGTTCCTCGTCGGCTCCAGCGTGCTGGGCGCGCTCGGCGTCGCGGGCATCTCCGCCGTCACCTGGGACGAGTTGCAGCAGCGCGCGAGCGTCTCCCCGCTGGCCGCCGGTTCCGGAATCCTCGTGGTGCTCACCCTCTACGGCGGCAATGACGGCCTGAACACCGTGATTCCCTACGCGGACAACGCCTATCACGACGCCCGGCCCGATCTGTCCTATCGCCCGGAGGAAGTGCTGCACCTCGACTCCCAGCTCGGCCTGAATCCGGCGATGAAGGGCCTGGCCGACCTGTGGCGCGGCAACAGCCTCGCCATCGTGCGTGGCGTCGGCTATCCGCAACCCGACCACAGTCACTTCCGTTCCATGGACATCTGGCAGACCGCCTCACCCGGGTCCGCCGTCCCGACCGGCTGGATCGGCCGCTGGCTGGACGCCACCGGCGACGATCCGGTCCGCGCGGTCAATATCGGCTCGGTACTACCCCAACTGGCGCTCGGCACGAAACACACTGCGGCAGCGCTGGATCCGTCCTCCGCGCCCTTGTCGCCGGAATTATCGGCGGCACTGTCCGGGCTCGCCGCCACCGATCCGGCCGACACCGCGGCTCAGGACTGCGTCTGCATCGGCTATCAATCCGAACAGACAGTGACCAAGACCTTTTCGTCGATCACGCCGCAGGACAAGTCCAAGAAGGCCGCGAATCCCCTTGCCGCACAGCTGGACCTGGTCTCCCAATGCGTCAAGGCCGGCGTCCCCACCCGCGTCTACTCGGTCAGCCTGGGCGGCTTCGACACGCACGCCGACGAACGCCACACCCAGGAACAACTCCTCGGTCGTTTCGACGAGGCGGTCTCCGCTTTCCTCCGCGACATGGCCACCCACCCCCGCGGCAAGGACGTCGTCCTCCTCGCCTACAGCGAGTTCGGCCGCCGCGTCCACGCCAATGCCTCACAAGGCACCGACCACGGCACCGCCGGCCCGGTCTTCCTCGCCGGAGCACCGATCAAGGGCGGCTGGTACGGCGACGAACCCAGCCTCACCGACCTCGACAACGGCGACCTCAAAACCACCGTCGACTTCCGCGACATCTACAACGAACTCCTGCAGAAGGTAGTGAGCACCGATCCGGCCCCGGTCGTCGGCGGCGGCCGCCGCGATCTGGGGTTCCTGGCCTGAACCGGGCGTTGTGCGGGCTCCGGCTCCGGAGCCCGCACCGGCGGCCGTTCAGCCGAACTGGGCGTTGGTAATAGCGATCGAGGCATTGCGGGCATTGCCGGCCAGACATGGCCCGGTCATCGCGACGCCGTCCACCGGCCCCTGTGCGACGGTGAGTTGCTGTCCCGCGCCCGGCCCGCCGGTGATCGCGACGGTATTGGTCTTCGGCGCGCCGACACCGCCCGGCACGTCGAACGGCCCTGAGACCGTGCTGGTTTCGCCGTCGGACCAATCGATGACGCCATTGACCTGTCCGTTCACATCCAGGCAGCTGCCGGTGCCGGTGAAGGCGCCCTGCAGCGTGCCGGTCGGGGCCGGGGCGCCCTGACAGCCGGTGAGGTCACCGCTGAACCTCGCGGTGGTCGGCGCGGCGACCAGTCCGATCGGACTGCTGTCGAACGAGATCTGCCCGCCCGAACAGGTACCGGCCACCGGGGCCGCCTGTGCCGGTCCGGCCAGGGCCAGGGGCGCGGCGACCGAGGAGAGGACGAGTGCGACAGCCGCGGACGCGACCTTTCCGGAAGCGATCATGACAAGCCACCTTCCTGAAGATTCGAGTGAATACAGGGGGAGAAAGCTCTTCCAGCTGGGCGAACCATGGACGCAAAGCGAGATTAATAGCGAAAAGGCATGGCGGATATTGTGATCCGGCCCACCGTCGCGGCCCCTCCGTGCGTGACGGCCGGGTCCGCCGGGCCGGTGTCCGAAGGTGCACAATTCCTGGCCGATCGAGACAGGCCGGGGCGGTGATTGTGGCGTCCGCCCGGGGCGCGCACGATGGGTCGCATGTTCGACTGGGATCTGGTGCGCAACACCTCCAGCGTGCATGTCCTCATGCAGCTCGCGGCCGACCGCGGCATGCTGCCGGAGCAGTTGCTGGCCGGGACCGCGCTCACCGAGCGGATCGTGCTCGATCCGGAGGCGGAGGTCACCGCGCGCCAGGAGGTCGCGGTGGTGCGGAACCTGCTCGCCCGGTTCGGCGACGAACCCGGCCTGGGTGCCGAAGCCGGGCGGAAGTATCACATCTCGCTCTACGGGTCCTGGGGTCTGGCTCTGCTGTCCAGTGGCAGCCTGCGGCAGGTCATCGACGTGGCGCTGCGGTATCTGGATCTCGCATTCGTGTTCGGGCAGCTCATCTTCGAGGAGGGCGAGGAGGAAAGTCGGCTGATCTTCGACGGTTCGGAGGTGCCGCTCGATGTGCGGCCCTTCCTGGCCGAGCGCATCGTGTCCGGTATCCAGACCATCGGGCGCGAGCTGTATGCGGCCGGAGTGCCTGCGACCCGGGTCACCTTCATGCACGCGGCGCCGTCCGATACTGCTCGTTTTCGCGAAATCTTCGGTGTGGAACCGGATTTCGGGGCCGCCGAGGATGCCATCGCGTTCGCGAGCGTCTTCCTGGACTTCCCGCTGCCGCAGGCGGACGAGTGGACGCGCAGCACCTGCGAACGGCTCTGCCGGGAGCTGCTGGAACGTCGCTACGCGCGTACCGGGACCGCCGGTCTGGTGCGGGACCGATTGGCCCGCACCCCGGGCGCGCTCCCCGATCAGGCCACGGTGGCCGCCGACCTGTTCATGAGCCCGCGGACGCTGGCTCGCCGCCTGCACGACGAGGGCACGTCCTTCCGGGCGCTGCTGGACGAGGTCCGGCGGCTGCTGGCGGAGGAGCTGCTGGTGCAGACCGGGCTGTCGAGCGAGCAGGTGGCGGTCCGGCTGGGTTATGCGGATGCCGCCACCTTTATTCGCGCTTTCCGGCGCTGGACCGGCTGCGCACCGCGGGAATACCGTCATCGGCATCCGGGGCGCACCCTCCGCTAGTGAGTGATATCGCATGTGACCTGCGACTATTCTTCAGCTAAATCACAGATCCGGGCGGGACCATACCTATTGGTATGGATGACGCCGGAACCCCTCACAGCAAGGCCGGGCCCAAGCGGCTCCGGCTGGCTCTGCGCGGTCTCGTCGCCCTCACGGCAACGGTCGTGGTCACCATTACCGGCGCCGGCTGGTACGCCAGCGCCAGCCTCGACAAGGGGTTCGTGCGCGCGGACGTGATCGACAAGAACGATGCCGCCACCCTCGGGGGCGATCTCAATATCCTGCTCATCGGGTTGGATACCCGGAAGGATCTGGACGGCAACGATCTGCCGCAGGCGATTCTCGACCAGCTGCACGCGGGGGACAGCGACGTCGGCGGCTACAACGCCAATTCGCTTATCCTGGTGCACATTCCGAAGGACATGAAGCACATCGTGGCCTTCTCCATCCCGCGCGACGACTACGTGCCGGTGACCGGCATTCCGGGCTACGACCACGCCAAGATCAAAGAGGCGTACGGGCTGAAGAAGGCCGCGGTCGAGCAGCAGCTCATCGATCAGGGCATGACCGATCCCGTCGAACTCGAGCATCGCGGGCGCGATGCCGGGCGCGCCTCCATTGTGCAGACCGTGCGGGCGCTGACCGGGGTGCCCATCAACCGGTTCGCCGAGGTCTCGCTGGCCGGGTTCTACGATCTGGCCAATGTGCTCGGCGGCGTCGATGTCTGCCTGCGCAATCCGGTCGACGACAGCGAGTACTCGGGCGCGGTCTTCCCCGCCGGGCGGCAGCATCTGAATGCCTCGCAGGCCCTGTCCTTCGTGCGGCAGCGGCACGGGCTCCCCGACGGCGACCTGGACCGCACCCACCGCCAGCAGGCCTTCCTGGTCTCGGTGGCACAGCAGCTGAAGAAGTCCGGGACCCTCACCAATATCGGCGAACTGCAGGGCCTGATGGATGCCGCGCACCGCGACATCGTGCTCTCGCAGGACTGGAACCTGCTCGACTTCGTCTCCACGCTCGGCAAGGCGCAATCGCCGTCGGTGGAGTTCCGCACGCTGCCGGTGCTGCGCTACGACGTGATCAACGACCAGGACGTCAACATCATCGACCCGGACGCCATCAAGCGGGAGGTGCGCACCGCCTTCGGCATGGATCCCGGACCGGCCGCGCCGGCCACCGGTGCGACCGCCACCGGCTCGCCGAACGTGGACGGCGATACCCAGTCGACCGATGCCTCCGGCGGAACCGTCACCGCGCCAACGACTTCCGGTGATGTCGCGCCGCCCGACTCGGGCGGCCCGCTGACCACCGGCATCGACGGCGACATCCCCTGCGTCAACTGAGCCGGCCAGCCTGGTCACGCGGTGCCCAGGCTGGGCTTGCCACTGGGTAACCCCGCGCGCATCCCGAAACATCGAATGCGACGCCGCACCGGGCGGCGATAAGGAGCATTCGATATGGGAGACATTCCCACCACCAGGCTCGGCAGCACTGATATGGACATCAGCCGGATCGGCTTCGGCGCCTGGGCGATCGGCGGCACGGACTGGAGCTTCTCCTGGGGTCCGCAGGACGACGCGGATTCGGTGGCCACCATCCACCGGGCCGTGGAAGCCGGCGTGAACTGGATCGACACCGCCGCTGTCTACGGGCTCGGCCACTCCGAGGAGGTCGTCGCCAAGGCGCTGGCCGGACTGCCCGAGGCCGACCGGCCCTACGTCTTCACCAAGGCGGGCCTGGTCTGGAACGCGAACGACCGCGCCTCCGCGCCCAAGCGCATCATGGCCGCCGCCAGCGTGCGCCGCGAACTCGAGGACTCGCTGCGCCGGTTGCGCGTCGAGCGGATCGACCTCTACCAGGTGCACTGGCCCGATACCGGTGCCGCCCTGGAGTTCTCGGGCCAGGCGGATCCCGATGCCGTGCCGCCCACCCCGCTCGAGGAGTACTGGCAGACCATGGCCGACCTCGTCGAGGAGGGCAAGGTGCGGGCCATCGGCCTGTCCAATCATGATGTGCCGCAATTGGAGATCGCCGAATCCATCGCGCACGTGGACGCCATCCAGCCGCAGTTCTCGCTGTTGAAGCGCGCGTCGGCGGGCGAACTGTCCTGGGCCGCGGTGCATCACACCGGCGGCATCGTCTATCAGCCGCTGCATTCGGGTCTGCTCACCGGCGCGTTCTCGGCCGAGCGGGTGGCCGCGCTGCCGAATGACGACTGGCGCAAGCGATTCCCGGAGTTCACCGCCGAACTCGCGGCCAATCTCGCCCTGGTCGAGGCGCTGCGCCCGATCGCCGCGGCGCACGGCACCTCGGTGGCCTCGATCGCCATCGCCTGGGTCCTGGCCTGGCCGGGTGTCAACGGCGCGATCGTCGGCGCTCGCCGGCCCGAGCAGATCGACAGCTGGATCGATGCCGCAGCAATCGAACTGACCGCGGTGGACCTGGCGGGCATCGACTCGGCGTTGCGGGCCACCGGGGCGGGGGAGGGCCCGACGCGCCCATGAGCCCCGACTCGCGGCGGGTAATTATGCAGGCTAACTGCAAATAGCTAGCGTGATCGCGGAAATGGGCGTGAGCAGGCGCGAGAATGCGGTTATTCGCGCCCTGCATGAATATCTGACGCGTTACCAGCATTTTCGCAGGATTCGGTAAGGATTTACCTAACATTTGCCGTGGTAGCCTGTCGCAACATATACGAATTGCGCTATTGCTCACTGCTGTTCGACAAGGTTAAGTGGTCGCAAACATCAGGGGCCGAGTACGTCCGAAAGGGGAACCGGTGAGTGCCGATGTTCACGCGGCACGCCGGGGACAGCGCCCGCGTACCCGCCCCTCGCGAGTACCGACCGTACCGACTCTGCCGCAACTGCTCGAAACCGCCGTTGGCATCGATCCGGCAGCGCCCGCCCTACGCTGCGGTGACCGCACTCTCACCTACACCGAGCTCGACGAGCGATCCAACCGGCTGGCCCGTCTGCTCATCGCGCGCGGGCTCGGCCCGGGCGACCGGGTGGCCCTCGCCCTGCCGCGCTCGATCGAGGACATCATCGCGGTCTGGGCGGTCGCCAAATCCGGCGCCGCCTTCGTCCCCATCGATCCCCGCTACCCCGCCGACCGGGTCCAGCACATGCTCAGCGACTCCCGTGCCGGATTCGGCCTGCGGCTGACCGGATCGCCCGTGGACGGCGAAATCGACTGGCTCGAACTCGATTCGCCGGAGTGCACGGCCGAACTCGAAAGCCTTTCCGGCGAACCGGTGCACTTCAGCGAGCGCACGCGCAGGCTGCGGACCGGCAATATCGCCTACGTCATCTACACCTCGGGATCCACCGGGCTGCCCAAGGGCGTCGCCGTCACGCACGGCGGACTGGCCGGGCTGTGTGCCGAGCAGGTCCAGCGCTTCGAGGTGACCGCGGAATCGCGGACCCTGCACTTCGCCTCCCCGAGCTTCGACGCGTCCATCCTGGAACTGCTGCTCGCCATCGGCGCGGGCGCGCTCATGGTCATCGTGCCCGCGGATGTGTACGGCGGCGACGAGCTCGCCGAACTGCTGCGCGCCCAGCGCGTGACCCACGCCTTCATCACCCCGGCCGCGCTCGCAGGCATGGGCGCGGACTTCCCGGACCTGGCCTCGCTCGTCGTGGGCGGCGAGGAGTGTCCGCCGGACCTGGTCGCCCGCTTCGCGCCGGGCAGGTCCTTCTTCGATCTGTACGGGCCGACCGAGGCCACGGTCGCCGCCACCATCAGCGATCCGCTGCACCCCGGGGATCCCATCACCATCGGCGCGGCGATTCCCGGCATGACCGCCCTGGTGCTCGACACCCGGCTGCGGCCGGTGCCGACCGGCACGCCGGGCGAGCTGTACCTGGCCGGACCGGGCTTGGCCGAGGGCTATCACGGCCGGCCCGGGCTGACCGCCGCCCGCTTCGTCGCGTACCCCGACGGCGTCGGCGCCCGCCTCTACCGCACCGGCGATGTGGTGCGCTGGGCCGTAGGACCCGGCGGCGCAACGCAATTGGAGTACCTCGGCCGCTCCGATACCCAGATCAAGATCCGCGGCTTCCGGCTGGAGCCCGGCGAGATCGACGCCGTGCTCGTCGCCGACGAATCCGTCTCCTTCGCAACGACTCTCGTGCGCCGACTGCCCAGCGGCACGGATGCGCTGGTGTCGTACGTGGTGCCCGCACCGGGCGCGACGGCCGACCCGATCGCCCTCACGGACCGGGCCCGGCGGCAGTTGCCCCGGCACGCGGTGCCCGCGGCCATCGTCCCGATCGATCGCATTCCGCTGACCCCGGTGGGCAAGCTCGACCGCGACGCCCTGCCCGAACCCACCGTGACGGCGCGCCCCTATCGCGAGCCCGCCACCTCGACCGCGCGCGCCGTGGCCGCGAACTGCGCCGATCTGCTCGGCCTGGACCGCGTCGGCGCGGACGACGACTTCTTCGAACTCGGCGGAAACTCGCTGCTGGCAACGCGATTGACCGGCCGCCTGGGCGCCGAGGCCGGTCTGCGCATTCCCGCGCGCATGGTCTTCGAGCACCCGATCGTCGCCGATCTGGCCGAGGCCATGGACCTGCTCGACGCAGGCTCCCGCGTCCCGCTGGTCGCCCGCCCACGCAATGGTGAGCATCCGCCGCTGTCCCCGGCGCAGCAGCGCATGTGGTTCCTCTCCCGCCTGGACCCGGCGTCGCCCGCGCACAACATCCCCATCGCCCTGCGCGTCCGCTCCGCCTCCCCGCGCTTCGGCGAGCTGAATGTTCCCGCGCTGCAAGCCGCCGTCCACGATCTGCTGGACCGCCACGAGATCCTGCGCACCGTCTACCCGGAGCGCGGCGCGGAGGGCTACCAGCTCGTGCTGCCCGTGGAATCGGTGGCGCTGCAGGTCGTTTCCGGCAATGCCGCCGACGAGCCGGGTGTGCTGTCGCCGGTCGATATCGCCGAATGGGACCTGCAGGCGGAACTGCTCGCCCTCGCGGGCACGGGTTTCGATGTCACGGCGGATGTGCCGCTGCGAATCCGGCTGTTCCGGCTCGCCGCCGAGGACTATGTGCTGGCCGTCGTGGTGCATCACATTGCGGCGGACGGGTTTTCGCTGGGACCGCTGACCCGGGATCTGATGATCGCGTACGGCTCCCGCGCCCACGGCTCGGCCCCGGAGTGGACGCCGCTGCCCATCCAATACGGCGACTACGCCCTCTGGCAGCGCGAAATGCTCGGAGCGGCAACGGATCCGGAATCACTGCTGGCGACCCAGCTCGGATACTGGCGGGACACCCTGGCCGGTCTGCCGCCGCTGCTCGAACTGCCGACCGATCGCCCGCGCCCGCCGGCCGCGAGCAATCGCGGCGCGGTACTGGACTTCCGAATCGAACCCGAGCTGCATCACGCGCTCGAACAGCTCGCCCGCGACAGCGGCGCGACCCTGTTCATGGTGGTGCACACCGCGCTCGCGGTCCTGCTGGCCCGGCTGGCGAACACCGGCGACGTCGCCATCGGCACCCCCGTGGCCGGGCGCGGCGAACCCGAACTCGACGATGTCGTCGGCATGTTCGTCAATACGCTCGTGCTGCGCACCCGTCTCACCGGCGCCGAGAGCTTCACCGGCCTGCTCGCGCGGGTGCGCGACGCCGACCTGGCCGCCTTCGCGCATCCGGAACTGCCCTTCGAAACCCTGGTGGCGGAGCTGGATCCGCTGCGCACCCAGGCGCATCACCCGCTGTACCAGGTCGCGCTGTCGTTCCAGGAGTTCGACGAACGCGTGCTGCGGTTGCCCGGCCTCACCGTCGCCGCGGTGGACCTGGCCGACGCGGTGGCGCCGATCGACCTGCAGCTGACCGTCGTACCGCAGCACCTGGCCGAAGAGGCTGCCGGACTGCACTGTTCGTGGCGCTACGCCACGGAGCTGTTCGATGCCGCGACCATCGAGGCGCTGGGTTCGCGACTGGCCGGACTGCTGCGCGTGGCGGTGGCCGACCCGGACCGGGCGGTCGGGGACCTGCCGCTGCTGGAGCCCAACGAGGCGGTCGCGCTGCAGGTGGTGAGCGTGGGCCCGGAACGGATCGTGCCCCAGCGGCAGCTGCTCGAGGCCTTCACCGGGCACGCGCGGGTGCGCCCGGAGGCCCCCGCGGTGACCTGCGATGACGTGACCATCTCTTACGGCGAACTGGCCTCGCGCTCGAATCGCCTGGCGCGCAGGCTGATCGAGCTCGGCGCGGGACCCGGGACGATCATCGGTCTCACGGCGTACCCGTCGGTGGAGCTGGTGGTCGGGCTGTACGCGATCGTCCAGTCGGGCGCGGCCTACCTGCCCATCGATCCGGATCTGCCCGCGGACCGCGTCGCGCACCTGGTCGAGACCGCCCGGCCGCTGACCGTCCTGACCGCCGCCGACCTCGCCGCGGACGACTACTCGGACGCCCCGATCACCGACGCCGACCGCAGCCGCCGGCTGCACGAGCAGGATCTGGCCTACGTCGTCTTCACCTCCGGGTCGACCGGCCGCCCCAAGGGCGTCGGCGTCCCGCATTCGGCGATCGTCAACCAGGTCGCGTACCTCCGCGCGGAACATCACCTGACCGCGAAAGACGCCTTCCTGCAGCTGATTCCGTACACCTTCGATGCCGGTCTCATCGGCTACGCCGCCCCGCTGAGTGCGGGTGCGCATCTGGTGATCGCCACCGCCGAGGGCCGGACCGATCCCGAGTACATCGCCGCGGCCCTGACCCGCCACCGGATCACGACGGCGGTCTTCGTACCGTCCCTGCTCGAAGCGCTGCTCGACGCCGCGCCGGCCACCGCCTTCGGCGGCCTGCGCGAGGTCTTCGTCGGCGGTGAGGCGCTGCCCGCCGACACCATCGCCCGCTTCGCCGCGACCAGTCCGGCCCGCCTGCACAATCTCTACGGCCCGACCGAGGCGGCGGTGTCCATCACCGGCGCGGACGTCACCGAGACCGGTGACGGCGTGGTGTCCATCGGCCATCCGCACTGGAACTCCCGGACCTATGTGCTCGACGCCCGCCTGCGCCCGGTCCCCGTCGGCACGCCCGGCGAATTGTATTTGGCCGGTACACAACTCGCCCGGGGCTATGTCGCCCGCCCGGACCTGTCGGCGGAGCGCTTCGTCGCCGACCCGTACGGACCGCAGGGCGCCCGCATGTACCGCTCCGGCGATCTCGTCCGCCGGCTCCCGGACGGCGGGCTGGAATACCTGGGGCGCAATGACTTCCAGGTGAAACTGCGCGGCCTGCGCATCGAACCCGGTGAGATCGAGACCGTACTGCGCGCGCATCCGGCGGTCGGCCGGGCGGCGGTCGCCGTGCGCCGGGAACGACTGGTCGGCTGGATCACCGCCGCGGAGGGCATGCGGCCCGATCCCGCGCAGGTGCTGGACACCGTGCGGAAACAGCTGCCGGGCTACATGATTCCCGCGCAACTGATGGTGCTCGACGAATTCCCGTTCGGCCCCACCGGCAAGCTGGATCGCGCCGCCCTGCCCGAACCGCAGGCCCCGGAACGCGACTACCGCGCGCCCGGCACCGCCGACGAGCGGATCGTGGC
Source organism: Nocardia sp. NPDC020380 (assembly GCF_044386975.1). Classification (NCBI taxonomy): domain Bacteria; kingdom Bacillati; phylum Actinomycetota; class Actinomycetes; order Mycobacteriales; family Nocardiaceae; genus Nocardia; species Nocardia sp. NPDC020380. Next base: position 153,424 of record NZ_JBIRVQ010000011.1, on the reverse strand, counting down.
CGAGGTGTTCGCGGAGGTCCTCGGCGCCGACCGGGTGGGCCTGGACGACGACTTCTTCGTACTCGGCGGCACCTCGCTGTCGGCCATCAAAGTGCGTGCCGCCCTGGCCGAACGGCTCGGCGTCCCGGTGCCGCTGCGGGAACTCTTCGCGCATCCGGCCGTGGGTGAGCTCGCGGCCACGCTGCGCGGCGAATCCGCCGAGGCGAACACCGAGGCCGAACTGCTCGCGGATTCCGTCCTGGATCCGGCCGTCACCGTCGAGGGCCTGGCCCCCGCGCGGACGGCCGCGCCCGAGACGATCCTGCTCACCGGCGCAACGGGTTTCCTCGGTGTCTTCCTGCTGCGCGAACTGCTCGAACAGACCCGGGCCACCGTGCACTGCCTGGTTCGTGCCGCCGACGAGGACGCCGCGCTGCGGCGCATCCGCGCGGTCGCCGAGCAGTACGGCATCGACCTGCGCGAGCACGCACCCCGGATCGTCGCGGTGCCGGGCGATCTCGCGCGGCCACGGCTCGGCCTGACCCCGGAGCGGTTCGCCGAACTGGCCGGCCACATCGACGTCATCTATCACAATGGCGCGCAGGTCTATCACCTCGCGCCCTACGCGCGCATGCGCGACGCGAATGTCGGCGGCACCGCGGAGGTGCTGCGCCTGGCCACCACCACCCGGGTGAAGCCCATCCGCTACGTGTCCACGGCCTCGCTCACCGGCACCACCGGCGACACCCCGCCGATCGGCGCACCCGGCTACACACTGACCAAATGGGTTGCCGAACAACTGATCCGGTCCGGCGTCGACCGCGGCATCCCCGTCACGATCATCCGGCCCGGCCTTATCACCGGCGATTCCCGCACCGGCGTCACCGCTCCCGACGACGCCTGGTGGACCATGCTGCGCGCGGTGCTCGTCCTCGGCCAGGTGCCCGATCCGGGCACGGCCGTGATGGACATGTTCCCGGTCGATCAGGTGGCCGCGACGCTGGTCCGCAATGCCCGCGTGCCCTCGGGCACCATGTTCACCCTCGACCCGGACCATCCGGTTCCGCTGCGCACGCTGCTGGATCTGGCCCTGCGCCGCGGTTATTCGCTGCGGCTCGTCGACCCGGTCGAATTCGCCGCGGCCCTGACCGACGAGGCGGAACGACGCGCCGCGGCGGGCGACGACTCGCTGTCCCGCGCCGCGGCCTTGAGCGTGAACTACAGCATCAATCCCGAACCCGCGCCCGAACCGGAGCCGGGCGCCGAGCCCGAGGACACGGAGACGGATGCGGCGAGCGCGCGCTGCCACGGCGTGGATGTCGCCGTGCTCACCCGCTACTTCGATCACTTCGTGACCACGGGCTTCTTCCCGGGACCGCAACGCACCAAGTGAGCGCCGCCACCCGCCCGGAATCATCGCCGGGCGGGGGCGTTGACATCGATCATGAGTGCCGCGCTGCAGGACGTCCGCTTCTCGATCCTGGATCGCTCCCGGGTCCGGCAGGGCCAGGGGCATCCCGAGGCGCTACGCGAGACCGTCGAATTCGGACGGCTGGCGGAACAGTGGGGATATCACCGGTTCTGGGTGTCCGAGCATCACAGCGTGCCCGGCGTCGCCGGATCCGCGCCGACCGTACTCGCGGCGGGCGTTGCCGCGGCGACCGAACACATCCGGATCGGGACCGGCGGGGTCATGCTGCCCAATCATCAGCCGCTGGTGGTGGCCGAGCAGTTCGGGGTGCTGGAGTCGTTGTATCCGGGGCGGATCGATATGGGACTGGGGCGTTCGGTCGGCTTCACCGGCGGTGTGCGGCGCGCGCTCGGGCACGACAAGGACGATGCGGACGACTTCGACGCGCAATTGACCGAGTTGCTGGGCTATTTCGCGGGCGGGCGCGACGGTGTGCACGCCTGGCCCGCCGAAGGACTGCGGATTCCGGCCTTCCTCCTGGCGACCGGCTCGGGCGCGGCCCGGGCGGCGGCCTTCGGGCTGCCGCTGGTGATCGCGGCCATTGCCGGTGAGGGGGCGATGATCGAGGCGATCGAGCGGTACCGCACCGAATTCCGTTCCGGCCCTTGGGGCGAGCAACCCTACGTGATGGTGTCCACCTCGGTGGTCATCGCCGATTCGGCGGCACAGGCGCGCCGGCTGCTCATGCCCGAGGCCTGGTCCGCCGCCTACTCCCGGACCAAAGGTGAATTCCCGCAGCTGATCTCGCCGGAGCAGATCGAGCGCGAGCCGATGACCGAGCGGCAGCGGGGGATCTTCGAGGAATCGATGCGCGGTCATATCCACGGCACCGAGGAAACCGTGCTGCCGGAGCTGGAGGGGCTGATCGCCAGGACCGGCGCGGACGAAATCCTGGTGCACACCAGTACTTTCGACCGCACCGCCCGGCTGGAGTCGCATCGGCGGCTGGCCGCCGCGGCCGGTCTCGGCCGCGCGACCGGCGCCACGGTTCAGCCGACCGGATCGAACAGCTCGTCGCGGGCCAGCAGCGCCGCGTAGTAACCGTTGCGCTCCAGCAGTTCCCGGTGGGTGCCGCGTTCCATGACGTGGCCCTGATCCAGCACCACGATCTGATCCGCATCGCGGATGGTGGAGAGCCGGTGCGCGATGGTGATGGTGGTGCGGCCCCGCGAGAGGGCGTCGATGGCGTCCTGCACCTCGCGTTCGGTGCGGGTGTCCAGGGCGCTGGTGGCCTCGTCCAGCACCATGATCGGCGGATTGCGCAGGATGGCGCGCGCCACCGCGAGCCGCTGCTTCTCGCCGCCGGAGAACCGGTAGCCGCGCTCGCCGACCAGGGTGTCGTACCCGTCGGGCAGGCTCGCGATGTGGTCGTGGATCTGCGCGGCGCGGGCCGCGGCCACCAGTTCCTCGTCCGTGGCATCGGGTTTGGCGAAGCGGAGGTTCTCGGCGACCGAGGCGTGGAACAGGTAGGTCTCCTGGGAGACCACGCCCACATTGGCGGACAGGTCCGCGAAGGACAGGTCGCGCACATCGGTGCCGTCGATGGTGACCCTGCCCTCGGTGACGTCGTAGAGCCGCGCCACCAGATAGCCGAGAGTGGTCTTGCCCGAACCGGTTTCGCCGACGATGGCGAGGCTGGTCCCGGCCGGGACGGTGATATCGATGTCGCTCAAGACCTTCCGATCGGCATCGTAGGAGAAGCCGACGTTCTCGAAGCGGACTTCACCGTTCGCCTCGGCGGCCGGGTGCGATACCGGCAGCGCCGGTTCCTCGATATCCGGTCGCAGATCGAGGTATTCGAAGATGCGGTCGAACAGGGCGAGGGAACTCTGCATGTCCACGCCGGTGGACAGCAGCTGCACGGTGGGCCGCAGCAGGCTGGTCTGCAGGGTGGTGAAGGCGACCAGGGTGCCGATGGACACCAGGGGGTGGCCGTTGGTCATGGTGAGCCCGGCCGCCCAGTAGATGACCGCCGGCATGGCGGCCATGACGATCTGAATGGTCGACTGCCGCCAGCGGCCGGCCATGTTCGAGCGGATCTCCAGATCCACCAGTCCGCGCGATTCGTTCGAGAAGTCGGCGATGAGGGCGGGGGAGCGGCCCATGGTGCGGGACAGCAGGATGCCGCTCACCGACAGCGATTCCTCGACGATCGCCGACATGCCGGCCAGCTTGCGCTGCCGTTCCCCGGTGATCTTGCGGCGTTCGGTGCCGACCCGGCGGCTGATCCACACGAAGAACGGCAGCATGGTCAGCGAGACCAGGGTGAGCACCCAGTTCAGCGCGAACATGGCGATCACGGCCGCGACGACCGTGGTGAAGTTGGAGACCAGCGAGGTGGCGGTGGAGGTGACCGTCGACTGCATACCGCCGATGTCATTGGCGATGCGTGACTGGACCTCACCGGTGCGGGTGGTGGTGAAGAAGGACAGCGGCATGCTCTGCAGCCGGGCGTAGACCGCCGAGCGCAGGTCGTGCATGACCTCCTGGCCGACGGCCGTGGAGATATAGGTCTGCAGCACGCTGAACACGGCGGTGAGCGCGGCCACCACGATCATGCCGGCGGCCAGCAGCGTCAGCAGGCCGGTGCGGCCGTGCGGGAGTGCGTTGTCGAGGATCGCGCGCAGCAGGAACGGCGAGGCCAGGCCGATGATCGAGGAGAGTCCGACCAGTGCGGCGACCCCCGCGAGCTGTGCGCGGTACGGGTGGAAGAGCCGGACGATCCGGCGGAGTCTTGCATGCGAGGTCTGTGCCTGCGAAGGCTGTGACGCTTGTTGCGAAGTCATAGGCGCCTCCTTTCGGGGGACTACACGCCATAACTGAGTCTGACTCATAATTGTTCCCGGAACAATGAGTTATGCTCAGAATCATGGCGAGCATCCCCGATGACGACCTACCCGACCTGTTCCTGCGCACCAGCAAGCGCATCCGCGGTAACCAGGTCTCCCGCCTCGCGCCCCTGGGCCTCACCCCCGCTCAGGCCCGCGCGCTGCGCATCATCGGCCGCGCCCCCGAACCGCTGACCATGTCCGTCCTGGCCGAGCACCTCGGCATCGTCCCGCGGTCCGCCACCACCGTCGTCGACGCCCTCGCCGCCGCCGACCTCGTCACCCGCGCCCCCGACCCGGCCAACCGCCGCTCCACCCTGGTGACCCCGACCGAGGCCGGCCACAAGGTGCTGGCGAGCATGGCCGACGCCCGGCGGGCCGCGGCCTCGGAGCTGTTCTCGGCGCTGACGCCCGAGCAGCGCAAGACTCTGCACGACCTGCTGGAAGTACTGCTCGGCGACGCCGAATAGCGGAACGCCCAGTGGCTCAGCCGACCTCGCGCCGCCGCTCCGGCCGCGGGCGGGCCAGCGTGGTCGGCTGGACGCGTCCCCGCAGGGTGACCGACTCGCCGAGCTCCCAGTGCCGCTGCTCGTGACTCGCGGCGGTCTGGATGGTGTTGGCGGAGGCCAGGACTCGCAGCTCATCGGTCTTGGCCAGTTCGCACAGCCGCGCGGCCTCGTTGACGGCATCACCGATCACGGTGAACTCGTAGCGGCGGTCCGCACCCACATTGCCCGCCACCACGCGCCCGGCCGCGACCCCGATACCGGCATCGAAAGCGATTGCCGCACCGGACAAACGCTTGCGAATGCGGCGGGCGGCGGCCAGCGCGGAACCCGCGGCGTCGGGCAGCGGGGCTGGGGTGCCGAAGACGGCCAGCGCCGCATCGCCCTCGAACTTGTTGAGCAGTCCGCCGAATCGCTCCACCTCGTCCACCACGATGGCGAAGAAATCGTTGAGGATGGCGACGATCTCGGGCGCGGGCCGGGTGGCGGTCATGGTGGTGGACCCGATGATGTCGATGAACAGCGCCGCCGCATCGCATTCCACGCCGCCCAGCTCGGGCACGCCGCTCAGCGCCGCGGCCGCGACATCGTGGCCGACGTGCCGGCCGAACAGGTCGCGCACCCGTTCCCGCTCGCGCAGGCCCTCCACCATGTGGTTGAAACCGCTTTGCAGCTCACCCAATTCGGTGCCGTCGTAGACGGTGACCACGGTGTCCAGGTGGCCGTCCTCGACGCGACGCATGGCCTTGCGCACGCCGCGGATCGGCGCGACGGTGCTGGACAGCGTCTGCGCCATCAGCAGCAGGCCGAACAACAGCGCGGCGCCGCCCAGCGAAAGTACGCACACCGCAAGGCGTTCGCGGCTCACCTCGGTACCGGCCAGCGCCAGCACCGCCACGATCATGAGCAGCGCTACCGGCGTCCCGGAGCCGAGCGTCCACACCAGCAGGGAGCGGCCGAACACACCCAGCCCCCGGCGGCGGCGTGAGGTCGCGGCATTCAGCACCCGCGCGGTCACATGGCGCAGCGCGAATTCCGAGACCAGATAGGTGTACGCGCACACCACCACGGCGCTGAATCCGATGCCCAGCACGAACTTCGGCACGAAGGCCGGATCGCTCAGCCCGTACAACGGGGTGAGCAGCAGCAGCCCGCCGAGCCAGAGCCCGGCCTGCAACAGCATCAGCCGCCGCGGAATGGCCGTGGCGGCAGCCTGTTCCGATTCGGTGGGCACGTGTGCGGGATCGTTGGCCCAGCGCAGCGTGCGCAGTCCCCAGATCGTGCCCCAGCCCAGGCCGATCAGGACGGCCAGTCCGCCGTAGATGGGGACGGCGATGAAATCCATCAGGATCAGGTCCCGGGTCATCAGCGAGGGACCGGGCAGCACCCAGGCGATCAGCACGATGGCCACGGCGATGCCGAGGAAGTTGGCCGCCATGGTCGGCACGGTCAGCAATATCTGCGTCCGCACCCGCCGCATGATCGGGCCCTCGTCGGCTCGCCCCAGCAGCCGGGAACCGTACGGGTCCGGTCCCAGCGCAGTGGGCGTCACCTCGCTATCGACCATGGGTGCAGCGTAGGCGGGCGCTACGGCCGAGCGGTGAAGCGGCTCCAGGCGAGTGTCAGATGCGCGGTCATATCGATGCTCGGATCGATGAGCCAGCGCGACTGCAGGCCGTCGCTGAGCGCGAGGAAGGTGGCGGCCATGGCCTCGGGATCGATTCCGGCGGGGACGGTTCCGTCCGCCTGCATGCTGCGCAGGACCTCGACGAAGCCCTCGGTGCTGCGCTGATAGTGCTCGCGCATGTACTCGTGGGCGGGGTGTGCCGGATCGGCCGCCGCGGCCTGCATATGGGTGAAGAGTTCGATCAGGCCGGGCACCTCGGTATTGCGGCGGATCAGGTCGATGAGGGATTCGGCGGTCGGCGTCTTGACGATGGCTCGTTCCACCTCGTCGCGTTTGCGCAGGACGGCGACGAACATTTCCTCCTTCGACCCGAAGTAGTGCAGCAGTCCGCTCTGGCTGAGGCCGACCGCCTGGGCGAGTTCGGCGACCGAGGTGGCGTGGAAGCCGCGTTCGGCGATCGTGCGCAGCACGGCTTCCAGGATCTGATCCCGTCGTTCGATGCCCTTGCCGTACGGTCCGCGTTTCGCCACCGATCGAGTGTAAACGTCCTGGTGGGCCCGCCTTCCCACGCAAAAACCGTGTGTTGTACGGTTTTGGCATGCGATTCCGACCGCGTTCCATCGCCCTGATCGTCATGGCCGCCTCGGCCGCCCTCGTCACGGCCGCCACCCCGGCCTCGGCGCGGCCGGAACCGCCCGCGCGGATCGAGCCGCTGGGTCCCGACTTCCTGTGGGGCGTGGCCGCCTCCGGCTTCCAGTCCGAAGGGCATGCGCCGGACAGCAACTGGTCGCGCTACGTCGCGGCCGGGAAGACGGCGGACCCCTACCGGGATTCGGTGGACTTCTTCACGAACTTCCGCTCCGACATCCAGCTGGCGAAACAGCTGGGCGTCAAGGTGTACCGGATGGGCATCGAATGGGCGCGGGTGCAGCCGCAGCCGGGCGTCTGGGACGAGAACGGCCTGCGCTTCTACGACCAGGTGATCTCGGATATCACCGCGGCCGGCATGCGGCCCATGCTGACCATCGACCACTGGGTGTTCCCGGGCTGGGAGGCGGACCGCGGCGGCTGGAACAACCCGGGCATGGTCGCGGACTGGGTGGCCAACGCGCGCACCGTCGTCGATCGGTTCGCCTCCTACAACCCGCTGTGGGTGACCTTCAACGAGCCGCTCATGTACCAGCTCAACGATGTCCGCCACGGCGGGCTGCCCGCGACGCAGATGACGGTGATGCGGGATCGGATCGCCCAGGCGCACAACGAGATCTACGACTACATCCACCAGGTGCAGCCGGGTGCGATGGTCACCAGCAATGTCGCGTATGTGCCCGCCTTCGAGGACGCCGCCGATGGGCCGCTGCTGGACGAGATCGGCGCGAAGCTGGACTACATCGGCATCGACTACTACTACGGGATGTCCTCGGATCGGCTGTATGTGCCGGGTCAGGACCTCTGGAAGAACCCGCTGCAGCCGGAGGGCATCTACTATGCGCTGCAGCACTATTCGAACAAGTACCCCGGCAAGCCGCTGTACATCGTGGAGAACGGCATGCCCGCCGAGAACGGGCAGCCCCGCGCCGACGGCTACACCCGCGCCGACGACCTCCGCGACACCGTCTACTGGGTGCAGCGCGCCAAGGCCGACGGCATGAACGTCATGGGCTACAACTACTGGAGCCTCACCGACAACTACGAATGGGGTTCCTACACACCGCGATTCGGTCTGTACACGGTGGACGTGCTGACCGATCCCACGCTGACCCGCAAGCCCACCGACGCGGTCCCCGCCTACACGGCCATCACCCATGACGGCGGTGTCCCCGCCGACTACCGGCCCACTCGCGACCCCAAGGCGTGCTCGTTCGTCGACGCGCCCGCCAGCTGCACCGACCCGGTGACCGTGCCGCGCTGAGCCTTCGGGAAATGATCTCGGTGAGCGCAACCGGTTCGCAGCGGCCGGTCCGTGGTTAGCGTGCCGCTCATGACCAGTGCGCGCGCCGAACTCGAGGCGACGGTGGCGGTAGTCGACTGGGAGCACCCGGATGCGGTGCTGCCGCGCGATGAGATGACCGCCGAAGTCCGTCCGCGGTATGCCGAGCTGCTGCGCTCGCTACCGGACAACCCGCAGGTCGTCGCGGCGGAGACGGTGGTGCGGACGTTCGTGGCCTATGTGTCCGGACCGGCCGGGCACGTGGCGATCCGATGGAATGCCGGTGCGATCGAAGTGAAGCGCATGTTCGTGCGCCCGCAGTATCGGGGGACCGGGGTGGCCGGGTTGCTGTTGTCCGCCGCCGAGGACGCCGCGCGGGAAGTCGGTGCGCCGCGGGTGATCCTGCAGACCGGGCACCTGCAGCCCGAGGCGGTGCGGTTCTACGAGCGCAGCGGCTACCACCGCATTCCGCTCTTCTCGCCGTACGAGAGTCTGCCGCTGTCCAACTGCTTCGCCAAGCAGCTGGACGGGTCAGTGCCGGTCGATCACGATGGCGGTGGAGTTGTCGGAGCCGCCGGCGCGTAAGGCGCTGTCCACCAGGAGGTTCGCCGCGATGGCCGGGGTGGCGGCCCGCGACAGGGCGTGCTTGATGGCCGGCATGGTGAGCGGTTTGTGGGCGCCGTCGGTGCAGAGCAGCAACCGGCCGTGACTGGATCCGGTGGCGGCGTGGCCGACGGCCTCGGGTTGCACGGTGCGGACCGAGGTGGTGACCACGTGGCTGAGCCGGGGCGCGGCCTGGATGCCGCGGGCGCGCAGGTATTCGGCGACGGTGTGATCGCTGGTGATCTGGTGCAGCATGCGGTCGTTCCACCGGTAGGCGCGGCAGTCGCCGACCCAGGCGATATCGGTGGGGAGATCGGGGAGTCCGGGCCCGGGCAGTACCGCGACCACCAGGACGCAGTCGGCCTGGGGTTCCGGGAACTCGTGCAGCAATTGCTGTTGCGCCGCAAGGATTCCGGCGCGGGCGCCCTGGCGGGTGGCGGCCAGTGCGGCGGCGGCCGCCGCGACCCGTGCGGCCCGGGCCGCCAGCAGGTGATCGCCGATGCCGTCCGCGACCGCGAAGGCGACGCGGCCCGATGCCGGATCGGTGCGGGTGGCCACCGCATCGGCATTGAGCGACCGCGAGCCGCGCCGGGTCGCCGAATCGGCGACCAGAGTGGCGAACGCGCTGGGCGGTATGACGATTGCCGCTTCAGTGTCCACGGCCTGACTCCTCGCAGTGGGGTGTCATGTGCTGCCGACCAGCACATGACCAGTCAACGGGTATTGCCCGTGCACGGGGCCAGAATCACCCGTGCGATTCCTGTGAATCGTTCACCCGGCGCGCCGACGGCAATCCGGGTGAATCGTTTTGTTCCGTGGCAGGTTCGGAGCGTGACAGCTGGACACGGGATGATCCTGCGGCTCGGGGCGGTCGCGATACTGGTGGGTGCGGCTCTGCTGCTACCGGATTCGGTGCTGCCGAGCGTCGTGCACGCCGCCGCGGTTCAGCCCGCCGAACGCCTTCAGATCGCCAAGCCCACCAGATGCCCGATGCCGTAGGTGACTGCCATGGCCAGCGCACCGCCGAGCGCCACCCGCGCGGTGGCGCGCAGCCGCGGCGCGCCACCCAGCACCGCACCGCCGAAACCGGTGACGGCCAGCGCCACTACCACCGCGCCGAAGGCGATCGGCACCCGCAGCGACGGGCTCGGCAGCAGGATGGCCAGCAGCGGCAGCAGCGCGCCCAGGGTGAAGGAGATGGCCGACGAGAGGGCCGCGTGCCAGGGATTGGTGAGTTCGTCCGGGTCGATGCCCAATTCGGCCTCGGCGTGCGCGGCGAAGGCGTCGTGCGCGGTGAGCTCCTCGGCCACCAGCAGCGCGGTATCGGCGGAGAGGCCCTTGGCCCGATAGATCTCGGCCAGTTCGGCCAGTTCCGCCTCGGGCTGTTCCAGCAGTTCACGGCGTTCGGTTTCGAGCAGGGAGCGTTCGCTGTCGCGCTGGGTGCTGACCGACACGTATTCGCCGAGCGCCATCGAGACCGCGCCGGCCACCAGGCCCGCGATGCCCGCGGTGAGGATCGGGCCGCGCGCGGTGGTCGCGGCGGCGACGCCGACCACGATGCCCGCCACCGAGACGATGCCGTCATTGGCGCCGAGTACGGCCGCCCGTAACCAGTTGAGCCGCACCGAGGTATGCGTCAGGTGCGGTTCGCCGGCATGCTCGCGCGGTGCGGGCAGTGTGCTACCCGGAGTGGTCAGATCGACGCTCATGTGCGGAACGGTAACGTTTATAAACGCGCTCCACCAGCAATGGAAGGCTCACCGAAGTGAGGTAACCCATTGCGTAGCAAGGGTTTACATACCTAAGTTCGGGGGTCTGCGAGCAAACCTCCGGCATCCTGCATAGGCCTGCCGGTCACGGGCAAGATCGGCCCCGAGCGGTCGCGATAGGGTCGCCGGGTGAACGAGGCGATTCGGGGACTGCGCGCGGTCCGGCACTTCCTGCCGGACGAGGTCCCGCGGCCGGTGCTGGAGCGCATTGTCGACGCGGCCCGCTGGACCGGATCGGCCCGCAACCGCCAGCCCTGGCACTTCGTCGCGGTAACAAACCCGCAGGTACGTAAAGCCTTGTCCGGTCTCGGCAGTTACGCCGTCCATCTCGCCACCGCACCGCTGGTCCTGGTGCTGGCCTCGCGCGACAACGGGTTCTCCGACACCGAATTCGATATGGGCCGGCTCACTCAATCCGTCTGCCTGACCGCCGCCGCGCACGGCCTCGGCAGCTGCCCGACCACCCTGCACCCCGCCGGGAACGTCACCCGCGCGGCCGAATTGCTGGGCCTCGACGCGGGCTGGCTGCCCCGGCACGCGATTGCCCTCGGTTATCCGGACCCGGCGGCCGCGCACTCGCCGACGGCCGTACCCCAGGGTCGACGCCCGATTGTGGAATTGCTCACTTGGCTCCCGTGATTCGCGCGAGCGTGCCGAGCAGCGCTTCGAGGGCCTCCGGGTAGAGGCGCTCGGGCGGGGTTCCGTATCCGATCACCAGCGCCGGCGGATAGTGCGTTCGATCGCCGCGCAGGTAGTCGCCCAGCGGTTGAGCGCGGACCGCCGACCGCCGCAACTCGGCCAGAGCCTCCTGTTCGCCGAGTCCGGCGGGCAGTTCCAGGATGGCGTGCAGACCGGCGTCGATGCCGCGGATCCTGCTGTGCGGCAGCGTATTCCGAATCGCGGCGACGAGCAGATCTCTACGGTGGTGGTAACTGCGCCGGACGGTGCGCAGGTGCCGGTCGTAGTCGCCGGTGTCGATGAGGTGCGCGAAAGCCAGCTGATCCAGGTGCCGCCAGTCGCGGCTGCGGATCTTGGCCGCGAGGACCGGTTCGAGGAGCGCCGGGGGACAGGCGATCCAGCCCAGCCGCACCGCCGGGCCGATGGTCTTGGACGTGGAGCCCACGTAGACGATGCGGTCGGGCCGCCGGGATTGCAGCGCGGCAATGGGTTTCCGGTCGTAGCGGAATTCCCCGTCGTAGTCGTCCTCCACGATCCGGCCGCCCCGCTCCTCGGCCCAGTCCAGGAGTGCGGCCCGCCGCTCCGGCTGCATGGCCACCCCGATCGGGAACTGATGCGACGGCGTGCACACCGCGATCTCGGCCGCCGACGCGCAGAGCGCCTCGATCGACAGCCCCGAATCATCGAGCGGTACATCGGCAACCCGCATTCGCGCGGCCGCCAGCTCGACATGATCCGGGATGGACGGATCCTCCATCCCGACGGTGGTCAGCCCGAGCTCGGTGAACGCCTCCACCAGCAACCCCAGCCCCTGCGTGTATCCCGAACAGATGACGAGGTTTTCCGGATCCACCCGCACCCCACGCGACCTGCCCAGATACGCGGCCAGCGTGCTCCGCAGCTCGATCCGCCCCCGCGGATCCCCGAACCCGAACGCCTCCCCGGGCGCATCCCGCAATGCCAACCGCATGGCCCGCGCCCACGCATTCCGCGGAAACGCCTGCGTATCAGGCCGACCGGAACGCAGATCGAACCGCACATCGACAGGCGCCCCCGAACTCGCACCTCGCGAACCCCACGGAACACCGGATGCCGCACTGCGCCCGGTCACTGCTGTGTGTCCGTTCGTCGCGCTGTTCTCGGCTGTCGTGGTGTGCGCCGCGGCGCTTCGGTCTGCCGTTGTCTCGCGCCCAGCAGTCGGGGAGTGACTGGCCCGGTCTCCAGTGACGTCCCCGGCGACCTCGGTTCGCGCGGCGATCTCGCGGTGCGCATTGCTCCCGCGCCCTGCGGCGACGGCTGTTCCCGCAGCGCTATCGCCGTTTTCGGTGCGGCGATTCACCGCGGTGCCCCTGGGAACCGTGCTCGCGACGTGGCCGGCGGCGGTGGTGAGCCCGACGCTCGTGGCGGTGGCGGTGGCGGTGGCGGTGGCCGTGCTGCCGGCGACCGTGGTGCCCGCACCGTGGCGGGCGGTGAGCCAGCCTTCGGCGACCAGCTGTTCGTAGGCGGCGGTGACGGTGCCGCGGGAGAGGCCGAGTTGGGTGGCCAGGTCGCGGGTCGAGGGTAGGCGGGTGCCGGTGAGGAGGCGGCCGTCGCGGATGGCTGTGCGCAGGGCCTCTTCCAGGGCGCGGCGGCGGCTGCCGCGGGCGGGGAGTTCGAGCAGTAGCTCGGGGCCCAGGGGCGGGCGCGGGTCGGCCATGAAAGTGGTCCAATCTATCGGCCTCGAAGTGGACCATTCTATTGGACTATTCGTCGGCTAACGTCATTGGCGAACGAGGCGCCGCGCCGGGCGGGGTGTGCGGCGAATTCGATTCCAGGACAAGAGATTCAGGAGTGAGGAGTTATCATGCGGGTGTTCGTGGCGGGTGCGACCGGCGCTATCGGTCATCCCTTGGTCGAGCAGTTGGTTGCGGCCGGGCACCAGGTGACCGGGACTTCCCGCACCCCGCAGGGCATCGAGCGGGTGCGGGCGCAAGGCGCCGAGGCCGTGCGGCTGGACATCTTCGATGCCGACGCGGTGGTCGATGCGGTGGTGGCCGCGGCGCCGGACGTGGTGATTCATCAGCTGACCGCGTTGAGCGGTGGCGTGTCCGCGGACAACGGTCGGATTCGCCGGGTCGGGACGCGGCATCTGGTGGATGCGGCGAAGCGGGCGGGTGTGGGGCGGATGATCGCGCAGTCGATCTCGTGGGTGTACCAGCCGGGTGACGGGCCGGCCGATGAGTCGACGCCTTTGGAATTGGCCGCGGCCGAGCCGCGCGGGGCGACCGTCGGCAGCGTGCACGCGCTCGAAGAGGCGGTCGCCGAGATTGATCGGCATGTGGTGTTGCGGTACGGCTTCCTGTACGGGCCGGGCACCTGGTACCACCGCACGGGTGTGGCGGCCGAGGTATTGCGCGGCGATACCGGAAATCCGGCTGCCGCCTTCATGTCCGGGCTGGTCCCCAATGATGCCGTCGCGTCCTTCGTGCACGTGGAGGACGCCGCCCGCGCCACGATCGCCGCCCTCGAATGGCCCACGGGCACGGTCAATATCGTCGATGACGAACCGGCCCCGGGCCGGGAGTGGGTGCCCGCGTTTGCCGCTGCCGTCGGCGCGCCTACGCCCGCACCGGCTTCCGGCCGCGCGGACTGGGAGCGCGGGGCCACCAATGCGCTGGCTCGCTCGCTGGGCTGGGCTCCGGTCCACGCCAGCTGGCGGACCGGCTTTCTCGCCTGAGCATTTCTTCTTCTCCACCTGAGCAATTCATCCGAAGGGATATGGCCATGACCTCTCTCGCCGACAAGGCCGCGCTTTTCAAGAACCTGCACCGACCGGGTGATCCGGTGATCCTGCCGACCGTCTGGGATGCCTGGTCGGCGGATCTGGTGCGGCAGGCCGGGTTCGCCGGGCTGACGATCGGCAGTCATCCGCTGGCGGCGTCGGTCGGGTCCACGGATCGGGAGGGGATGGCGCTCGGTCAGGTGCTGGCGCGGGTCCGGGAAATCACGGCGGCCGTGGATATTCCGGTGTCGGTGGATCTGGAGTCGGGGTACGGCGCCGATGCCGCGAAGATCGTCGACGGCGTGCTGGAAGCGGGCGCGGTCGGATTCAATATCGAGGACACGGTGCATGCCGAGGCTGGCCGGTTGCGGGAGCCGCAAGAGCATGCGGATTTCATCGCCGGATTGCGCAGTGCCATCGATGCTTCGGGGGTGCCGCTGGTGTTGAACGCGCGCACCGATCTGTTCCTGCGTCAGGACGGTGAGGCGGCCGATCGGGTGGATCGGGCGGTGGCGCGATTGCGGTTGGCGGCCGCGGCGGGTGCGGATGTGCTGTATCCGATCGGGCGGCTCGAGGAGGCCGCGGTGCGGCGGTTGACCACGGAGTTGCCGCTGCCGGTCAATATCGTCTCCATGCCCGAGAACGGGGATCGTGCCCGGCTCGCCGAATTGGGTGTGGCGCGGGTGAGTTTCGGCCCGTTCCTGCAGAATCATCTCGCCACCACGGCGCTGGGCGTGTTGCGGCGCTGGTGACGGGGGTTCGCCGACCGGCCTGGATATCGTTCGACCTGTCACCGCGTGGTTAATTTTGCGCGTCCGTCTAGCCAAATGGTCATTTGACCAATAGTCTTCGCGGAACGCGTTTGTAACGCGTGTCACTCCGGTGTCAAAGGGTTGAAGGAGCCAGATGTGACGGTATCCCGGCGATCGATGCTGGCCGGCGCCGCGGGCGTGACGCTCGCGGCCGGTGCGGTGACCGCGGCGGCAGGTGCGGCCCTGGCGAGTCCCGCTGCGGGACAACCCCTGCGGCGGGACGCGGACGGCCAGGGTTACCTGGTCGGCTGCGGCATGGCCGATGCCACCGGCGCCCCCGCCGGGCAGGGCATGATGGGCTACTCCGAGCTCGATCAGGTCGCCACCGGACTGCTCATGCGGACCTGGGTGCGCGCGTACATCATCGTGGACCGCGCCACCGGCGACCGCGTCGTCTTCGCGTCCGCCGATATCGCCTGCCTCTTCCAGTCCGTGCATCTGGCGGTGATGCAGCAGCTCGCGCAGCGTTTCGGCGATCTGTACACCGAGCGCAACGTCAATATCAACGCCACCCACAATCACAACTCGTGCGGCGGCACCGCGCGCGAGTACGCGTATTCGCTGGCCGCCTACGGTTTCCAGCAGAACTCGCACGACGCCGAGGTGAACGGCATCGTGAATGCCATTGCCGCCGCGCACGACCGGCTCGCCCCGGGCACGCTGCTCGTCGGCACCGGGGAACTGCACGATGCCAGCGCCAACCGCTCCAAGGTGGCCTTCGACCTGAACCCGCCCGAGGACAAGGCCGAGTTCCCGGAAGCCATCGACCCCATGCTGACCGTGCTGCGACTGCGCCAGGGCGGCAGGGATATCGGGGCCATCACCTGGTTCGCCACCCACGGCACCTCGCTCACCGACCGCAATACCCTGATCTCCGCCGACAACAAGGGCTACGCCAGCTATCGCTGGGAGCACGACGAGAACGGCGTGCGGTATCAGGACGGCCCGCCGGGCTTCGTGGCTGCCTTCGCGCAGACCAATGCGGGCGATATGACGCCCAACCTGAACGTGATCCCGTGGCATCCCAGCGGTCCCACCGAGGACGATCGCGCCAACTGCGCGATCATCGGCGAACGCCAATTCCAGGCTGCCCGTGCGGCTTACGACTCCGCGCGGCCCATGCGCAGCGGCGGCGTGGACTCCGTGCTGCGCTATGTGAACATGGCCGATACGGCCATCGACGGCGACTACACGCCCGACGGGAAGCCCGCCCGGACCTCGCCCGCCATGATGGGTGCTTCCGCGGCGGCCACCAGTTCGGAGGACAACTGGAACACTCAGTTGCCCTTCCTGCAGGAAGGTGACACCAATCCGCTGGTGGCGGCGCTCGGCGGCATCAATGGGCCGATCGAGCAGTGGATGCGGGATGTGCAGGCGCCCAAGCTGATCGTGGCGCCGCTGGGTACGCTGCCGCCGCGGCCGTGGAATCCGCAGGTGCTGCCGATCCAGATCATGCGCATCGGCGAGATCGTGCTGGCCTCCGGGCCGGCCGAGTACACCATCGTGTCGGGTCTGCGGATCCGGCGGCTGGTGGCTCGCGCGCTGGGCGTGAATGTCGAGAACGTGCTGCTGCAGGGATACTCCAATGGCTACAGCGGCTATGTGACCACGCCCGAGGAGTACGTCTCCCAGCAGTACGAGGGCGGCGAGACGCTGTACGGGCGCTGGACGCTCTCCGCCTACATGCAGGAATTCGACCGGCTGGCACGGGCTTTGGCGGCGCGCACCGATCTCGGCCGCGGGCCCGCGCCGCTGGACTGGACCTCGGGGCTGCAGCCGGACTTCCTGCCCGCCGTACCCCCGGACGTGCCCGCGGCCGGGCACGCGTTCGGTGATGTGGTGACCCCGCCGGGCGCGAGCTACGGCAGCGGTCAGACAGTGGCCGTGGAGTTCGCGGGCGCGCATCCCAACAATGACTTCCACACCGGCGGAACGTATTTCGAGGTACAGCAGGCCGCGGGCGGGGATTGGAAGCGGCTTTACGACGATAACGACTGGTGTACCGAGCTGCACTGGTCGCGGCCGGACGGCCAGCCCGCGGCCTCGATCGTGCGCATCCAGTGGACCGTGCCGGACGGTGCGGCCGCCGGGCGTTATCGCATCCAATACACCGGCGACAGCCGGGACGCGGGTGGCACGCTGACCCGTTTCACGGGTACTTCGGGCGAATTCACCATCGGCTGAGCACGACCGGGCGCGTGGGCCGCTACCCTGGCTTCCGGGGGACGGACGGCTCGGGTAGGAGTGCCCATGTGTCGCTTGTTCGGACTGTCGGCCGCACCGTATCGGGTGCGGGCCACCTTCTGGCTGCTGGATGCGCCGGACAGCCTCTCGGAACAGAGCCGCCGCGAACCGGACGGTGTCGGGCTGGGCACCTTCACCGCGGACGGTGTGCCGGTGGTGGAGAAGCAGCCGGTAGCGGCGTATCAGGATGAGCAGTTCGCGCGTGAGGCTCGTGAACGTGAGTCCACGACGTTCATCGCGCATGTCCGCTACGCCTCGACCGGTGGGCTGGAGGTGCGCAATACGCATCCCTTCGAGCAGCATCGGCGGCTGTTCGCGCACAACGGAGTACTGCACGGCCTCGATGACCTGGAGAAAGAGCTGGGCAGCTACCTCGGGCTGGTGCACGGCGATACGGACTCCGAACGCTTCTTCGCTCTCATCACCCAGTGCATCGACAGCCGGCAGGGTGATGTCTCCGCCGGTATCGCCGACGCCGTGGGCTGGGCCGCCGACAACCTGCCCATCTACGCGCTCAACCTCATTCTCACCACTGCCACGGAACTCTGGGCTCTTCGCTACCCCGATACGCATCCTCTCTACGTTCTCGAGCGTCCTGCGGGCGGTGCCGATGGCGGCAGCACGCTGGAGCACACCGGCCGCCGTGGCATTCAGGCCCGAAGTGGCGCGCTGGCCGACCATCCCGCCGTGGTGATCGCCAGTGAGCGGATGGACTCCGATCCGGGCTGGCGTGAGTTCGGGAGCGGTGAACTCCTGCATGTGGGCGCCGATCGCCGGGTCGATTCGACGGTGATCCGGGATTCTCCGCCCAAGAACCTGCTGTCGCTCGCCGATCTCGGCGAGCATGCGGCGGCCTCACAGGCCGGGCAATAGCGCCGTGTGGTAACCAGCAGGGATGAGCGCATCCGTTGCATTCGACACCATCGAGATCGTACTTTCCGACGGCACGGCAGAGGCTTATCTGGCCCATCCCGACGACGGCGCCGCGCACCCCGGCGTCCTGCTCTACATGGACGCGTACGGTGTGCGGCCGTGGCTGGGTGAGATCGTGAAAACCATTGCGGCGCAGGGGTTCACTGTGATCGCACCGAATGTCTTCTATCGCACCTGGTCGCTGGCGGACGCGCCGGAGGTCGACTTCGACAAGTCGCACACCGCCTTCTTCACCGCGCTGGGGCCGGCGCGGGAACAGCTCACGCCGGAGGCGGCCATGCGGGACGCGGGTGGCTACCTGGCCTGGCTGGACGCGTCACCGCTGGTCGCGCCCGCGCCCTACGCGACCCTCGGCTACTGCATGGGCGGGCGGCTGGCGCTGCGCGTCGCAACGGAATTCGGTGATCGGATCGCGGCGGCGGCCAGCTTCCACGGTGGGCGCCTGGCCGCCGACGACCTGCCGGACAGCCCGCATCACCAGGCCGACGGCATCAGCGCGGAGGTGCTGGCGGCGCACGCCGACAATGATTCGTCCATGGACGCCGAGGCGATCGAGCGTTTCGAGAAGGCGCTCACCGAGGCGGGCGTCACCTTCACCTCCGTCGTGTATCCCGATGCGCAGCACGGGTTCACGATGCGGGATACGCCGGCCTATCAGGAGGCCGGGTATCACCGGCACATCGAGGATCTGCTGGCGCTGCTGCGCCGGAATTTCCCGTCGGCCTGACGGATCAGCCCGGCGCCATCAGTTTGGTGAGGGCGGCGGTGTCGGTGGTGCGCGAGCCACCGGCGAAAGCCAGTGCGGCGTGGGAACGTTCGGCAGCCTCCGGATGGCCCGCGCCGCAGGCGTCGGTGACCATGATGGGCAGGTAGCCCAGGTCGGTGGCGTGGCGCACGGTGGGTTCGATGCCGACCTCCATGGCGATGCCCGCGATGGCGAAACTGCCGATGCCCAAGTCGCGCAGGGCGATATCGAGCGGGGTGGCGGCGAAGGCCGACATGGTGATCTTGTCGAAGACCACCTCGTCGGGGCCGGGCGTGAGCTCGGGGACCAGCTGGTATTGCGGCGAGCCCTGCGGGAAGGCGGCGACGATCGATGCCGGGTCGTCGACGTGCTGCCATTCCATGGCGGTGCGCAATTGCGCCGCGCCCGCCGCGGCCGGCGGGAGTGACATGTGCCGGGTGTAGAAGACGCGGAAACCGTTGGCTCGCGCGGCTTCCCGCAATCGCACGCAGGCGGCGACGATGCGGTCGCCGTCCGGTAGCTGCTGCACGATTCCGGCTTGCATGTCGTAGATGAGCAGCGCCATGCGTGACGGATCGCAGGCGTCCTCCACGGTTTGCGGGATCCTCAGGCCGTGCGCGAATCGCATGGCCGCGTCACCGGGTCCGGTCGTAGGGCTCGGCGACGTCGACGGACGGGTCCATGAGCGCCTCGATCGGCAGGGGCGCCATCACCGGGACGTAGGTCCATTCCAGGAAGCCCTTCTTGGTGAGCGGGAAATCGTCGACATAGCGTTTGGCCTCGGCCACGCTGTCGACCTCGAAGACGATCACCACGCCGGGCTCGTCGGCGCGTGCGTAGTTCTCGCGGACGATGCCGGCCTTCCACAGCCGCCACACATTGGCGACCTCCTCGGGCAGGAACGGGGTGATGGTCTCCATGGTGACCCCGGGCTTGAAACGGTCGAAAGTAATGACCTTCATGGGATTTCGAACTCCCTGTTCGCAACGATGCCGCGGCGCGGTGCCGCAGAAGTCCATGGAAGCGCGATGATTACAGTGCAACAAGAACGCACTTTTCGGTAAGTACCCCCGGGAGGCCGGCATGCCCGACAAGCGCTACTACTGCCCGGTCGAGGTGACCGTCGAACTGATCGGCGGCAAATGGAAACCCGTGATCCTCGCCCACCTCAAGGAGGGCGTCCACCGCTACGGCGAACTCCGCCGCCTCATGGCCGGCACCAGCGAGAAGATGCTCATCCAGCAACTCCGCGACCTGGAAGCCGACGGCCTGGTCCGCCGCACAGTGTTCGACACCGTCCCGCCGCAGGTCGAATACGATCTCACCGACGAGGGCTGGAGCCTGGTCCCGGTCCTCACCGCCCTCTACGAATGGGGCGAGAAACGCTCTGCCCGTGCGGGAATCGCCATCGAGCCTATGATGGGATGACTCTCCCGATCTTGGAGGTATGGCATCGTGAAGGTGACGGTTTTCGGCGCAGGCGGCATGGGCCTCTACTTCGCAGCGGTACTCGCCCGCGCAGGCCACCAGGTAACCGTAATAGGCCGCCCCGCAACCGTCGCCGCAGCCCAACACCCCCTCCGCCTGACCCGCGGCGGCGAAGACGTAGACATCCGCGGCATCCGAGCGGTAACCACAGTCGATCCGGACCCGGCTGATTTGGTGATCGTCGCAGTCAAAGCCTGGCAAGTCGCGGAAGCAGCAACAGCTCTACTCCCCGCGGTGGGCCCCGAAACCGTCGTGCTCCCTTTGCAGAACGGCGTAGAAGCCGCCTCCGACCTGTCCGCAGTCCTCGGCGAGGAACACATCCTAGGCTGCACCTGCGTGGTAATCGCCCAGCGCGTAGCCCCCTGGGAGGTCCGCTGCCTGGGCGCCGACGCCACCGTCGAAATCGGCCCCCTGACAGGCGAATTCAACCCCGCCTTCACCACCGTCGCGACGGCCCTCGAGGCCGCAGGCATCGGCGTAACCCGCTCCGCCGACATCCAGGCCACCCTCTGGCGCAAACTCATGCTCATCGCCTCCTACGGAGGTGTAGGCGCCCTCTCCCGCCAGCCGGTCGGAATCACCCGCGCCGAACCGGAAACCGCCGCCCTGGTCCGCGCGGCCATGCACGAAGTGCTGGAAGTCGCCCAAGCCCGCGGCATAGCCCTCACCACGGACGACGTAGACAGAATGATGAAGGTCTACGAATCCTTCAGCCCCGACACCACCTCATCCATGCAACGAGACCTGGCCGCCGCCCGCCCCTCCGAACTCGCCTACCAAAACGGCGCAGTCCTCCGCTTCGGCCGCGCCGCCTCCATCCCCACCCCCATCCACCAAACCATCTACGCCTCCCAACTCCCAGGCGAAACCCTCGCCCGCAGTTAGAGTTCCGCGTCGAGGTCAATGCGGATGGTGAGCATGCGCCCGCCGTGGGCCAAGCGGCGGAGGAGGATGCCGTCGAGTACTCGGGGGTGTAATCGGCTGGGGGTCAGGTGAGGTCGCCGTTGTGGCAGAAGGTGTCGTCTCGGGTGGAGGTGGTGGGCCAGGTGGTGCCTTGGTCGAAGGTCCATTGGGTGATGGGGCCCACTGATTTCCAGTAGGTGCCACCGCCTTCGGTTACTGCTTCGAAGGTGTCGTGGACGCCTGGTTGGAGGAGGTCGCCGGAGCAGTAGTCGTTGTAGTCGGTGCCGGGTTGGCGGGTGCCGGGGGTGAAGAGGCCGGCGGCGGTGGCGGCGCCTGCGGTGAGGGCGGTTGCGGCCATGCCGAGGGAAGCCAGGGCCAGAAGAGGTTTGAGCACGGCGGTCACCCTTTTTTCGAAGCGGTCCCGGGGGCGGGATCGGGTGGAAATTAGCGTGGGTCGCTGTGAGAACGGCCGGTCACAGCTGGCAACCAGCTGTGGATGGGCGGTGAGTGGGTGGGCTGGATGGCTCGAATTGCAATAGTTGTGTCGTTGACGCCAAGGGTGGGTGGCAGCAGGCTGAGGGCATGCGGGTGGTGCTCATGGTCGTGTTCGACGGTTTTCAGCTGCTGGATCTGGCCGGGCCCTCCGATGTGTTCTCGGGTGCGGCGCTGGCGTGCGGGGACGACGGGTATCGGGTGGAACTCGCGTCGGTGCCGGCGGGGGCGGTGCGGTCGTCGTGCGGGGTGGAAGTGCAGGCGCCGCACGACCTTTCCGAGTGGCGGGAACCGGTGGATACGCTCCTGGTCGTCGGCGGGTGGAGTGCCTGGGCCGCGAGCAGTGATCCCGGCTTGGTGGCCGGCTTACGCACGGCCGCGGCCTGTGCCGAGCGGGTGGGATCCGTGTGTTCGGGGACATTTCTGCTGGCCCGGGCCGGATTGCTGAACGGGCGGCGGGCCACGACGCATTGGTTCGGCGGGGAGCTGCTGGCCAGCGAGTTCCCGGAGGTCAAGGTCGAGCCCGACCGGATCTACGTGCAGGACGGCACCGTCTGGACCTCGGCGGGCGTCACCGCCGGCATCGATCTGGCACTGGCCATCGTGGCCGCCGATTACGGACCCGGCGTGGCCCGGGAAGTGGCGCGCTGGATGGTCGTCTATCTGCATCGGCCGGGTGGGCAGAGCCAGTTCAGCGCACCTATGGCCGCCGCCCCGCCCAAGCGGAATTCGCTTCGGGAGCTGCAGGTCTGGCTGGAGGAGAACCTGGCCGGGGACCTGTCTCTGGCGGGCCTGGCCGGGCAGGTGGGCATGAGTACCCGCCATTTCTCCCGGGTGTTCGCCGACGAGACCGGCACCACGCCCGCCCGATATGTCGAGCAGGTGCGGATCACGGCGGCGCGAAGGCTTTTGGAGACAACGGATCAACCCCTGGATCGCGTCGCCGCGGCGGTCGGCCTGGGTTGCCCGGAGACCTTGTATCGAATTTTCCATCGCCACTTGGGCATAGCGCCGGGCGAGTATCGCGCCCGGTTCACGAAGTTCTGAAAGAGAGAGTGCGCCATGACATTCCAGACGGCCATCGTGCTGTACCCGGGCTTGACCGTGCTCGATGCCATCGGTCCCTACGAGGTGCTGCGGAACCTCCCGGACAGCGAATTACGTTTCGTCTCCAACGAGGTCGGCCCGATCGTGTCGGACAGCGGCGTGCTGGCGCTCGGCGCGACGCACACCTTCGCCGAGACGCCCGCCCCGGATCTGGTGCTGGTCCCGGGATCCGGCTCCTCGACGACCGCGGCGATGGCGAACAAGGAACTCATCGAATGGCTGCGCGCGGTGCACCAGCAGACGCAGTGGACCACCTCCGTCTGCTCCGGCGCACTGGTGCTGGCCGCGGCCGATATTCTGCGCGGCCATCCCGCCACCACGCACTGGTCGGCGCAGCCGGGGCTGGCCGCGTTCGGTGTGGAGTCCCGTCCGCACGATCGCATCGTGCAGAGCGGCAAGATCGTCACCGCCGCAGGAGTTTCCGCGGGCATCGACCTGGGCCTGTGGCTGATGGGCGAGATCGCGGGTGTCGAGGTGGCGCAATTGACCCAGCTGGCCATCGAATACGACCCGCGCCCGCCGTTCGACACCGGCCATCCGGACAAGGCCTCGCCGGAGCTGATGCGCCGGGCCCGCATCGCGGTGGCCAAGGAGGCCGCGAACCCCCGCGTGCCGCTCGATGTGGCGACCGCATTGTGGCGGCTCACGCTCAACCGCATGCGCGACAAGATGGCCGCGAAGCGCTGAAAGCGGTTCGCGGCCATCGGGTCCGGTGCCGTATCAGAAGGCGGCGAGCACGCACGCTCCGATGAAGAGGATCTGGACCAGCGTGCGCAGGGGGAGCGGCATGGTGTGCAGGCCCTCCCCGCTGTGGGCGGCCCGCACATTGGCTGGGAACATCACCACCATCAGTACCGCCAGGCAGATGGCCGCGGCCGGTGCGAAGATCGGGATCAGCAGCCCGATGGCGCCGGCCGATTCGAGCACTCCGGTCAGCGTCACGAATCGGGCGGGGGTGGGCAGCCGCGGCGGCACCATGGCGATGAGGGCGTCGCGGCGCGGCGGCAGGAAGTGGGCGCTGGCGGTGAGCGCGAACATGGCGGCGAGCCCGAGCCGGACGGTGTGCGGCCAGGAGTCGAGCCATGCGGTGAAGCCGAGCCAGCCGACGAAGCGGGTGACACCGGTGACGGCGAACAGAACGATGAGCGGTGCCATGGGTTGCTCCTGAAGCATCCAGCGAATCTTGACACTGGCTAGATTAGGCTGACCTGCAGAACTTGTCAATGACTAGATTGTGGTCGATGATCGGA
The DNA here is from genome assembly GCF_044386975.1 of Nocardia sp. NPDC020380. NCBI lineage: Bacteria > Bacillati > Actinomycetota > Actinomycetes > Mycobacteriales > Nocardiaceae > Nocardia > Nocardia sp. NPDC020380. The sequence continues at coordinate 129,298 of NZ_JBIRVQ010000011.1, read as the reverse complement.
CGATGCCCAAGAGCGCGTACCACCACGGCGATCTGAAGGCCACGCTGTTGCAGGCGGCGGCCGAACAAGTAGCTTCCGAGGGAGTCGATTCGATCTCCCTGCGCGCCCTGGCTCAGCGCGCCGGCGTCTCGCACGCCGCGCCCGCCCACCATTTCGGCAACCGCCAGGGCCTGCTCACCGAACTCGCCATCGAAGGCTACGGCCTGCTCGCCGCCGAATTACACTCGGCGGCAGACAATTTCCGTGAGATGGCCGTGGCCTACACCCGTTTCGCCCGGCGCTATCCGGGCCACTTCGATGTCATGTTCCGCCGGGACCTGCTTGCCGTCGACGATCCGCGCCTGATCGCCGCGCGGGAAGGCTCCAGTGCTGAATTGCGTGGCGGTGTAGCCGAATTGGATATCCCCGCCGCCGACAACCCGGCCGTGCAGCTGGCCGCATGGTCCCTGGTGCACGGCTTCGCCACGCTGTGGCACGAAGGCGCACTGGTGGGTTCGGAACTCGGCGGCGCGGACCCGGAGGACCTCACCCGCCGGATGATCGCCGCCGTCGATCACCTTGGCGAACGCCGCTAGCCGTCAGGTGGAGGAGGCCCGCAGGGCGCGCCGGGCCGCCACCGATCCGAATCGCTCTCTGTCGGCGAGGAATCCCTCGAGCGCGAAGGTGGCGGCGCCGAGGCTGGCCGGATTGTGCGGCAGACCGCACAGTTGCAGCGTCACCGCCGCGAACGGGTCCGACATGGCATGCCGTTCGGCCGACCGCCGCGTGGCCTCCAGCAGTGGTTCGCCCAGTTGCCGCGCCACCAGATCGGTGAACACCATGCGCCGCGGATTGAACAGATTCACCAGATTGGCCACGGCCACACCGAGATAGTGGCCGGTCTGCTCGATGACCTCGAGCGCCGCGGTGTGCTCCGAAACAGCGGCCGCGTCTGCCTGTCCGGCCGCGATCGCTATGGCCCGGATGACGGTGGCATCGTCCCCGGCGAGCAACGGGCTGGCCGGATCGATGTCACGCAGTGTCGCAACGATTCCCGGCGCGCTCACATATGCCTCGACGCAGCCGTTGCGCCCGCAGGAGCAGGCGCGTCCGTCGGGCACGAGCGTGGTGTGCCCCCATTCGCCCGCGCTGTTGGTGACACCCCGGTAGAGCATCCCGTCGATGACCACGCCGATCCCGACCCCGGCCCGCAGCGTGATCACGATGAGGTCGTCCACATCGCGCCCCGCGCCGAACCAGAGATGCGCCGCCGTACTGGTTTTGAGTGGATTGTCGAGGTAGAGCGGGTACGGCAGCCGCGGTTCCAGCAGCGCCTTGAGCGGTACGTCATGCCAATGCCAGTAGGGCGAGAACACCGAGATCCCCTGTTCGGGTTCCACCAGCCCCGGCACGCTCAGCCCGACGCCGAGCACCTTGCCGGAGTCCTCCCCGGTCACCTCGCCGATCCCGCGCACGATGAGATCCGCGATATCGGCGGGTGTGGTGGCGCCCGGATCGACGGGGATCTCGGCGGACCGCAGCACCGTCATGGCCAGGTCGAAAACGTCGAAGTGAATGCTGGTTTCGGCGATATCGACGCCGATCAGCAAGCCGCGGTCGGGATTCACGGCGAGCTGGGCGCGTGGCCGCCCGATTCCGGCGGCCTCGTAACCGAGTTCGGCGAGGACGCCGACGTCCAGGAGTTCGGCGATCATATTGCCGACGGTGGCGAAGGACAGGCCGGTGGCCTGTGCGATCTGCTGCCGACTGGTGTGGCCCTCGGCGGCGTACACCGCCTGCAGCACGGTGAACCTGTTGCGGCGCCTGATGTCCCGCGCGGTCAGCTGGTACACGGCCGGGCCCACTCTCCTTCCGTTGCGCCCGGAAAAGATACCGGACGGCCTGATCGATGACTTCTTCGAACAGTATTTACAACAGTTATCAGAAGTCCTACTGTAACCGGCATCACGACGGATGCCCAACTGTGTGGCAGATCACCTAGGAGTCCTCATGTCCTGGACCCACCGACGCCGATGGACCAGCGCGATAGTCTGCGGCGCCTCGCTCATCCTGGCCGCGACCGCCTGCTCATCGGGCAAGGACTCCGGTTCGCCGGCCAGCGCGCCTCAGCACACCACGGGGTCGATCAGCCTCGTCTACGCCCAGAAACAGGGCGACCAGGAGTACTTCATCGACGAGGCCGACGGCGCCAAGGCCAAGGCCAAGGCGCTCGGCGTCGACCTGAAGGTGGTGGACCTCGGCAATGACGCCAACAAGGCCGTCACCGAAGTGCAGAACGCGGTGAACCAGAAGGCGAACGGCGTCATCGCGGTCGTCCCGGACCCGTCGGTCGGCCCGCAGGTGGTGCAGCTCGCCAAGGCCGGCGGCCTCGCCTTCCTCACCTCCGACGATCAGGTCTGCACCAACGGCCCCGACCCCTCGAAGTGCAGCAAGGAAAACCTCGTTCCCCGAGTCGGATTCAGCGGCCAGCAGATGGGCGAACAGGTCGGCACCAGCGCGGGCCAGCTCTTCAAGCAGGCGGGCTGGAAGCCGGAGGACACCGCCATCGTGGACGCCTGGCAGCAGGACGTCACCGTCTGCACCGACCGGGTCAAGGCCAATGAGACGGCGTTCAAGACCGCGTCCGGCGCGGATGTGAAGACCATCGAGGTCGGCACCGACAACACCCCCTCGGACGCGCAGAACAAGATCTCCGCGACCGTCGCCGGCAATCGCTCGGTCAAGCACTGGGTTGTCATGGGCTGCAATGACGAGAACGTCAGCGGCGGCGTCGCGGCCATCCAGAACGCCGGCTACTCCGCCGACAATGTGATCGGCGTCGGCCTCGGCGCCTACCTCGCCTGCAAGGAATGGCGCGGCGGCAAGCCGACCGGTTTCAAGGCGGCGCTGTGGATCAACGGCCAGGACGTCGGCTCCCTCGCCGTGCAGACCATGTACGACTACCTGAAGAACGGAAAGGCCATGCCCGCCGAGGTATTCGCGCCGACCAAGATGGTGGATGCGAGCAACTGGCAGCAGTCGGGCATGACATGCAGCTGACCGGACTGCGGGTGTCCGGGCTCGCCAAGAGTTTCGCCGGCGTGCCGGCGCTGCGCGAGGTGAGCCTGGACTTCCCCGCGGGCATGGTGACCGCGCTGATGGGTGAGAACGGCGCGGGCAAATCCACGCTCATCAGAATCCTCGGCGGCGACCATATTCCAGACGCCGGGACGATCGAACTCGACGGTGTGACACTGGAATTCGCGACGCCGAAGGATGCCCGCGCCGCGGGCATCCGGGTGATCGGGCAGGAACCGGAGATCGTCCCGCACGTCTCGGTCGCCGAGAACGTCTACCTGGGTTCGCTGCCGCGCCGCGCGGGCCGCATGCTCGACCGGACGGCCCTGCGCACCCGCATGCGCGCCGACCTCACCCGCCTCGGTTTCGACCGGGATCTCGATCCCGACATGCTCGGCTCGAAACTCACTGCGGCGCAACGGCAGATGGTCGAGATCATGCGGGCGCTGACCACGGACGCGAAGGTCATCGCCTTCGACGAGCCGACCTCCTCGCTGTCCGAGCACGAGACCGAATCGCTGTTCGCGCTCATCGGCCGGCTGCGGGAGCGCGGACTCGCGGTCATCTACGTATCGCACCGGATGCGGGAGATCTTCCAGGTCGCCGACCGGGTCGCGGTACTGCGTGACGGCGCACTGGTCGGCGTGCGCGATACCGGCGACACCGATGATCAGGAGATCGTGCGCATGATGGTCGGCCGCGATCTGTCGGCCATGTTCGCGCGCAAGCGAGCCGAACGCGGCCGGGTACTGCTCGAAGTGGACGCCGTCACCACCGACGATGTCCGCGACGTCAGCCTGACCGTGCACGCGGGGGAGGTGGTCGCGCTGGCCGGGCTGGTCGGCGCGGGCCGCTCCGAACTGGCGGGCGCGCTGTTCGGTGACCTGCCCATCCGATCCGGTGAAGTGCGCGTGGACGGCCGGCGGGTGCGCCTGCGGCAGCCGCGCGACGCGGTACGAGCCGGCATGGGTTACGCGCCCGAGGAACGCAAGGCGCAGGCCCTGCTCCTGCAGCGCGGCGTGCGCGACAACATCACCCTCGCGGTGCTGGATCGCCTGCGGCGCTGGCGTTTCGTGCGCCGCGGCGCGGAACGGCAGCTGGCCGCCGAGTACGTGGAGGCGCTGCGCATCCGCACGCCCTCGCTCGATCAGGAGGTGCGCAAGCTCTCCGGCGGTAATCAGCAGAAGGTGGTGCTGGCCCGCTGGCTGGCCCGCAAACCCAAGGTGCTGATCCTGGACGAGCCCACCCGCGGCGTCGACGTGGGTGCGAAGGCCGAGATCTACCACATCATCGAGGATCTGGCCGAGACCGGCGTGGCCGTGCTGGTCATCTCCTCGGAACTGCCCGAGGTGCTCGGCCTGGCCGACCGGATCGTGGTCATGCAGCAGGGCCGGGTCACCGGCGAACTGGACCGCGCCGAGGCCGGCGAGGAGGCCATTCTCGCGCTGGCCATGGCGTCCGATCTGACAGCGACATCCTGAGGAATCCCATGACCGATCAGAAACTCGAATTACCCACGGAGCCTGCGATGTCCGCGCCGCAGCCGATGTTCTCCCGATTGCTCGGCGGCGTGACGTCCCTGACTCCGCGCCGCGTACTCCGCTTCATCGGCACCACCAATCTCAGCCTGATCGGCGCGCTCGCCGTCATCGTCGCGATCTTCGCGTGGCTCAACAGTGGATTCCTGGATCCGCGCAATATCGCCGGAATCGGTGACGCGGTCACGGTTTTCGGGCTGTTGTCCATGGTGCAGACGGTGGTGATCATCTGTGGCGCGCTGGATGTCTCGGTGGGCTCGCAGGCCGGTGTCGCGTCCGTCGTGAGTGCCATGGCCTTCACCGCGACCTCCGGTAATGCCCTGCTGGGCATGCTCGCCGCGGTCGGCGTGGGGATCCTGCTCGGACTGCTCAACGGCGTGATCATCGTCTACGGGCGGGTCAATCCGGTGATCGCGACGCTGGCCGGCCTGGCGGCGTACAAGGGCCTGGCCCAATTGATTTCGGGCGGCAAGGCGCAGGGCTTCGTGCTCGACAATGACATCTTCATCTTCGTGGCCCGCGGCAAGATTCTCGGGCTGCCGGTGACGGTGGTCATCCTCGCGCTGGTGGCGCTGGGCGTGCACGTGCTGCTGAAGTACACCGATATCGGGCGCAACATCTATGCCATCGGTGGAAACGACACTGCCGCACGACTTTCCGGCATCAATATCAACAAGTATCTGGTCGCCGTGTACGTGCTGTCGGCGGTCGTGGCCGCGCTGGCGGGCATCATTCTCACCGCGCGCACCGGATCCGGGCAGCCGGTCTCGGGCAGTGAGGGATTGGAATTGCAGTCCATCACCGCGGCCGCGCTCGGTGGCTGTGCGCTCAAGGGCGGCAAGGGAACCGTGGCCGGATCCCTGCTCGCGGTGCTGTTGCTCGGCGCGCTCGACAACGGCCTGAACGTGGTCGGCGTCAATACGTTCTGGCAGAACGTCGCGCAGGGCGCGTTGCTGGTGGTCGCCGTGGTGATCCAGCAGCGGCGCAGCGGCGAACGCGCCGTCGGACTACCGACGTAATCGGGAGCGGGAGCAGTCATGGACATGCTGCGGGCACACGTGTGCGCACCTCCGGCCGGGCGATTGTGTGAAGGGCCGGTGTGGGATTCGCGCACGGCGGAACTGCTGTGGGTCGATATCCGCGCCGGACAGATCCACCGGGCCGCCCTGGCCGGTGACCCGCCGGATCTGGTGAAGCAGGCGACGATCACCCTGGATCCGCCGCTCAGTGCGGTCCTGCCGACGGCATCGGGCGGAGTCCTGGCGGCATTGGGCGACAATATCTTCCGCGTGGCGGACGATGGCACGCGCACGCTGCTGGCAACCCTGCCGCTGCCCCGGGCCGGCGCCCGCCTGAACGATGCGAAGGTCGACCCGCGCGGCCGCCTGCTGGCGGGCACCGTGGCCGAGGATCGCGTGGCCGGCAGTGCGGCCCTCTACCGCCTGGACCCGGACGGCGCCCTGACCGCCTTGCTCACCGGCGTGACCATCTCCAACGGTCTCGGCTGGAGCCCGGACGGCCGCACCCTCTACTACGCCGACAGCGCGACCTTCCAAGTGGACGCCATCGACTACGACCTCGAAACCGGAACTCTCGGTGCGAGAAGGAAATTCGCCGCCTTCGACGACGGCGAGCCCGACGGCCTGACCGTGGACGCCGACGGCTGCGTCTGGATAGCGGTCTGGGGAGCGGGCGAGGTCCGCGCCTTCCACCCGGACGGGCGACCGCGGGCCGCCGTCGCCGTCGGTCCCGCCCAGGTCTCCAGCTGCACCTTCGCCGGTCCGGGCCTGGACATTCTGGTGATAACCACCGCCGCGGAGGGCGACGCCGCGCGAGAACCCGACGCGGGCCGCTTGTTCGCCTGCACCCCCGGCGCAACCGGCCTGCCGGCAACGCCTTTCGCCGATATCGGACCGGCGCCCGCAGACGGCCGCTGACCCACCGGACCGGGCGCCGCTCGCGTGGGAGCGGCTGTCATGAGGGGTGGCCTGGTAACGCCGGAAGTGGCGTTCGGCCCGGTGGGCAGCGGTCCCGACCTTCAGCGATGATCACGAAAGGGAAGACGATGACTCGTCTGGCAGACAGGGTCGCGGTCGTCACCGGCGCCGCCTCCGGCATCGGCGCGGCCACCGCGCAACGCCTTGCCGCGGAGGGCGCGACGGTCGTCATCGCCGATATTGACGACACCGGCGGCGCGGAGATCGCCGCGAAGATCCGGGCGACCGGCGGGCGCGCGGAATTCCGGCACTGCGACGTGTCGGCGGAAGAATCATGGAATTCGTTGCGGGAGCACGTGAACGAGCGGTACGGGCCACTGGACTTCTTGTGCAGCAACGCTTCTCACCAGGAGATCATCCCGGCTCACGAACTCACCCGCCGACAGTGGGATGACGGCCTGGCCGTCAACCTGACCCCGTTGTTCCTCGGCGTCCGAGCCTTCATCGAGGATCTGACCGCCCGAAGCGGCAATGTCGTCGCGATCTCCAGCGTGCACGCCAACTTCGGCCTCCCCGGATACCCGGTTTATGCAGCGGCAAAGGGTGGCCTGACCGCCCTCGTCCGCCAGCTGGCAGTCGAATACGGCCCGTCCCGCGTCCGCGTCAATGCGGTCCTCCCCGGACCCATCCTCACCCCGGTATGGGATGACGTAGATGCCGAAGGCCGCGAATTATCAGCCCGCGCAACAGTTCTGGACCGCCTCGGCGCCCCCGAAGAGGTCGCCGCCGCAGTAGCCTTCCTCGCTTCGGACGACGCTTCCTTCATCACGGGCGCGAACCTGGTCGTCGATGGTGGTTGGAGTGTGCGAAAAGAATCTCGCTAGGTCTTTCTAGCTGATAACAAATGTGCCATTGACAACTGGCACATTAAGCGGTGATGCTACGTGGCATGACGAGAAGCGGGTCAAAGGCGACCTTCTCGAGGCAGGTCGCCACGGCAGTCCCGAACAAGGCATCGGCGCGAACGCAGCTTGCGGCCACCGCGTCGGTGCTGGGATTGCGCCAGGTCAACGGTGTTTTACCCAATAATCGGATCGGAATAGCGGCCGGGCGGGGACTGATCGCCGGGATCATGGCGGCCTTCGGGCCGACCTTGCCCGGGACCTTCGTCAGCCGGGTGAACTCGGGCGGCGTGCACGGCGAGTGGGTGCGCGCCGCCGGGGTTCGACATGGCGACAAGGCCATCTATTACATCCACGGCAGTGGATATGTGGTGTGTTCGGCCCGCACGCATCGGGGTCTGGCTTCCCGGCTGTCGAAGGCGACCGGGCTGCCGGTGTTCGTCGTCGACTACCGGCTCGCGCCCGAACACCCCTTCCCGGCCGCGGCCGAGGATGCGGCAGCCGGGTATCGCTGGCTGCTGGCACACGGGTATCGAGCCGGGAATGTAGTGATCGGCGGCGATTCCGCGGGCTGTCATCTGACTCTCGATCTGCTGCTGCAGAACCGCGCGGCGGGTGAACCGCAGCCCGCGGGTGCGTTCATGTTCTCGCCCCTGCTGGATCCCACGCTGACACTGGCCGAGCGGCGGGATCGCATCCTGCCCGATCCCATGGCTCCCGCATGGGTCGGCCGCCGCATGATCGAGCACTACACGGCGAACGAGCCGGTCGATTCGCCCCGGCTGCGGTTACAGATTCCCGCCGGTGCGGTGCTGCCACCACTGTTCGTGCAGGCCAGTGCCGGCGAGATGCTCGCCGATGACGCGCAAACCCTGCGCGCCATGGCCGAGGCGGCCGGGACGCCGTGCGAACTCCAGTTGTGGCCCGGCCGGATTCACGTCTTCCAGGCCCTGCCGCTGCTCGTCCCGGAGGCGGCCGCCGCGCTGCGCCATGCCGCGGCCTTCGTGACTTCCACGCTGGCGCGGGCGAATTCCCCGATTCAGGAACAGGTGGGCTGACCATGTGGCCATTGGACGAGCTGACGCTGGCGCTGGGCGGACCGCGCCGATCGCGCGGCGCCAAAGCCGTTGTCACCGGCGCGGGTAGCGGGATCGGCCGGGCCTTCGCGCTGGAGCTGGCCGCGCGCGGCGGTGAGGTGCTGTGCGCCGATATCGACAAGGACCGTGCCGACGACACCGTGCGCACCATCGAGCAGCGGTACGGCCGCACCGCGCATGCCGTCTTCTGCGATGTCTCCCGGCGCGAGGATGTGGAGAGTCTCGCGCTGCACGCGGAGCTCGTCTTCCACGGCGCGCCCACGCTGGTGATCAATAACGCCGGTGTCGGCATCGGCGGAAAACCGGTGGGGGACATCGGGTTCACCGACTGGGAGTGGGCGCTCGGGATCAACCTGTGGGGCGTGGTGCACGGTTGCGAGATCTTCGCGCCGCAGCTGCGGGCGGCGGGGCGCGGCGGGATCATCAATGTCGCTTCCGCGGCCGGCTTCGCGGCGGCGCCCGGCATGGCGGCCTACAACGTGTCGAAGGCGGCGGTCGTCTCGCTGTCGGAGACCATGGCGGCGGAGTTGTCCGGTACGGGTGTCGCGGTGACCGCGCTGTGCCCGACCTTCGTGAAGACGAATGTGGTTGCCGACGGCCGGATCACGTCCGGTTCGTCGCGGCTGGCCGAGGAGCTCATGCGCTGGACCGGGTTCTCCCCGGAACGGGTCGCGGCCACCACCTTGGATGCCAACGATCGCGGCCGGCTGTATGTGGTGCCGCAGCTGGACGCACAGGTGGTGTGGCACCTCAAGCGGCACTTCCCCGCCCTTTACACCCATGCTCTCGGCGTCCTGAATCGCGTCCTGCCGCAGGAGGATTCGGCGAGCGCTGGCAAGACCATCGAGAAGACAGGAGTCTGACATGTCCTTCGACTTCGACAATATGCTGACCAAGATCAAGTCCAAGCAGTGGGCGCTGGCCGATATCGACTGGGACGCACCGGGAACCGAGCTCATCGATCCTGAACTGCATGCCAAGCTGAAGCCTTTCATGGCCGATCTCATGTGGATCGAGAATGTCGGGGCGCGCGGGTTCGCGGCCATGGCCAAGAAGGCGCCGACGCAGACGCTGGCGGAGATCTACCGCTACTTCCACGCCGAGGAGCAGCGGCACGCCAATGCCGAGCTGGCGCTCATGCGCCGGTGGGGAATGCTCGACGGGGACGAGATCCCGGAGCCGAACATCAATGTGAAGCTGGTGATCGACTTCCTGGACAAGTACGCGGACGGCATGTCGCTGTCCTTCCTGGGCACCGTCATCCCCATGCTCGAGGTGGCGCTGGACGGCGCGCTCATCAAGTTCATCACCGATGAGATCGAGGACCCGGTCGCGCAGGAGGTCTTCAAGAAGATCAACAATGACGAATCCCGGCATCTGGCCACCGATTACGCGGTCATGGAGCTGCTCGGCCACGCCGGTGTGCGCAAGCTCGCCACCGACCTGATCGGCGGCTGGGTCAAGCCGTCCCTGCTGATCGGCGTGCTCAGTTACGTTCCGCTGCTGAACAAGATGCGCGACAACATTGTCGAGATGGGCGTGAACGAGGAGAAGCTGTACGCGGCCATGCAGCGGTTCAAGCAGGTCGGTGAGCGCAATCCGATCGCCAACCGGGTGCCCATGTACCGGATCGTGAAGATGCACGGCGAGTGGGTCATCAATCGCGATCACCCGTACCACCTGTTCGCCGACGCCATGGTGAAGCTGACCGCCCGCATTCCCGACCGCCTGCTGCCCGGGCAGCCGACCTGGTCGCAGGAACTCACCTACGAGCCGGTCGCATGAGCGCCCCGGGCAAGCCACTGGATGTGGTGATCATCGGCGCGGGCTTCGCGGGCATCGGCACCGCGATCCGCCTGCGGCAGAAGGGGATCACCGATTTCGTGATCCTGGAGCGGGACGAGCGGGTGGGCGGCACCTGGCGGGACAACACCTATCCCGGCGCCGCCTGCGATATTCCGTCGCGGTTGTACTCGTACAGTTTCGCGCCCAATCCGGACTGGTCGCACACCTACTCCGGCAGCGCGGAGATCCTCAGGTACATCGACAGCATGGTGGACGGGTTCGGCATCCGGCCGCATATCCGATTCGGGCACACCGTGACCGGGCTGGAGTTCGACGAGGCCCTCGGGCTGTGGACCATCCGCCTCGCCGACGGACGCCCGGAACTGCAGGCGCGCAGTGTCGTTCTCGCCTCCGGGCCGCTGGCCAACCCCGGCTTCCCGAACATTCCCGGCCTCGACCGGTACGAAGGCCATCGGATCCACAGTGCGCGCTGGGATCACGACTACGACTTCACCGGCAAGAAGGTGGCCGTGATCGGCACCGGAGCCAGTGCGGTGCAGATCATTCCGGAACTGGTGCGCAAGGCCGGATCGGTGAAGGTCTTCCAGCGCACGCCCGGCTGGGTGCTGCCGCGGGTGAACCGCCGCACCAACGGGCTCACCAAGCAGGTGTACCGGCAGGTGCCGGGCGCGCAGTCGCTGGCGCGCGAGGCCTGGTTCTGGGGACACGAGTCGGTGGCGCTCGGCGTGGTCTGGAAATCGCCGCTGACACGCGTGGTGGAGCAGGTCGCCCTCGCTCATCTGCGCGGTCAGGTGCGGGATCCGTGGCTGCGCCGCCAGCTCACCCCGGACTTCCGGGCGGGTTGTAAACGGTTGCTGATCAGCAATGACTACTACCCGGCGCTGCAGGCGGAGAACTGCAAGCTGGTCACCTGGCCGATCGCGGAGCTCTCCCCGGAGGGCATCCGCACGGCCGAGGGCATCGAGCATCGCGCCGACTGCATCGTGTTCGCGACCGGGTTCGAGATCTCCAAGCAGGGCACGCCCATCCCGGTGGTCGGCCGCGACGGGCGAGTGCTGGCCGACGAATGGCGCGGCGGCGCATACGCGTTCAAGAGCGTCACGGTGGCCGGCTACCCGAATCTGTTCCTCACCTTCGGGCCGAATTCGGGGCCCGGGCACAATTCGGCGCTCGTCTACATGGAAGCGCAGATCGACTATCTGACCGACGCCATCGGCCTCATCCTGGACCGGGACCTGCGCATGCTGGAACCGCGCCGCGAGCGGCAGGATCGCTACAACGCGCGATTGCAGCGGCGGCTGGCCGCCACCACCTGGAATTCCGGCTGCCGCAGCTGGTATCTCACGGAGGATGGTTTCAACGCGACCATGTATCCGGGGTTCGGGACGCAATTCGCCCGCCAGCTGGCCGGGGTCGACCTGGCTGATTTCGAGCTGACCACCCGGGATACTGTCGTCATCAGGTAATCGGCAGCGGAAAGGGCGGGTGCGACTCAGGTGGCGGACTACCGCATCGACGACCTCGCCCGGGCCGCCGGCACCACCACCCGCAATGTGCGGGCCTATCAGGAACGCGGCCTGCTGCCCACGCCGACGCGGCGCAGCGGGCGCGCCCTGCTCTACGACGAATCCCATCTGGCCCGGCTGCGCATCATCGACGCGCTGCTGCAGCGCGGCTTCACCATCGCGCACATCGCCGACTTCATCACCAGCTGGGAGACGGGGAAGGATCTCACCGAGATCCTGGGCCTGCAGCAGGCGGTCACCGCCACCTGGGGCGAACCCGAAGCGCCCGTGGAGATTCCGGTCGAGCTGATCGATACCTTCCTCGGCGACGACGAGCGGCATCCGGTGGACGAGTACCAGCTGGAGCGGCTCGGGAAGCTCGGGCTGGTCCGGATCCACGGTGAGACGGCCGAGATCACGCGGCCGGATCTGCTGGCGACCTTCGCGGCGCTGAGCAACTACGGTTTCGCGCTGCCCGGGCTGATCGATCTGCACGAGGCCATGGTCGGGCGGCTCGAGGATATCGCGCGCTTGATGGTGACGGCGGGCAAGGACCACATTGTGGCCGAGCACGGTGCGGGCTGGCTGCCGGACACCGATGCCGAGATCGCGAACACCACGAAGATGCTCAATCACCTGCGGGAACTGGGGATTCGCGCGGTGCGGGACAGCCTCGACCAGGCGCTGGACCGCGTGCTCGAATCCGAGTTGAGCGCCTACCTGGAAACCGCCGCGCGCCGGCGGACCGAGACGGACTGAGCGGTTACTCCGAGGTGGTTCACTTCAAAGCGGCGGTCGCGCCCGCGGCCTCCAGTTTGATGCGGGCGGTTTCGGCCGCACCACGATCGACCTGTTCGAGTACGCGCGTCGGCGCGGACTCGACGAGGTCCTTGGCCTCCTTGAGGCCGAGGCCGGGAATGACCTCGCGCATGGCCTTGATCACCTGAATCTTCTTGTCTCCATAGGACTCCAAGATCAGATCGAATTCGCTCTGCTCCTCGGCCGCATCCGCCGCGGGCGCGGCGTCCTGGACGGTCTGCACCGCTACCGGGGCGGCGGCGGTCACCCCGAACTCCTGCTCGAAGGCTTTACAGAATTCCGAAAGCTCCAGCAGCGTCATACCTTTGAAAACATCGAGCAGTTCGTCGATGGACATCTTGGCCATGATCATCCCCTACCACCCGCCCGGAATCGGGCAATATATCCAGGTTACGCGGCTTCCTGCCGGGTTTCGGGGGCCTTGTTCAGATCCTCGAAATAGGCCTTGTGCATGGCGCAGCGGTGCACCGGACCGGGCTTGACGTAGGCCGGATCCAGCCGTTGCACGAAGGTGAGGTGGTCGCGTCGCCAGCAGTCGATGCAGATCGGCTCTTTCATGTCGTCCTCCTCGGGCTCCTCGGGCTCTCGTGATGGCTTGTGCCGGAGGAGTTCCCGTTTACGGTACGGCTCAGCGGCTCCGTATCCATCTACTCACCACGTAGCCGCCGGATCGTTATGGATACAACGGGTTTGTCGGTGGTCGCTCCTACCCTGAGGGGCGGGCGTGCATTGTCGCCCGACCCCGATTCGGGAGTTGATATTCATGACCGTATTCGCCATTTACGGGGCCACCGGTCACACCGGCCGGCTGGTTGCCGACGAACTGATTTCCCGCGGAAAGGAAGTCGTGCTGTCCGGGCGGGATCCGGACGCGCTCGCCGAACTCGCCGGGCGATTACCGGACGGCCGGGGCCGGGCCATGCCCGCCGCCCTCGACGATCCGGTGGGGCTGCGCGCGGTCGCCGCGGCCGCTGACGTGCTCATTCACTGCGCTGGGCCTTTTGCCACCACATGCGAACCGGTGGCGGTCGCCGCGGTGGAAGGGGGTAGCCACTACGTCGATCATTCCGTCGAAGTGCATACCGTCAAGCGGCTGTTCGACACCTTCCAGGAGTCGGCGCAGCGCGCCGGGATCACCATGTTGCCGTCCGTCAGCTTCTACGGTGGGGTGGGTGATCTGCTCGCGGGGGCCGTCGGCCGTGGGGTGTCCGACATCGAGCGGATCACTCTCGCCTACTCCGTGAGCAATTGGATGATGACGCACGGGGCGGTCGAGTCCGCGCGACTACTGTTCGCGGATACCGACCGCATCGGGTGGTCCGAGGGCAAGCTGCAGCTCGGATTCGTGGAACCGCGCAATGCGATCTTCGCGTTCCCGCCGCCGGTGGGGCCGCGCAGCATGATCGCGCCGGTGCCGTTCCCGGAGGCGGTGACCGTGCCCCGGCATACTCGGACGCAGGCGGTGGAGGCGCAGTTGACGGCTCGCACCTTCGAGGAGGAGCAGGCATTCAGCAGTGAAGGGGCAGACGCGGAGGCGCGGGCGGACTCCGAATTCACCGTCGCCGCACAGGTCCTCGGCAAGGAAGGGGCGGCGGCCGGGTCGGTGCGGGGACGGGATCTCTGGCGGGTCGCCGCTCTGGCTTCGGTGGAGGCCGCCGTGCGGCTCGCCGAGGGCGGGGCCAAGACCGGGGTGGCCAGCGTCGCCGAGGCCTTCGACGCCGCCGAGTTCCTGGCGGCCCTCGCCGATCAGCGGGCATTCACCCTCGAACTGCCGAAACAGCAGTGAGGAGAACGACTATGGAACCGATACTCGTCACCGGTGCGGCGGGCGGCAGTCAGGGCGGGACCGGCCGCCGGGTGACGGAGAACCTGCTCCGCGCCGGGCTTCCGGTACGCGCCTTCGTGCACAGCGATGATGCGCGGGCCGCCGAACTGAAGGATCTGGGCGCGGAGGTCGTGCTGGGTGATCTGCGCGAGATCACCCAGGTGCAGCCTGCCGTCCAGGGGGTGCGCCGGGCCTACTTCACGTATCCGGTGACCGCCGGAATGCTGGACGCGGCAGCGGTTTTCGCCGCTGCCGGTCACGAGGCGGGGCTGGAGCGGGTGGTGGCGGTCTCGCAACTCGGGTCGGACCCGAACGCGGGGACGCCGCACATGCGGCGGCACTGGGTGGCCGAACAGGCGCTCGATCGGGCCGGCATCGGTGCGGTGCATCTGCGGGCCGCGGTGTTCTTCGAGAACCTGCGGGTGGCCATCGGCGACAGCGGGGAACTCGCCTTGCCGCTCGGCTCGCCGGATACCGTCCTGCCGCTGATCGCCGGCTCCGATGTCGCCGATGTGGGGTCCGGTGTGTTGCGGACCGAAGGCGCGGTCGATCCGGTGCTGTGGCTGGCGGGCGAGATCATGACGGTCGGGGAGGCGGCGGACCTGTTCGGCGTGCCCTATGTCGATGTCGACCCCGACGAATGGGCGCGCCGCGCGATGACGATCTACCGCGATGAAGTCACGGTCGATCATCTGGTCCACCTGTGGACCATGTTCGCCGCCATAGGATCCGGCCACGAGCTGTTCCGGGTTACCGAATCCATCGAGCAGTTCACGGGCCGCCCGCCGGTCACCCTGCGCGAGTATCTCGCGGCCTGAACGGACTACGGCGTGTGCGGGCTGGTGAGCAAACGCAGGAAATGCTCCACTTCGGCCCGCACCGCCGTTCGCCCGGGACCGAGGTAGCGCCGCGGATCCGACAGCTCCGGATCCGCGGCGAGCGCCACCCGGACCGCCTCCGCCAGCACGATATTCAGCCGCGTCGCGATATTGATCTTCGCCATGCCCTGCCGCACGGCCGCCTGCAATCCGGCGTCCGGCACCCCCGACGAGCCGTGCAACACCAGCGGCACCGGCACTTTCGCCGCCAGCCGCCCGATCAACTCCTCATCCAGCCGCGCAGCCCGGCTGTGCATGGCATGCGATGACCCGACCGCCACCGCCAGCGCATCGACGCCGGTAGCGGCAACAAAGGCCACCGCCTCATCCGGATCGGTCCGCGCCCCCGCCGCATGCGCCCCGTCCTTCCCGCCCACCTCCCCGAGCTCCGCCTCGACATGCACACCCCGCTCATGACACCACCGCGCGATCCGCGCGGTCGCTTCGACATTCGCGGCGTAATCGAGCGCCGACCCGTCATACATCACCGACCGAATCCCGACCTCGACCGCCTCCCTGACCAATTCATGCGAAGTGGCATGGTCGAGATGCACCGCCAACGCCGCAGGACTCTCCTTCGCCACCTCCAGACAAGCCCGACCGATAGCCTTCAACCCCCCGTGATACCGCACGGTATTCTCCGAAATCTGCAACACCGCAGGCCGATCCGCCGCCTGCGCCGCATCAGCAATAGCCTCCGCATGCTCCAGCGCAATCACATTGAAAGCCGCCAGCCCCCCGGGCCGAGCAATGGACAACAGTTCGGAGAGAGGAAGAACAGTCACGCGGGCGACTCCTGAGCTGTGGTGCGAGAGCGATTGACGAGAACCTGCGGCGCGAGCGGCAGACGGGGTTCGAGAGCGGCCGCATCGGCGGTGGAAACCGCCACTGCCGCAGGCAGGTCAGGCTCGGGCAAGTCCGCGTGGACAGTGATCATCGCGGGCACGTGAACCAGGAAGCCGGGGAGCGGACGGCAGGTCATGAGGGCAACTCCTGGGCCGCACGGCGGGCGCGGGTGACGATGATCTGTGACGACAGGCCCTCGCGAAGGGCGAGGTCGATCTGGCCGGCTACCGGAACTGCCACGGCAGCAGCAGATGTCGCTACCGCGTCTGTGAGGATGGTCGGCCAGTCGGGTTGGGGAGAGGTGGCGAGAGCGGCGATTACGGCGGCGGCTGCGGCGTCGCCCGCGCCGGTCGGGTTGCCGGACATGGGCTCCGGAAGAGCTGCGGACCAGGAGCCGGATTGTGTGCAGGCGATCATTCCCGCGGGGCCGCGAGTGGCGATCACGGCGCGTACGCCTGCGTCCAGGAGGGGCTGGGCCGTGGTGATCACGGTCTCGGTTGTGGCAGCGGGATGGGAGCACGCGGTCTCGGCGGACTCGGTGACCGGAGAGGATGAGCTGCGAGATGCGGTGAGGCGGGCGAGTTCGTCCTCATTGGGCACCAGGACGACACCCGGGATCGCGGCAGCGGCGACGAGGGCCGGGCCGTCCACATCGCAGATGGTGGGTATGCCTGCCGCGAGGGCGGTTCCCGCCAGTTCGGCGGGGAAGGCCGGATCCACGCCGCTGGGGAGCGAGCCCGAGATGACCATGCCGCGCAGGGTGGGGAGGAGGGTGGTGATACGTAGTCGGAGGCGGTCCATGGCGGCTTCGGGATGGTTCGGGCGGGCGCCGGGTTCCCAGAGGCCGGTGGTGGTGCCGTCGGCGGATTCGGTGATGACCACGGTGCGGCGGACTCGGGGGAGGACGGGGATGAAGTCGGCGGGGAGGTCCTGGGCGGCGGCGGAGGCGAAGGCTTCGTCGGAGAAACCTGTTGCCAGGGCCTCTATTCCGAGTTGGCCCAGGACACGGGATACGTTGATGCCCTTGCCGCCTATGCGTTGCTCGACCTCGGTCACTCGCTGTACCCGGCCGCGGGCGAAAGTGTCCAGGCGGTAGGTCATGTCGTAGGCGGGGTTCAGGGTTACGGTGAGGATCACGGGAGCCACCGGCCTCTGCGTAGTACGCGGCGTAGGTTCAGGTCGTCGTCGAGCACCAGGGCGTCGGCGTACATGCCGGGGCGTAGGTCTCCGACGTCGGGGAGGCGGAGGGCCGCGGCGGGGATGGTGGTGGCTGCCGCTATCGCATCCGGTAGGGGGACAGCGCATTCGCGGACTGCCCAGCGGAGGCAGTGGAGCAGGGTGGCGGTGCCGCCGGCTATGGAGCCGCTGTGGACTCGGGCCACGCCGTTGGTGACTACTACTTCGCGGGGGCCGAGGCGGTAGCGGCCGTCCGGCATTCCCGCGGCCTGCATGGCATCGGTGACCAGGGCTACGCGGCCGGGGGCGGTCGCGAAAACCAGAGCGGCGAAACCGGGGTCGACGTGGACGCCGTCTCCGATGAGTTCGAGGAATGCGTGTTGCTGTGCGGCGGCGAGCAGTGCGGCGGCGACCGGGCCGGGGGAGCGGTGGTGCAGTGGCGGCATGCCGTTGGCGAGATGGGTGACGAGGGTGGCGTGGCCCGCGGGTGCGAGGGCGGCGCGGAAGTCGGTGAAGCCCGCATCGGTGTGGCCGGCCGCTACGATCACGCCGTGTTCGGTGAGTAGTGTTGCGGCGCTGTCGAATCCGGGTCGCTCCGGGGCCAGGGTCATGACGCGTAGGTAGCCGTCGGCCGCGTTCAGGAGTTGCTCGATGAGAGCGGGATCGGGGTCGCGGAGGTAGGCGGGATCGTGTGCGCCGCAACGTCCTTCGGAGAGGAATGGTCCCTCGGCGTGGATTCCGGCGATCGTTCCCCGGGCGGCGAGTTCGCGCAGTGTCGCGGTCTGTCGCAGCATTTCCGCGGGAGCGGTCGTCACGATGCTGGCTATGACGCTGGTCGAGCCCTGGCTGTGGTGGAATTCCGCGGCTGCCAGCGCTTCCGCCGCATCGGTGGTGTCGAACCGGTGCCCGAGTCCGCCGTGATTGTGGATATCGACCAGTCCCGGCAGCACCGTGCCCGCGAATTCCGGCGGTGAGTGTTCTGGCGGTGCGGTCCATTCCGCGAAGTCCCGCACCGCGACGATGCGCTCACCCCGCACCGTTACGACCGCGTCGGCCCGCACTCCGGACGCCGTGATGACCCGTCCGCGCAGCGTCAACTCCTCGTTCATGGCTGCGCCTTCATTCGAGATGGCCTTCGCGGGCCAGTAAGGCGGCGCCGACGAGGCCCGCGCGAACGCCGAAGGCTCCCAGGGCTACCCGGGGGACCGGGGCGACGCGGAGCAGCGCGGTCAAGCGGGCGTGCAGGGCGTCGGTGAGGATCGAGCCGGCTCGGGCCAGTCCGCCGCCGAGGATGATCAATTCGGGGCAGGTGGCGTGAATGGTGCCGAGCAGACCGGTGGCCAGGGCGTCGATGGCGTCGTCGATGACGGCGCGGGCTTCCGGATCCGTGTATGCGGCCGCGAAAACCGCTTCTGCGCCGCTGATTTCGCGACCGGTGCGGGTGGCGTAGGCGCGGGCGATGGAGGGTCCGGAGGCGACCGTTTCCACGCAGCCGGTATTGCCGCACGGGCAGGGGAGTCCGTCGCTGTGCCGGATCGGGATATGCCCGTATTCGCCCGCTTGGCCCGCCGCACCCCGCACCAGCCGACCGGCCACCGAGGTGATGCCGCTGATCCCGGTGCCCAGGATCAGCGCGCAGACATCGTCGAAGCCGCGGCCCGCGCCGTGCCGCCACTCCGCCCAGCCCGCGACGGTGACATCGTGGTCCAGCAGCGCGGGCATGCCCCATTGATCGCTGAATCTGCTGCCTATCGGCACATTTCGCCAGCCGAGATTGCCCGCGAAGACGGCGACCGCATGCTCGCGGTCCACAATGCCCGGCAGGATGATCGCCGCCCGCGTCACCCGCGCGCGCTGCGCGGGCGGGAGTTCGGCCAGCAGTCCGTCACCGAGCTTGGCGATGGCGTCGAACGCGGCCGCACCGTAAGGGGTGTCGACGGTACTCGTGTGCAGAACCGTCCCGCCGGCATCGGTGATCTCCCCTTTGGTGGTGCTGCCGCCCACGTCGACGGCGAGCACCAGATCCGTTGGTGCGACAGCGTTCACGGCAGACTCCTCACTTCACCGGCGCCGAACGGTTCAGTCCAGTACCACCGAACGGCTCAGGCTACGCGGATGATCCGGATCCAGGCCCAGATCGGCGGCGCGCAGCATGCACAACCGGTGTACCCGAACCAGCTCGGCCATCGGGTCGATATCGCGATGCTCGAAATGCGCTCCGGTGGCTCCGATATCGGCGGCCAGGCCCGGGATCGGGCCGAAGGCCCAGACCACGCGGCCGGGGGCGGCGATGGCGATGGGGCCGTGCCGGTATTCGGTGCCCAGGTAGGAGTCGGTCCAGGACTGGCAGGATTCGCGCAGCTTGAGGGCGGCCTCGTCGGCGAGGGCGGCGGCGAAACCCATGCCCACGAAGCTGATCTGCTCCGCGTATCGGACGGCCGCGAGGGCGGTTTCCGGGTCTTCGGCGAGGACGGCGCGGGCCTGGTCGATCACCGGTGTGAGGTTCTCGCCGAGGTGATGACGCAGCAGCGCCAGTGTCGTGGTGGCGAAACGGGTTTGCACCACGGATTGTTCGTCGACCTCGTCGATGAGGATCGGGTCGGCCAGTTCCAGTGCGGGGGTGCCGGGACTGGAGCAGATGACCGTGCGCGGCATGCCCGCGGGCAGGCTGGAGAGCGCGTCGATCACCTCGGTGGTGGTGCCGGAGCGGCAGATGGCCAGGTAGCGGTCGTAGCCGCGGCTGGTGTGCGGGTAGCTGGCGGGCCAGGCGTCGGTGAGGCCCTGGCCGCGGGATTCGCGCAGGGTGGCGTAGGCGCGGGACATGAACAGTGAGGTGCCGCAGCCGATTATGGCGACGCGTTCGCCGGGATGCGGGAGCACCGAAGAATATTCGGCGGCGATGGTGGCGGCGTGTACCCAGTCGTCGGGCTGTGTGGCGACCTCGGTGGCCAAATGTGTTGCGGGTGGGTGGGGTTCGACGGGCGACATGTACCCAGCATCAGTCGAGTGATCGTTCATGTCAATTTTACAGCTCAAACGATCACATTCGCGCACGATACGAGTTAGATTCAACCGACCGAATCGTTCGTTACATCATCCGGCGATTCGGGTCGCCGGGTGTGCTTTTGAAAGGTCTTCGACGTGAAACGTCCACTCCGCGGCGCGCTTTCGTCAGTCGCGCTGCTGACCGGCCTGGTTATGACGATCTCGTCCTGCGGATTCGGCGGGAACAGCTCGGACGACTCGGACCCCAACACCCTCTCGTTCCTAGCGCCCATCTACAGCGACGGCACCAAATCGGAGTGGACCGGCATCATCTCCGACTTCGAGAAGGCGAACCCCGGCCTGAAGGTGAATCTGCAGCTGGAGTCCTGGGATTCGATCAACGACGTGGTCCGCACCAAGCTGCAATCCAAGTCGACCACGCCCGACATCCTGAACATCGACGCCTACTCCACTTTCGCCACCGACGGGCAGCTGTACCAGGCTTCCGACATCGTCGATCCGGCCGTGCTCTCCGACATCCAGCCGGGTTTCGCCAAGAACGCGTCGATCAACGGAACCCAGTGGGCGCTCCCGCTTTTCGCCTCCACCCGGACGTTGTTCTACAACACCGACCTGTTCGCCAAGGCCGGGATCGGCGCGCCGCCCAAGACCTGGACCGAACTCGCCGATGACGCCAAGAAGATCCAGGCGCTGGGCGGCGGCGTCTCCGGGTACGGGCTGCCGCTCGGCAAGGAGGAGACGCAGGCCGAAACGTCTCTGTGGACGTTCGGCGCGGGTGGCGGCTGGTCCGATGGCGACAAGATCACCGTGGACACCCCGCAAAACCTCGAGGGCGCGCGCGCTATGAAGGCGATGATCGATGCCGGTGTGACCGAACCGAACCCGGGCGCCACCGACCGCACCCCGCTGCTCAATGTCTTCATCCAGGGCAAGATCGGCATGATCGAGGGCCTGCCGCCGACCATCAGCCAGATCGCGCAGAAGAACCCGAACCTGAAGTACGCCACCGCGCCCACGCCGACCCAGACCGGCGCGCCCGTCACGCTCGGCGTGGCCGACCATCTGATGGCGTTCAAGAAGGATGGCAAGAAGACCGATGCCATAAAGAAGTTCCTGAACTACTTCTACTCCGCGCCGGTCTACTCCAAGTTCGTGTCGGCCGAGCACTTCATCGCGGTCACCACCAGTGGTGCGCAGGCCCTCAGCGACGACCCGGTCACCAAGGTCTTCGCGGCCACGCTGCCGGTGGCCAAGTTCTATCCGAGCAGCAACCCGAAATGGGGTGCGGTGCAGGGCAGTATCCAGCAGTTGATGGGTACCGTCGCGCAGGGCGCCGACCCGGCCTCGGTATTGCAGAAGATTCAGCAGGCGGCGAGTTGAGGGGCGCCGCTACCCGGTCCAGGGCGGCGGCCGCGCCTTCCGGACGGGCGGTCCTGACCCGCCCCAAGGAGTCGGTGCGCGCGCTGCCCTGGATCGGACCGGTGCTGATTCTCATCGCGGCGGTGGTGGCGTTCCCGGCGGGCTACATGCTGTGGACGTCGACCCGCGATCTCACCGCCTACGGGCAGGATCGCGGGCCCGCCGGACTGGGCAACTTCCGCAAGCTGTTCGCCATCGACGAACTGCCGTCGATCCTGTGGCACACCGTGATCTGGGTGATCGCGGTGGTGGCCATCACGCTGGTGCTGTCGGCGGGGCTCGCGCAATTCCTGAACAAGGACTTCCCGGGCCGGACCGCGGTGCGGCTGGCCATCCTGGTGCCGTGGGCGGCGTCGGTGGTGATGACCACGACCATCTTCGAGTACATGCTGGATCCGGATGTCGGCATCGCCAACCGGTTCCTGGTGGATATCGGGGTGCTGCATCGCGGATTCGGGTTCACCAAGGAGGCCGGGCCGGCCTTCCTGGTGGCGATCGGGGTGGCGGTGTTCGTGTCCATTCCGTTCACCACCTACACGATTCGGGCGGGGCTGCAATCGATTCCGGCCGAGATCGACGAGGCGGGGCGGGTGGACGGCGCGAGTTCGTGGCAGCGCTACCTGCATCTGACGCTGCCGCAGCTGCGGCCGGCCATGGCGGTGGCGACCATCATCAACATCATCAACTCGTTCAATTCGCTGCCGATCCTGCAGATTCTGACCGGCAGCATCGCCGGATTCGGGGCGGACACCACAACGACCTTGACCTTCAAACTGATTCGGCAGAACCAGCAGGTGGCGACCGCGGCCGCGATGAGCGTGCTGAACTTCGTGCTGATCGCGGTGATCATCGCCGTCTATGTGAAGCTCATCCGCCCGGCGGGGGAGGAGACCCGATGACCGGGCGCAGACGCTGGGAGCTGACGGCCGTCGGCGTGGTGCTGGCGGCGATCTTCCTGATCCCCTATCTGGTGATGCTGCTCGGGTCGTTCAAATCGCGGTCGGAGATCCTGCGTATCCCGCCGACCTATCTGCCGGAGCATTGGCAGCCGAGCAACTACGTGACCGTGTGGAACACGCCGGAGACGCCGCTGCCGTTCAATCTGGTCAGCACGCTGGTGATCTCGGGGTGCGCGACATTGCTGGTGCTGATCGTGGCGGTGCCCGCCGCGTATTACACGGCGCGGCGGCGGTTTCCGGGGCGGGGCGCGTTTCTCGGGCTGGTGCTGATCACTCAGATGCTGCAGCCGGTCGTGCTGGTCACCGGGTTGATCCGGGAGTTCTTCACGCTCGGCATCAATGACACCTGGCTGGCCATGATCCTGGTCAATGCCGCGTTCAATCTGTCGTTCGCGGTGTGGATTCTGCACAGTTTCTTCGCCGGGGTGCCGCTGGAGATCGAGGAGGCGGCGCAGTTGGACGGGCTCAGCCGGGTGCAGACGCTGACCCGGGTGAGCCTGCCGCTGGTGTGGCCGGGCGTGGTCACCGCGATCGTGTTCGCGTTCGTGTCGGCGTGGAACGAATATGCCGCCAGCCTGGTCATTCTCACCACGCCGCAGAATCAACCGCTGTCGGTGGCGCTGACCAAGTTCATCGGTCAATACGACACGGCTTGGCAATATGTCTTCACCATCTCTACCGTCGGCATCGTGCCCGTTGTCATCCTCTTCGCCCTCATCGAGAAGCGCCTCGTCGCCGGCCTTACCGCGGGCAGCGTGAAATGACGGCTCCCGCGGATCGGTCCCTGCGCTGGAACCGCCTGCTGGAATTGCTGGCCGAGTCCGGCCGGCTCACGGTGGAGGAGGCGTCCGACCGGCTCGGCGTCTCCCTCGCCACCATCCGCCGCGACTTCACCGCCCTGGCGGACCAGCAGTTGGCGACCCGCACCCACGGCGGCATAGTCGCCACCACCGTCGCCTACGACCTCCCCGCCCGCTACCGTGGCACCGGCGGCGAAGCCAAACAACGCGTAGCCGAACACGCTGCCGGCCTGATAGATCCGTCCGAAGTGGTAGGCCTGAACGGCGGCACCACCACCACAGCCGTAGCCCGCGCCCTGGCCGGCCGCCCCGACCTCCCCACCTCTGCCGACCACGAGTTGGTGATAGTCACCAACGCGCTCAACATCGCCGGCGAAATGGTGCTGCGTCCCCACTTGCGCACGATCTGCCTGGGCGGCATGGCCCGCCGGGAATCCTACGAACTCCACGGCCCCCTGGCCGAGCGCTCGTTGGCCGAATTACGCCTGGACACAGTGATCCTCGGCGTAGGCGCCATCTCCGCCGAAGGCGGCGCCCAATGCCGCCACCTCGACGAGGCGGGCGTCAACGCCGAAATGGTCCGCCGCGCCCAGCGCGTAATAGCCGTGGCCACCGCCGAAAAACTGGACCGCACCGCCTTGGCCCGCATCTGCCCCATCGAAGACGTCGACATCCTGGTGATGGACACCGCCGCTGATCCCACTGCCATCGCGGCCATCGAGGAAGCAGGCGTCCAGGTCCACTTGGTGTGAATCCCCGGTAACACGGTCAAGGCAAAGTGAATCCGAGTGCCTGCGATGCCTCCGCGGGTGTCGGCTGACTCCACCACTTCTGCAGGTTCGCATTCGTGGTGATGGACCTGGTCACGGCCTTGTCGATATAGATGGCGCCCGAAAGATGGTCCGTCTCATGCTGAAAGATGCGCGCAGGCCACCCACTCAGCCGCTCGGTATGCCTGACACCATCCAGATCCTCATAGGTGGCAATGACGGATTCAGGCCGCCGCACCACCGCTTGATACCCAGGCATACTCAAGCACCCCTCATAAAACCCGACCTCATCCCCGTCAGCCTCGTACGCCGGATTCACAATGGCGAACTCCGCCAACGGCCGCCGCGCCCGAGCAACCGCCACCTCCTCTGTCACCGGCGCAGGATCCCCGAGCACCGCCACCCGCAGCGGAATCCCGACCTGAGGCGCAGCCACCCCAACCCCCGGCGCCGCCCGCATCGTCGCAAACAAAATCTCCACCACCTCCCCCACCAATCCCGCGTCAACCTGCCCATCCACCGTCTCCGCCACCCCCCGCAACACGACATCCCCCACCTCCACCAAAGGCGCCGCCCCACCCCGATACTTCTCCACAAACTCGCCTACCAGCGCAGCAATCTCCATCCCCCCATTGTCAGCCAAGATCATCGCCAAAGCCCCTTCCGGCAAAGCAAGATGGCCGCGGTATGAAGCACATATCCACCTAGCGACAACCGATCATTGTGGCTCGCAAGCGGATCGGTTGTTTGATCGCGTCCCGCATCGCCTGATCTGATCCTGCTGACCGACATTCGGCTATTCGGATCAGGTGGTGGGAAGTATGGAGAGAGGGCCGGCGAACCTCGCGGAGTTGCGGGAGACACGGGAGAGGCATGCTGCGCGGGTGTTGCCACCGGGCGGCAGAGGTGTCGAGCGGGTGGTGGAGGCCGCGGGGCGGTCGGTTCCGGTGCGGGTCACCGTTCCCCGGACGGATGAGATTCGTGGCGCTTATCTCGATATCCATGGGGGTGGGTTCTATCTCGGATCGGCGCGGGCGGGGGATGCTCGCAATGCCGAGCTGGCGGATGCGCTCGGGGTCGTCGTGGTGAGTGTCGAGTATCGGCTGGCGCCTGAAAACCCCTGGCCCGCAGCGCCTGATGACTGTGAGACGGCTGCGCTGTGGCTCGTCGAGCGGGCGGAGGAGTTGTTCGGGACGACCGTTCTGGCGGTCGGCGGATTCTCGGCGGGATCCAATCTGGCGGCGGCCACGATGCTGCGGATGCGGGATCGGGGGCTGGCGGATCGGTTCGCGGGGGTGGTGCTGCAGTTCGGGGCCTATGACCTCAGTGGGCTGTCGGCGGGCGGAAAGCTTTATGCCGATGAGTTTTTCATCGAGGCGTACGTGGGGGAGGTGGCCGATCGGACCGATCCGGATATCTCGCCGCTCTACGGTGACTTCGGTGGTCTGCCGCCGGTGCTGCTGGTGGTCGGAAGGCTGGATGTCCTGCTCGAAGACAATCGGGCGCTGGCTGCCCGGCTCGCTGCGGCGGGGTGCGAGGTGAGTATTCGGGTGTATCCCGACTCTGGGCACGGGTTCACCAATGCGCCGACGGCTATGGCCGGTGCTGCGTTGCGGGGGATCGAATCTTGGTTAGGGGAGGGGGTTTTCGGGGGTGGGGCGTTGGGCGGCGGCGGTGAAGAGGGTGCTGAGGGCCGTGGCTACGGGGGCGGTGCGGTCGAAGGTGTAGCCGAGTTCTCGGGCATGGCCGTCGAAAAGGTACCAGGCGGAGGAAGTCAGTAGGCGGGCGATGGTTTCTCGGTCGGGGCGGGTGGCGTGGGGGGCGCCCAGGTATTGGGTGACGATGCCTTCGACCAGGCCGACGAGGCCGTAGACCAGTTGGTGGAAGGGTTGTACGTCGATACCGAGTACCGCTGTCCAGGACGAAAACCGTTGCCACAGTGTGTCGGCCACCTGGTGGCGGAAGGTCGCCATGGTGTCGGCGGTGGTGTGGCCGGGCAGGGGGCCGGTCTGGCCGAAGTGGTAGAGGTTGGGGTGGTCGTCGGCCCAGCGGACCACGGTGCGCATCACGTCGAGAATGATGTCCTCGGCGGTGCGGGACGGATCCAGGACCAGGATGTCCTCGAATTCGCCCAGGTAGCGCTGGAAGATGAAGGCCCGCACCTCGGCCTCGAGATCCTCGCGGTTCTCGAATTGGCGGTAGATGACCGAGCGGGCCAGCCCGGCCCGCTCGGCGATCTGCTGAATGGAGACCTCGGCGCCGAGCGCGTTCTCCTCGATCAACTCCGTCGCGGATTCGAGAATCAGCATGCGCCGCGCGGAATTGTGCTCACTCCAGCGCTGACCGCCCGAACGCCGGTGATGACGGCGCAGGTCGACGGGCGGTTTCACGGCTACGACTATACGGCCGTGCCGGTGTGCTTCAGCTCCGGCAGGAACCGCGGACGCATGGGCAGCGGCCCGTCGGGACCGCCGGTGAACGAGATCTGCCGGCGTACCCGCTGGTCGGAGACGGCATCGAACTCCAGCTGCTGCGCGAAGGTGGCGACCACCAGCGTGGCCTCCATGCTCGCGAACCCGGAGGCCACACACATGCGCTTACCCGCCCCGAAGGGAATGGCGGCACGCTTCTGCGCCCGCTCGATCCGATCCGGCATGAAACGCCCCGGATCGAACTCCTCCGGCCGCTCCCACACCCCCTGATGATGGTGCAGCCCGTGCAGGATGATCGCCACGGTCGCACCCGGCTCGATCGGGTAACCGCCGAGCACATCGTGATCCTTTGCGGTGCGCGCCAATCCGATGACCGGGGGCAGCAACCGCATGGTCTCCTGGATGACGGCCTGCGTCCACGGCAGCCGCTCGACATCGGCCGCGGTGGCCGGCCGGGAACCCAGCACCGAACGCACCTCGTCCTGCAACCGGTCACGCGCTTCGGGATGCTCCGACAGCAACTGCCAGACCCAGGTCAAAGCCGTTGCGGTGGTTTCCATTCCGGCGCCGATGAAGGTCATCAGCTCGTCGTGGATCTCCTGATCGCTGTACCGGTAACCGGTTTCCGGATCCTCCGCGTCCATCAGCAGCGCGAGCAGATTGTCCTTACGCGTGATGCGCCCGCTGCGATGATCGGCGATCAGCCCGTCCACCACCTGCTCGGCATGCCGCAGATCCCGCATGGTGCGCGGCTCGATCACCCAGCCCGCCGTGCGCATGATCCGCATGGGCAGCCGCGAATTCGCGGCATCCCCGCGCCCGAACCGCCGATGCACCCACACCGAAAGATGATGGATGGGATGGCTCGCATTGGTCATGAACCCGCGCCCGAAGAACCGCAGCAGCCGCGCCAGCACCACCTCGGACATGGGCCCGGTGATATCGGTACCGAACATGGTGCGGGAGGTGACATCCAGTGTGAGCCGGTTCATTTCGGCGCCCACATCCACAGGCGCACCGGTCGCGCCGAGCTCCCGGATCCGGTCGACCGCGTCCTGCGCCGCCCCCACCATGACCGGCGCGAAGCCATCCACATTGCGTTTGGCGAAGATCGGCTGCACCAGCCGCCGATTGCGCTGCCAGTTCTCCTCGTTCAGGTCGGTGACGAGGCCGCGCCCGAAAGCCACTGCGAGCATGTCGTATTCGGGACTCTTGGTGTAGTTGTTCTGGTTGGTCACCAGCACGTGCCGGACCAGCTCCGGGCTGCGCACGATGACGAAGCGGGCGAACGGCACCCGGGCCACGATGACATCGTCCGCGCCGGGCAGCGCCGCCGCGTAGTCGAGGAGGGTGTGGTCGCGCACCCGGGGCAGAATCCCCAGCGCCAGCTTCCAGGACTGCCACCAGCCGACATCGGTGCCGTGCCAGCGGATGAAAGTCGGAGCCCACCGGGAGGGGTGCAGGGTGGGATCGGCATCGGTCATATCAGGCTCCCTCGCCCATGTATGAGACGTGATGTCCCAACTAACGGTAGTGAGACACCGTGCCCCAGTCAATGACCTTGTAGCCGCCCGCGCAAAGACTTTTGGCAGCCACTGCGAAGCATCCGTCGCACGGCATGCGAACACCATGTGACGGCCCCCGCCGACCGGCCGCGCAATGGCCGTAACGGGCTTATGCTCGGGATGATTGGCTGGTTTTCGTATCGGGGTCGCCGTGGTGCAAATCGATCCGTTCTCCACGCAACGCGACCCCACCTCGGGGTTCGCGGCGGAGCTGGAAGCCGCCGGATTCAGCGGCGCGGCCGAGGTCGGGCGCGGCGGGTTCGGCGTCGTCTACCGCTGCATTCAGGCCACCCTGCAACGCACGGTCGCCATCAAGGTGCTCACCGCCGACCTGGAGTCGGAGAACCTGGAACGCTTCGTGCGCGAACAACTCGCCATGGGCAAACTCTCCGGCCACCCGAACATCGTCAGCGTCTTCGAGGTCGGCTCCACCGCGACCGGACGTCCCTACATCGTCATGCCGTATCACGCGCACGGATCACTGGACGCGCGCATCCAGCAACATGGTCCGATCGGCTGGCAGGACGCCCTGCACATCGGCGTCCGCATCGCGGGCGCATTGGAGACCGCGCACCGGCGCGGCCTGCTGCACCGCGATGTGAAACCAGGCAATATCCTGCTCACCGAATACGGCGAGCCACAGCTGGCCGACTTCGGAATCGCCCGGCTCGCAGGCGGTTTCGAGACCACCGTGGGCACGGTCGCCGGCTCGCCCGCCTACACCGCGCCGGAAGTCCTGCAGGGGCAGGCGCCCGATGTCACCGCCGATGTGTACAGCCTGGCCTCCACCCTGTTCTGTGCCGGCACCGGGCACGCGGTATTCGAACGCCGCAGTGGCGAACAACTGGTGGCGCAGTTCGTCCGCATCACCAGACACCCGCTGCCCGACCTCACCGAGTCGGGGCTGCCGGCCGACCTGACCGACGCCATCCAATGCGCGATGTCCCGCGAACGCGGGGAAAGACCCTCCAGCGCAGCGGAATTCGGCGAGGCGCTGCGCGAGATCCAGGCGCGGCACGGTCTCGTCCCCGATGAGCTCCCGCTGCCGATCCCGCCCGCCGAACCGGCCCAGCCCGGCTCCACCTCGACACCCACCGGCACCGGCTGGCCGCTCAGCGCGCGCGTATCGATCACTCGAACCAGACCGCCCGTCCCCGCGACCCGGCTGCGCCCACCGGAACTGACCCGCGCGCTGGTGGACCGCCCGCGCCTGCTCGACGCCCTGCGCGCGGGTCGCGACCACGGCGCCGGCGCGCTGCGGCGGCTCGCGGTCATCCACGGCCCCACCGGATTCGGCAAGACCACCCTCGCCGCCCAATGGTGCGCCGCCGCCACCGCCGCGGGGGCCTCGGTGGCCTGGCTGACCGTCGACAAGGACGACGACAATGTCGTCTGGTTCCTGTCGCACCTGATCGATGCCGTCCGCGCGGTACGCCCCACGCTCGCAGCCGAACTCGGCGAACTGCTCGAGGAGCACGGCGACGAGGCGGCCCGCTTCGTACTGACCTCGCTCATCAACGACATCGACCGGCGCGGCGAACCGCTGACCGTGGTGATCGACGACTGGCATCGCGTCACCGATCCGGCCACCCTCGCCGCCCTGCGCTTTCTGCTCGAAGGCTGCAGTCCCGCACTGCATCTCATGGTCGCCAGCCGCACTCAGACCGGGCTGCCCATGAGCGCCATGCGCGCCCGCGACGAGCTGGTGGAGATCGATACCGCCGCATTGCGTTTCGACCGCGACGAGGCCTCCGCCCTGCTGATCGGACTGCACGGACTGGACCTGGACCGCGAGGACGTCGACGACCTCACCGAATCCACCGGCGGCTGGGCCGCGGCCCTGCAATTGGCCGCACTCTCCCTGCGCGGCAGCGACGATCCCGGCAAACTCATCGGACAGCTGACCGGACGGCACCACGCCATCGGCGCGTTCCTGGCCGAGAACGTGCTCGAAACCCTCGAACCCGGTGTCCTCGATTTCATGGTCGCCACCTCGATCACCGAACGCATCTGCGGCGACCTGGCCGCCGCTCTTACCGGCGCGGCCGACGGGCAGGCCCTGCTCGAACGGATCGAGCAGGAGGACCTGTTCCTGCGCCGGCTCGACGGCGGCGAATGGTTCCAATATCACCAGCTGTTCCAGGAATTTCTGCGGCAACGGCTGGAACGCGAACCGCCCGAACGGATCGAAGCACTGCATCGCGCGGCCTCGTCCTGGTTCGCCGAGCACCGGCACGTCAGCGAGGCCGTGGACCACGCCCTGCTCGCCGGTGACGAGGAGAGCGCCGTCGAGATCGTCGAACGCGACGGCATGTCACTGCTCGAATACGGGCAGATGGCCAGCCTCATCGGACTGGTGAACAAACTGCCCCCGGCCGTCATCGACACGCATCCGCGGCTGCAACTGGATCTGGCCTGGGCCAATATCCTGCTGCATCGCGCCGGACCCGCGGAACGCGCACTGCGCCTGGCGGAATCGAATCTCGCCCGCGGCGACCTGGACCCGGACACGGTCACGCGCCTGCGCGCGGAGGCGGGCGTGGTGCAGGCCGTGGTGACCGTGCGCGCGGACGTCGTGATCGGCGTGGAGGCCATGCTCGCACCGTGCTTCGCCCGCGCGGACGAACTGTCGCCCTACGTCGTGGCCATCGGCGCGAACGTGGCCAGCCTCGCCGCCGGCTACCGCTGCGACTTCGACGAGGCGGTGCGCATCCAGGAGTGGTCCGCGCCCTACATGCGGCGGAACAAGGGCGTCTACAACAACATTCACGGCCTGTGCTTCCTGGGGATCGCGGCCAGCCTGCAACTCGATCTCGCGGGGGCCGAGCAATACTTCCGGCGCGCTTTGAAGATCGCCAAACAGTCCGGCGGCACTCACTCCTACGGCGCGCGCCTGGCCGGCTCTCTGCTGGGCGAACTCCTTTACGAGCGAGGCGAAATCGATCAGGCGGAACGACTGCTCGACGAGGGCTACAAACTCGGCCCCGACGCCGGTGTCGTCGATTTCAAACTCGCCCGCTACGTGGTGGGCGCCCGCATCAAGGCCCTGCGCGGCGATCGCGCGGCGGCCATTCGCCGGCTCAACGAGGGTGCGCGCGTGGCGGAATCGATGTCCCTGCCCAGGCTGCGGGCGGAGGTCGAGAACGAGCGCCTGCGCCTGGGCCTCCCGCCGAATCCCGAATTCGGCCCGCTGCCGGTGGTCGATCACGCGCATCGGCGGACGCCCATCGACTGCATCGACGAATTCGTGGTGCTCTACGAGGAATTCACCGCCATCCGCCTGCTACTGGCCGAATCCACCCCCGCGAGTATCGAATTCGCCTGCACCTGGGCGCAGGAGTGGGTCGACCGGCTGGAATCCGTGCATCGGCCACGGGAACTGCTGAAGGCGCGCCGCCTGCTCGTCGCCTGCCTGGCCGCCGCGGACCGCATCGACGAGGCCAAGACCCTGCTGGCGACGGTGACCGCGCAGTGCGCCGAATACGGTTCGGTGCGCTACATCCTCGACGGCGGACCGCATGTGGTGGCCACCCTCGCCGCCCTGCGCGAGGACCGCCTGGCCGGCCGCTGGAGGGTGGACTGGCCGGAGGTCCCCGAGGCCTTCCTGGACGCGCTGGTGGCCGCCGACGCGGCGCAGAAGATCTAGGTCGCGGCGGACTTCGAGACCGGTCGCGTGCGAAGAATTCTCGTGATCAGGCAACCGAGAATCACGGCGTAGACGATGACGTAGCAGTTCAAGAGGATCGGCGAGATCGGCCACGACGGCGGGAACAGGAACCAGCCGGTCACCACCCACCGGTCGTTCCAGTGATAAGCCCACGCACCCACGGCCACATACAGACCCGCGGCCGCCCACCACCAGCGTGCCTGCGACTGAGCGCGATTCACGAGGTCGATCAGCAACGGCACGAACCACACCCAATGGTGATTCCAGGCGAAAGGCGAGACCGCGCACGAGGTCAGGCCCGCGACCGTCACCCCCAGCAGCACATCACCCCGCCGATTCAGCTCGGCCGCCACCCACAGGCCCGCGATCGCCACCGGCACCGCGATGAGCAGCCACAACCACACCGGCGCCTGCCGATCGGTGATATGCGCGATGACCCCGCGAATGGATTGATTGGCGGGCATGGTGTCCGGCGCGATCCGATCGGACTCGAAGAACGTATGCGTCCAGTACTGCCGCGAATCCGACCGCAGGACGGCCGCCGCCACCACGATCGTCGCCCCGAAGGTGATCGAGGCGACCACCGCCGCCCGCCATTGCCGCAACACCACGAACTGCGCCACGAAGAACAACGGCACCAGCTTGATGCCCGCCGCCAGCCCGACCCCGATGCCCCGCAACCTGCTGCCGGGCGCGCGCGAGAAACCCCACAGCACCAGGCCCATGAGCACCAGGTTGATCTGCCCGTAGTACAGCGTCGACCGCACCGGTTCGAGGAAGGCGCAGGTCAGTGTGAGCAGGGCGCTGATCAGCGCGAGCCGCCCGGTGAGCCGATACCCGAGCACCCGCCAGCACAACAGCACGCAGACGTACAGCACGCAGAGGTTCAGTACCAGAAAGGTATTCGTGACCGCGGCCCACGGCACCGCCAGAATCGGCAGGAAGATCAGCGTGGAGAACGGGGTGTACGTGTAATAGAGCCCGCGATGCGTTTGCTCGGTGTAGAGCGGATGGTGGTGCACGATCTTCCAGGCGCCGTCGCGATAGACGTGGACGTCGAAGCCGCCCACCAGCATGCCTGCCTGGTCCAGCCAGGGATCGACGGTGGTGAAGATCAGTACCAGCGACAGCACCGCGGTACCGGATAGCAGGAGAAGCGTTGCGCGACTGCGGGGTAACTCCGGCAGGCGCGAGGAGCGTACGACTGTGTCGGGAGCGGTGGATACGGCTGTCACCAGAAGATCACCTCGGATTTAACTCGCTAGGTCGTGCTGGATCTTGCTGAAACGCTGGATATTGCTGAAACGCTGAAAAATAACCCCGCTGGAGTTATACACCGTCCGTTCCCGAGCCCCGCCGGAGCCGTCGCGCTCCCGAGGCAATGGCGGCGGCCAGCGCCTGTTCCGCTTCGGACAAAGTGCTGCGGCGATGCATGAGAACGAAATCCAGCTCACCCAGTTCGGGCAGGCGTGGATCGTCGATGGTAACCAGACCGTCCGGCAGCACCGACTCCGCATGCGCGATCACCCCGAGCCCGGCCAGCACCGCCGCGCGCAGGCCGAGCAGACTGTCGCTCACACAGGCCACCCGCCAGGTCCGGCCCGCATGCTTGAGCGCCCGCAGGGCCATCTGCCGGGTGATACTGGGGGCCGGATAGGTGACGAACGGCACCGGATCCTCGAAATCCTTTGTGCCGGAACGCCCCGCCCACACCAGCCGGTCCCGCCACAGCAGATCGCCGTGCCGCTCGCCGGGCAGGCGTTTACCGAAGACCAGGTCGAGTTCGCCTGCGGCCATGCGGGTTTTGAGATTCTCGCTGAGACCGACGGTGAGTTCCAGATCCACGCCCGGATGGGTGCGCCGGAATTCGAGCAGGATGTCCGGCAGTTCCCGGGCCATCACATCATCGGAGGCGCCCAGCCGGATCAGGCCGGTGAGGGTCGACCCGGAGAAGTACGCGTCGGCCTGCGCCTGCGCGTCGAGGATGCGGCGGGCGAAGCCGATCATGGCCGCACCGTCCGCGGTGAGCGCCAGATTGCGGGTATCGCGGCGGAACAGCTCCCGCCCGGCCGCCTGCTCGAGCCGCGCGATATGGCCGCTGACCGTGGATTGCCGCAGGCCGAGGAGCCGGCCCGCGGCCGTGAAGCCGCCCGCCCGCTCGACGGCGAGGAAGGTTTTTAGCAGCTCGGGTTCGAACATCCTCCAATTATCACGATTCCCGTTCGGATTTAACGAATCCAACGCCTATCGTGATCGGTCGGTCCGGTCCTACCGTGCTAGGAGTGAAGTTACTGGCCAAGCTCCGTATCGATGCCTTCATGCTGGGCATCCTCGCCACCGTGGCCCTGGCCGCCGTGCTGCCCGCACGCGGCACCGCGGCCGATGTCCTGGACTGGGCCGTCAAGATCGCCATCGCCGTACTCTTCCTGCTCTACGGCGCGCGCCTCGAACCGCGCGAGGCGTTGAACGGGCTGCGGCACTGGCGACTGCACTCGGTCGTGCTCCTCACGACCTTCGTGATCTTCCCGCTCATCGGGCTGGCCTTGCGGCTGCTGGTTCCGTCGGTCCTCACCCAGGACCTCTATACGGGCGTGCTGTTCCTGTGCCTGGTGCCGTCCACGGTGCAATCGTCCATCGCGTTCACCTCGATGGCCCGCGGCAATGTGGCCGGGGCCGTGGTCAGCGCCTCGCTGTCGAACCTGCTGGGCGTGTTCATCACTCCGTTGCTGGTGATACTGCTCATGAAAACCACCGGGAACGTGCATGTTTCGGCCTCCGCCGTGGGCATGATCGTGATCCAGCTGCTGCTGCCCTTCCTGGCCGGGCAAGTGCTGCGCACCCGTATGACCTGGCTGACGCGGCACGCCTCGGCCGTCAAGGCGGTGGACCGCGGCTCGGTGTACCTGGTCGTGTACTCGGCCTTCAGCGCGGGCGTGACCGAGGGCATCTGGCATGCGCTGTCGCTGAAGACCCTGCTGGCCACCGCCGCGGTGTGCGCGGGCCTGCTCGCCGTCGTGCTGTGCGTGACCTCCTACGGCAGCCGGCTGCTCCGCTTCGACCGCGGGGACCGCATCGTCGTCACCTTCTGCGGCTCCAAGAAGAGCCTGGCCACCGGACTGCCCATGGCCTCGGTGCTCTTCGCCGGGCATCCTATCGGGCTGATCGTGCTGCCGCTCATGCTCTTCCACCAGATCCAGCTGTTCACCTGCGCGGTGCTGGCCCAGCGCTACGCTCGGGAAGCCGAGCCGAAGGAGAGTGAGCCAGCGTGGGAACACGATCGTGGTGGGGTTGGGGAAATGTCGATGACGCCGTCACCGGCGCCGAACGGATAGCCCTCGTCGAGCGGGTCGGGGCCTTGCTGCCGCAGGCGGAACTGGCCGACCATCGGCCGCCGGACATCGATGCCCTCGACCTGCCCGCACCCCGCATCGCGGCGCCCGCCGCGCTGGCGCATCTGTGCTCGGTGGATCCGGCCGATCGCGCCGGGCATGCGCACGGTAAGGCCTATCGGGACGTGGTCCGGAATCTGCTGGGGCAGCTGGACCACGTGCCGGACCTGGTGATCCGGCCGACGCGGGAGAACGAGATCATCGCGGTGCTGGACTGGTGTAGTGCCACCGGCGTGGCTGTAATCCCTTACGGTGGCGGCAGTTCGGTGGTCGGCGGCGTGGAACCGCGACTGGGCAGCGAGTTTCCGGGCGTGGTGAGCCTGGATATGGGCGCGTTGAACGAGATTCTGGAGATCGATCCCACCAGCCGGGCGGCCCGGATCCAGGCGGGCATACTCGGGCCCGATCTCGAGGATGGCTTGCGGCCGCACGGGCTGACGCTGCGGCATTTCCCGCAATCCTTCGAATTCTCCACGCTCGGTGGGTGGTTGGCGACGCGCGCGGGCGGGCACTACGCGACTGTGCTGACCCACATCGATGATCTGACCGAATCGCTGCGGGTGGTCACGCCCTACGGCGTCAGCGAATCGCTGCGGCTGCCCGGGTCCGGGGCGGGACCGTCGCCGGATCGGATGTTTCTGGGCTCGGAGGGCGCGCTCGGCGTCATCACCGAGGCCTGGATCCGATTGCAGGACCGGCCGGAATGGCGGGCGGGGGCCTCGGTGCTCTTCGAGGACTACGCGTCCGCCGTGGCCGCGACCCGGGCGCTGGCGCAATCGGATCTGCGGCCGGCGAACTGCCGCCTGCTGGATCCGGCCGAGGCGCTGATCAATGCGGGTATCGCGACCGGCGGCGGAGTGCTGGTGCTGGGCTTCGAATCCGCGAATCACCCGGTCGATGCCTGGCTGGAGCTGGCGCTCGAACTGTGCCGGGATCACGGTGGCCGGGTGCAGGAAGCTCGGGGCGGCAATGGGAACGGCGGGAGCGAGGCCGGTGCCGGGGCCTCGGCTGCGCAGACCTGGAGGTCGTCGTCGTTCCTGCGCATGCCCTATCAGCGCGATGCTCTCGCCGCGCACGGCATGATCGTCGAGACCTTCGAAACCGCCTGCACCTGGGACCGATTCTTCGAGCTACGGGCCGCGGTCGAGGCCGCCGCCTACGAGGCCCTGGCCGCCGTGGGCGCACAGGGCGTGCTCACCTGCCGCTTCACCCACGTGTATCCCGACGGCCCGGCGCCGTACTTCGGCATCTACGCCGCGGGCCGGTGGGGTTCGCTGCTCGAGCAGTGGGATCAGATCAAAGCCGCTGTCTCCGAAGCACTCTCGAAATCGGGCGCGACCATCACCCACCACCACGCGGTCGGCCGCGACCACCGGCCCTGGTACGACCGGCAGCGGCCCGCGCCGTTCGCGGTGGCTCTGACCGCGGCCAAATCCGCCCTCGACCCCGCGGGCATTCTCAATCCCGGTGTGCTGATCGGCTGAGGCTCAGGGCAGGTCGCTGGCCAGTGTGTCCCAGAACGCGGTCTCGTAGGAGTGCAGCAGGCGCGGGGCGCGGGCGATGTCCTCGGGGGACTCGCCCGCGGTGAGCCCGGCCGTCACGATGTCCAGGGCCTGATCCGCGAAGCCCGGTGGGGCGGCGCCGAAGAAGGTGAAGAAGGCGACCGCCTCCTCGGCCAGGCCGTACTGCGCGCGCAGGGCGGAAGCCGTTCGCGCGCAGTAGTTTCCCCACTCCTCCAGATTGGCCAGCATGCCCAGCGCGACCTCGGCGGCCGTGCCGTACGCGGCGCGCTGCGCCAGATAGGCGGGATAGGACTGGGCGGCCGGATGCGGTTCGTAGGCCCGCAGATCCTTCTCGCTCATGCCCAGTGCGGCGGCGAACTCGTGCAGCAGGGTGAAGGCCTGCGCCTCACCCTGCGCCAGACCCAGGAAGAATTCGCCGGCCGGGGGTTCGGGGAACCGGGCGGCCAGCAATGCGAAACTGCGGCGGTCACTGTCCACGATCCGGAACTCCTCCCCGGCCAGCCAGGTCAGCCGGGTACGCGGTACCCGGGCATGTTCCAGCAGGTCGAGAAAGCGATTCGGGGTCGCGGAAGAGGAGATGTCCTCGCGGGCGCGGGCGACCAACTCGGCTGCGGTGCGATCGGCCATACCTCCAGGGCAACACCGATCCCCTTCGGAGTCAATCGTTTTACCGCGGCTCACAGCATGATCGGGCGCTCGCCGGAGTGGTAAACGGGCCCGCGCCGGGGTGGCGGCGAATCGGGCTCTGGCTGCGCGGTGGTGAATCAGGCTCGCGGCGGGGGCGGTGAATCAGGCTCGGGCCGGGGCTGTCTGGAGGCGGGGTGGGGCGGTGTCGGGCTTTGCGGGGCCGGTGCGGGGGAGGACCACGGTGAAGGTGGCGCCGCGGCCGAGTTCGCTGGTGACGCCTACGTTGCCGCCGTGGGCTGCGACCAGGGCCTGGACGATGGAGAGGCCCAGGCCGCTGCCGCCGCTGGCGCGGGTGCGGGAGGCGTCGGTGCGGTAGAAGCGTTCGAAGACCTTGGCGGTGGCCTCCTTCGACAGGCCGGGGCCCTCGTCGATGACGTCGATGCGGACCTGCTGGGCGGAGGGGGTGAGCCGCACCGTGATCGGCGTGCCGGGCGGGGTGTGGGTGACCGCGTTGGCGAGCAGGTTGGCCAGTACCTGTTGCAGGCGGGCGGAGTCGCCGATGACCTCCAGGGCGCCCTCGCCGTCGCGCACCTGCAGGCGCACGGGGTGATCGGCGCCCTCGTGCCGGGCGGAGAGCGCCTGGGCATTGTGCACGGCATCGCTGGCAATGGTCAGCAGGTCGACCGGATCCTTGGCGATGGGCCGCTGCGCGTCCATGCGGGCCAGCATGAGCAGGTCCTCGACCAGCAGCGCCATCCGGCGGGCCTCGGCCTCGATGCGGGTCATGAGCATGCCCGGATCCTGGCTCGCGCCTTGCCGATACAGCTCGGCGAACCCGCGAATGGTGGTGAGCGGGGTCCGCAGTTCATGACTGGCGTCGGCGACGAACTGCCGCATCTTGGCCTCGGAACGCAGCGCGTTCTCCTCGGACGCCTCGATGGCGGTCATACCGTGCTGGATCTGGGTCAGCATGGCATTGACCGACTGGGCGAGATGATCCACCTCGGTATCGACATTGCGCACGGGCACGCGCCGGTTCAGATCACCGCCGGCGATGGCCGCCGCGGTCTCCTCCACCTGGCGCAGCGAGCGCAGGCTGCGCCGCACCACGAAGTATCCGCCGAACGCCAGCAGCAGCAGTGCCGAAGCGCCACAGACGATTTCGAAGACGATCAGTTTGGAGACGGTCGCCCGGTTCTCGTCGAGCGACAGGCCGATGGTGGTGGACCCGTATTGATTGCTGACGGTCAGGACCCGCCAGGAGCTGCCGCCGTCCTCCGACCGCACCGTCGCCTTACCGTGCGCGGGCAGTTCCGACTGCACCGGCGGCGATTGATTGCGGACCGGCCGTTCCAGGAAGATCGTGCCGTCGGCGGTCTTGCGCATCTCGTAGAAGGGCAGCGGCTGATCGGCGGCATTATTGGGTTGTGGCGGCGGCGTGGAGGTCACATCGGCGGGCACCCAGGTGGTCGAATCGGACTGCTTCATCGCCCGCGGTTTGGCCCACGTGTTGACGGCCTGGGAGAGCTGCTCGTCGGTACGTTGGTCCAGCGAGTTCGACAAGGATTGGGTAATGGCGAATCCGCAGGCCAGCAGCACGATGCCGGCCAGCGTCACCATTGCCACCACCAGCACGATGCGCAACGGGACAGCCGACACCCGTCGCCCGAGTCGCTGGTACACACTCACCACCCCGACATAATTACTCGGTTACCTGTTGACATCCTGCGAGGAAGTCTTGAGTCTGCTGCGGATCCGCTCGGAAAAGGGAGTGTGACATGCACGATTTGACCGGTAAGACCGTCCTCGTCACCGGCGCCGGCCGCGGCCTCGGGCTCGCGGTGGCCGAACTGGCCGTCCGATCGGGCGGCAACGTCATCCTCACCGACATTACGGGTGACGGCGTCGCCCTGGTGGAAAAGCTCGGCGGCACGGCCCGCTACCGGCATCTCGACGTCACCTCCGAACAGGATTGGCGCGATGCCGCCGGCTACGCGCGGACCGAGTTCGGCGGCCTCGACGGGCTGGTCAACAATGCCGGCATCGCCGCCAGCCAGTACCTGGAGAACGAGAGCCTCGAGCATTTCCGGCGGGTGCTGGACGTCAACCTGGCCGGGGCCTTCCTCGGCATGAAGATCGCCATCCCGGAGATGCGGCGGCGCGGCGGCGGCTCGATCGTCAATATGTCGTCGGTGGCCGGGCTCATCGGGCTCGCCTGGAGCGGCAGCTACGGCGCGTCGAAGTGGGGTGTGCGCGGCCTGTCCAAGATCGCGGCGGTGGAATGCGGCGGCGACCGCATCCGCGTGAACTCCGTGCATCCGGGCGTCACCTACACGCGCATGACCGCCGAGACCGGCATCCAGCGCGGCGACGGCAACTACCCCAGTGTCCCGATGGGCCGGGTCGGCGAGGTCGACGAGATCGCGGGCGTGGTGGCATTCCTGTTGTCGGATGAGGCTTCCTACATCACCGGTGCGGAGATCGCGGTCGACGGCGGCTGGACCGGCGGCGCGATGACGAAGTGGCTCACGGAGAATCGGAAATAGCCTCACTGCGGGAAGAAACTCGGATCCGGCTCGCAGGTGATATCCGAGGCGGGCAGCGTGCCGTCCGCGAGATAGGTGTTGACGGCATCGTTGACGCAAGGGCTCAGGCCCTTGCGGAACGCCCCGTGAATCCGGGTGTCCGCCAACGTGACCAGCCGGGACCCGGTCAGATCGCCGTGCAGCGCAACACCTTCCTGATACGCGGTGCGGGTGTCGTGGATGGTCGCGAGGATCAATGAGGGCACGGCATTGCGGACCTCGGTGGGCGGTTCCACCGGGTCCGGCCAGAACGCGCACGCCGTGATGTTGTTGGCGAAGGCGCCGAACACCGGCTGGGTGGCGCGAGCGGCCTCGATATTCGGGTAGTACCAGGCCGGATCGCGCGGCGCGGCCTTGTCACCGCAGATGACCGAGGCCATGCCGCCGGTCTCCAACGGGGACGCGATGGTGATCTTCCGCTTCAGCGTCTCCATATCGAGCGGCCCGCCGGAAACCCCGTCCGAGATCATCCGCACCACGGTCGCGAGATTGGCGTTCTGCTGCGGATTCGCCAGCAGCGTCAGCAACATCATCGGCACCGTGTGCTCGTCCACCAGATACATATCGTCGAAGATCGGATGGCCCGCGGCCTTGCGGATCATGTCCTCGATGAAGCCCCGCACATCGGCGGCGGTGGCGCCGAAGTGATAGTCGGCGTCGTGCTTCGCGGCCCACGCCGCCCAGTCGTCGAGCGCGAACTCGTTGATCGGGCCCATGTCCTGGTACATGCCGATCCAATAGCGGTCCGGATCGATCGCGCTGTCCAGCACCATGCGATCACTGCGGTCCGGGAACATCTGCGTGTACACCGAACCCAGGTAGGTGCCGTAGGACGCGCCGTAATAGCTCAGCTTCTGCTCGCCGAAGATGCCGCGGATGACATCCATATCGCGGGCGGTATTGCGGGTGGTGTCATTGCGGGCCTTGTCCGCGTCCGGCGCAACGCATCCGGTGGCCAGCGCGGCCGCCAGCGCGGTGTCGCGCGCGTAACCGAACACGTCGAAGCCCGCCGAGAACAACATGGTGGGCACCGGCAGCGCGCAATTCACCTTGTCGGAGCGGCCGATACCGCGCGGATCCATGCCGATCAGGTCGTATTCCGCACGCACCTGCGGCGACAGGGTCGGCTGGACCATTGCCGTGTAATGCAATCCGGAGGCGCCGGGACCACCGGGATTGGTCAGCAGGATGCCGCGCCGGTGCTCCGGATCGGTGGCCGCGATGCGCGAGATCGCCAGATTGACGGTGCGCCCGTCGGGGCGGCTGTAGTCCAGCGGCACTTGCACATTCGCGCACTGCGCACCGGCCTGATCCAGCAACTGATCGTTGCAGGGCTGCCAGTCCGGGGTCTGGTGATAGAACCGATCCAGCCCGGACTGCTCATCGGCGTTCGCGACCGCGGGCATCGTCCGCGTGGCCACGGGCACGGTCACCGTGGCCGAAGCCAGCAGTGTCACACCGAAAACGAGCCGCCGAGCCCACCCCGCACGCATCGCATCTCCTCGCAGTCGACGTTCCGGGTGCGAAGGTTACCGGGTGCGGGCGGGCCGTGGAGGGCGGTTCGCGGCGGATTCACCACAGCTGGTCCCGGCCGCCGGCCATGGGCGGGGACGGTCGCCGCCGGGGCAGCGGGGGTGCGGGCGGGGTACGCGGGGTCGGCGCCGGCGCCGTCATGAGGGCGCCGGAAACACCGAAATCGTAGGCGGATTCGGCGTGCTCGGCCTCGTCGATACCGGTGGCCTCGGCCTCGTAGTCGACTCGGAAACCGATGAGCCGGTGGATGATCCAGCTCAGTACATAGGTGGCCGCGAAGGAGTAGCCCATGACCGCGAGGGCCGCGATGGCCTGGCGTTCCAGCTGGGTCCAGCCACCGCCGTACAGCAGCCCGTTGCCGCCCGCGGGATTCACCGAGCCATCGGCGAACAGCCCGATGAGCAGCGTCCCGACCAGGCCACCGACCAGATGCACGCCGACCACATCGAGCGAATCGTCGTAGCCGAAAGTGAATTTGAGACTCACCGCGAGCGCACAGCACACGCCGGCGGCGATACCGATCACCAGCGCGCCGATGGTGCCGACGAAACCACAGGCGGGCGTGATCGCCACCAGCCCGGCCACCGCGCCGGAGCAGGCGCCCAGGGTGGTGGGCTTACCGTCGCGCAGCTGCTCGACGATGATCCACGCCAGTGACGCCACTCCGGTCGCGATGGTGGTGTTGGTGAAGGCCAGGGCCGCGAGATCGCCTGCGGTCAGCGCCGATCCCGCATTGAAGCCGTACCAGCCGAACCACAGCAGCGATGCGCCGAGCAGGGTGAACGGCACATTGTGCGGCCGTGGGATACTGCGCGGCCAGCCCTGCCGGCGGCCGATCACCAGGGCCACGGCCAGGGCCGCCGCACCGGCATTGATGTGCACCGCGGTACCGCCGGCGAAGTCGAAGGCCTTCAGGCGGTTCACGATCCAGCCGCCCACATCGGCGGAATGACCCGACGCATCGGTATTCGTGAAGCCGCTGTCGCTGAAAACCCAGTGCGCCACCGGGAAATACACCACCGTCGTCCAGGCGACGATGAACACCATCCAGGCCCAGAAGCGGGTGCGGCCCGTGATGGCGCCCGATATCAGCGCCGTGGTGATGACGGCGAACATCAACTGGAACATCACGAACGCCATGGTCGGAATCTGATGTCCGGCAGCCCCGGACAGCGTGCCCTGGGTCCGGCGCAGCAGCGCATGCCCCATTCCGCCCACCAGCCCTTGGAACGCGTCATTGCCGAAGGCCTCGCTGTACCCGTACAGCAGCCACAGCGTCGACACCGCGCCCAGCGCGATGAAGTTCATCATCAGCATGTTCAGCACGCTCTTGCTGACCACCATGCCGCCGTAGAAGAAGGCCAGGCCCGGCGTCATCAACATGACCAGCGCCGCACTGGCCAGCACCCATGCGGTATCTCCCGAATTCACACTCGTACCTCTTATCCGTCGGGATTCGCGCACAGCATCGGGAACCGCTGTTTCGCGGAGGCGCTGGGCGTGTTTCGGCGCGGTGAATTCGGAACCGGCCCGCCGCGCCCAGGTCACCGGCGTGCGACCGGGCCGGGCGGAATACGCGATGGCGGCGGCGTGGTTGTTGCCAGCAGTTGGGTACGCTCCGGCAGCGCTCGTCCACGAGCCGGCAGCGCTGATTCATGAGCCGTGAAGGAGATCCGGGATGCCTGCGAAATCCGAGGGATTCGGGACGACCGAGCGGCGGGATGCGGCGTGAACGCCGCCTTCCAGCTGTTCGGGGAGCACGTGCTCTGGACCGACGCGATCGGGAACGTGCTCTCGCTGGCCGTGGTGTGGCTGGCCATGCGCAAGACGGTGTGGACTTGGCCCGTGCAATTGGCGGGGGCATTGTTGCTGCTCGCGGCGTCACTGCACGCGCATGTGCCGGGTAATGCGCTCAAGCAGATGCTGTTTCTCGTGCTCGCGGTCTACGGCTGGGTGGCGTGGACGCGCGGCACCCGGGACCATCGGGATCTGCTGGTGCGGCCCGGCACTCGGCGGGAGCGGCTGACGCTGCTGGTGCTGCTCGTGGTCGGGACGGTGGGGGTGGCGGAGCTGTTCGCGCATCTTTCGTGGCTGCATATCGCGTGGTCGCCGTGGGCCAATGCGTATGTGTTCGTCGGCAGCGCCATTGCGACGTTCGCGCAGAGCCGGGCGCTGGTGGACTTCTGGATCATCTGGATGCTGGTCGACCTCGTCGGTGTGCCGCTGGCGTTGAAATCCGGGCTTTATGCCTCGGGAGCGGTTTACGGGGTGTTCTTCTTGCTGGTGCTGCTCGGGTTCACTCGATGGCGGCGCGAATACCGCACTCGGCGGGATGGTTTCGCCGTCGCCGGGAACAATGCTGCGATCACGCACGACCAAGGCGGGGTTTAGGCACTACCGGGCCGGCCCAGGAGACAAGGCCGGCCGCAAGGTCAGTGTCGGCCGCCCGAGTGTGAGGGCGCCTGCTGATTCTGTGCGGGCGCCTGTTGCGCGGGCACCTGCTGGGAGGTGGCGACGGGGCGCGGCCCGGTCGAATCGGTGTGTGCGAAACCGACTACCGCTCCGCCGAGGATGGCCAGCACCGCCGCGGCGGCCGCTACACCCCACACGACGGGCTTGGGTTTGCGGCGGGCCGGGCGGGTGCGGTCGGCGTCCATGCCCGGGGCCGGAGTGGGCTGAGCGGGAGCTGACGATGCGCGGCGGGGCGCGGACGCGGGGCGCGGGGCGGCGGGCTTCGACTGGGGTGCAGCCGATTTCGCCTGGTCGGCCGCGGGCTTCGGCCGGGGCGCCGCCGATTGTGGCTGGGACGCTATGGGCTTCGGGCGCGATACGGTCGCGGGCCTGACGGTCGGTGCCGAAGCGCCGGGCGGCAGGACGCGGGCAGCCGCGTCGGAGCGCGGGCGGGCGTCGGGGCGTGGGCGAGTATCAGGGCGTGGGCGATCGTCGGGCCGGGGGCGGTCATCGGATCGTGGGCGGGCGCCGAATGTGCGTGCGGCCAGCAGTGCTACGAGCACGGTGGCCCTGGCGAGCACAACGGTCCGGGCCAGCATGGTCGTCCGGGCGAACACGGCGGTCCCGGTGAGCATGGTGGCCCTGGTGACCATGGCCGTCCCGGTGAGCACGGCGGGCCCGGCGCTCCGGGACAGCACGGCGGATCGGGATCGGGGCAGCATGGGCAGCCCGGTGAGCATGGTGGTTCGGGGCAGCACGGTCAGCCTGGCGGGCACGGTGGTGTGGGGGCCG
The DNA here is from genome assembly GCF_044386975.1 of Nocardia sp. NPDC020380. Classification (NCBI taxonomy): domain Bacteria; kingdom Bacillati; phylum Actinomycetota; class Actinomycetes; order Mycobacteriales; family Nocardiaceae; genus Nocardia; species Nocardia sp. NPDC020380. The sequence goes on along the minus strand of NZ_JBIRVQ010000011.1, from coordinate 84,394 downwards.
GTGTCGGTGGGCATGAAGCCGGTGGGGTGCATGGCGGGGGTGAGGTTGGTGGCTCCGCGGGGGTGGGGGCGCATGCCGGTGGTGAGAGTGGGGAGCATGGCGGTGGGGAGTTCGGGTCCTCGTTGTCGTCGGGGGCTTCGCTCGGGGTGTCGGGGGTCGGTGGCGATGCTGCCGGGCTCGGGTCTGTCGGTGTGGGTGGAATCCATGCGGGGCAAGGGGTTTCGGCTGGGCTCACCTCTAGTGCGGGTGCTTCCGGTGCGGCCGGGTTGAATGCCGGTGTCTCGAACGGGGCTGGCCTGAATGCGGGCGTCTCTAACGGGGTTGGGCTGAACGCTGGTGTGTCGAACGGTGTCGGCTTGAGCAGTGGGATTTCGAGTGGGGCTGGCCTGAATGCGGGCGTGTCCAATGGGGTTGGGTTGAACGCGGGTGTGTCCAATGGGGCCGGGTTCAATGCGGGCGGGTCGAATCCGGCCTTCTCGAATGCGGCTGCTTCGAATGCTGCTGTGTCCAATGCGGCTGCTGCGAATGTGGCGGTGGCGAATGTGGCGCCGGTGGCGGTTACGCCGGTGTCGGCGGCGGTGCAGTCCGATGTTGGGGCGCAACCGATTTCGGATACGGTGGTGAAGGCGGCGGCTGCGCCGGCGCCGGGGGCCGTGGCGAATTCGCTGGCGTTGACGAGTGGTTCGGTGCATCCGGTGGCGGTTGCGCCGACGGCGGATGTGGGCGGGACCGTGGGTGGTGCGACTACCGCTGGTGGCGCAGCCACATTGGGTGCGGGAACGTCTCCGGGGGCCGATGCCGGCGCGCCCACACATGTGGCCACGACGGCGCCCGCCACCACGGCTCCGACCGCTGATCTGGGTGGTACGTCGGGTGCGGGAGCCAATGCGGGGACGGATGTGCATGCGAGTACGAATGCTGGTGCGTTGTTGTCCAGTAGCGCGTCGGCGCCGGCCGCCGCGCCGGTGACTACTCCGGATGCCTCGCATGCGGTGACGAGTTCCGTTGCGCCGGCGGCGGCTCCGGTCACCACTGCGCCGGCTGCCGCGACGGTGCCCGATCACTCCGTTGCCGCGGCGACCGCGTAGCCCGTGGATCTCACGACGACGGATTCGGGGACGGTCGATCACAGTGGTCTGTCGGCTGGTTCGACCGGGTTGTCGACGGGGTTGACCTCCGATGCCGGAAGCACGTTGTCGCACAGTGCCACCGACACCTCGCACGCGGCGACGACTACCGACGTGCATCACTGATCCACTCCTGAACGGTCCGCCGCGCCCCGACCCGGCGCGGCGGACCACCCCGAAACATCCACTCTTGCAAAGGAGCAGCAAGTGACCGCGACCAGCACGGTCTTCGCGGCGAAGGCCACCGCGGCGACCGATTCCATGACCACCCTGCTGGACGAGCTGCGGTCGGTGACCGATGGTCTCGGCCGGGCCGATCTGTCGAACCGGCTGATGTCGGCGCGGCAGCGGATCACCGATGCCCGCTTGCGCATCGTCGTCACCGGCGAATCCGAGAAGGGCATCAGTTCTGTCGTGAATGCGCTGGTCGCGGCGGATGTCTGCCCGACCGCGGGCCCGCAGGGGCGGGGGCCGGGGCACGGCCCGATCGTCATCGAGTTCGGTGAATCGCGGTCGCGCAGCACGGCGCGGCCGGGGGAACCGGCCGAGGTGACGCTGCCCGCTCCGCTACTGGCGGACGGCATCGTGCTCATCGATACGCCCGGTGTGACCGGCGCGGATTCCCGTCAGGCCACGGCCCTGCTGGAGTTGCTGCCCACCGCGGACGCGGTGTTGTTCGTCTCGGATGCCAGTCAGGAGTACACGGCGCCGGAAATCCGTTTCCTGCAGTAGATTCACCAGTTGTGCCCGATGGTCGCCTGCGTGATCAACAAGATCGACAGTTATGTGCGGTGGGCCGATATCCAGAAGGCCGATCGCAAGCATCTCACCGATGCCGGTCTGAGCCTGCCCATCCTGCCGGTCTCGGCGGCCATGCACATGATGTCGAGCCGGTTGGATGATCCCGCGCTCGAAATCGAGTCCGGCATGCCGCAATTGGTCGATTTCATCCGCACCCACATTGTCGCGCGCGCCGACGCGGTGGTCCGCGACTCGTTCGCCAACGATATCCGCGTCGTCTCCGATCATGTTGCCCTGACTCTGAATTCGGAACTCATGGCCCTGCAGGACCCGGCTCGCAGCGCGGAGCTGATCGAGCGGATCCGCGGCGCCCGCGATGCCGCCGAGGCGCTGCGCAAGCGCACCGCCAACTGGCAGTACGTGCTCGGCGACGGCATCACCGAACTGACCGTGGTGGTCGATCACGATCTGCGGAATCGCTTGCGGGCCTTGATCCGCGAGACCGACGAGGAGATCGCGAAGACCGATCCCGCCCGCCAGTGGGAGGCCTTCTCGAAGCGGCTCGACGACCGGATCGCGGAGGAGGTCAACGACAATTTCGTACTGGCCCACAAACTCTCGATCGAACTCTCCACGAAGGTCGCCGAGAAGTTCGCCGAGGACGGCCGCACCCAGCTGCCGTCCCTGCCGGGTTCGGGCGCCGGCACGGTATCCGAACAGTGGGGCACCCTCGAAGCGTTGGAGAGCGGCCGCGCCGGCGTCATCCAGCGCACCATCACCAGCCTCCGCGGTTCCTACGGTGGTGTGCTGATGGTCGGCCTGGCCACCAGCCTGCTCGGCCTGGCGCTGGTCAATCCGTGGTCGATCGGCGCCGGATTGCTGCTGGGCGCCAATACCTTCCGGGAGGATCACAAGTCCCTGAAGGCGCGCCGCAAGGCCGAGGCCAAGCTCGCGGTGGCGAGGCTGATGGACGAGGTCGTCTTCCAGGTCAATGACGAATCCAAGCAGCGCCTGCGGGAGGTGCAGCGCATCCTGCGCGACCATTTCACCGAACTCGCCGAGGAGATGCTGCGCTCGGCCAATGAAGCCCTGCTGGCGGCGCAGGAGGCCGGTAATCTGCACGACAGCCAGCGCAACGAACGGGTCGGGCAGCTCGCCGCGACCGCCGATCGGCTGCGTGAGCTGCGTGTACAGGCCGGGACGCTGGCCTTCACTCCGGGAGGCGCGTAATGCCAGGTCGGGAACTCGCCGAGGCGCGTCGGCTGATTCATGCCGCGCGCCGGGAGGTCGATCCGCGGTCCAAGTGGTCCGCGGAATTGGCCGCCTGCGAGCGCCGGCTCGACGAACCCTTGCGGGTGGCGTTGGCCGGCACCCTGAAATCCGGCAAGTCGACGCTGCTCAACGCATTGATCGGCGATGAGATCGCGCCGACCGATGCGACCGAGTGCACCCGGGTGGTCACCTGGTTCCAGCAGGCGGCCGCGCCGCGCATCGATCTGGTGGCGCGCGGGCAGCAGCGGCGGCTTCCGGTGCTGCGCACCGACGGTCATCTCAGCCTGGATCTGGGGGTGCCCGCCGATGCCGTGGAACGCCTGACCGTCAGCTGGCCGTCATCGCTGCTGAACGACTACACGGTCATCGACACCCCCGGCACCTCGTCGAACTCACGTGATGTCTCCGAACGCACCCTCGCCCTGCTGGCGCCCGAGGACGGCCCGTGTGAAGCCGACGCCGTCGTCTACCTCATGCGCGACCTGCGGGACGCCGATGTGCAACTGCTGCAGTCCATTCACCATCAGATGACCATCGGCGCCGGCCCGCTGGGCGTGCTCGGCGTCCTGTCCCGGGCCGACGAGATCGACGGCGGCCGCGGGGATTCCCTGGATGCCGCGTATCGGGTCAGCGCGACGCTCGCGGAGGCGCCGGAACTGCGCGGCCTGCATCAGAGCTTCCTGCCGGTATCGGGCCTGCTGGCCTTGCGCGGTCAGACCTTGCGCCAGACCGAATTCCTGGCCCTGCGCTCGCTGGCATCGCTGCCGCCCGGCGCGCTGGATGCCGCCCTGATCTCGGTGGCGCGCTTCACCGCCCCCGAGGCCCCGCTGCCCGTGCCTGCCGAGGAGCGCCGCCATCTCGTGGAGGCTTTCAGCCTGTTCGGTATTCGCCTGGCGGTCTCGATGATCCGCTCGGGCTGTGCCGACGCCCCCGCCTTGTCGGCCGAGCTGGTGCGCCGCAGCGGTCTCGACGATCTGCGCTGCACCATCAATATTCGCTTCGGCGAACGCAATGAACAGCTGCGGGCGTATTCGGCGCTGTCGCGGCTGGCGCACATCCTGCACCGCTACCAGTCGGCGGCGACCGCGGAACTGTCGCGGCAGGTGGCCCGCAGCCTCGCGGACACGCACACGTTCGCCGAACTCCGCCTGCTTTCCACGATTCGCGCCAATCGGCTCAGCGAACCGGATCGGGCGCGTGCCGCCCGGATTCTCGGCGGCGAAGGCATTGCCCCGCAACGGCGTCTGGGTCTCCCGCCCGAGGCGAGCCGCGCCGAATGCCGCGCCGTCGCGCTGCGGGCAATCCGGCACTGGCGCGGCCAACTCGACAATCCGCTGCTGGATCCGCTGACCGCCGCCACCTGCCGCGCCGCCGCCCGCAGCTGCGAAACCATTATCGCCGCGGGTAATTGACCGCAGTGCGGGTGATAGCCCTGGTCAGCCGGATCGCGGTGTTGGTGGGCTGCTCGGCGAGGTCGACATTCGGTTGCCCGTAGTGGAAGACGCCGTGGTCGACGAGGCCAGGCAGTCGCGGCTCCGCGAGACTCTCCGCCGCGAAGGCATAGAGCGCGTTGACTTTCGGCAGGATCAACCCGTAGTCGATGACGCGGGCCGCCTTGCCCTCGCCCCCGAGGATCTCCGCTATCGAGGTGCCGTGCAACGGATACTGCTGCGGGAACACATTGCGCAGGTCCAGAAACAGCGATACCGAGCCGCCGCGCGGATCGGCCACCCGCGGGCCCAGCGCCGCGAAGCGGCCGAGCGCGAGCCGGGGTCGCTCGAGCAGCGCATGGGTGAACAGCACACGCGCCAGCGTCACATTGATCAGGAAGCGCTCGGTGTCCAGCTCGGCGTGGACCAGCGCCTCGTTGTCGAGATAGCCCGACACCACACTGTGGTTGTGGGCGCGATACCAGGTGACCGGTGTCGGCGTACGCAGGAATTCGAGCCAGGCCTGCGCCGACGGCGTCGCCGCGAACCCACCGGTGGCGTGCAGTAGCCGGGCCTCCAGCTTGTCGGTCAGCAGTCGATCATTGATCGCCCGCCACCACGCGCTGCCGGTAGCGGGATCCAGCACCCCGCGGCTCAGTTCCCAACGCAGAAAGGTCGATTCGGCGCGGCCGAAGGCGGCCAGCGGCGCGGGATAGAACTCCGCGGTCAGCCGCAACCGCTGATCCGGTTGCACGGCAATGTTTTCCACTTGTTGTCTGGCGATATCGCGTGTCCGAGCGGTATTCATCCGATCCGGGGCTCCCAGCGGCTTCGGAAAATGGCCTCTCCAGTAGACGCCCGCTCCGCCCCGGATCGCCAGATGGCATTGCTTACCCGCGTGCGGCGGCCGCTATCACTCGGCCGCGTGCCGTAGCGAACTGGTTGACCAAAATTGAAATCTGGTCATATAGTCAATCCATGCGGGAATCACAGCGTCTCCGAGCGGGCACCGACGCACGGCAGGCTCGCGCCGAACTGATCCTCGATGTCACCGCCGAGCTGTTGCAGTCGCACGGGTACCGCCGCGTCACCGTCGACGACGTGGCCAAGCGTGCCGGAATCGGTAAGGGCACAATCTATTTGCACTGGAAGACGCGCGAAGCGTTGCTGTGGGCGGTGCTGCGGCGCGAGACCACGCGATTGATGCAGACCCTGGTGCTGGCGCTGTCGACCGATCCGGAATTGGCTCTGCCACACCGGTTGATGAGCGCGATCTTCGTCGAGGTGTCGCACCGGCCACTGGTCAAGGCGCTGCTGTTGTCCGATGTCGAGATTCTGGGCGTGCTCGCCGAAGACGAGGCGGTCGCCCTCGCTCAGCAGGAGCTGGCCGGCAACAAGAACTACTTCGAACTCGTCCACGAGCAGGGCCTGCTGCGCACCGAACTCGGTATCGATCAGGCGGGCTGGCTGCTCGAGACGGTGATGCAGGGCTTCTTCGCCGCGGCGGAATCCTCCGCAGACGCGGCGATGAGCCTGCACCAGCGCGCGACCCTGCTCGAATACACCTTGCGGCGCACGTTGGAGCCGGACGCCACGCCGTCCGACGCGGCGGTGCGAGCGCTGAATGCGCAGGTCGTAGCGCTGTTCGAGGCCATCGCGGCCGAGCAGCAGAACGAGGTGCGCGGCACCGAGTGAGTTTGCCCCAAGTCATGGGGCGAAGTACCCCGGGGATCGGGAGTCCGGCAAGACAAGTCCGATCCCCGGGGACAGATGACTGGCTGAAAGGAGCCAATCATGTCCAACTCTAGGTCCGATCTCTCGGACCGGAAAACCATCGAGTCACCCGTGTCGACTGTCGCGGCGGGTCCCGCCGGGCGGTCGAGGGGGCGTTGGCTCGGCCTGGCCGCGCTGACCCTGAGCTTTCTGGTCGTCGGACTCGACAGCAATATCCTGATCACCGCCCTGCCGACCCTGTCCACCAAACTGCAGGCATCCACCAGCCAATTGCAGTGGATCACCACCGCCTACAACCTGGTCTGGGCCGGACTGCTGCTGCCCATGGGAACGCTGGGTGACAAGTTCGGCCGACGCAAGACGCTGCTGGCGGGACTCGCGCTCTTCGGCGCCGCGTCGATCATCGCCAGCCAGGTCGACACCGCCGGCGAGCTGATCGCCATGCGTGCCCTGATGGGCGCGGGCGCGGCGGTGATCATGCCGATGGGTATGGCGATCCTGCCGGTGCTCTTCCCGATCGACGCGGATCGCCGGCGCGCGGTGACCGTGACGACGGTCGGTGCGGTGGTCGCGTTGCCGGCCGGTCCGCTGCTGGCCGGGTGGATCCTGCAGCACTTCTCCTGGGGCTGGGTCTTTTTGATCAATGCACCGGTCGTGGCACTGACCTTGATCGGGGTGTGGGCGTTCGTGCCCGAGAGCCGCAATCCCGCCGACCCGCGCCTGGACTGGCAGGGAGCGATCCTGTCCGGAGCGGGCATCGTCGCAGTCACCTACGCGATCATCGAGCAGCCCGCCGACGGCTGGCACGCGCGGGTACTCACCGCACTGATCGGGGGCCTGATCCTGGTGTGCGCGTTCCTGATCCGCCAGCGCCGCACTGCATCGCCACTGATCGATCTGCGCCTGTTCGGCAATCGCCTGTTCACCTGGGGGACAATCGCTTTCGCGGTGATCAGTTTCGCGATGAGTGGAGTCCTGTTCCTGCTCACACCGTTCCTGCAGATCGTGCAGGGCAGCGACGCCCAAGGCACCGGCCTGCGACTGCTGCCGATGATCGGCGCCATGCTGGCCGGAGCGGGTATGGGCGAAACCTTCGGGACGAAAATCGGTGTCCGGTACGTGATTCCGGCAAGCATGCTCATCGGCGGAGGTGGGCTGCTGGTGCTGGCTCAGGCCCACGTCGGCAGCGGCTACGGCATTGTCGCGCTCGGATTGTCGGTGTTCGGCCTGGGTCTCGGACTGGGACTGCCGCTGGCCGCGGACACGGTGCTGGGCACCCTGTCCGAGCATCAGGCCGGCATGGGCAATGCGCTCTCACGCACCCTGCAGAGCATCGGAGTCGTATTGGGCACCGCGATCCTGGGCAGCGTCCTCAACGGCGTCTACCGCTCCAGACTCGGCGACACACTGACCGGGCTGCCCAGTGGTGCGAGTACCGCGGTGCGCGACAATATCGCCGGGGCGCACGCGGTGGCCGCCGATCTGCCGACTCGCCTAGGCGCCACACTCATCCACACCGCTGACAGTGCCTATGCACACGGCATGACGCACGCGATCTTCACCTGCTTCGCCGTACTGATTGCCGGTGCGATCCTCACGCTGCTGTTCCTGCCGGGCCGGCTCACGAGTCCTGCTGAAACAGAACGTGACTGAGCATCACCCCTCGGCCTCGGCACCGGCGGTTTCCGCCGGTGCCGAGGTGTTGCGCCCCCTATGCTCGTGCCGCGGCGACGAATTCGCGCATGCGGCCGTGGTCCTTCACACCTCGCGCCGATTCGACGCCGCTCGAGACGTCCACGCCCCACGGCTGCGCGGCCGCGATGGCCTCGGCCACATTGTCCGGGGCCAGTCCGCCCGCGAGCAGCCACTGCCCGGTCGGGCGCGCGGTGTGCAGCGCACTGAGGTCCCAGCGGGCGCCGGAACCGGCGACCGGGGAGTCGAGCAGTAGCCACTCCTCGCCGTACGCGCCGGTTCGTACATCCGTGTCGGCGGTGAGCGAGGTCGCCCGCAGCAGCCGCAATCCGGCCAACCCCTCGAAGGCCGATTGCGGATACGAGCCGTGCAGTTGCAGCGCGTCGACCCCGGCCGCGCGCGCCAGCGCTCCCGCCTCGTCAGCGGGAATGCCGTGCACGACACCGACGGACAGCACACCGGCCGGTACGCCCCGCAGCAGTTCCCGGACGGTGTCGATAGGTATCTGCCGCGGGCTGGTGGTGAACACGAACCCGACCGCATCGGCGCCGGCGTCGACGGCGGTGGCCACATCCTGCTCGGTGCGCAGGCCGCACAGCTTCACGAACATACGGACAGGGTTTCATGAGCCGCTCCGCCTCAGCGGACGGGGACGGGCATCCGTGGTTCGTGGACGTGCAGGGCGACCGCGTCCGGGTCGATCGCGGCGGTGTGCTGGAAGGCCGCGCACAGGGTCGGCAGGTCGGTGCCGTTCATCAGGTGATTCCTCGAAGCTCTAGGCCGCGGTCTCGGACCGGTGGCGAATGAACGCGGATCGCAGTTCCGCGGCGACCAGGGGCGCGTTCTCGTACATCGGCACATGGCCGACCCCCGGCAGCATGAGATGCGTTGTAGTACTGGGTAGTTCGTCGAGAAAGCGTTTCGAGCAGCTCGGATTGGGCAGCAGTACGTCGTGCTCGGCCAGCATGAGTGTGGTCGGCACGCTCACCTCGGTGAGCCCCGCGACGCCGTCACCTCGAAGTCCGGACCACAGGAACGGAATGAAGCTTGGGCAATGCGTCGCTGCCCGGATGTAATCCGTTGCCGCCGAGCGGCTTACCGCTCCGCCATGACGACTGACGACCAGCAGTGCGGCGCGCTGCACCCAGCGACGCTTCGCGAACACATCGCCGAGCAACCGGCCCAGTCCGATGAAGGGCGCGAGCGTGAGGAACTTCCCGCCGACGGTCAGTGCCGTACGGGAGAGATGACGCCAGCCGCCCGCCGGCGCGATGAGGGTCAGGCTCCGAGCGCGGCCGCGCCGCTCGAGTTCGACCGCGACCCAGCCGCCGAGCGAGTTCCCGGCGATATGGCAGGTGTCCCAGCCGATCTCGTCCAGCCATGCCTCGACATCATCGGCGAGCGCCGGAACATCCAGCGCGCGTGGCGAGATGGGTCGTCCGCCCCAATGCCCCGGCAGGGTCACCGCGAACAGGTCGTAGCTGTCGCTGAGCGCGTCCATGACGTCGTCCCACACGTGGTGCGACAGCAGGAACGGATGCAACAGCAGCACCGGTTCGCCGCTCCCGGCGCGGCGAGTGGGGGCGGGCATGGGCGTCATCGACCATCCGATCTCGTGGTTCCGCCGATGCGGGCGCACCGGACGGCTTCAGGCTTTCAGTCGCGAGGGCGCGGCGACCATGGCTGAGAATCAAGAATTCGAGGACGAGCGATTGGCAAATATTCCAAACATGGACGTCCCGGCGGGTCTCACCGCACCGGTTTCCGGTATAACGATTGGACTATTCGCCAGCTGCCGCGGAGTAGGCTGCCGCCGTGACCACATCCGAGTCCGGCGCCGGGTTCGGCGGGGAGTTCCGGAGTTACCTGCTCGCCGAATCCCGGGAGTACGCCCAGCAGCTCATCGAGCGGTTCCAGGCGGAGATTCCCGCCTACGCGAACATCGATGCGGCGGCGGTATCGGATTCGGTGCGGCAGGCCATGGAACGGGTCGTGCAGGTCGTGCTGGATCGCGGCCGGTTGGAGCCGCTCGACCTGGCCGGGTTCCGTGAGTACGGCGCCCTGCGCGCCCGGCAGGGCATCCCGTTGGAGGCGGTGCTGCGCGGCTGGCAGATAGGGGTGCGGATGTCCATCGACCGCGCGGTCGCGGCCGGGCGGGCCGGTGGTGTCGGCGATGCGCTGCTGATGGATTTCACCACCGACGTACTCACCGTCACCGACGATGCCACGCTCGCGTTCAGTGCCGGGCATCGCGACGCCGGCGCCGTCCTGGATCGCCAGGACGGGCTGCGCCGGACGGAATTGGTTCGGCGACTGCTGTTCTCGGATGCCGCCACCGATGACATCCGGCTGGAGGCGCAACGCTACGGCCTGGCGATCGACCGCGATTATCTGACGGTGCGGATCCGCCCGCTCGGTGGCGATTCGGTGTTCGCGCTCGGGGAGGAGTTGCAGCGGCAGCCGTCCTGCCGGCCGCCGAACGGTCTGCTGTCGGTCATCGACGATGACGTGCTCGGCGTCTGCGCGACCGTGCCCGCCGTCGGCGGCCGGGTGGTGGGCGGTATCGGGCCGGCCGCGCCGATCGGCGATCACGCGCGTTCGCTGCGATTGGCCACGCGCGCGGTGGCCACCGCCCAGGCGTTCGGCCTGTCCGGTGTCCACCGCTTTCCCGGGCTGGGACTGCTGCCCGCCGTGCTGGCCGATGCCGATGTGGGGGAGGCGATGTCGGAACTGCTCATCGCACTCGTCGGCGACGGTGAGTCCGCCGCCGCCATTCTTGACACAGTCGACCGCTATCTCGAATCCGGTATGCATGTGGGCGCGACCGCGAAGCTGATGTCGGTGCACCACAATACGATTCGTTACCGGATTGCGCGCTTCGAGGAGCTCACCGGCACCTCGCTGCGCGATCCGCATATCGCGTTGCAGGCGTGGTGGGCGCTGCGCAGGCGCGCGTCCGGCGCTTGACGGCTAGGCCTCCGGAATCCAGTTGCCGTGGAACCCGGTGGGAATGCGGTGCGGCAGTTGGATATCGGCGACAGGTTCGAGTGTCCCGGCATCCACGATCGAGAGTTCACTGCGCCCGCTGGGTGCGTCGTAGACGAAGCCCATGAGCACGCCGTCGTCCTCGGCGGAGTCGGGGGACGACGGGTGGAAGACGAACTCGCCCAGTTCTTTTCCGGCGCCGAAGTCGCGACTGGCGGTGGTTCCGTTCGCCAGGTCGTGTTTGTACAGGGTCGATTCGCCGCGCAGGCCGTCGCCCACGCCGGGGACGTACCCGAAGCGGTGGCGTTTGCCGGTGAGTCGTTCGTCGATGCGCGGGAATTCCTGGGCGCGATCGTCGTGCCGGGATTGCCGGACCTTGCCCGCGGACAGGTCCACCTCCCAGCGGTCCAGGCTGGGCACGCCGTCGTCGGGGCCGAAGTGGTAGGTGTCGAACATCTTCGGGTAGCGCACCACGTCGAGCACGATGGTGTCGCCGTCGTCGTAGGCGTTCATGGGGTGGAACACATAGCAGGGCTCGATATCGAACCACCGCACCGCGGTCGATCCCTCGCGCGACATCACGCCGATCCGCGCGGGGTAGCGAGGGTTCCAGCTGTAGGGCATGCGCCGATCACGCGGCGGTCCGGACGGGCGCGGCGGGCTGGGCATCGGCACGCGGCCGATCATGGCCGACAACAACAGTCGCGCGGGCAGCCGCAGCCAGCGCGGCGCGATCATCTCGGCCACCGTGCCGGTGTCGAAGGTGACCGGCAGGTCGTAGAGGACGATGTATTTCTCGGTGAGCGAGAAGTCGTGCATCATCGGGGATCCGCCGACCTCGATGTCGACCGTGCGCCGGGCGCGGCCGTCGGTGCCGATGACCGAGTACTGCACGGACCCCGGGGTCAGGAACGAGTACGAAACCGCGTGCAGTTCACCGGTATCGGGGTCGCGTTTGGGGTGTGCGGTGTATCCGCCGCCGAGGATGCCGTCGAAATCGCAGGCGCCGACGGTGTCGAGGTCCCCGGTGAGTTCGTATTGGGATCCGCCGCCCTCGACCAGCGCGAGGATCTTGCCGGCGTGCCCGATGACATTGGTATTGGCGCCGCCGCCGCGCCCCGAATCGGGTTGCGGTGTCTCGCCCAGGGCGATCGAGGTGACCGGTCCGCGTACCCAGCGATTGCGGTACCACTCGGCGCGGCCGTCGCGAATGCGGATGCCGTGCACCATGCCGTCGCCGCTGAACCAGTGGTAGAGCTGGGAATCGATGTCGCCGATGGGGTTGGGGCCGTTGCGGAGATAGCGGCCGTCGAGGTGGTCGGGGATGGTGCCGGTGACTTGTAGTTCGGTCAGTGTGTATTCCTGGTCGAGCGGCGCGAAGCTGCCCTCGAGATAGCGATTGCCCATTGCAGGCCCCTCACGGATAACAGTGTTATGGCTCTACAATAACGCTGTTATGGAGGTGCTTCAATGGTGAATTCCCGCTCCCCTCAGCAGAAGCGGCGCGGCAGCCCGGTCATGCGCGCCGAGCTGATCGACGCCGCCATCCGGCTGCTCGAAGCGGACGGGCCCCAGGCCCTGCAGACTCGCCGGGTGGCGGCGGCGGCCGGAGTGTCGACCATGGCGGTCTACACGCACTTCGGCAGCATGACCGAACTGCTCGCCGCCGTGCTCGCCGAAATCTTCGCGCGCTTCGGCGCCGCGCTGGGCGCCGTGGCGCACACCGACGATCCGGTGGCCGACTTCTTCGCACTCTCCGTGGCCTACCGCGAGTTCGCCCTGGCCGATCCGCGGCGCTATCGGTTGCTTTTCAGCTTCGCCGCGCCCGAGGACGACCACTCCCGCTCGGTCTGCGATTTCCCCGCGGCCGAGGCATCCGGTGCGATCGGCGCCGAGACCTTCGAGTACCCCGTCCGCGCCGTGGAACGGATGATGGCCGCCGGTCGGCTGGGCCCCGGCCCGGCCCGGGATATGGCGGCTCGCCTCTGGGCTTTCATGCACGGTGCCCTCATGCTGGAACTGAACGGCTATCTCGGCCCTGAAGACCACAGTCGCACAACGGTTTTCCTGCCGGCGCTCATCGATATCCTGGTCGGTATGGGCGCGGACCGGGCGCATGTGGAACGCGTCGTTCCGCACTGAAGAACGAATACTGTTGTTACAGTTGCAATATCATTCGTGCGGAACGGTTGTGCGCCGCGCGGACCGACAGTGCCAACTCCGCGACCAGCCGTGCCAGGAGTCCGTGTCTGGTTGGCGAATCGGCGGCCAGTGGCCCGACACTCGTTGGGACCGGCACGGGTACGCGGGCAGTGTGAACCCAAAGACCGGTTTGCGACGAGCAATGGTGGGGCGAACCGCAAGGTCGCGCCGTCCGGAGAATGCATCCCCTCGCAGCCACGTTCGTCCGGATTCCGGACGTGGCAGCGCGCACCGGCCGGATGGCGCCGGCGGAACGCTGGAGGAAGACCACGCCCTGCTCGAAGCACGTAGACGGCCCGGAAGCCCCGCGGCTTCCGGGCCGTCGTCCACTCCGGCGAGAGCGACCGAGCCGCAAGAGAGATGATGGGTGCGTGCTGAGCATCTTCGATGAGGGTTTCGCGCGGGAGCCATGGGGTGTGCTGCGATCGCTGCGGGAGGACGGTGGCGTGCATCGGGTCGCCACACCGGACGGCCCGCCCGCCTGGCTGGTGACGCGCTACGCGGAGGTGCGCGGCGGACTGCTCGAGGACCGGCTGTCGGTGAATCTTCGCTACGCGCAAGGCGACGACTATCGCGGGTTCTCGGTGCCCGCACCGCTGGACGTCTTTCAGACCAGTGGGCCACAGGAATTGGCGCGCTTGCGCGGGACGGTGGTCGGCGAGCTGCGGAAGGCGGGAGAGTGGAGCGACCGCGCGGCGGACGCGACGCGGGCCTGCCTGGCCGAGCTCGACGGCACAGGCGAATTCGATTTCATGGAGCGCGTGGCCTTACCGCTGCCCGCGCTGGTGCTGGGGCAATTGCTGGGTCTCGCCGACGATGAGCGAGACGAGCTGACGGGCTGGGCGGAATCGACCCTGCGGCCCGGCGCCACGCCGCGAGCCCGGGACACGCTGGCCACCATGCAGCACATCATCGCCGCGATCGTCGCGCGTGAGGGCGAGAACCCGCACGACAATATGGTCGGCCGCCTGGTGCGGGCGGGAATCGGTGGCGGCCCAACGGGTTCGGCCGAGCTGGGCGGGCTGCTGTTCTACCTGCTGTTCGTCTGGTACGAGGTGCTGATGGATGTGCTGGGTGGGGCGGTGCTCACCTTGTCCGGCGATTCCGATGCGCGCGAAACGCTGCTGTCGGTCTCGGACCGGACGGTCGCCGTCGACGAACTGCTGAGATTCCTGTCCCCGCAGGTGTTGTCCGCGCCGCGGTTCGCGACCACCGGGCTGGAGATCGGCGGGCAGCGGATCGCGGCGGGGGAGACGGTGCTGCTGTGCCTGGCCGCCGCCAATCGGGATCCGGAGCGGTTCAGCACACCCGATGAACTGGACCTGCGGCGCGGAGTGAATCCACATCTCGCATTGGGGCACGGCGCACATGCCTGTGTCGGAACGGGATTCGTCAAGCCGGTGGTGGGAGCGATACTCGCGGAGATCTATACACGCCTGCCGGGCCTGCGAGTCGAGGCTGGGGAGTCCGCGATCGGATGGCGATCCGGCTTCCGGCACCGCGGCCCGATCGCCTTGCCCGTGACCGCGGCCGGAGCTGATCGAGTGGGGCGAGCCGCATCGATCGCCCCACTCTGACGTCACGGGCCGTACCGCCGGTCTCGATGCCCTCCCCTTCCTTGGGCAGCGAATCCGGCCGATGGCCGCGAAGTCCGAACGAGTATATGATCGCGCTCACCGCGCCTGTCAACTACAGGAGACAAGACAAGAATGGCTGCCGCACAACAGCATCCGTTCACCAGCGCCCTCAATACCCTGATCGGCGCCATGCACCCGGCCGTTCTGCGCGACGGGCGTGAAACGGAGATCACCCACCGTGCCCTGGCCGAGGACATCAAAAGCACCACCGGAGTGAGCCTCTCGGCCAACTACCTGTGGAAACTGCGCACCGGGCAGACGATCAACCCCTCCTACGAGACGCTCGAAGCGCTCCGCGAATACTTCGGCCTGGACAGCCTGGACCCGCTGACCAATCCGGAACTGGCCGTCGCCCGCGGTCGCGAACTCGCATTGATCAACGCGCTCAAGGGGAAAGCCGATGCGGCCGCCCTGGAGCTGGCGCTGCGCGACGGACTGGCGCACGGTACCGTCCGGGCTGAAGCCATCCTCGCCATGCTGGATGTGCTGCGACGCATCGAAGACGACCGCGACGGGAAAGATCAGTGAGCCATGCAGATCGCGGTCTGGAACGATGCGGGCGGTGAGCACTCGATGATGGATCATCGGCGACTACGCCGCGAACTGCGCGAGCTGGGGCTGCGTGATCGATTCACCGTGGCGCAACTGGCCGGGGCGCTGGCCCACCGGCGCGGCCGGCCGCTGCGGTTGCGCCCCGAACCGTTCCCGGTGGCGGGCCTCTCCGGCGGCCTCCTGGTGACCCGGGACATCGATTTCATTGCCTATCAGAGCAATACGACCGAACTGCATCAGGATCACATCGTGTGCCACGAATTCGGCCACCTGCTCGCCGGGCATCGGACCGTCACGGTCACCGGTGACGACGCGCTGCGCCTGCTGGCGCCCAATATCGATCCGGCGGTGGTGCGGCGCATGCTGGGCCGCTCCTGCTCCTCCGCACACGAGGAACAGGAGGCCGAGCACCTCGCGGATCTGCTGATGGCGCACCACATCACGCGCTGGACGCCGCGCGCCGAATGGGTGCTGCCCGACAGCGCGCCGGCCGATATCCGGAATCTGCTCGACACCCTCGGACCGGGACTCGGCTGAGCGCATGGGATTCGCACTCGTCTACGGGAGCGTCGGCGCGCTGGCCCTGATCGCGTTCGCCTGGCGGCTGGCGCTCGCCCTGCGCGGCGGACCCCAGGCCACCGCGCGCTGGGCGGTCGCCATCGCCATCGCCTGCGCGGCGATCGGGTTCGAAGCGGCCGTCCCGCAGACCTACTCGTGGATCGGCAGGGTGTCCGGGGTTCCCAATCTGGCGACGCTGATCGTGTACGCGGCCATTGCCACGGCGGTGCTGTGGCAGCTGGTGTGGACCGGGTATCTGGTCGCGCCGGAAGGGGCCGCGGCCGGACGCTCCCGCATCGCGCGTGTCGTGCTGCTGGTGAATGTGGCCGTGGTCGGCGATATGACGATCCTGTTCGGGCTGGCCCCCGTGCACGATGCGAGCCATCCCACCGATTTCGACTACACGTACGCGACGGTGCCGCTCGTCGACGTGTTCCTGGGCATCTATCTGTGCGCCTACACGGTGGGGCTGGTGCGGATCGTCGTGCTGTGCCGTACCTGGCTGCCGCAGGTGCGGGAACAGCCTTGGCTGCGGCGCGGTCTGGTGCTGCTGGCCGCCGGGTCGCTGATCTCCCTCGGCTACAGCGTGGGCAAGGTCGCGGCCATCGTGGCGGCGTGGGCGGGTGTGTCGGCCTACGAACTGAATACGAAGATCGCCCCGGGATTCGCGAGCGCCGGAGCGACGATCATGTTGGTCGGCTACCTGTGCCCGTCGCTGCTGCCGAAGGGCGTGTCGGCGGTGCGGCATGCGCGGGCCCTGCCGCAGCTGCATCCGTTGTGGTCGGCGCTGCGTGCGGCGACTCCCGAACTGGCCGATGCCGCACCGGCGGTGCGGGGGAGTGTGCAGGACCGGTTGTATCGGCGGGTCATCGAGATCCGGGACGCGCTGCTGATCCTGCAACCGCATTTGAGTCCCGAGATCACGGCGCGGGCCGCACGTGCCGCGGACGATCTCCGGATTTCCGGTGCCGATCGTGCCGCCGCGGTCGAGGCCGGTCGGATCGCGCTGGCCTTGCGCGCGCACCGGGACGGGGTGCCGCCGGTCGATCGCGGTGAGACGTTCCAGCGTCCCGGTGAGCCGTCCTTTCCGGGTGAACTCGCGTGGCTGGTGGCGGTGGCCACCGCCTACCGCGACTCGCCCGTCGTGGCGGCGGTGCTCGCCGAGCCGAGCGACAGCATGCCTGCTCACGACTGAAAAACACTGTACGAAACCATGTTTCGAATCACATGTTTCGAATCCGGCTCGAATTGACCGCTGACGGAACGGAAATGGGCCGCTATCCTGTGCGGTGCGGGTGTGGTGTTCGATATCCCCTTCATCGAACACCACACCCGTCCAAGCCGCTACGGCACCGCGGGGGAACCGCCCGGGACCACCGGCAGTCCGGCGGTCTTCCAGCCGCGGAAGCCGCCGATCAGGTCGGTGGCGCGGGGCAATCCGACTCGTTGCGCGTCCGCGGCGGCGAAGCTGGAGGCGTAGCCCTCATTGCAGACGAGCACGACCTGCGTGTCCGCGGTCAGTCCCGGCAGGCGATGCTCGCTTTCGGGGTCGAGCCGCCATTCCAGGACGATTCGCTCCACCACGACGGCATCGGGATCTCGCCCTCCGCGGCACGATTCGCGTGCGGGCGGATATCGACGATCAGCGCGCCCTCGGCCTGCAAGGCGGCCGCCTGTGCGGGGTCGACGCGGTCGAGTCCGGCGCGGGCCTGCTCGAGCAGGTCGTCGGCGCGGCTCACAGGCCCGCGTAATCGGTGAGGGAGCGGTACTCGCGCACCGGTCGCAGTGGCGGGAAGTAGGCGTGTACCGTCGCGGCCGGTTGAATGCTGTTGTTGCGCAGCCGATGTGCGCGATCGGGGCCGAAGGCCACGGTGTCCCCGGCCCGCCAGTGCTGCTGCCGCACCGGGCCGCCCGGCTGCCGGAAGTCCTCGTCGAGTTCGCCGATGGTCACGGTGTCCGCCCCCGACGCGCCACCGTGATCGTGCGGTTCGGTGCCCTGTCCGGGCGCCCGGGACAGCAGCCACAGCTCGACGCCCATGGTGAGCGCCAGCCGGGTCCACCAGCGCTGCTCGGTATCGAACCGCACGATGTCCAGCAGCGGCGTCGCCAGCTCCCGCGCCACGGCGGCGGTCAGCTCGTGTAATTCGGCCAGCGACCACAGGCCCCGCCCGGCGGGCACCAGGTCGTGCACGGTCGGTCCATCGATAGCGGGATGAACGTCCATGGCGTGCTTGAAGTTCACCGGCAGTGACGTGGTCAAGCTGGCTCCTCGGCAGGATCGTGTGGGCCGCGGCTGCACTCGCCGCCACTCGCATTGTCCGTGCGGGTGCGGGTTCCGTCGCGGTTCCCGCTCACCCTGAGCCGAACCGGCGCGGGCCCCGGATCTGCCTGGATGTCCGGAATTGTTGATCTGGAAGCGGACTTTGCCAGATATGGTCGGGGGCAGCGCAGCGCCGCGCGGGAGGGAGCCGGAAAGTCATGAACAGGTTCGAGAAGGACGCCGGCTGGGACGTCTCCGCCCCGCTGGGGCCGGAATCATTGACGTGGAAGCACTTCGGCGACATCCGCTCGCTGCTGATCCTCGGCCGCGCGGGCACCCTGCAGAACATGCACCCCGTACTCGACCGGGCCCTGCAGGAGCACTCCAACTTCTTCACCGATCCCATGGACCGCTTCGACCGTTCGATCAAGCCGATCCACGCCATGATCTACGAACCCCGCCCCGCTGACAGCGCCGCCACCGTCCGCGACTTCCACAAACCCATCAAAGGCGTGGACGCCCAAGGCAACCGCTACCACGCCCTCGACCCGGACGTGTACTGGTGGACACACGTCACCTTCTACGAGTCGATCATCGCCACCCAGCACTTCTTCGGCACCCCCCTCACCGAAGCCGAACAACGCAGCCTCATCGCCGAGGGCCTCACCTGGTGGCGCCTCTATGGCATGAGCGAACGCCCCGCCTTCGGCGACTTCGCGAACTACCAGCAGTATTGGGACTTCATGCTGCGAAAAGCCCTGTCCGCCAACAAAACCACCGATTTCGCCGCAAACATCCACCGCAAACAAGTACCCCCACCACCCGGAGTCCCGAAGGCCCTCTGGCGGGCCCTGCGCTACCCGGTCATGGCCGTCGGCGTCTGGATCTCGAACGCCACCATGCCACCCCGCGCCCGGGAAGCCCTGGGCTGGAAGTGGACCCGCCTCGACCAGACCGCCTTCGACGTCTTTCGTCATACCGTGCGTCTCACCTGGGAGATCGCCCCGCGACGGCTGCGCTACATCCCCGAATCCTGGGCCGGCATGCAGCGCTACCGCGCAGACCCGGCGGCCTATTCGGCGGTGGGGTGACCTCCCGGAACTAGCTCGTTTCCGCGCCCGGGCTGCTCAGCAGGGTGAGGGCGATGGTGGTCAGGGGTGGGGCGAGGGTGGGGAGGGCTGTGGGGCCTCGGGTCAGCAGGCAGTCGCGGATGCGGTCGTCTATGCCGCCCATCAGGAATTCGAAGACTTCGTCGGGGAGTTGGCCGGTCAGTTCGCCTGCCGCTACGCCGATATCGCGGGCGGCGCGCATGCGGGCGGCGAAGACCGCCATCAGGCGTCTGCGGTAGTCGGCGAAGGCGGGGCCGGCTCGGAGCGCTTCGATGTGCAGGGTGCGGGCGCCGGCCGGTTCCTCGGCGAGGAGGTTCAGGTAGGCGGTCAGTGAGGTGCGGACGAGGCCGTGCCAATCGAGTTCGCCGGTACCGCTGACGGATTCGCTGAGCCGGCCGGTGACGATCTCGACCAGTACTTCGAAGGCGGCGGCGAAGCAGGCGTCCTTGGAATCGAACAGCTCGTAGAAGGTGCGGCGGGAGATCTTGGCGCGGGTGACGAGGTCGGCGACGGTCAGGGCCTGATAGCCGTGCTCGGCGACCGCGTCGAGCGCCGCTACGTACAGCCGCCCGCGCTGCGATTGCGCCACCTCGTCGCGGCTCAATCGGTGCGGGCCGCGGGGCAGCCGGTCGTCGATGATCGGCACGTTCACCCGGTCACGATAGCAACCGGGAATCGCGGGACCACCGGCGCGGACGGCGGCGGATGGACTGGCCGATCGTGAACCGCTCGTCCCGGGACAGCCGACGCAACTCGATGTAGGCCTGATCGCCTCCGACGCGGTCCTGCAACCAGGCCACCGCCTCCGCGTAGACATCTACGCCGCCAACATCCCCAAGGGCTTCATGGTCCCCGCCCTCATGCTCGAATCCCAGCTCCGCCCCCAGCACCTACTCCTCGACCCCGCCGCCCCCCAGCTGGGTGAACCTGCCCTCGGACAAGCCCTTCTGACCTGATCTGGTCAGATGCGGCCCGCGATGATCGGCACGGTCAGTACTCGAAGGCTTCGCCGCGTCGGTGGGCGGTCTGCTCGGAGGGCGCGGCCGTGCGCTTGGGCAGGCCGAGCATGTGTGCGGGGAGTACCGGGGCGCGGTCGGTGAACCGTCTGGCGAGGCCGCCGAAGTCGACGAAGGCGCGGGTGATGAGGAGGATCGCGACGGAGGCCGCGAGGAAGCCGATGAGGAGAATCATGCTGATCTCGGATCTGTTGGTACCTCCAGTAGACGCCGCACCCGAGGTTCTGTCAACGGTGTAGGTCTACAGCTGTAACCAGCGGCGGGGGAGTTCTGCCAGGGCGGTACGCAGGCCGCGACGGGCGTCGGGCGGGTTCACCGTGGGTGCGGTAACGGGGAAGCGGCGTTCGGAGGCCGTCTCGGGGGCGGCGTCGCTGGTGGCGATCAGGAATCGGTCCGGGAGTGCGAGTTTGTGGATGGTGCGCAAGGTGAGGAGGTACTGCCGGAGCAGGGGGCCGGTGGTGTAGGGGAGGTCGTACTTCTCGCAGAGGGCGCGGACCCGGACGGCGATTTCGGGGTAGCGGTTGCTGGGGAGGTCGGGGAAGAGGTGGTGTTCGATTTGGTGGCAGAGGTGGCCGCTGAGGAAGGCCAGGGCCGGGCCTGCTTCGAAGTCGGCGCTGCCGAGCATTTGGCGGAGGTACCACTCGGGCTGGGTCTCCTGGGCGACCGCGGCGGGGGTGAATTTCTCTGCGCCGTCGGGGAAGTGGCCGCAGAAGATGACCACGTATGCCCAGAGGTTGCGCAGCACATTGGCGGTGGCGTCGGCGGCCAGGGTGCGGCGCCAGCGGCGTCCGCTCAGTGCGGGGAAGAGGAGGTAGTCCTTGCCGGTCTGGCGGGCGATCTTGCCGAGCAGCGCCTTGGTTTCGGCCTTCTTCTCGGCTGTACCGGTCATCCGGTCCTGCTCGGAGTACAGGCCGTGCAGGGCGATGCCCCATTCGAAAGTGACTGCCAGCAAAAGGTTTTGCAGTGGCTGTAGAAGGTGACGCGGTCGCCACGGCTCGTCGCGAGTCACCCGCATGACGCCGAAACCGATATCGTCGTCCACGCCCACGATATTGGTGAACATGTGGTGGCGGTAGTTGTGCGAATAGCGCCACTGCGCCGAGACGCCGGCCATGTCCCACTCCCAGCGGCCGGAGTGGACCTCGGGGTCGTTCATCCAATCCCATTGGCCGTGGCCGACATTGTGGCCGATCTCCATGTTCTCGATGCTCTTGGCGGTGGCGAGCGCGATCACCCCGCACAGCCAGCCGGCTCTGCTACGGCTGCCGAAGATCATCAGGCGCGCGGCCGCGTCGAGGAACCGCTGCGCGGCGATGGTGCGGTAGATGTAGGTCGCGTCGCGGGCGCCGCGCGAGCTCTCGATATCGCGGCGGATCGTGTCGAGTTCGCAGCCGAGCGCCTCGACGTCGGCGGGGCTCAGGTGGGCGTATTGCTTGATGTCGGTGATTGCCACAGGGGGTCCTCGGTTCGGTCACATCGGTGCTCGAATCGGCACTCCGGCCGAGTCGGTGACCAGCCACGATTTCAGTAAACTCCCTTATCAGCGCGCTGTCAACGTTGTAGATATACGCTCTCTGGCTACAACGTTTCAGAGTCAGTTGACGGAGGTGGTGCGCGCAGCCCAGCGGCGCAGCGCCCCCGCCCGGCGGTTGCGATAGGTGCGATTGCGGCCGTTGCCCTGGAGGAGCCGGCCGACGGTGGAGCAGTTGTGCTTGGTCGCGGCGGCGGTCATCGCGGCGAAGGCCTTGGACGATTCGGTCTCGACCGGCACCACCAGCAGCACCAATCGGCGACCGCGAGTACCGCGCAATTCGACGGTGTGCACGGTTCCGTAACCGCGCCAATCGAATTGGACCGGCTGCCCGGCGACGACGAGCGCACCGATCGGCGTGGCCCACTCGACGAGGTGATACCGCACCAGCCGGACCGGGCCGAGCCGCGCCCGCAAGGCGGGGATCAAGCCGCGGAGCTCGTCCGGCAGCTCGTCGGTGTAGGGCCACCACGCGCCGTCGACATACCCGGTCTTCGGGAACTCGGGCTTCAACTGCACGCGCGGCCCAGGATTGCCGAGTCCGGCTCGGGCGGCGTTGCTCGCGCGGGTCGGGTGAGCCCGGAAGGATGACCGTGGCGCCATGGCGACGTTCCTGCCTCGGCCGCGGAGAGGCCGGTTTGCCGAGAATCGGATGACGAGGCGGTCTGGATACGACCGGGCTCGACATACCATCCGATATGTTTACTCTACGCCGTAGGCGTAACCAGTAGACAGACAATGTTGACACGGCGATGAGCGCGGTTCGCGCCGGAATGTCAACAGTGTCTGTCTACACTTGGCCGGTCGGACATTCCGATGGAAACGGAGGACTTCCGCATGACCGAGCGTCCCCGCAAGAGCACCCGAGCCGTGAACCGGCGCTCCGCCCCCGGCGTCGTCGCGCACGGCGAGGGCCCGGTCACGCGGGCGGTGGTGCTGGACGCGGCACTCGAGATCATCGATCGCGACGGCGTCGACGGGCTGTCGATGCGGCGGCTGGCCGAGGCCGTCGGACGCGACCCCATGGTGATCTACCGGCACGTGCCGAACAAAGCGGCGGTGCTCGACGGCGTCGCGGAAATCGTGTTCGCGGAACTGTCCGTCGACACCACCGGCACCGATTGGGCCGCCGGATTGCGGGAACTGGCACGGGACTTCCGCCGCCTGGCACTGGAGCATCCACGCGTGGTCCCGCTGCTGGTCACCCGGCCACTGGCCACCCCCCTGGGCTCGCGCCCCCGCGCGGTGGTCCGCCCCCTCGAAGACATCCTCGAACTGCTCACCCGCGCAGGCTTTTCCGGCGCCGACGCATTACACATCTATCGCGCCCTCTTCGGATTCCTCTACGGCCACGTCCTCAACGAGTTGCAGGAGATCGTGGAGCGCCCCGAGGAAACCGACGAGGTGCTGCGCCTAGGCCTGTACCGCCTCCCCATCGACGAGTTCCCGCGAGTCCGCGAACTGGCCCCGGTGCTGGCCGCCTACGACGGCGAGCAGGAGCTGGAACGCGGCCTCGACATCCTCCTCACCGGCCTCACCGCGACACTGCCCGGCCCCGCTCGCTGATCCGGGCCGAGGGCCCCGCTCCGCCTTCGGAATCCCAACGTTGTTGTGCGGGAGAGGTATCGGCGTAGTCCGCCGGGGGGAAGATCCGGAGCTTCAGCCGGGCGCCGATGACGACGCCGAGGACGTCGACGGTGTGCATGGCCATATTGCGGTAACCGTCGAGTCGTACACGGCGCCCGCCGAATTCGAGTTTTCTCGGTGCGGCATCCCATTCGTCGAGGTGGTAGACCACCCGGAAGATCGGGCCGAGGCTCGGTGCGACCTCCGCGAGCAGGCCGGGAAGCTCAGCGGCGAGATCGCGACTGCGTGGCCACCAGGATCCGGTGTCGCCCGTGCCCGGTTCGAACCTCGGGTGGCCGGGCGGCGAGGCTGGTCGATCTGCTCTGGTTTCGTTCGGTTGTGACGTCATGATCGACGCTCCTTTCGTGGTCGGGCCGCGGACATGGTCGTGGTGAGTCCGCTGAGCAGGATGTCGAGGCCGCGTTCGAGTTCGGTGGCGCCGTCGTAGGTGGCCAGGTTGGGGGCGAGGCTGCGGAGCAGGGGGAATTCGCCGATAGGGAGGCGGTGGAAGCCCAGGCGTAGGAGGTCGTCGGTTTCCTCGGGGTGTTCGACGAGTTCCTGGAGTTCGTTGAGGATGTGGCCGTGCAGGAAACCGAAGAGGGCGCGGTAGATGTGGAGGGCGTCTGCGCTGCTGAAGTCGGCGCGGGTCAGTAGCTCGAGGATGTTCTCCAGTGGTCGCAGTGTGCCGAGGGGGCGCAGGGCGAGCGGGGTGGAGAGGGGGTGGGTGACGAGTAGCGACACTGTGTTCGGGTGTGCTACAGCGATTTTGCGGTAGTCGCGGGCGATGCTGCGCAATTGGTTGCGCCAGTCGGGGTCGGTGGCGTCGACGGTCAATTGTGCGAGCACGATCTCGGCTACACCGTCGAGGAGGGCGGCCTTGTTGGCGGCATGGCGGTAGAGCACCATCGGGTTTCGGCCGAGGGCTTCACCGAGCCGGCGCATCGACAGCCGATCGACACTGTCGCGATCGATGATCTCGAGCGCGGCGCCCAGTACTTCGGCCCGGGTCAGCGGCACGTTTCGGGCCTTCATCGTCATCGCGTTCGGCACCTCTCGATCCGCGGATCGGTTTGTCTACGTTGTCAGCCTACGCTGTAGACACCACCGCGGGGCACATCTGCACAGGTAAGAGCGTGAGAATTCGGAAGAATGCCGGTACCGGAGTGCGGGAAACGAGTGTTCTGATGACCTGATGAAGGGTATTGCGCATGCCTTGGCGTCGATGATCGCCGCCATATGTGTGGTCGCCGTGAGTTCTGTTGCCGCACAGGCTGATCCGCTGCCTCCGATGCCGCCGGATCAGAATCAGCTACCGGAACTGCCCAAGGAATCGGACCTGTACAAGTTTCTGCCCGTGGGTGATCCGCGCACCGACCCCTGGTATCAAGCGCCCGCGGACCTGGAGGGCATGGCGAACGGGCAGATCGTGCGCACGCGTGATGTCGGAACCTATGTCACGGGCATTCCGATGCCGCTGACCACGCGCCAAATCCTCTTCCGCACAACAGATCTGCATGACAACCCGACCGTGACGGCGACGACCGTACTGATCCCACCGGTGCCGTGGATCGGGAGTCCGCGGCCCATCCTGTCCTATCAGGAGGCGATCGACAGTAGCTCGGGCATCTGCAATCCGTCATTCACCTTGCGGGCGGGCATATTCAAGGAGATCGCACTGGTCGCACCCTTCCTGGCGCAGGGTTTCGCGGTGGTCGTCACCGATTTCGACGGCGTCGACGCCTCACAGCTGCTGACCTTCGGCGAAGGCCATATGGTGCTGGACGGCATCCGGGCCGCCAAGAACGATCCGAGTCTCGGGCTCGCGGATTCCGCGGTGGGCCTCTACGGCTATTCCGGTGGCGGCAGCGGCACCTCGCGCGCCGCGGAATTGCACAAATCCTATGCGCCGGAACTGAATATCCTCGGTTCCGCGGAGGGCGGCGTGCCCGGCGACATGGTCAAGATCGCCGCGCGCAATGTGACCCACGATGCCGGGCTCGCCAACTTCAGTGGACCGGGCAACTTCACCATGTGGCTGGTGCTCGCCGATCTGGTCAAGACCTATCCCGACGTCTTCGACCCGCAACGGCTGCTCACCACGGAGGGGCAGGAGTTGCTGAAAGATGTTGAGGGCAGGTGTATCTGGACCAGTGCGCTCACCGGATCCTATCGTCCGGTGAACTCCTATCTGAAACCTGGTGTGTCCCTAGATGATCCGGACATTCGTCAGGTGCTGGTCGATCAGAGTCTCGGGCAACCGCAGAATCTGCCGGATATGCCGGTGTTCATGTGGCATGCGATCTGGGACGAACTGCTCCCGTGGCCCGACGCCATCCAGTCGACAGTGGACAAGTACTGGGCGGGCGGCGTCGACCTGCGCTACTACACCATGCCCATCCCGGAACACGTCACCGCGGACATCGCCGGCGTCCCCGCCGCCGAGGCCTGGATCAGCGCGGTTCTCCGCGGTCTCCCGCCCGGCCCGCGCTTCCGCGTCGGCATCTGACCCGCCGCGGCGGGCACCGGAACTTGTCGGTGCCCTCGCATATCTTTGGGCCATCGTGATCGACCGGGAGGGAGAACGATGGTCTCGAATCCGAACACCACACCGGATGTGCCGGAGTGGGAAAGTGCTTCTGTGGTACGGGTATTGCCCGCCGTGGCGCCGCGCAAGCTGAACAAGGTGCCCTTCGTGGAACTGGCCGACGGACGCCTGCAGGGCGTGGTGTCGAGCGGCTCCGATATCTCGCGGGTGTACGTGGCCTCGGTGACGGCGGGGACGCACGGGCTGAGCTGCAGCACCAATAACAATCGGCCGTGCGGCGGGTTGAATCAGGGCTGGGCCTGCAAGCATCTCGACGCGCTCATCGACGAGGCGGTGCTGCAGTACGGGCAGGATCGCGTGGCGCGCTTCCTGCGCGTCGAGGTGCCCGAAGGGGGACGACTTGTGCACTGCATCAAGGGAACTCGCGATCCGGCCCCGGCCGCAGCGGTGTTCAGCCGCTTCCTGCGGCATCTGACCTATCTGGAACTGCCGGGCAGTGCCACGGCGATTCCGGAAATGCAGTGGTTTCCGGCGGGGGTGGGGCGCTGATGCAAGCTGTGCAATTGGCTGCGCTGCAAGATGATTCGACCGAAGGCGTGACGGCGGCACTCGACGTGGTGACCGGTTTCGACACCGCGGTGGTCGACGGCTTCGCACGGGTTTCGGAACGGCAGCAAGCGGCCTTGGCCGCACTGGCCGGGGCCGTGGCGGGATCGCCGCTGGCCACACCGGTCGCCGAAGCGGTCGCCAAGGTGAACACCGGCGCGATCGGACCCGATCAGCTGTCGGCGCTGGCCGCGGCACGGGCGGCGCTGCTGGGCGCGGTACACGACGCGCTGGTGGGGCAGGTTGATATGGCATTGGGCCGCAATAGATCCGAGTGGACCACCGTCGCCGCTGATGCCGCGCCGAGCCCGCTCGCTGTGGGATCGCGGGCCTGGCTGGGGGAGCTGGCCATCGCCGGCTGGCGGGGTGTGGACCACGACCTGGTGTCGGCCGCTGATCAGACGGTGGAGGCGCTGCTGGCCGAACCCGCGCTGCGCCGGTTGGCGGTTCTGCTCGACGGTTTCACCGCCGAGTTGAGCGCCTCCGCGCCGATCGCCACGGCCGAGTTGCTGCCGATCCGTCGCTGGGCCGACCTGTGGGCTCGTGCCTTGCTGCTGTCCTGGCGCGGCACGGAATCCACTGCCGTGGAATCGGTCTCGGGTCGGCTGCTGGTGCTCGGTGTGGATGTGCACGAGCACGGCACCGCCGTCCAGGTGCAGGTGTACGGCCTGCTGGAATGCGCCGGCGCGCCGGTGCGGCGGGTGCGGGTCTCGGTGGCGGCCACCAAGGTGGACACCATTGCCGGACCGGCGATCTGGCAACTGCTGGGCGCGCATCGGCAGCTGCTGTCCGCGCTGGCCGAGCATCGCGTGCTGGAGCTCACCGAGATGCCGCTGTCGGCGACCGGTGATCTGGTGTGGCAGGACGAACGGGCGAAGGCTGGGGAGGCCGCCGATCCGTTCGTCACCGCCACCGTGCTGCTGCCGCAGGCGCGGGCGTTCGCGGCCGCGCCATTGGATCGCGATCCGGTGCACATTGCCGAGCCGGTTTTGTTCGAGGGGTACCGGATCATCGATGGCGCACTGCAATTGGATGCGCACCGCGTGCGGGTCGAGGTGGATGCCCTGCCGTCCGCGGGACCGCTCACCGCGGTCGCCGTGCGTGGCTCCAGCGCCATGATCGGCCTGCTGCGCTGGGACGCGACCGGCTGGTCGGTGCGACCGCTGGCCGTGCAACGCAAGGTGAAGGGCGTGGTGACCGTCTTGCACGGCGGTGACTGGGCGCTCGGCCCGACCGATCCGAAAGTCGCGAAGACACAGTCGAAGTCGGGGGATGCCGTGGCGGTGCTGCGCGAGCGGGCGGGACGGTTGCTGCGCAAATGACGAATCACGAAACGCGGCGCCAGATCTTGTACTGGCGTCTACTGGCTGGTGTCTTCGGCGCGGATCAACAGCCGACCCTGGAGTCGGCGAGCGCGGGCATCGTCGAGGATCTCGGACTGCCATCGGCGGTACTCGATCGCGGCGTCTCCATAGACACTGTAGTGCAACGGTTTCCGGAAATGCGAGCCGAGTTCGAAACTCTCGATTTCACCGAGGGTAGTGGGGAAGCCACCGGGCAGGATCGCCCGGCCGAACCCGGCACCGGCATCGGCGCGAGGGATGTGCGCACCGCCGCACTGGTTTCCAAGCTGCTGCTGAATGTCTTCGCGACCGGTTCGGGCGCCGTCGATGCCGGGCAGCTCGCCGGCTGGCAGTCCGATGCCGGCTGGTTGCGCCGCACGCTCGGCGACGAGCAGACCGGTGCGATGCGCAAGGTGCTGGCCGATCTGGAGGGAGATCTGGTCTCCCGCATGCGATTGCGCGAGGTGCTCGCCGATCCGCAGCTGGCGGGACAGCTGACGCCGAGCATGTCGCTGGTCGAACAGCTGCTGCGGGACAAGCACAATCTGTCCGGGGTGGCGCTGGCCAATGCCAAGGCCCTCATCCGGCGGTTCGTGGACGAGGTCGCCGAGGTACTGCGCACCCAGGTGGCGCAGACCAGCGTGGGCACCCTCGACCGTTCGGTGCCGCCGAAACGCATCCTGCGCAATCTGGATGTGGACCGCACCATCTGGAAGAACCTGCCCAACTGGAACCCCCAGGACGAGCGGCTCTACGTCGACCGCCTGTTCTACAAGCACACCGCCAAACGCACCGTGCCGGCGCGCATGATCGTGGTGGTCGACCAGTCCGGTTCGATGGTGGACGCCATGGTCAATTGCACCATCCTGGCTTCCATCTTCGCGGGCCTGCCCAAGGTGGACGTCCACCTCGTCGCCTACGACACCAATGCGCTGGATCTCACCCCGTGGGTGCACGATCCGTTCGAGGTGCTCCTGCGCACCCAGCTCGGCGGCGGTACCGACGGCCGGGTCGCCATGTCGCTGGCCCAGCCGAAGATCGAGGATCCGAAAAACACTGTGGTGGTGTGGATCTCGGACTTCTACGAATGGCAGTGCCAGGAACTGTACGAGAGCATGGAGGCCATCCATCGCTCCGGGGTGAAGTTCATCCCGGTCGGCTCGGTGAACAGCTCCGGCCATCAGAGCGTGAACCCGTGGTTCCGGGAACGCTTCAAAAACCTCGGTACCCCGGTGCTTTCGGGGCGAATTCAGAAGCTCGTGCACGAGCTCAAGAACTTCATCGACTAGGAGAATCCCATGAGCGACGTTTTGCGCGCCCCCGCCGAGGTCAAGTACGCGGCGGAACTGGATTGGCTGGAATCCATCGACGACGGCCCCAAGCCGTTCGCGTGGCGGCTGAGCCCGAAGATGGTGCGGCTGTTCATTCTCGGCTCCGAACGCGCCGACGGGCTGGATCGTGAGGTCGAGCAGAAGTGGTTCGGCGACCGCAGTTTCGTGGAGCGCAGCATTGTCACCCTGGCGTCGGACCGCGGACTGCTGCTGATCGGTGATCCGGGTACCGGCAAGAGCTGGCTGGCCGAGCTGCTGTCGGCGGCCATCAGCCGCAACTCCACGCTGGTGGTGCAGGGCACCGCCGGCACCACCGAGGATCACATCAAGTATTCGTGGAACATCTCCATGGTCATCGCCAAGGGACAGTCGCGGGAATCGATGATCCCCTCGCCCATCATGACCGCCATGGAACAAGGCGTGATCGGGCGCTTCGAGGAGCTCACCCGCTCCACCAGCGATGTGCAGGACGCGCTCATCTCGATCCTGTCCGAGAAGTATGTGTCCATCCCGGAACTCGACGATGACAATGTGGTGTTCGCGCAGCCGGGCTTCTCCATCATCGCCACCGCCAACAGCCGCGACCGCGGCGTGAACGATCTGTCCTCGGCGCTCAAGCGGCGGTTCAACTTCGTGCGCATCCCGATCGTGGCGAACAAGCGCAGCGAGGCCGAGATCGTGCGCTTCCGAACCACCGAGCTGCTGCGCCGGCATTCGATCGAGCTGGAATTGCCGCCCACGCTGCTGGACATCCTGCTGGACAGCTTCGCCGATCTGCGTGCCGCCGCGGCGGCCGCCACCAATGACGACGGCAAACTGGAATCGGCGCTGTCCACGGCGGAGCAGATCGGCGTGCTGGAGGACGCGATCCTGCACAGCCAGTTCTTCGGCGAGCGGGAACTCGAGGCGGAGACCTTGGCCGGCTCACTGGTCGGGTCGCTGGCCCGGCGCACGCCCGAGGATCTCGCCATCCTGAACAAATACCTGCACGGCGTGGTCGAGCCGCGCAGCAAGGCCGAGGCTTCGAGTGAAAAGGGCGGCGCGTGGGGCGAGTTCCTCGAGGGCGGCCGGGCGGCGATCGCGAGACTGTCGTGACCGAGGCATCCGCGCGGCCGAACGCCCCTGTCCGGCAGCCGTCGAGCACCTTCACCGCGCTGCGGGATCAGCTGGTGACCGCGGCCGCGACCTTCGCGGGCGCGGCCGGTGCGACGGGCGACGTCCTCGCGGGCATGGTCGACGATGTCGACCGCGCCCTGTCCGAGCAGCTGGAGATCTTCCCGGTCTGCCACCATTCGCCGGCCTCCGGGCTGGCGATGGTGCGGCGGCTGCGCGAAAAGCAGCCCGCCGTCATTTATCTGGAACTGTGCGAGGACCTGCGCCCGCTCCTGGACGAGCTGCGCAACTGCAAACTCCCGGTGGCATTGCAGGCCTTCGCCACCGAGATCGGTGAGTTCCCCGCCGAGTGGGCGCCGCTGTCCATCGTCGCGCCGATCACCGAGTCCTCGGCCGAGTATCAGGCCATCGCCTACGCGCTCGAAACGCCGGGTGTGGAACTGGTGCTGGTGGATCGCTCCACCGACCACGTGTTCCAGTGGGCGCCCAAGGATGAGGCGGCGCCCGAGGACGCGGCCGAATCCGGTTCGGAGACAGGCGAACCCAGCGGCGACGGCCTACACGGTGACGCCGTCGGCATCGAGATCGGCGACCTGCGGCCGCGTTTCGCCGAGCTGGAGGAGTACCTACTGCACCACGGCAAGGTCCGGCACTGGTCGGAATGGTGGGACCAGTACGTCGAACAGCCCTTGGCCGGCGCCGACTACGACACCTACCGCCAGGTCATGGTGATGATCGGCAGCCTCTTCCGTCGGCTCCGGCGCGGCAGCCTCACCGAGGACGAGAACCGCGAGCGGTACATGTGGACGCGTATGCGCGAGCACCTGACCACCACGGGGATCGATCCGGCCCGCGCGCTGTACGTGTGCGGCGCGGCGCACGCCGCCAGCCGGGTGGCGCAGTTCGGGCTGGACGGCGACGTGCCATTCGAGATCACGCCCCGCTCGGCGACCAAATGGCAGTACGGGCTGATTCCGTCCAGCCACTCCGCCATCGAGGCGCAGTTCGGGCTGGCCGGCGGCACGGTCTCCATCGCGGCGGCCACCTGGTCGAAAGGATTGCGGCGCGGCAAGTTGCGGTCATTCCAGCTGACCGGTCAGCAGGGCGCGAAGGCGGTTGCCGAGAATACCGCCGGCGCGGTCCAGCCGAAGTCCGCTGCGGGCAGGTCGAAATCCGCGGCAGCTGGGTCGAAATCTGGCGCGGCCAAGCCGAAATCAGCTACAGCTGGGCTTGGATCCGATGCGGTGAAGGCTGAATCCGTTGCAGGACGGTCACCGGAGGAATCGGCTCGGCCGGAGGCGGCGGTCGCTGACCAGCTGTCGATGTTCTTGTCCCGGCCACCGGCCCTGGATCCGTTGGATGAGGCCGAGCTCCTGGACTGGTCGGTTGATATCGTCCGTTTGGCCCGGCGCAACGGCTATCTGGCCAGCACCGCCGACGCCATCGCGGTCTTCGAGACCTCGATCCTGCTGGCGGGCATGCGCAATCGTGCCCGTCCGACGCCGTACGACTTCCAGGATGCCGCGGTCACCTGCATCGAAAAGGACAAGGTTCCCGGCCGCCGCGATGTCCGCCGGCTCTGCGAGATCCTGCTCGGCGGCGACCGCATCGGTCAGGTCGGCTACGAGGCACTGCCGCCGCTGGCCCGTGACGTCCTCGATCGTCTGCAACCGCTCGGCCTGGACCTGTCCAGGACGGCCCAGCAGCGCGCCCTCCTGGACCTGAAGTCGAATCCGGAGCTGCGGCCCTGCTCGGAACTGCTCTGGCTGCTGCGGAAGCTGCTGCCGCAGGAGGCCATTCGCCCCATCATGGGCTCTCGCGGGCTCGGCGAATCCTCCATCCAGGAGAGCTGGGACCTCAGGCTCGGCAAGTACCAGCGCTCGCTGGTGGAGCTGGGCTACGAGGGCGTCTCGGTGGAACAGGTCCTCGAACAACGCCTGCGCCGCGCCGTGAACGCCTCCGACGCGACGGCGGCCGTTGCGCTGTCGGCCGTCGAGGACGCGCTGGTCTACCTCGGGTCCGCCCGCCTGGCAGACGAACTCGGCAATCGCGCGGTCGAACTGCTGGCCGCCGAGCGCACGGTGGACGGCGCGCCCGCCGTGCTCCGGCAGATCCGCCTGCTGCTCAACTACTTCCGCTCCACCGAGGGCGGCCTGCCCGCTTGGTGCGGCCGCTTCGTGACAGCGGGCTATGCCCACTACTGCACCCTGCTGCCCACCGCCTTCACCGCGGACGAAACCGCTCCCGCTCAGGTGGCCGCCATGCTCGGCTTCCTTTTCGGCATGGAGAACCTCGCGCTCTCGCTGGGCTGTGACCACACCCAGCTGGAACTCGCGGTCCTGCAATCCCATCCGGAGAGCCCGGCCAAGGTGGCGCTGCTCTGGGCGGCGCGCTTCCAGCTGGGCCTGCTGACCATGGCCGACCTGCGCGATCGCTGCGACGCCATGCTGGCGAATCCCTTGGTCCTGCCGACGGTCCCGCAGTACGTCAGCGGTTTCGTCCAGGCCATCGACCCGGCGCCGGCCTTGAAACCGTTTGTGGTGGAACTCCTGTCGAAGGCCTTCGGAACCCTGCCGGACATCGTCCTGCTGCCGTGGCTACCGAAACTCATCACCACCCTGCGCGACCAGGCCGGGGACCTGATTCCCGGCCTGGTCCGCGAGGCGGGCCGCACCTTCCCCGGCGCCCTCCCGGCCGTGGATGCCTTCGTTCCACCCTGGTCCGCCGAATCCACCACGCCCGCAATCCCGGTGGCCACCGCACCCCGCGGCCCGGTCACCGACCTCCTGGCGGCCCACCCGGCCGCTTGCGATGCCCTCGCCACCCTGCTCGGCGTCGAAGGCAGCTGGCAGGAAGCAGGCACTCCCGATAACGGTGCGGTGACCGCACTACTCGACCGATACCCGGCCACCACCGAGGCTTTGGCCGCGCAACTCAGGCCCGCGGCCACCCCCGGCTGAGGCCGAACACGCAGGGCGAGAACGAGGCCGGACGCCGTCACCCCACCCGGGGGTGGCGGCGTCCGGCTGCTCGCGCACGGCGGTCCGGGAAATCCGTCGAATTCGATGATCAATTGTTCGGCATTCGATGATTTGAATAACTTTGCAAACCAACATCATTCGCGATCATTCCGATACTGAATTCACGGGTGCAAGCTCGGATAGCGGGCTTACCGTATAGGTATCCATCCCAGAGGGCCTCCGGGCAGACGCGGCTCCATCGGGGAACTGGAGAAGGGGGATATCGTGCCAGAAATCAGGGGCGTGCTGCTGCCTGCCTATGTGCTGGCCGACGAGTCGGGCTCGATGAGTCCGTATCGCAATGATTTATATAACGGGCTGGTCTCACTGTGTGAAGGGCTGCGGGCGGAACCGATGATCGCCGCCAAGCTGCGGCTCGCAATTCTCGGATTCTCCGACGATGTTCAGGTTCGCCTCGCCATCGCGGATATGCGTGCGCCGTTCGCGCTGCCGCAAGTGATCATTCGCGGATTGACCGACTATCGCGCGGTATTCGACGACCTGCTACAGCGCATACCGGAGGATGTCCAATGGCTGCGGGGTGAGGGCTATCGGGTGCATCGGCCGGTCGTGTTCATGCTCAGCGACGGACAGCCGACCGACGGCGGAGCCTGGCGCGGACCGCACAGTCTGCTGACGGACCGATCCCGGACACCCGTCGCGCCCAATATCATCGCGTGCGGAGTCGGCGATGCCGAACCCACGACCATGATCGAGGTGGCCACCCGGAACGAATTCGCGTTCATCGCCAGGCCGGGGGTCGATATCGGCCAGGCGATCTCGGAATTCTTCCACGCCCTGACCGCCAGCCTGGTCGCCTCCAGCGTCGCACTGAATTCCGATACGCCGACCCTGGTGGTCAATCGGCCGGACCAGTTCACCATGGCGATCGACGAGGTCGGCTAGCGATGGCGCCGCGACCCGGAACCCCGCACGCCGCAACCGGACCCGCGCCGCGGCCGTGGCGGCGGATCGCGGTCGACGAAGCCGGCCCCGCGTTCGAAGCCCGGCCCCCGGCCGGTCCCGATTTCTTCGACTTCCCGGACACCGAATGCGACGGCTGGTCCACCGCCGACCTGACCATGCGCTACGCCTCCGTCCGCGGCGCCCGGCATCGCTATCACAGCCAGCCACGCCAGGATTCGGCGCGCGCCGCGGTCGACGCCGCCAGCGGCACCATCGTTTTCGCGGTCGCGGACGGCGTATCCCGTGCCACGCTCGCCCACCGCGGCGCGCTGGTAGCCTGCGAGGTCGCCGTCAACCGCATGCTGGACGGGCTGTACCGGGACCCGGGCTGGGCCGACCTCGCGGGCCTGGCCGCACAATGCACCGCGCGACTGGGCAAACTGACGCGCTGGTGGCTGCGCCGCCCGCAGCCCTCCCTCGGAGAGATCGCCGATCTGTACGCAACCACGCTGGTAGCGGGCATCATTCGGCCGGCCGCGGGCGGTCCGGTGGCCGAACTGTGCCGGATCGGGGATTCCGGCGCCTGGGTGCTGGACCGTGCGAACGGCCGGTACTACGACCTGTTCGGGGCCGCCGACCAAGCAGATGTGGTGTCCACCAGCGTCACTCCGCTGCCGTACCAGCCGGAGCACATGGAACGGGTCGGCCTGCAACTGCGCCCGTCGCAGGTCCTGCTGGCGGGCACCGACGGATTCGGGCTCCCGCTGGGCGACGGCGACGGCCGGATCGGCGAGCTGTTCGCCCGCGAGCTCGGATCACCCCCGCCGCCTGCCTGGCTCGCGCACGTCCTGGACTTCTCCCGTGCCACCTTCGACGACGACCGCACGCTCCTGGCCATCTGGCCGCGTAATTCCGCGAGGTGATCGATGACCTCGGTGACGCCGTACACCGTCGACCACGCCGCGCTGGTACTGGGCCGGCGCATCGGACAGGGCGGCCAGGGCGTCGTCCACGAAGTGACCAACCGGAAGATCACCGTCGGCAACGGGCCCGGCTGGCAGGTGGTCTTCAAGGAATACGATGCCGCGCTCCAGCCACAGCTGGATACCACCGCACTGGCCGCAATGGTCACCATGCTGTTCGAGCTGACCGCGACCGAGGGCGAATGGCTGTGCGAGCGCGCCGCGTGGCCCGCCGCCCTCGTCGAACGCGAGGGCCGGGTCTGCGGATTCCTGATGCGGGCCGTACCCGAGCGATTCCGCTTCGACCTGCGGAGCCTGTCCGGCACCGGCACGTCCACCCGGCGGCTGACGAACTTCGAATACCTGCTCAACGACGACACCTACAGCGCCGGAATCGGTTTGACCCTCACCGATGCGGACCGGCTGGCGCTGCTGATCGAACTGGCCGGCACCCTCACCCGATTGCACCGCCTCGGCATCGTCATCGGTGATCTGTCGCCGAAGAACCTGCTGTTCAGCACGGTGCCGGAGGCCGCCTGCTTTCTGCTCGACTGCGATGCCATGCGACTGCGCGGCGCCAGCGTGCTGCCACAGGCCGAAACACCCGACTGGCAACTGCCTTCCGGTGAGGACAAGGCGACCGCGTTCGGGGACGTCTACAAATTCGGGCTGCTGGCCGTCCGGCTGTTCGACCGCAGCCAGACCTCGGCCGATCCGACGGCGCTCGCCGCGATCTCCGCTGCCCTGGGCGATCTCGCCCGGGCCAGCCTCTCGCCCGAGCCGGAGCGGCGGCCGAGCCCGGGGTGGTGGGCCGAAATGCTCAGTGCCGCACGACCTACCGTGGTGGCCGCGGTACCGGTCCCGCCGGTCGGGCCGCCGCCGGGCGTGGCGCAGCAGGTCGGCGTGGGCACCGGGCAGTCCTCCGGGGCTGCGAAGAGCGTCATGCTCGGCTTCGCCGTCGTCGTGATCATCGCGCTGATAGTGGTACTGGCAGTGGTCGGTTCACATGCCGCGCACCATCCCAGCGCGTCGTCCGATACCACCTCGGCCACGCCGGCGACGGAGACCTCCGCCGCCACGACCTCGACCGCGGCTCCGGTGACTCAGGTCGGCATCGTCGGCATCGCGTCCGCGCTCGGCTACGACCCGCGGGCGGCCGCGGTGGCCACCATGCTGAACACGTACTTCGGCGGCATCGACGACCACGACTACGACAGGGCGCTGGGGGTCATGGACCCGTCCGGGTCGTTCAACCCCAACGATCCGCAGAATCGGGCCAAGTTCGCCAGCGCCGATTCCACCACCTCGGATCGCAATATCGAGGTGATAGGTATCAACCCGAGCGATGTGTCGCTGACCGCGACCACGGTCCGGGTCACCTTCCAGAGCACACAGGCGGCCGGTATGGGGCCGAGCGGGTCGGAATGGGAGACCTGCACGAATTGGGATCTGCTGTACACCCTCGGCGGATCCGCGTCAGCATATTTGATCTACCACTCCGCTTCGATCACTCCACCGAGCGCGTGCTGATACCGGAACAGACAGAACCACAAAGTAATTCGTGACATTGGAGGGGAGATGCCGACCTGGAAAACCAATCCCAACGGTTCCCCGGCGAAATCCGCGATCGCCGCCCCGATTGCCGCCCCGGCCGTCGCGCGCGCACCCGTGCCCACTGCGCCGCGCGCACCCGCGCCGCTCAAAGCGCATTCTTCGCCGCGCACTTCCGCGGCGACCCGATATCTCTGCATCGCAATGCATCTCGATACCAAAATGGCGCGGGCCGTGATCGAGAATGTGCTCGAGGAACCCCGGCTGGCCGTCACCATGTCGCCGGCGGTGGACGTGGTGACGGTCTGCCTGCATGCCGTGGCCGCCAACCGCAGGCAGGTGGCGCGCGATGGCGTGCTGGTCGGCACCCTGGTGCTGGCGTTGATCGGGGCGGCCGGATTTCCGAGCCAGCTCCCGCTGATCGCGCTCGCCGCCGTGATCGCCTGGGCGGCCGTCTTCGCCGAGGCCTATTTCGCGTTCTGGGGCACCATCGCGCAGAGCCTGCGCAAGGAGAACTTCGCCTCGGCCACACCGCCACCGGCGCCGACCATTCGGGCTCAGCATCAGATCGCCCATGTAACGGGTTATGCCACCGGCAATGTGACGGTCTATCGCGGGTACAACCCGTTCGCCGGGCACGGCTGGCTGCGGGCCGGCTGGTCGCTGGCACTCGATACCACCAAGCCGGAGGATCCCGCCGCGCCGATCGTGCCCTTCACCGCCGTGGAATTGAACACCCGGCTGGCCGCCGACCTTGCCCGGCTGGACATCCCGGACCTGAGCGTCGGTAATCGGTTGCTGGTCAACGGCGCCGACGTGCACAACGATCGCCGCTTCCTGCCCGACCCGAACGGCGCCCCGACGCCATGGACGGACGCGGCGACCCTCGCCCTGCTGATGACGAATCCGGAGGACATGGCCCGCCCGTACCTCACCGTCGAGATCACCTGCTGGGAAGGCGAAATGGTGTGGTCGGCCTTCATCCGGCTGGTGCGGAACGAGGATTCGCTGTTCGTCGAGACGAACTACACGGTGCTACCGCCGTTCAGCCACGGCTACTACGCGATCGACGACCTGCTGGCCCGGCCGACAGCGGGCGAGGTAATACGGTTGGCGCTGCGTTGCGGGGTACGACTGCCGGCGACGCTGCTGGGCTGCCTCGGCGGCGTTTCCCACTACCTGTTCACCGGGTTCCGCTGCTGGCGCAAGGATCGCAGGCAGCTGCGTCAGATCCGTGAACTGTCCCGCTTCCACCATGGCGCGCTGGCCAGTCCGCGGGAGAGCGCCGCGTACCACGACGCGCAGGGCCGGATCGGTTATCACCGTTATTTCCAGAGTCTGGACGAGCAGATGGTCATGAAGATCGTCGACAAGCGGATCTTCAACACACTGGTCACGTTTCTCTCGGAGAAGAACATCGACCCCGACGAGCTGAAACGCCGCAGCGAGCAGATCATCAACAACAGCGTCTCGGTCGGCGGCGATGTGCACATGTCCCATTCCGCACTGGGTGGCGGGTCCGCGTCGGTGAGCTCGTCGTCCTCGTCGTTCTCCGGCAGTACCTAGCCTCCGGAAACCCTGCGACACCGGTTGATTCCTGGAAAGGCGGCATCATGCAGCGGGATGAGCACTCCGTGAATATCGGCGGCAACGTCAATATGACCGGTTCGGCGCTGTCGGGCCGGGATGCGCGGGTCGTGCACACCGGTCGGAGCGAACGGGAAGCCGCCGCACCGGCCGATCGCGCCGCGGCGATCGAGACCGCGCAACGGGCGGCCGCGCCGATCTCCGACGCTCCGGGCCACACATCGAGTGGCCCAAGGGTTTTCGTCTCGTACGCGCACGACGACCCCGCGCATATCGACGCGGTGCTGCGCTTCAGCGACTTCCTCGCCACCGAGTGCGGCCTCGACGTCCACCTCGATCGCTGGGATCTCGAACTCCGGCGCAACTGGTTCCAGTGGGCCATAGACCAGATCACCGCCGCCGATTTCGTTCTCGTCATCGCCTCACCGGACTGCCGCCGTGCGGCGGACGGCCGAGCCGACAGCCGCACCAATCGCGGCCTGCAGTCGGAGATGTCGGTGATGATGGACCGGCTGCACACCGACCGCGGCACCTGGCTGCGCAAACTGCTCCCGGTGGTACTGCCCGGCCGCTCGATCGAGGAGATCCCCTTGTTCCTGCAGCCCGGAATCGCGGACTACTACCTCGTCTCCGGCTTCACCGTCCAGGGCGCCGAGGATCTCCTGCGCGTGATCACCACGCAGCCGTACTACGCACGGCCGCAACCCAATCCGGAGGTCGTACGCCTGCCGACCTGGCTGCCCCGGCAGTGAACCGGAGGCGCCCGTCTCCGCCGCGGATCATCCGCCCATGACGACGTGTTTCATCTCTTCCTGTGGCGCACAGAGCATCCGGCCGCCGGCCTGGATCCATTCGGCGATCACCCGGGGTGCGTCGCGGGCCGGGTTGTAGACGTCCTCCTCCGAGGAGAACAGGCCGTCGCCGGCGTAGACGATTCGGCTGACATTGAGGAACCCGTACTCGACGCCGGGTTCGGTCGGGTGGTCGAGCACGTTGCGAATGCCCAGCACGATGGCGGAGTTGGGTTCGTCGAAGGCCACCCAATCGTGGGGGAAGCGCATGTGGGGGAAGGGTTTCATGACGTTGACGATCCAGCGGCGGACGGCTTCGCGGCCCTGCATGATGCCGTAGGCGTGCTCGATGTATTCGACGTCTTCGGTGAACAGGTCGGCGAACGGTGACCACGCACCGGAGGCCGAACATTCGTTCACGACCTGTCCATAGTGTTCGAGGCCCTGCTCGAGTTCCTCGCGAGAGAACTTACCCATCGTCATTACTTCCTCATCCGACTCCGAGTGTCCGGTTCATTCTCGCCGTCCTGGCGGCGGCCCACGGCGAATCGGGCAAGGAGGGAGGGGAAGGGCTCGAGGGGTAGGGGAGGGGGTTTCGGGGGGGCGAGGGCGGGAAGCGGCCTTCGTGAAAGTGGCTGGGCGGGTGGCCGATTGGGGGTTGCCCACCGATAGCGGGTGGGTATGGGCGGTTCCGGGGAACCGGGTTGGAGCGTGGGGGTAGGCGCCCCGGAGGGGTTCGCGGAGACTTGTCCGCTCGTTGTGCGCGAGGCGGGACTTGAACCCCCAAACCCGGTCCACGAGCCCGAGGCTCGTGTTCATGGGCACTAGAATACGCGGTGGCACCCGGGAACTCTCGTGGATCGTCCAGCTGAACGGTCGCCAATTGTGTACACATTTGGGTACACTATTTTCATGGAAACCTTGTCGGTGCGAGAAGCTCGGGAGCAGCTCTCGGGTCTGTTGGCGCGGTTCCGTAAAGGTGACAGCCGACCTGTGGGGGTTGGGTCTCATCGCAAGACCGAGGCGGTGATGGTGCCTGTCGAAGTGTTCGAGGAGCTCACTGCGGAGCGGTCGCGATCCTTGGCCCAAGCGGCTGCGTCGGTGCGGGCGGAAGGCGAGTCGGCGAGCCCCGCTGCCGAAGTGATCATGGCGCAGTGGGCGCGAGGCGAGATCAGTACATCGCGGATGAGGGAGTTGGTCCGGAGTCTGCACGGCGCAGCATGACGGTTGACCCGTACATCGACCCGGAATCGGGCGTATTGCGTAACCGCCTGGGGATCGTCGATGCCGCATTGTTGCGACAGGTGGAAGCGGATCTGAGCCTTGCCGCACTGGCCGATCTCGGTATTCGGCCGTTGCCTGGCCGCTACGACCTGGAGCATCTGTGTGCCTTCCATCGCGAGGTCTTCGGCGACGTGTATCCCTGGGCTGGGGAGATCCGGGTGGTCGGAATTGCCAAGTCCAATCCGTTCTGCCTTCCGCGTCATATCGAGAGCTATTCGGCGGCGGTCTTCGAGGCGCTTGCGGCCGATAGGTTTCTGCGTGGTTTGGATCGAATCGAGTTCGTCGCCAGGCTGACCCACTATCTGGCCGAGGTCAACGCGATTCATCCGTTTCGGGAAGGCAACGGTCGTGCGCAACGGGCGTTTTTCCGCCAGCTCGCCCGCGAGGCCGGGTGGTTGATCGACTGGTCCGCTCTGGATCCGGACGAGAATGCCAGGACCTCGATGATGTCCCTACGCGGCGAGAACGGGCCACTACGGGATCTGCTCGAGCGGTTGGTGCAACAGCTGTAGGGCAGTCGGGGCGGGCTTGGCATGGCACGTGGGATACGTTGTGTGTCAAACAATCCGAAGCGGTAGCACACCGGACGCTGGGTCGCTACGGTCGTCGATATGAGGGGTGAGATCGGACCGAGAATGGGGCCGGTTGACGATGGCCTGGCGCGTCGCCTGAAAGCCTTGGCGTGCACCGCGCCACTGCATGATCTGGATGCTCGTAAGGGCCGCTTGGATTGGGCCGACGCGGGGGTGTACCACATGGCGGAGATCGCCTTGCACGTCATCGATCAGGTCACGATCGCCATGGATTTCGATCGGGGTGCAGGGCACGAGGAGGTCGTGGGCCGGGTGCGGCCTTTCGCCGAGGCACAGGCACCTGACCGGCACGCGGACGAGCATGATCGGGTGATTCGCTGGGTGCTGGACAATTTGATCAATGTGGGTGGCACCGATCGAGTGTTTCGGGCGGTGTACGGCACATTCGGTAGCTCCGGCGGATACGAACGACGCGCATTCGATTTCAAGCTGCTCGTCGAGTTGGCCGGACCGGACGCGGAGGTCTACCTCCGCGCGACGGACGAGGCGATCAACGTTCTGGTCGGAGCCCTGGACACCGACGTGGAGTCCGCGCAGATTGCCGCGGAGGTCAAGCTGGAGAACCTGATTCGACGTGGGCGGTTGTCCGATGCCCGGCTGGCGGCCGAGCAGGCTCGGTATCGTACGGTTCAGTACGCGGAAACGTTGCGTCGGATGCTCGACGCCACGCGTCGAGATGTGCGGTCGGTCGATTGGCTGCATCAGGCACCGGACCTCATCGACGAGGCACTGACCCATATTGCCGACAGATACCGGGCGGAGCAGGCAATCCTGCGCAATATCACCATGGCCCGCGACGACACCGAGGATCCGGAACGGAAGCGCCGGGCCGCGGAGCTGGTCGATATCGTTGCCGACTGCGTCCGGCGGCACACTCAACTGGAAGCTCGCTTGCAGGACGCTGGAGCGACCTTCCGCTCCGAGCAGGACCGCCAGCAGTTTTCGGGGCCACCTCGCCGCGCCGCCGTGGATCTCTTCGGCCAGATCTTGAAGCCGAGCCTCGAACTTCCGATTGCGGACGCGGTAGGCCCGGTGGGCGCGTTCTTTCGGGGGAGTACTGGTATCCGGCTGCCGAGCGTGCTGGGTCTGGTGGGCTTGGTGGAGATGCTGTTGGTGCCCGCTCCAGAGCGCAACGACCTCGGATTGGAGATCAGCGAACCCGATCTCATGCCTGCTCCCGATCCCGATCGCTATACCGAAGAGCAATGGCTTTGCACGGATGCGCTGTTCGAGCTCGAGGAGGTTCCGCGTCGGCTATCCGGTCTGCTGGAGCAGGCCCGCCGCATTGATCCGGATCTGCCCGCGTTGGTCGTGTTGCGGGCACTGCACGCGTTCGGTCCGGAGGTCGGAACTGCGGTCCGGCACGGGGAACGGCATCTGCTCGTGTCCGTCGATGACGGAACAACCCTGTGTGACAGGGAATTCGGTGGGGCGGATCTGCTGGTGGCGTGTGCTCGGGTCGATTCGGATCGACTCGATGACGGTGCGGTCGCATGACCATCACCGGCGACGTCAGATCGGCGGCACGACTGGTCGCTTTCGGGATGCGTCCCAAGCAAATTCCGGCTCGGGATGCGGTCTACGCGGAGCTTGTCTCCCGATATCGCGACGACGACGAATTCCGGGCGCTGGTGCATTCGGTGGCCTCCGGTCTGGGGCTCGTCGTTCTGGCCGTCAGCCAGATGACCGGGACTGTGCTTGCTGCACAGGAAGATTCGGTCTTCGAGATAAAGATGGACGAGTACGCCCGGCGGACCGCGATCGGTGCCCGCCGCAGCGCGGAGAAGGTGATCCACGGTCTCATCCACATGGCGGTCGCGGCATTGGCCTTTCCACGTTCCGACGATCTCGCCAATGATTCCTACGTCGGTCGCGTCGCGGTGGAACAGGTGGACAGCGTCGTTCGTGAGGCGTGTCGGCTGCTGGACGAACGGGCGAAGGAGGCGGAGAGCAATGACGACCCCTTGGACGACGCGCCCGACCTGGAGCGGGCCTGGCGGGTCTACGCGAGAAAGCCGGAGACAGCGGCGACCAAAGACGGAAGGCTGGCACCGGACACTACTCGCGCGATGATCACGAAGGCGATGAAATTCCTTGCCGACCAAGGGTTCCTGTTGGTCGTGAGCAACGAAACCGGGGGTCTGTATAGGACGACGCCGCGCTACCAGGTCCAGGTGCGTGAACTCGGGGCGGTACGCGCCTTCGACGAGCTCCTCGCCCTCGGTGTGGTGGCGGTGCCCGGTGCCACGTCCTCCCTCCATTTCTCCGCTGCTGCGGACCCGGGTGGTACGGAACGTGTATGAATTGCGGCGTGTGCGCCTGTTTTCGGTAGGTCCGGCCGGAGCCCGCTATTCGGATGTCACCCTGGACCTTCGGGATGCCGGTGCACTGGTTCAGGTCCCCGTTCAGGAGGCATTGTTCGGGGTGGAATCGGCGTCGCCGCCCCGTCGGCCCGCGCCCGCGACAGTGCTCTTCCTCGAGAACGGCGGCGGGAAATCGGTGCTGATCAAGCTGATCTTCTCCGTGCTCCTGCCCGGTAGACGGCAGGTCGTCGGAACCACCAACACCCGTGTCCTCGAGAATTTCGTGGGTGCCGGTGACGTCGCCCACGTTCTGCTCGAATGGCAGCACAGTGAGACCGGTGCGCGGGTGGTGACGGGAAAGGTATCAGAATGGCGGGGGCACATGGTCTCCTCCGATCCGGCAAAGCTCGTCGACGCCTGGTATTCGTTCCGGCCTTCCGTGCTGCTCGATGTCGACACCATGCCGTTCAGCGACAACG
Organism: Nocardia sp. NPDC020380; assembly: GCF_044386975.1. Lineage (NCBI taxonomy): Bacteria > Bacillati > Actinomycetota > Actinomycetes > Mycobacteriales > Nocardiaceae > Nocardia > Nocardia sp. NPDC020380. The sequence goes on along the minus strand of NZ_JBIRVQ010000011.1, from coordinate 40,508 downwards.
GTCGCCGAGTGACGTTGTCCGGATTCCGGGAACGGCTGACCGAGGCGAACCGTCGTGAACCGGAACTCCAAGCCGTCTGGGCGACCGGCCCCAAAGACTGGACGGATCGGCTGGGGAACCTGGGTTTGGACCCTGAGCTGTTCCGTTATCAGCGGGCCATGAACGCCGGCGAGGGGGAGGCGGCCGATGCTTTCACCTTCAAGAGTGATGACGCGTTCGTCGACTTCCTCCTGCGAGCGGTGGTGGACGATGAGGACCCGAACTTGCTGGCGGAGGTGTTCGAAGGGTACTTGCGGAAACTGGCCGAACGCGGAACCCTATCGGTCGAGCGAGATTTCGTCAGCGGGGCGATTGATCTGCTCACGTCACTGGCCGGGTGTGCCGAGCAGGCGGACGTCGCGCGCCAGATCGAGTCCGAGACCCTGGTAGCGGCCAGACGGTTCCGTGGTTCGATTTCGTCGCGCCACCGGCTGGAGACCGACAGGCTCGAGATCACACAAGGGCGGCTGACGGAGCTGTCCGGTCAGGAACAACAGGCGGACCGCGACGTCAGCCGGTTGAACGCGATTGTGTTGGAGCTGAAACGCCTTGTCGCCGAGCTTCGTCTGCGCCGAGCCGAGAATCAGCAGGCGCTGACCAAGGACGAACTGACACGGACCCGGGAACGCGTCGATGCCTGGCAGGCGACCGAAGCCGTATTGCACGCGCGGACCGCGTCCGCGAAGGCCGAGCGATTGCGCCGACTCGTCGGTGAGCAGGAGGGGGTCGCCCGTCCCGCACTCGAGGAACGGGACACGACAGCGCGGGCCTTCGCCCGTGGTCTGTTGCACACGGCAAGCATTGCCGACGCGGCGGCGGCATCCGCGAAGCGCGCGGCGGATTCGTGGCGAGAGAAGGAGAGCGCGGAGCGCGATCAGTGCGCGTCATCGCAGCGGTCGGCGGCTGCTCTTTTGGCGCAGGCCGCAGGCTTCGAGGCGAGGATCACGGAGGTCCGCGCCACCGTGACCGAGCACATCCGCTCGGGGTGGATGGCCAGCGACGACGATCCGACGGTGGCGGCCGAGAACGCCCGCGGCCTGGCCGACGAAGCGAAGGCCGCTTTCGACGGAGCATGGGCCGAAGCGCAACGACTCGCTGGCGAAACACGCGCTCGTCGTGATGAATTGGAAGATTTTCGTCGATTGGCCGCCGGAGCGTCCGAGACTGCGGAGCGGGCTGCGAGAGCAGCGGACGAAGCGCAGGCGACACGGGATCGGCTGGCCGGGGAGGTCCGGCTCGCCGAGCTGCTCGGGACCGACAGCATTCATTTGGACAGCGACACCCTCGAACTGCTCGAGCGCCTCGCGACGGCGCTGCAAGCCCACGACCGGGAGATCACCGATCTCAGCATGGTGGATGCCGCCGACAGACGGGTGCTGGAAGCCCTCGGTAAAGGCGGGCTGTTGCCTCCTATCGCAGAGGTGAGTCAGACGGTGGAGGCGTTGGCCTCCGCGGGAATCACCGCCTGGTCCGGTTGGCAGTATCTGGCCGAGATGGCCCCCGGCACTCGCGATCAAGTGCTCGAACAGCATCCAGAGCTGGTGGGTGGCGTTGTGCTGAACGACTCCGGCAAACTAGAGCAGGCGCGTGACGTCCTCGAATCCGCGCGACTGCTGCCGAAGACGATCGTCGCGGTTGGTACGACTGCCGCGATGAGCGGTGAGTTGACTCCACCGGCGAGGGCTTCGTTCGTCGTACAGCCGAACCCGGCGATGTATGACGAGGAGGAGGCCGAAGCCGAACGAGTCGCACTCACCGTCCGCCGCCGCAACACTGAGGACCGCCTCGCCGACTTGCGGCGACAGAAATCGGCCGACGAGGAACTGGTTCGCCGACTTGATTCGTTCCGGACCCGATACCCACCGGGCGCGGTGAGTCTGCTCATCGAGGAATGGAACGCGGCCGAGTTGGCGCTCGAGCAGGCCGATCTCGCGGTCGACACCGCGGGCCAGCGACATGGAGCGGCCGAAGAGGCTGAGAGCGGGCATAATTCACGGATTCCGACCTTGCGAGACGATGAGCGTGCGGCACGGGAACGCGCCGATGTGCTCGATCGCCTGGCGGAGACGGTCGCGCACCTCGACGGCTGGGCCGACGCGGTTGCCGAATGCCTACGCCAAGCCGACGAGGCCGAGGCCCAGGCTGATGAGGCCGCACAGCGTGCTGACGACTGCCGGGCCCGCGGTGACGCCCAGATACAGGAGGCGGACGAACAACGACGCACCGCGGACCGATGCCGCGCCGAACTCGGCGAGGTGCTCGGTGCCGGGACGGTGAGCGACGCCGATCCGGTTCCCGAGCAGGCCCTGGACGAACTGCGCAGCGCCGCACAGCACGCGGCGCAGGCATACGCCCGGGTGGCGGTGGGCGCAGACCTGCGTGCCGACATGGAGTCGTCGGAGTCCGATGAGGCTCGGGCACGCGCTGTGGTCGAAGGCATTGCGGCGGAGATCCGGAACCTCGCCGACGAACTTCTCGCTTCGCCGGATGGAGCCGACGCTGCGGCGCGGGCGGCCGCCGCACGGCGGACCGGTTCGGCGGCCGCCCGGTTGGAGGACGAGCTCGGCCGGATCCGAATGCAGGTCGGTGCGCTGCGCACCAAATTCGAGCAGTTCACTCCGCAAGATCGCTCGCTCGAGCCTTTCGGGCGGCCGAACGACATCGATCACGGTGAGCAGTTGATCGCAGCGGCGCAGCGTGAATTCGAGGCCGCTCGTGAACGATTCGACGTGATCAAGGGCTCGAGGATCGGCGCGCAGGAGGATGTCGACAACATTCGAGGTGCCCTGGAGGGCTTCGGTTCCGTCCTCGACTCCTTGCTCGAAGTTGAACCGACGGAGTTGCCATCGAACGACGCGAGTCCGTTCGCCGGTGACCTGGCGCTCGCGCGTGAGCGGCGGGCCGCAGTTCGCACCGATCTGATCGCAGCGAAGAATCTGCTGGAAGCGGCGGAGAAAGACGTCCGTCGAGCCGCTGACGAGCTCGCGCAATACGCCGCGGAGCCACGATTCTCGGGCATGACCAGCCCTGTGCATCGTCAGATCACCGCGACCAAGCGCGAAGACCTGCCCACTTACGCGGCCGAGTGGAGCATCGCGCTACGACCGCGATTGCGCTCGCTGACCGACGAACTCGAGCAGATCGACCGGTACCGGAGCAATATCGTGCTGCGGTTGACCGGCTTGGTCGACAGCGCCCTGCGCACCCTGAGATCCGCGCAGCGGTTGTCCCGCCTGCCCAAGGATCTCGGCGACTGGGCGGGGCAGGAGTTCCTCCGAATTAAGTTCGACGAGCCATCGGAAAGCGCCGTACCCGAACGGATTGCGGAGATGGTCGATGAGGTCTCGACCCTCAGCGGTGACAGGGGCGCTCCCAAACGAGACGGCAAGAGTCTGCTGTTGCGTGGTGTGCACGCGGCGGTGCCGAAGGGCTTCCGGGTCGAAATGCTGAAGCCGGACGCGGTGCTGCGAACCGAACGTGTTCGGGTCTCCGAGATCCACGATGTGTTCTCCGGAGGCCAGCAGCTCACCGCGGCGATCGTCCTGTATTGCACGCTGGCCGCATTGCGTGCCAATGACCGTGGCCGGGTTCGCCACCGTCACTCCGGGGTTCTGTTCTTGGACAACCCCATTGGCCGAGCGTCCGCCGGCTACCTGCTCGAGCTGCAATTCGCCGTCGCGGCGGCACTGGGTGTGCAACTCGTCTACACCACCGGGCTGTTCGATGCCGGGGCGCTCAGTGCTTTCCCACTGATCATCAGGTTGCGCAACGACGCCGACCTGCGAGCAGGACTCAAACACCTCTCCGTGGACTCGATGATCAAACGTGACCTCAGTGCCCTGGGCGAGCCGGATGGCATCGGGCGAATCGCCGCGACCAGGGTCTATAGGCTTCCGGCGGAAGGGATGTCGAATCCATGACGCTGTCGGTTCGGGCGCAGCGTCTGGCCGATCTGATCCATGACTGGCCCAGAGTCCGGATTCTCGGAGCAGAGCTGTGGCGACTACTCGACGAGGTCGATCCCGCGCACAGGCTGGATCCTCGGCGTCGAACCGACCTGGCCAACCTGCTCGATGAACTCGCGGCTGTCGGCGTGATTGTCCTTCCCGCACTCAAATCGTTCGATCGTTCCGAGCACCCTCCACTGCCGCGATTCGTGACCGCCGTCCGCGAACTCGAGCCTGAACCCATAGTGCGAGAGACCCGTTGGCATCCCGACCTGGCGTGGGCCGAACGCGTCGCGGGAGTGTCGCCGACGCAGTTCGACAGGCTGACCGCGATCAACCGATGGCTCCACCGAGAGCGTGACGATCTGGTCGTTCCGATGCGAGAACGCTCGCTGGAGATCTTCGGAGACGAGAAGCTACTCGATCGGTTGATGCTAACCAATCTTGCCGGGCCGGAACGACTTACAACAGATCTATTCAGGGTGCGCAGAGTCGTTCCGCCGTTGGTGACCCGCGTCGTCGGCAACGGCGACACGTTGCTGGTTGTCGAGAACTGCGACACATTCGACTCATTGGCCCGGTTACTCCATGGACGCGAGGGTCGGATCGGGGTGCTCGGCTGGGGTGCGGGAGCTGCGTTCGAAGCGTCGGTACTCTCGATCCGAGAGCTGGATAGCCGGTTCGCGACCATTCTCTACTTCGGCGATATCGACGCTGTCGGTTTGCGTATCCCTTTGAACGCCAACCTCTTGGCCGTCGCGACAGGGCTACCACCGGTGACCCCGGCGGCCGAGCTGTACGCCGCACTGCTGTCCGCCGGAACGCCCCGTCCGAGCAAGCCGGTGGTGCCCGAGGAAGAAGCGACCAGACTCGCGGAGTGGTTGCCGCCGCCGCATCGCGCACGGGTTTTGGAACTTCTGCAGTCTGGATATCGACTGGCGCAGGAAGCAGTCGGCACGAAGCTGCTTTCTGGAAATCCCCATATCATCGAGAACTTGTGTGGCGGGGAACATCCCCCATCATTCGCCTGAGTTGAGCACACCCGCCGTCCGCAGTAGGACTGTGAGTTGCTTTTCGGCGAGGGTTACCGAGCCTGGGCCGCGAAGCGTTCCGTCCGCCATCGGGTGCAGTCCCAATACAGTCGCTTGGATCGGCAGGGTCGACTCCGGCAGAACACTAATCTGCCCGGACAGCAAATCCTTTGCTGCGGAGAGTAGTTCCGCGCCCCAGTGCTCGAGTGCGGTCTCGCTCGTATCGATCGGATTCTCGCCATCGCTGTCGACCAGTATCCCGTCGTCCGCCAGCACTTCGAGCATGGCCTCGAGTTCGTCTCTGCCATCGAGCAGCCGGACCTGGCGGGTGACCGGATCGTACGAAGCGGTCAAGCAGTGCTCGCCGCGGCGCAACAGGGCATCCACGAGGCCTCCCTCCCATTCCCAACGGGTCAACTTGACCCAACCGGAACTCGAGAGGACCTCCTCCGTGATACCCAGGACGTCCTCCGCGAACTCATTCGCGCAGCCCGTGCCGTACAAGCGGTCGTAGCCCTCGCTGGCCCAGCCGACACCGGCGGCCAAGCTGCCGACTTCACCGGCAGTGATAACCGGAGCAAGCGCAGCGATTGACGAAAGCGATGCGACCTCTGGGCAGCCGCCGCGATGGCACCAAAACTCACCTGGACACGACAGGATGACTCGGTGGACCGCATCCACAGCATCTGTGCCGTCGGCAGACCGACTCACCGACAGTAGGTAGCTGTGGAGTGTTGCGGGGACGCCGAACAGGCCTTCGGTTTCGTGTAACGCCCCACCGAACACGAACACGATCAACCCGCTGCGCCCGTTCTCCACCCATGCACCGATGGATGCTCGTGCGGTCGCCAATGTACCCAGCCCGTCTCCTGGGTCCCAGGTCTCGAGGGACCAGCGTGCGCTGTACCGCCAATCGGCCGCGGCTCCTACCGCGACGGTAACCGCTTCACAGGACTCCCACGTGTTGTCGCTGACCGGAAACCCACCAAGCGTCGGTGAAGTGGCCAGCAACTCACTGGCAGCACCCGGATCCTCGGACGCAGCTACTGGCCGCTCCGGGTCGCTCGGCCACCACCGGACGCTCTCGGGAACCAATGCCTCGTTCGCCCGTGCGTCTATCGAAACAGTCGTGTACCCGTTGTCGGCGGCGATACCCAAGGCTGCATACAGTGCGGCCTCCCACGCACCAGCGCCATCGGGTGACATTTTCAACTCCGGTCGCTCGTCGTGCTCGGTGGGGAGCAGGACCGGGATGTCTCCGAGTTCGTCGAGAGCCGTGATCACCAAGAGTCGTCCGGGGCAAGGCCGTGTCGCCGACGAGTCCGATCCACCGTCAGGGAGCGGCCTACCGTTTCGATCCACGCGTGGGATCCAGTCTGGGCGTTTCTCCTGTCGCCGCCGGATCCGATCAACTTGGTCCAGCAATTCGTCCCGATTCGGGTGCGAGCGAAGGAACCCGTCGGCTGCGGGCCGCACCAATGCGTCGAGCTCCGGCTTGCGGAGGTCCTGTGGACGTTCCGGCAGGTCGACATACACCTCGGGAACAGCCAACTGAGCTATCCGGGCTTGCACCGCGGCAGTGAACTTTGCCCTGAAATCTCCTGTGGTGCACTCGAACGCAGCCTTGGAGGGCTCCAAGTCGGGGCCGTCGCCAGCCTGGTTCTCGCTCCCGATCAGCGTGACCATCATCGACAACAGCAGGTCATTGTGATTGTTCGCGCTGAGCATGACCACACCATAGCCACAGCCCTTCGGGTGCTGGACGGATTCATGGACGCGGTTGCGCGGGTTGGCACTCCAGGACCTGACGCACATAGAGAGGAGCGCCGACGCGGCTGGTAGCTACTTGTTCGCCCGAAGCGGCGGCCACTATCGCGACAGCTAGTCGAGCAGGGTGAAGGGGGCGCCGCAAGGCGTGGGAGCGGCCCCTGCATATTGGAGACTTGGCGCGGCTTCTACCTGCGCTTCTTGTCTGTAAAGGATTGAGAGTTGTTGCGGCGCAACAACTCTTGTGCGCGAGGCGGGACTTGCACACGGAAACCCGGTTCACGAGCCTGAGGCTCGTGTTCATGTGCACTAGAATACGCGATCGGACATCGGTGAGGGACCGGCTTCGTTCTTTGTGCGAGTTCGCGAATGACCGCAGGTAGAAGTAGTTATCGAGCCGGCAATCGGCTGGTGTCGACGGCTGCCATATCGGACTCAGAGCTCATGGAGGTTGTCGGCCACGACGATGTGGAACTGTGTTTTGAACTCCTGTGGCGAGGAGACTCTGATCCGAAGTGTGTGACTACCGGCCGGTGTCTGGAATTCGCCACGCACTTGGTATGCACTGGCGGCCGAGGAGACGCCATAGAACAGCTGTCGGTTATCGCTATCGAGTACGACCAGTTTCAATCCGGCTCGGTCCCGGTCGTGTAGCAAGACATTGAGCGTGTGCACGGATTGCCGCGGAACCTCTATGTTGTGTACTGCGCGATCGTGGGCATCGACCATGCCGCTGCCGCGGAGAAGGACGGTCATCGTGCGGCTCCCTCGGAACGGCTGCTGACGCGCAAGGACCCTCGGCGAGGTGTCCACTACCTGCGGCGTCGCCAAGAACCGGCTGCCCGTTACAGGGTTCGATTCGTTGGATTGGAGACGTCTCGCCGAATCGGGTGAGCTGCTTGCGTTCGACGTTCGATCTGACTCGGCAGGGAGGGGAATGGGGTCTCCCTGCCGAGCGACAGGCCACCAATGATCAGCGGCCTTTGGTGGTTCGATGCCGACCCCTGACACGGATTGACCGCGGCTCGCGAAATCGGCCTGCCCGTGGAGGATCAGGCCGAGGTGGTCTTGCGGGCGGTGAGGCGTTCGACGAGTCCGAGTTTGAAGCGTTCGGTCTGTTCGATGTCGAAGCCGGTGGTGCGCACGGTGTTCAGCGGGCGGCGCAGGAAGTGTTCGCCGGCCAGGGGGACGGTGACTGTTTCGAGGGCGCGCTGCACCCAGCGCGCGGGCCGTGAGCTGCTGGTGACGTGGTCGACGAGGATCAAATGTCCTGCGGGGCGCAAGACTCGGCGCATTTCGCCGATGGCGGTGTCGCTGTCGGGAATCGCGCACAGCCCGAAGGTGCACACCACGGTGTCGAAGGAATTGTCGTGGAACGGTAGCGAGTGGGCGTCGCCCTGCTGCAGGGTGACGGTGCGGCCGAGGTCGGTGGCGCGGTGGCGGGCGATGGCGAACATCTGGTCGCTGAGGTCGATTCCGGTGAGGTGCACGGTTTCTGGGTAGAACGGGATGTTGAGGCCGGTCCCGATGGCGACCTCCAGGACTTCACCGGTGGCCTGCGAGCAGGCCCATGGGCGGGAGTCGCCGAACACGTGGCGGTCCCAGAATCCCATCTCCTTGTCGTAAGAGCGTGACTTCTTGTCCCAGTAGTGGTGCCATCGGGCGTTCTGTGCGGTGGTCATGGTGCTGTTCGTCCTTGCGTTGTCGCCGCTGGCGATGTCATCTGTCGAGCCAACACCCACTCGGAATCCGCCGCATCCGGAACGACCCTGAGATTCTCGGGGCACGTGACTGGAATACGTCCGAGGCTGGTTGGATATTTCCTCCAGAATCGGTCCGATCATGGGTGACTCGGGTGCCGCGCCGCAAGTGACGCAAACAGTGCTCGTGGCGCTGCTGCGGACGGAACGCACGCCAAATCCGATCTCGATCGGACCCATGCCGTCGTCGAGCGGCTCTCGGTTCCGTTGCTGCTCATTGCGATCCTGCTTGCTCTGCTCCCGGTCCTGTGCTGAACCGAGATGGCCGTGGCTCGTCGATAGTCCGCCGAGCCGCGTGGCTGGTTCGACTCTATGTCGCTGATGCGGATGGGCAACGCGAACCAAGTAGATCGCACTGATCAGCGGATCGGAGGGTCGAAATCCCTTATATCCCTTACTGATTCCACATGTCGATCTTAGGAACGCGTTCTAGTTTTGGGTCATGGACACAGCCTTTGAAACCACGAAACGCGAAGTGGTCACGGATGCAGGCGTTTTGCGCTACCACGAGGCCGGTGACGGGCCGCCGCTGTTGATGCTGCACGGTTCCGGGATCGGCGTGAGCGGTTGGCGGAATTACCGCGGCAGTCTGGGGACGTTCGCGCAGCAGTATCACTGCTATGTGCTGGAGTTCCCTGGGTTCGGGGTCAGTGATCCGGTGGCAGGCAATCCGGTGTGGACGGCGTTGGACTCGGTGGTCCGCTTCATGGACGCGCTGGGCATCGATTCCGCTTCCGTCATCGGGAATTCGCTGGGCGGGGTGGTCGGGCTGAATCTGGCGATCCGGCACCCGGGCCGGGTCGACAAGCTCATCTGCGTCGGCGGGGTGGGACCGAATCTGTTCACCCAGCCCCTCAGCGAAGGGTCGCAGATTCTGCAGGATTTCACCGAGCAGCCGACGCGGGAGAACCTCATCCGCTGGCTACGGTGCATGTCGTACAGCTCGGAACTCGTCACCGAAGAGTTGATCGAGGAGCGCTGGCGGACCGCGCTGGATCCGGCTGCGCTGGAATCGATCAAATCCATGTACGGCACAAAGGCTTTCGAGGAGCGGCAGCGCATGCTGGCCGACACCGACCGGCCACCGTACTGGGCGATGATGCACAAGGTGGTGTGCCCGACGCTGCTCGCCTGGGGACGCGATGATCGCCAGACTCCGCTCGACATGGCCTTGCTGCCGATGCGTACCATCCCGAACGCCGAACTCCATGTGTTCCCGAACTGCGGGCACTGGATCATGCTCGAGGCGAAGGACGCATTCGAACGTATCACCCTGGAGTTCCTGCAACGCTAGATGGTCTGGTCTGCGATGTCACCATCACGTCGAACAGCGGTTTTGGCTCGATGCTCAGCGGATGCTTCGTCTCGAGTCGTGACCGGCGTCGGCGCGTTCGTTGAGGTCGGTGGCGAACGCGGCGACGTTTCGGGCGAACTGATCAGGTCGTTCGAAATAGGTGACGTGACCGGAGCCGTCGAGTTCGACGAATCGGCTGTGGGGCAGGTTTCGGGCCACGACGGCTGCGATGGTGCGTAGCGACGGGTGGCTGAGGGTGCCGGCAATGACCATGCAGGACAGCTGAATTCCGGCGAGGTCGGGAGCGGTGAGCAGATAGGGTGGGCTGGACAGTTCGGCCAGCAGCATCGTGTCAACGGCGACCGCGGATGATGTCTCCGTGAAGTGGCGTCGCGGGATGTCAGTAAGAAGGCAGTCCTCCGTGGGAATCCGAAGCGTCGTTCACATGGGCAAGGTTTGGGTTATGCGCCAGAGGCGGCGAGGTAGTTCGCCTTCCTCGAAGCGATGGATCTGGAGCAGATTCCAGCCATCGGCTATCGCATCGACCAACGCTCGGGGGAAGAAATGCACTGCGTACCCGCCGTGTTCGTAGATGTCGTCGCCGTGGGAAATCCCGGTGCCGTAGTGAGCGTCGCCGACATGACGGACGGTGTAGACAAGTACTCCGCCTGGCCGGAGTATCCGGCGGATCTCCTTGCTCAGGTCGAGAATCTGATCGGTGGACAGTGCCATGCACAGCAGCATGTGTGCATACACGCCGTCAATGCTGTTGTCGGGCAGCGGGATCGGCTCTCGGGCGTCGTGCTCGAGGGTCCGGACCTGCGTGGCGAGTCCCGCCGTCTCGGCAGCGGAGCGTAGCTGGTTCAGCCCGGCCGCACTGAAATCGGTCGCGGTGACATGAAAACCTGATCGGGCCAGGTGCAGTGCGTCGCGTCCGTGCCCAGCACCCAGTTCGAGGACACCGCCGACTTCCGCGGTCCGGAAAACGTCGACAGCATGGAGGACGGCCTCCGACGGTTCGTCGCCGTACATACCGGGGTGGGAGCGATACGTCTTTTCCCAGTGCTGCTGCTGGTCATTGCCCATGCCGGTCATCCTCCCTTGGCAACCGGCCGCCGCGGTCCTATCGGTAGCCCCGCCGGAGAAGGTACTTGGCTCCTGCCTCGTAACCCGCCGGGCTGAGCTGTTCGAAGCCGAAGGCGTCGGCGAGTCGGTTGGTGATGTTGAACGCGGCGCAGACTGCCAGCGCGTCTTCGACCTGCCGCGGTGTGACACCTGCGGCGAGCACGTCCCGCATGTCCTCGACACTCACCGTTCCTTGCCGGGTCAGCTTCGCGAGCATCCGCAGTGTTGCCCGCAGCCCGTCCTGGATGGGGGCCGATTCCACGTCTGCCAGCACCGCGCGAACCCTCGCGGCGTCCTGGTCTGCCCGGCCTGCGGTCGCGGTGTGTGCGCCGACGCAGAACGCACACTCGTTGACCTTCGACACGAAGGCCGCCATCAGCTCTCGATCGGCGACCGACCAGGCCGACGGCCCCCGCATCGCCTCGTGGGTGAACCTCTTTGCCCGGTCGCCGTAGAAATCAGGCCGGTAGAAGACCAGCTTGGCCGCATCCGGTAGCGGCTGCCCGGAGAACACCCGGATGAGCGTGAACAACACCTTGGTCCCGGGACGGTAACCGTGGTTGAGGATGTCGAGTCGCATCTACTCGGCCTCCTCGCTGCCGATCGCTTCGGCCAGGGCCGCCAGTCCCACGTCATACAACCGGGCGGAATGGCCGACCGCAGCGGATATCACCAGCTCGAACAGCTGGTCCTCGCTGAAGCCCGCCGCCCTGGCGGCAGCGAAATCCGCGTCAGTGACCTGAGTCGGCTTGGCGGCGACCTTGTCGATCAGCGCGTGCAGAGGCGGGGGAACATCCGCGTTACGGAAGGCATGGGCGCGCTGGTCCGTAGATGTCCTGCCCTGCCCATTCAGAACGCGATCCACCAGAGCCCGGTGCAGTGCTCTCTTGTCGTCCTCATGCAGCACAGCGGTTTTCGCCTCCCCGGTGGTTCTGCTTGGCCCTCATATACACAGTAGGCGCGCTGCGCCCCGAAACGGCGTATTCGGCAAACGCACGCTCGCCGACGTGTCCGTGTCTTCGGCCGACTGTGGAACGGCTGGTCCGAGCCGATGCACCGGATCGGATCTCGGGCTGGGTCTCAGCGTGTTCTCAGCGCTGCCTTGTCACGGTGGCAGGGTGCTATCGAACCTCTTGGCGTTGAACGAGGCGGTGCCGTGCAGCATCTGATCCTCACCTACGGCCTCACCGCGATCCTGCTGCTCATGGCCGCCGAATCGGCATGCATACCGATCCCGTCCGAAATCACCATGCTCTTGGGTGGCGCCTTGGCCGCAGGTGCGGTCAGCGGCCCGCACCCCAATCTCATCGCGGTGATCGCCGCCGGCACCGTCGGCAATGTGCTCGGCAGTTACCTGGCCTGGCTGGCAGGCCGCTACGGCGGCCGCCCCCTGCTACATCGGTGGGGCCGCTACATCTTCCTGCGCGCCGACGACATTGACCGAGCCCAGGACTGGTTCGTCCGGCGCGGTGCTTCCTCGGTGTTCTGGGCGCGGCTGCTGCCCGGCATCCGCACCTTCATCTCCTTGCCCGCGGGCATTGCCGGGATGCCTGCCGTCCGGTTCGGCGTCTACACCCTGGCGGGCTGTTTGCCGTGGACGGCGGCGCTGGCGGTGGCCGGGTACGGAGTCGGCGCGAATTGGCATCACCTCGAGGACACCTTGCGCGGCCCCAGTTATGTCGTCGCGGGTCTGGCGGCGTTGGTGATCGCCGTCGCGGCCGCCGTGGTCCTGCGTCGACGCCATCGAAGTGGCGCCGGTGTGGATGAACAGTGACGTGACGGCACGGCAAGTCGCCGCTTCTCAGCGTCGTCACAGCGCTCGATCACTACCGTTCCCGCCGTGACGGAGATGACGAATACCAGGGTTGATGCGACCCGGCGCCTGTTGAGCAAGGTGCCCGAGGTCACGGTGTGGTTCTGGATCATCAAGATCCTGTGCACCACCGTGGGTGAGAGTTTCGCCGATTGGATCAACTCCTCCCTCGGAGTGGGCTTGACCCTCACGGCACTGCTGTTCACCGTCGTGCTCGCCGCGGTGCTGGCCTGGCAGCTGCGGCTGAATCGCTATGTGCCGTTCGTGTACTGGCTGACGGTGGTCGTGCTCAGTGTGACCGGCACCCTTTACACCGACATCCTCACCGACAACCTGAATGTGCCACTCGCGGTGAGCACCAGTGTCTTCGCCGCGGCCCTGGCCGTGGTGTTCGGGATCTGGTTCGCCCGCGAGCGGACTCTGTCCATCCACAGCATCGTCACCCTGCCGCGCGAATTGTTCTACTGGCTGGCGGTTCTGGTCACCTTCGCCCTCGGCACCGCCGCTGGAGACTGGACGCTGCAGCTGACCGGATGGGGGCCGGGCGTGTCGGTGCTGCTGCCCGCCGGACTGATCGCCGCCATCGCGCTCGGCCGGCGGTTGGGAGCAGGGGCGGTGCTGTCGTTCTGGCTCGCCTACATCCTCACCCGTCCGCTGGGGGCCAACCTCGGCGACTGGTTCGCCTCCGCGCGTGCCGATCACGGTCTCGGCCTGGGCACCGCGGCCACCAGCGTCGTGTTCCTCACCGCCATCCTGGCCACCGTCATCTACCTCACCCGCACCCGCGCCGACGTCATCGACGCGCAGCAGACCGGCACCGTGACAACGGTTTCCGCCGCGAACCCGGCACGTGAGCGGCTCATGCTCGGCTACTACGCGGTCGTCGCGGTACTGGCCGGGTCACTGCTGGTATGGGCCGCCGGACAACCGCACTCCAACGCCGCCGGAGACGACGAGACCTCGGCCGGTCCTTCCACTTCCGTGGCGTCGGTACCCGGCCAAGCGAGTTCACCCTTCCCTGCGGCCAATATCGCGAACTACCGCACCATCACCCAGGACACCCTCGCCAAAGTCCAAGCCGGACAACAAGCCGACGCCAAAACCCGGATAAAGGACCTCGAAACCGCCTGGGACAAAGACCAAGACACCCTGCAGCCGATGAACAAAACGGCTTGGGACACCCTCGACCACCAGATCGACAACGTCCTGCACGCGATCCGCGCTACCACACCGGACCCCACGGCCGAAGCCCAGGCCCTGGCCACGCTGCTCACTGCGCTCGGGTGAATCGTCATGGCAATCACTTATCTGGAATCCATCGTTGTCGGCGCACTGCAAGGGGTGAGTGAGCTCTTCCCGGTGTCGAGCCTCGGGCACAGCATCCTGCTGCCCGCCTGGATCGGCGGGCAGTGGGGCCGCGACCTCGACATGTCCGCGAAGGACTCGCCGTATCTGGCGCTGCTGGTAGCCATGCACGTCGCCACCGCACTCGCCCTGGTGATCTTCTTCCGGCGCGACTGGGTTCGCATCCTCGGCGGATTGTGGGATGTACTGCGTACCAGGAAGATCCGCACACCCGAAGCGCGTCTGGGTGTGCTGCTGGTACTGGCCACCATCCCGGTGGGACTGGCGGGGCTCGTACTCGAGAAGGCGGTCCGCAACTATCTCGGAACACCCATCCCGACCTCGATCTTCTTGGCGCTCAACGGTTTCGTGCTGCTCGGCAGTGAGCTGTTGCGCAAGCGCGACAACAAGCGCGCCACTGTGCTCGTACCGAGCAGACATGCCGCCGACTGGTCTGTCCAGGACACGACTGTGCTGCCCATTCTCGACTCCGACCGCGCCTCGGACGTCCGGCTGTCTGGCCTCGGTATCAAGGACGCCATGGTCATCGGCTCCGCGCAGATCGCGGCGCTGTTCCCTGGTATCAGCCGATCGGGCAGCACCATCGTGGCAGGCCTGTTCAAGGGCATGAAGCACGAGGACGCCGCGCGCTTCGCCTTCCTGCTCGCCACTCCGGTCATCCTCGCGGCCGGAGTGCTCAAGACCCCCGAGTTGTTCAAGCCCGCCAACCACGACATCCTCGGCCCGGCGCTGGCCGGATCCGTCGTGGCAGGCATTCTCGCTTATGTCTCGGTCAAGTTCCTGGTCAAATACTTCGAGACCAAGACCCTGACCCCGTTCGCTCTCTACTGCCTCGTGATCGGTTTCGCCAGCCTCGGATACTTCACTCTCCGTGGATGATACCGAGCTTTCGTGCCCATCTTTTTCGTCTGCAAAGGCCCTGCTTTGAGCTCCACAAACGAACAGACCCGTCCATCCTCGACGCTCACCCGAGCCGGTGCGCTACGCGTACCCGAAATCGTGGCCGCGTTCTGGATCGTCAAGGGATTGTCCACGGCCCTGGGTGAATCCGGTTCGGACTTCCTGGTCACGAGCATGGACCCGCAGGTCGCGGTGGTCCTGGGCTTCGTCGCGTTCGTCGCGGCGTTGATCCTGCAGTTCCGCATCGGCCGCTACCTGGCGTGGACCTACTGGCTAGCGGTGGTGATGGTCGGCATCTTCGGCACCATGGCCGCCGATGTCATGCACGTCGTGCTCGGCGTCCCCTATCCGATCTCCACCGGCTTCTACGCTCTCGCGCTCGCCGCCGTGTTCATCGCCTGGTATCGCACCGAGCACACCCTGTCGATCCATACTGTCGACACCCCTCGGCGTGAACTGTTCTACTGGGCCGCCGTCGCCGCCACCTTCGCCATGGGCACCGCCCTCGGCGACTTCACTGCCTACACACTGCATCTGGGCTATGCCGCCTCGGCGGCATTGTTCGCGATCCTGATCCTGATCCCCGCCGTCGGCTATCGCTGGTTGGGCTGGAACCCGATCCTCTGCTTCTGGACCGCCTACGTCATCACCCGCCCCCTCGGCGCCTCGATCGCCGACTGGCTCGCCAAACCCGCCCACGACAGCGGCCTCGGCCTGGGCGACGCCCCTGTCGTCGTCGTCCTCGGCCTCCTGATCCTCGCCCTTGTCACCTACCTCGCCATCACCAAATCCGATGTCCAGCAACCTCTCCGGCGTGATATCGCGGGCCGTGAGGACCCCGCCCTCAATCGATAGCCGCCGATCATGACCTATCGCCTTCCTCGATACGACTATGTCGATCTCGTGACAGCGGGAGCCTCACCGCTG
Source organism: Nocardia sp. NPDC020380 (assembly GCF_044386975.1). NCBI lineage: Bacteria > Bacillati > Actinomycetota > Actinomycetes > Mycobacteriales > Nocardiaceae > Nocardia > Nocardia sp. NPDC020380. The sequence continues at coordinate 24,540 of NZ_JBIRVQ010000011.1, read as the reverse complement.
TCGCTGTGGGCGGGCGAAACACCGTGCCGTCGACAAAGCAAGCGCCAGTGCGGTCGTGAGTGAGAGCCGCGCCAGGTCGGCGGCGATCGAGGCCGTCCGCCAAGCTTGCGGAAGGCCCCTGAGAAACCCGTTGAGACCCTCGACCGCCGGCCTCAGCGTCTCCACAGCGGGTCCGGCGCACCCTGTTCGGCATGACTTCCATCGCCGATGACCTGGCATGGTTGCTCCTGGACGACGACACCGGGAGGTTCCTCGTCGATCGCAGCACCGACTCGCATGCTCTGGGCGTCGCCCTCGAGCTGGACGCCGCGCCGGACCTCCGCGCGATCACTCCCGCGCAGATACGGCCCGACCACGGACCCCGCGCAGCAGCGCTACGCCAACGTCAACTCGACAGGGTCCTGACACGCAACGCCGAGCGGCAGCGCATCTGCGCTGTTCCGATGCGCCGATTCGGAGTCTTCCCCGGATGGCGTTGGCCGACTCTGGACTACGACAGCAAGGTCGCGACTCGGCGCGATATCGAGCGTGAGCTGTTCGATCCCACCCGTAGGATTTCCGATCCTCCCACCGTGATGCTCATCGCCCTACTCGACGCCGTTCATGTCCTGCAACCACAGTGTCCGGAGCACGACGCGGCGTCGATCAACAGACAGGTCGCGGACATGCTTGGGAGACGGGCGTACGCAAGACTCCCATCGACCGTGGTACGCGACATGATCGGCGGCGACTACCGGACGGTGATCGGTGATCTCGCCTACCCACTACTACGACGCATCCCATATCAACGTGATGCGTAATCCGGGTGCCGACAGCTTCGCAAAACGATCCCGGCAAAACGGCGATGGAGCGCAGGGTGCTCAGCCTGCTGCACCGTGTCTCGGGTATTGCGGGGTCGGGGAGCGACGCACAGACGTCCCAGCGGTGAGAAGCACGAGCCCGAGACCGAAGGCCGCAATGATGATCCACTTCACGAGTTCGTTCGTTGCGAGATAGTGCGGGCATCGCGAATGATCCTAAAATCCTGAAGTTCCCTGGAACCCAAGTGTTTTCAGCGCGAACCCAAGTGTGGACCTGCCCCATTTTGGGGTAGGTGCACTTGGGTTGGCAAGCAACCCGAAGGTTTGGTGTCGCGGGCGGCGGCCTGACCGCCGCACCGGCCCGGTATTCCTGACCGCCCGCAATGTCAAACCCAGTGCGGGCTAAAGCCGATGAATTCCGTCGATCATCAGCCCAACTGGGGTCCTCACACTGAACCCGAGTTCTGGGTGGACTGGCGAAGCGCGCCCCGGAGAGGGCCCTCCACGGCCCGGAACTCTATTCCTCGACGCTGGCCAGCAGGATGCGCAGGATCTGATCGAGTTCGTCTCGATGGGTGGATGACAAGACCTCCAGCAGGCGTTCCTCATTGTCGGCGTGTTCGGCGATCAGCTCTTCCATAAGCCCGCGGCCGCTGGGGGTGAGTTGCACTCGCAGGCTACGCCGGTCGGTGGAGTCACTGATGCGGCGCACCAGTCCGGCGGATTCCAGGCGATCGAGCCGACCGGTCATTGCCGGGCGGGAGATCATGAGCTCCTCGGCCAGCTCGGACGGCTTGAGTTCGAACGGTTGTCCCGAGCGGCGCAAAGTGGCCAGCACGTCGAACTCCCCACTCTGCAAGCCGTGGCGCACGAACGGCGCGCTGATCTGTACTTCCATGAGCGTCAGCAGCCGCCCGAATCGGCCGAAGATGCCCATCGCCTGGGTCGGCAGGTCCGGGCGTTCCCGATGCCATTGCGCCAGCAGCTCATCCACGCGGTCTTGCCGAACGTCCATAGCGAATTATCAGATGACGAACTATTGGAGTTGGGGCATGACGCAAGCAATGGACCGAGTGGCCTTCACCAACAGCCGCGACGCCGAGGTCATCGGGGGTTCCGGCGCGCCGTGGGCGGCACATCTGTTGATCGACGCCAGCCAGACCGGCGGTGCCCTGAGCACCGTGGAAGTGCGCCTCACCGACGGCGCGGACGGTGCGGGCCCGCACTATCACACTCGTTCGCACGAGCTGTTCTATGTCACCGAAGGCGAACTTCAGGTGCTCACCGACGAGGAAATCCGCACCGTCGGCGCGGGCAGCGCGTTGGTCGTGCCGAAGCACACGGTCCACGCGTTCGGCGCGGTACCGGGCAGCGCCGTGCGCTTCCTCATCACACTGACCCCAGGCGTCGAACGGTTCGACTACTTCCGGCTGCTCGGCCGTATCGAACGTGGCGAAGCGACCCGGCAAGAGATCATCGACACCCAGGACGTCCACGACAACTATTTCGTGGATTCCCCGACCTGGCGCGCGGCCCGCCGCTGAACCCGCGCCCACCCCAAAGCTTTTCAGAGGATGGCGGTTGACACGTACGTCGCCTGATGACGTCCGAGCCCGGCCGACCTGGCAAGGGCGAGCCCGACCCGGGCCGCCAATTCTCCCAAGATGTTAAGGACGACGTCGATGAAACAGCTCTACTACTCCGCAGTGGGCTACACCGCGCTCGGCTTGGTGTCGGGGCTCTTCTACCGCAATTTCACCGAAGCCCACCATTTCAACGGAAGAACCGAACTAGCGGTGACCCATACGCACCTGCTGGCGTTGGGAACGCTGTTCTTCCTCATCGTGATCGGGCTGGAGAAACAGTTCGCCTTGTCGAGGAGCCGCGCCTTCCTCTGGTTCCTCTGGGTCTACAACGCCGGAGTCCTATGGACGGTGCTGTGCATGGCCCTCATCGGCATCCGGACCGTACTCGGCGACGACGAAAGCGATCCGCTCGCCGAGATGGCGGGAGCGGGACACATCATGCTCACCGTCGGCTTCGGGCTGTTCTTCGTGTGCTTGTACGGTCCCGTCAAGGCAGCCGACCGCCGCTCGCCAGGACATGACCGCTGCCCCTAGAGTTCCAGGAGATCCCCGGCCGGTACTCAAGGTACCGTCGCACTTTCTGAACTTCCTTGGGGATCAAGAATTTTCAGTGCGGCACCGCCGTGTCGTCGATAAGTTGTCGGGCGTTGATGGCCCAGCGGATCGCGGTGGTGTCAGAGATGCCGAAGACGGCGGCCAGGTGCAGGGGGTCGCCGCCGCTGGTGAGGGCTTCGTCGAGTTGGCGATCGATGCGTAATCGTTCGAGCGTGGCGGTGAGGCCGCGCAGGTTCATCAGGAAAGCGGTGCTGACCGGTGCGGTGCGTAGCGCGCTTTCCTTGCTGATCAGCAGGTGTGGGTTGGCGGTGTGCGGCCATCGGGCGCGCCGGTGGTCGAGCCACTCGCACAGCGCCTGGTAAGTCAGCTCGCCGAGCGGGCGGGTGTGGCCTGCGATGGTGAGGCGCCGGTTGCCCAGGTCGACGTCGTCGAGTTGTAGGGCGCGGATGTGAAGGGGCGGGCGGCGTGCACAGCGGCCAGCACGACACACAGCCTGGCCTGCGGTGTGTCGGCGGCCGACGCGGCGGCCGAGATCTCGGCGGCGGTAAGGGGCTGCCAGATCGGGCGGGGTGGGGTGGAGAGCCGGATGCGGGCGCAAGGGGGGTTGCGGAAGATCAGGTTCTCGTGTTTGGCCCATCGGAACAGTGACCGCAACGCCGACAGGGTGCTGGTGCGTGTGCGGCCGGTGATTTCGTCGAGGTAGGCGAGGACGTCGTCGCGGGTGACCTCGCGCAGGTGGTCGTAGCGCTGCGACCAGCCCAGCAGTGCGGGGTGTACCAGGTTGACGTAGATGGTGGCGGTGGCCCGATGGCGGGGATGGCGACGGGGACCGCCGTCACGCAACACGTGCGCCCAGCGGTGCATATGGTCGGCGACCGAGGGTGCGAGGCCGTCGAGCTTGGCCTCGAGCCAGAGGTTGAACACCTTCGGCCGGTCGTCGGCGAGGATTCCCATGCTCGACAGCACGTCGATGACGTGGATCAGCGAGTTGCCGCGGCGGCGCACGAGCTGGTGGAACTCCGACACCCGTATCCGATCGCCGTCGGCGTGTGTGGCCAGCAGCATGATCAGGTTCCGGTTGAGCGCGCGGCGCACCATGGGGTCGAACCCGTGGATCTCGGCCAGGGAATGCGCCAGGTGCAGGGCCCACGCCAGCCACGGATTGTCCGGGGCGGCAACCGATCTCAGATCGATGCCGCCGGGGCGGTAGGTGCGGGACAGGTCGGTCAGCAGCACCAACTGCGCGCCGAAGGGGCTGGGGCGGTGCGCAATCGGTGGCGGCGGCTTGAGCGGGCGTCCTTTCACCCCGCGCCGCCGGGCGAGGGTGGGCGGGCGTGCCTGCGGCCGATACATATCGGCCAGGAACAGCTGGTGATAGCCGACCTTCGCCACGTAGGGCGCGAGAACGACTGCGTCGCGGGCATTTCCGGCGTCGGCGGCCCGGTCGAGACGGGCCTGGCACCAGCACAGCCGGCAGAAGCCGTCCTTGAGCGGTACCTGTCGTCGGCAGGCGGGACACTGCCCGACGTGGTCGCGGTAGCGGGCGGCAAGGTTGTAGCAGGCCAAGCACACGCCTTGCGCGAACATCAGGCCCCAGGCCAGACATTCCGAGCAGCTCGACACCGACCTGGCGATCTTGCCGCCGCTGCGGTCACGGGCGACCACGGCTCACCGCGGTGGCAGCGAGCGTCCGTCGCGACGGCGCGGGACCACGCGCACCGGCCCGTTCACCGCCGCCGGATCCGCGCCGGTCTCCGGTTTCGGCGACGCCACCGCCTCCGGCTCAGGGATCAGCAGCTCACCGACCTCGCAGCCGAGGACGGCGCAAATGACGTCCAGATCGGTGAGCTTGATCGAGGCTGGTTGCCCGGACCACAGGTGCGACATCTTGCCCGCCGAGATCACCAGGTCACGCTCGGCCAGCAGCCGGTGCAGGTCCGAGGCTTGCCAGATCCCGCGGTTGGCCGCGGCCAGGCGCAGGTTGCACCGCATTCACATCAGTCCTTCCCACCGCGTTGCGGCGCGTTGCTGCCCGGCGATCCAGGCATCCTCGGCGACGATCGCCTCGAACTGTGGTCCGATTGAGGGTCGAACAGGCCGGATGACCTTCCGCTGTCTGGCCGCGGCTCCGTTCGGACCGGCCGGGTCGACGCCGCAACCTCGACGTTCGCAGGCACTGATCGCCGGGGACGATCTACACTGCCCGGATGTCGAAGCGCCAGGTTATGGACATTGCACTGCTTGCCGGAGTGCTGATGATCGTGGCCGCGATCGTCATCGACCGGGTGCCCGTGGCACTCGGACTGATGGCGATCTGGGGTGCTGTCGCGATCTTCGCCGATGCGCGATCCCATCCCCGTTCACCGGACCAGAGCTACCTCGCCAACCTCGCGGCCCGAGTCGAAGCCGGGGCCGAACCCCGTTTGTGAATCTGCGGGGCCACTTGGCCCTGTGCGAGGACGGCCGCAGCTGGCCAGGTAGCGCGCCTGCGGTGGGTATCGAGTCCGCCCGCTGAGCAAGCTGGCCGTATTCGGTGTCGTGCGACTCTTCCCGCAACTGGGGCTGTTGCCCGCGGGACGGGAAGTGGCGCAACTGGGCGGTAATTGCAGGACCGGTTCGCCGTAACGAGCCGTTCGGAGCAGGTGCCGCATGACAGCCAGACCCCACCAGCGGCCGACCGCAGCGCCGGATTCGGCTGGCGGCCTGCCGCAGTCGGGCAGGAGGGCGACCGGATCGACGGGTTCGATCCGATGGGTGGCGCGTACGGCATAGACGTGGGTGCGGGATTATCGCGCCGATTCGGCGGCGGTGGTGGTGGGGATTCCGTTGCGTGCGTGTTCTTTCCGGCGGGCCCAGTATCCGATCGCGGCGAAAGCTGTGTAGGTGAACACCGACAGGATGGTCGGCAGGCTCGCGGGGATCAGGTCGTGGAAATAGCCGTGATGCACGGTGTTCGCGTCATTGGGGTTGAACTGGGCCCAGAGCCGGTGCGCGGCGGCGAGCAGGCTGATCAGCGCGCTGGTGAACAGCAGCGACAGGGCGGTCCGCTCGAAACCGGTGAGGGTGCGCAAGCGCAGCGCGGGAATGGTGACGGCGAAGACCGCGGTATTGGTGGCCATCGCGATCGCGGCGACCGTGATCGCCAGCAGTGAGCCCCAGCCGTGCCAGGTGTGCAGGCTGCGCAGCATCGCGTACGCGATGCCGACCACCACGCCGATGGCGAGGGAAACGTGGGCGGCGCGAGTCAGCCTGTGCTGCCCCATCGCCCGCGTGAGGTGCGCGGTGATTCCGATACAGGCGGTGACCACGAGTGCGTAGCGGATCAGGTCGGCCTCGGTGGGCGGCACCCGCAGCGGAGCTGGGTATTCGTCACCGATCCAGTCGGCGCTGTAGATGGCCAGTGCGGCGATCGCAACGGTGAGGGCCCGGGTGCGCCGGTCTCGCCACTGGGTGACGCGCAGCGCCACCACCACGGCCGCGAAGGCCGCGGCGCAGGCGAACAGGACGTCTTGAGCGTTCATCCGATCAGACCCTTCACGACTTGTTCCGTACGGCTCGGTCGCGGTTCCGGCTCGGTGCCGGTCAGCAGTCTCCTCGTGACTTCGTCGGCCAGTTGGCTGTTGCTCGCGGTGCGCAGAATCTCGGGAATCGAGGAGCGGGCCGTGATGATCGGCAGATGCACCTGCTCGGGCCTGACCAGCCCGGCCTGCAGCAAGCCTTCGACAGGACTCACCCCATAGGCGTCACAGAACTCCAGGATAGTGCCCGCCACCGGAGTGTCGGTCTTGGTGAGGTGCCGACGGACCCGATTGTGGTCGGTTCCCATCCGCTGCGCGATCGCGCGATCACCGGCACCGCCTGTCACGGTGTCTACCCATTTGCCAAAATCGCTCTCCACGTCTCTAGTATGGGACAGATCTGAGACAGTCACAACTGGCGCTTTACCAGAGGAAATGGTATTTCCTGTGATCAGGCTCTCATCAATTTTGAACCACGGAGTTTGACAGTGGTTCAGATCTGATGCATTCTGGATTAGGTCAGCAACTGAACAGCAATCAGAACTGTTCGCGAGTGCTGCACGAGTGCGGTGCGTAAGGGCCCGGCTCGAATTCAACAAGAAATTCCGAGGAGGTGAATGCTGTGCTGTTCGATTTCGTCAATCGCTCGCTGGATGTGGTTTCCCGCATCCTGTTCGGCTCGGTCTTCTACTGACCGAAACCGATACCGAATCATCCGTCAATCACGCCAACACGAAGGACTACCAATGCTTTTCGACTTCATCCACGCCGGCCTGAACGTCATCTCCCGCATCATCTTCGGCTGAGAACACCAGCCGGATGAACGCAGCCTGACGCCCGGCTGGTATCCCCAGCCGGGCGTTCTCGGGCGCGCAGCAATTCGAATATCGGCAATTTGTAGAAAATACGAGGAAGGAACGAGTTTCATGAACAAGCGTATGAAGGTTATCGCCGCCTCGATTGCGGCCGTCGGTGCGGTCGGCGCGGGTGTGGCGGCGGGCAGCCATTTCACTCACCAGAACACCGCCGACTCCACCTCTACCACCACGACCACGGTCACCGACCGCCCCGCCCAGCCTGCGGGCACCGGCAACACGCCGAAGGCTCCGACGGCGACGGCCCAGCCCGGCAAGCCTGCCCCGGTCACGCAGCAGCCCCAGATCCAGCCGACCCGCCCGCCGGTCACCTCGCAGCCGACCCGTCCGTCCAACACGCAGAACCCGACCGCCGAGATCCCGCAGGGCGGCGGCATGACCGGCGGGCAGCCCGACGGCGGCGGCATGACCGGCGGGCAGCCCGACGGCGGCGGCATGACCGGTGGTCAGCCGGGCGGCGGCGGCATGACCGGCGGGCAGCCGGGCGGCGAATGGCAGCCGGACGGCAATGGCGGCGGCATGACCGGTGGTCAGCCGGACGGCGGCGGCATGACGGGCGGCCAGTAGGGTGCGAGAGCTCCGCCGCAGGACGTTGCTCGCCGCCTGCGCGGCGCTCGGCGCGGCGGCCACCCTGCGCACACCCGCACATGCCCAGGTCCCCGGCAGGAGCGGAATCAGTTCCGCGGCAACCGGATCGGACCCCATCATCCGGACCGAACGCGTGTACTCGGCCGCGCGCGGGCGGGAGATCGACATGGTCGCCATTCTGCCGCCCGGTGTTCCCACCGATCGGCTGCCGATCTCGCTGCTGCTGCACGGCCGTCACGGCACCGCCCACACGGCCTCGGTCGGCGGGCTCGGCGCGGCCCTTGCCACCGCCGTCGCCGCGAAGACGCTGCCCGCCTTCGGTTTTGTCGCCCTCGACGGCGGCGACAACTATTGGCACGAGCAACCTTCCGGCGACGACCCGATGCGCATGCTGCTCACCGAGGTTCCCGGCTGGCTGTCCGCGCGTCGCCTGGGCGGGCGCGATGGCACACCCTTCGCCTGCGCGGGCACATCAATGGGCGGTTTCGGTGCGCTGCTGTACACGCGCCGCCGCCACGAACGCGGCCGACCGCTAAGGGCCGTCGCGACATTGTCGCCCGCCCTCATGACCGAGTGGCCGGAGATGAACAAGCGCAGGGCATTTCGTGATGCCGAGGAATGGGCGGCACTGGACCCGCTGCGCAATATCGGCAAGCTGGGCCATGCGCCGACCGGGGTGTGGGTGGGGGACCGGGACCGGTTCGCCGAGGGCTGCCGACGGTTCATGGCGACGAAACGAGTGGACGTCGGCTCGGTGACGCCCGGCGGGCACACCGAAGAGTATTGGCGCACAGTCACTCCCGATGTCATCCGATTCCTGGGCCACAATGTCGGCTGACAGCGGTGCCGCCGCGGTGGGAAATGCGGCGACGACACTGCCTGCAATCGGGCCGTCGCGCTATCGGCGGTCCGGCACGGCGCGGCGACCCACATCGAAATCGACGCTTGCCCAGCGGGAGATGATCTGATCACCGTAACCGCTGACGACAACGGCGCCGGCGCAGTGCCGGTCGACCGGAAGGTCATCCCACCTTGGACGCGGCATCCAAGAGAGGCGTGAAATTCGTTACCGACAGCCGCGCGAAGTTCGCGCTGTTCGAGCCACCGCTCAGTACGCCCACGATCGCGTAGCCGTCGCCTTCGGCCGCGAACGCGGGGCTGCCCGATGCACCGCCGGGCGGGTCGCAGTTGGGTGTGGTCAGGATCTTCGGGTTGCTGCCCGACACCGCGTCACCGTCGCAGCGCAACATCACGTCCCCCGTATACGGAGCGTCGCCGGGATAGCCGTAGGTGGAGACCCGGAACGATTCCGTGGTGTTGGGTCGCACCGCCACACCGCCGGTCACCTGTTGGAGGCGTTCGCCGGTTTCCTTGGGCGCGACCGTCATCACTGCCACGTCGGTGCTGTAGTCGGCATCGGGGTCGAACCAGTCCTTCGAGATCCAGATCTGCTCGACAGGCCATATCCCATAGGGATGGTCGCCGGGCCCGTGGTACGGGCGTGCCTGTGGCACGAAGGCCATGTTGGCATTGAAATCGTGGCCGCTGGTGACGCAGTGCGCCGCCGACACGATGGTGCGCTGGTTCTCGGTGTCGAGGACCGAGGCCGTGCAGTGGGCGGGGCCGGAGCCGTCAGGCTTGGTGAAGACGAGCATTCCGGTGACGGCGGCTCGCGGGTCGGTCGACGGGTCGGCGGGCGCGAGCCCGAACCGATCGGCACCGGGTGTGATCCGTAGATCCTCGGGGACACCGCCCGCCGGGTCGCCGTCATCGTCGCGGGCGCCGGTGGGGGTCCAGTAGTCGGTGTTGTCGGCCCAGTAACTGCGGGTGGCCGCGGTATCGGCGGTGGCGGTGTGTAGCGGGAACGGGGCTTCGGTGGTGGATGGCGTGGTGGCCGTGGTGGAGTGGTGGGCACACGCGGCCAGTGGCAGCACGGTGAGCGCGGCAGCCGCGCATAGACGGAAGTCAGGCATGGTCCCAGGACCGCGACGAGCAGATACAGCCGTCCGGTCGAACCGCGCGCGGCTCGCGCGCACCAGCCCGCTGCCGCGTCGAATACCCCTGCTTTGTCGGCGAGTTCGGCCAGCACGGTGATGGCGACGAGAAATCCGAGGATCGGGCCGCCGCGGCTCGAGGCGATATCGCGGGCGTCGGCTCCAGGCAGCCAGCCCCCCGTGGCTTGAGCGTTTCACTCAGATGCGAGAAGACCTTATTTTCCCCGAAAGGCTTCCTGGAATTTTCAACTGGGCCAACTGCTTTCCGAAACACAACACTTCGCTGGGTGGCCATGCCGATTCGAGCGACAGCAAAGGCGGTCGGACTCGACAGCGGTTGTATCGCAGATGGACTGCATTCTTCTCGGGCGCTTGACCGTTCGGTGATGGTCGCATGGTGTCGCGATATCTCGAGGGCAACGGCGGTACGGTGAGTGCCCGAGGAGGTGGTTGCGATGGTGGGTACTGCGGTGGTGCGGGCCAGGCAGGAGCGTCGGCGTGTGATCGTGGCGGCGGCGGCCGGGTTGTTCGCCGCCTGCGGCTATCGGGCGGCGAGTATGGAGGAGATCGCCTGCCGGGCCGGGATCAGCAAACCGGTGCTGTACAAGGCGTTTTCGAGCAAGCTCGAACTCTATCTGGCGGTGCTGCATGAAGCGGAGCAGGTGCTGGGTGAGACACTCACCTCCGCGCTGGCCCACGCCGAGGGCACGTCATCGATCGTGACGGCAACGGTCGCAGCGATTTTCGACTTCGCCGACATTCACGCGCGAAGCGCGGCCCTGCTGGCCGGTGCTGCCGTCGCCGAGGAGCCATCGGCCCAGCGCGCGGCCTATCGGGCGGCGACGGCCTGCACCGACGCGCTGTTGGATGCGTTGGTGCCGTATCCGCTGTCGCGGTCCGAGCAGGGTTGGCTGATCACGACGGAGGTCATCGCGATTGCGCAGGCGTGCGCGCGGGGCTGGGCGGTCACCGGCAAGCCGCTGCCCAAACATGAGGCGGTCGCTGTGACCGCCGGCCTGTGCTGGAGTGGACTCGCCGGTGTCCGGCTCGCAGCACCGAAACCCTCGATCCACACTGCGGGCCGAGTACCGACTTCCGAGTTGTAGCCAGTCGAGTCGCTGGTGATCGGCCGCCGAGCATGTCGCTGGGGCGGCGTGGGCCTCGAGTTCGAGCGCCCTCGCCGGTTTGTATGCTGGCCGGTCGTGGCGGATGCGAGTGCGGACCATCGAAGTCGAGGGCAGTGGTGTCGCGTCGTTTCGATTGTTCGCTGGATGCCGAGCGCGCGGCGGGGTTGCGTGCGGCGTGTGAGGCGGTCCGCCGGGGTGGTGTGGTGGCGCTGCCGACCGACACCGTCTACGGCGTCGGGGCGGATGCGTTCAACCCGGATGCCGTCGCCGGGGTGCTGCGGGCCAAGCGACGCGGCCGTGACAAGCCATCTCCGGTATTGATCGGTGCGCGTGCGGATCTGGCAGTTCGGCGTATTTCGCCAGCAGATCGGCTCCGCACACTCCGGCCACCTCGGTCAGCATCGCGTGCCCTTGATCGTTGAGCAGCACGTCGATGCCGGTGTTCGGATCGTTGTGGATCAGTGCTGCCACGATGAGCATCGTGAGTCCGGCTTTCGGGCCGCCATCGGCGGCGCGGGCGATGGCGGGGATATCGGCGGGAATGCCGCCGGCGACGACCCCGCGTACCGGGATGTCCGGCGTGTAGTCGGCGTGCAGTTGCGCCGCCCACAGGGCGGCGTACGCGCCGCCGGAGTATCCCCAGATACCGGTGGGGCTGTCGGCCAGCGCGGCCGGGGAAAACCCGCGGGCGGCACGGATTCCGTCCAGCAGTGCGCGCCCGGAGTTCACGCCGTCGAGAAATCGCGACTGGGGGCCCTAATAGTCCGCCACAGTCACCGCCCAACCACGTCGTAGGGCTGCTGCGAGAAACGGTGTGTCCAAGGTGGTTTGGCTGTCTGGTCGCGGCGCGAGGCTGAATGTGTGTGACGGCGCACAGGTGGTGGTCAGGCTGTCCTCGGCACTGGCGTAGGACAGCAGCGGCCGTGGGCCCGGACCCGGCCAGGGCAGGACGGGCCGTACGACCCGCGATACACCGCCCCGATGACGGTCCCGCGCTGATCGTTTCGGCAGCCTCGTACCGTGGATCCTAGAGCGTGAGAGATCGGTGCGGGCCTGTCGAAGTCGCTGCTTGCGAACGATCGCGGCAGGGGATCAGGCATCGTGACGTAGCTCGGGAGCCGAGGGGGTACCGGGGCTGATCTCTTTCGCCTCAGTCGATGTCGTGGATGTTGTGCTGGCGCAGTTCTGGCGCGTGACGTGCCACGGTGCGGAAGTCGTTGTCGTTGTGCAGCACGGTCAATCCGTGGTGTGCCGCGGTGGCGGCGATGATGAGATCGATGGCGGACGCGCTGCGGTGCTCGCCCGCGCGCGACATTCGGTACTGGGTTGCCGATACCCAGCGATCGGCGTTCCTCGGGACGGTGATGTCGGGGTACAGGTCGGCGAACATCTCGGTGATCTCGTCGTACTCGGTGCGGTCCCGGGCGCTGAAGAGGAATTCCGCGCGTTGGGGACAGCACGAGCCGATCGTCTCCGCGTCGATCGCATCGAACCATGCGTGCTGCAGCTTCTCGTCGGACAGCAGCCGGACCAGGGCTGAGGTATCGAGCAGGTATATCACCCCGATTTCTCCGCTTCATGCCTGCGCGTGGCGTCGTCGACAGCGCCCCAGTGCTGCGCTCGTTCGAAGTGCCGACTGATGCGCGCGGCGCGTTCTTGTTTCTCGGCGTAGAACCGTAGCGCGAGGTTGACCGCTTCCTTCTTGGTCTTGGCCTTGGATAGCGCCATCGCGCGTTCGAGAGCGTCGTCGTCGAGGTCGATCTGAGTGACGGTCATGGCGAGCCTCCGCTCATGTTGGCGATGTATATAGAAGTGTATGCCACCAACATGGGTTGACTGCTGGGTTCTTCCGGACGGGTGTTCTAGTGCACTTGAACACGCACGATCAGATACCGGTCGAAGAGCTGGAGATGCGTGTTCTAGTGGGTGAAGGGCGTACGGGGTGTGCAGGTCGCCAGCCGGTTGCTCCGGTGTGAAAAGCCTTGTCTCGCTGTCCGATTCGACCGCTCTCGGGTCCATCGGACTTTGTAGTGCGCGAGGCGGGACTCTGACACCTGAAACCTTCCTCCAGCAAGGCTGGAGGTGTTCATGTGGACGACGCCAGCCCTCGGATCCGCAGCTGGTCAAGGCAAGCAAGACAGACTCTCCAAGACCCAGATCTTGCTCGACTTACGGCTGCTCGAGTGCGTCGAACGGGATGGTCGCCTCAACCGGCTCATCGAGCAGCAACACCCGCCGATGAACTGTGTGGACCCGGTAGCGGCGACCGGACCAGTCGAGCCGGTACTCTTCAATTTCCTCGATCCGCTCTTCCTTCTGGTCCAGCCGGATGATCAGATAGCGCGGTATGCCCGCGATCGCGTATTGAATTCGCTTGTCGGTGATATCGACATCGATGGTTGACTCGACCGTCCACGATCTCGATGTCGCCGAGCCCGGCTGCCGCCCCGTCCGCGAACTCTTCGGCGGTCAGACGCAGTACCTCGGGCTTGTCGGGGGCGCTCATACCGGACATCATCGCAGGCCGAGTCGAAAGGAGCCACAGACACGACGCGGTCCGACCACCCGGCGCCGTGCCGGGTCTTCAAGCGATCGATCACATGGTGATAGTCGTCGGTGCCCGAGCCTATGGTGGTCTGTGTTGCGTGACAGCGGTGAGAGGACCGGTCGCGGCGGCAACGCCGGCAACACTGCCGCGATGATCTCCTGCCGCTGCACCCCGCTGCACCGTTGTCGGCACGAGTGCCGGAACAATGTCCAAAGGAACTGAAGCTGCGAAGAATTCATTCATTCCAGTCATCGTGACCCCGCGCACAGGTACGCGATCACGAGTTCGCCGACACTGGCCGAAACATAGTCGCGGCCGGCCCGGACACGCACTCCGGTGTCCATCCCCTTCGATACCGACCGCGTTCGCTCAACATTCGACCGCGCCGGGTGTTCAAACCCACTTGCACACCGACTGAACCAGTCGAACCCGCAGTCGCTCCGGATCCTGAACTCGCAGCGTGATTCGCCGCATAACACTGAATAGTCTTGCCGCGCAATCGAGTACAGAATGCGCCGCATTTCGCATGGAAATCAGGCCGGACAGAGTCGACTGATGCCCGTGCTGGGAAGTGCCTCTCGCCGACAACCGCTGCCGACGCAGAAACGGTGCAACTGCACCGCAGAGAGTGTCCGGAGGGGGAGACACCTGAAACCTTCCTCCACACCCTCACGGCCCCAGGTCTGCGCGCCGCAGGCGCGCAGACCACACATAACCCTCACCGGTGAATCCAGGATCAGCCGAGGCACGATACAGAATTCCGGCTCGACCTATCCGCCGTTGTCGTTCAACGCCATTCGCACCAACTCGTCCAGGTCCATCGTTGCAATAGCGGGTTCGCCTCCGACCACCGGTATTTCCGGGACCGGACGCGCCATGTCGAGGAGAATCTTCAGAATTCCTTCGTCCCGCAGCCGCTGTATGGGTATCGACATGAGCAGGCGGCGGACCTCGTCTTCCAGATCGGCCGAGCCGGGACGGGCCTCATTCCCGACGCAGAGCCGGCGTAACAGGTGATCAGCGAGCACGGCGGGGGTGGGGTAATCGAAGATCAGGGTGGGCGAAAGCTTCAGTCCGGTCACCGATTCGAGGCGATTGCGCAGTTCGACCGCCGTCAGCGAATCGAAACCTAGGTCTTGGAAAACCTTGTCGGCGGCGATATTCGACCGCCCCCGATACCCCAGGACAACCCCCGCTTGAGCGCACACCAGCTCCACCCCCAACTCCAGCTGCTCCTCGGGCGGCAAGCCGTGCAGCCGGCGCGCCAGCGCTGCAGTCGTACCGGTAGCGCCGGGGTCGGCGGCGCGCCGTCGGGGTCGGCGCGCCAGTTGAGCGAAAAGCACTGGAAGCAAGTCGCTTTCGGCTCGAAGGCGATCGTTGTCGAGGCGGGCAGCCACGACAGTGGAGTACCCGCCCAGCAGTGCGGTGTCGAAGAACTCCAGTGCCTGTGCGACTGAGAGCGGCGCCAGCCCGCTGCGACCGAACCGAGCCAGATCACGGCCGACCAGCCGTGCGCTCATGGCGCTGGGTTGCTCCCACAGCCCCCAGGCCAGCGACAGCCCCGCCAGCCCGGCGGCCCGCCGGTGCGCGGCCAACCCATCCAGATAGGTATTGGCCGCGGCGTAATTGCCCTGTCCGGGAAGGCCGATGACGCCGACCGCGGAGGAGAACATGGCAAACACCGGCACGTTCATCTCACGGGTCAATTCGTGCAGATTCCACGCCGCGTCTACCTTAGCCGGCAGCACCGTGTCGATGCGCTCGGCGGAGAGCGATGTGATCATCGCGTCGTCGACCACTCCGGCGGCGTGGATCACCGCGCGCAGCGGATATTCCGCGGGCAGCTGCGCCAGCACATGTGCCAGCGCCGCACGATCGGACACGTCACAGGCCACGACCCGGACCTGTGCGCCGGCCCGGGTCAGATCGGTCACCAATTCGGTGACATCGGGCCCGAGCAGTGCCCAGATGCAGCAATACCTGGAGAGCTATGTGGACCGGTTCTCCCTGCAACCGGCCATTCGGCTGGAAACCGAGGTTACCCACGCGACGCCCACCGACTCCCCCGGCTGGTCACTGACGGTGCGAAGTTCCGGTGCCAGCGAACAGCAGTTGCAGGTCGACCATCTGGTGGTGGCCAACGGTGTGTACAGCGACCCGGCGATGCCGGAGTTTCTGGGCGCCTACCGATTCCGTGATGCCGGATATCGGATCTGCCACGCCGTCGACGTGAACGACCTCGAGGCCGCGCGAGGCAAATCCGTGGTGATCGTCGGTTACGGCAAGACCGCCTGTGATATCGCGGCGGCGGTCAGCGAGGTCGCCGCCGAGACGACCGTTGTAGCGCGCCGGATCCTCTGGAAAATGCCCGCCAAGCTCGGCAATGTCATCGGTTTCGAGCAGCTCGAACTCTGCCGCCAAGGCGAGGCGGGTTTCGCATATCTGCAGCAGAAGCGGCTCGAACGGCTGCTCCACGGTCCCGGCCGGCCCGTACTCGCCGGGTCGTATGCGTTGATCCAGGCGATTGTCACCCGGCAACTCCGCTTACGCACCCTCGGCCTGCTCCCGGATGTCCCGTTCGAGATGATCGCGGAAAGCACCGAGGGGCTGGCGACCGAGGGGTTCTTCGACAAGGTCGCCGCCGGCTCGATCGCCGTGCTGCGCGACACCTCGATCATTCAACTCCTGCCGACTGGCGCGGCCGAACTCTCCAACGGCACCAAGATTCCCGCCGAACTGGTCATCTGCGCGACCGGCTATCGTCAGCGAATTCCGTTCATCGACCCGCAGATCCAGGCCCGGATCATCGATGAAAAAGGCAATTTCCGGCTCTATCGCAATATTCTTCCGCCCGGGGTTCCCGATTTGACATTCGCGGGCTATAACTCTTCCGGAATAAGTGTATTGGGCGCGGAGATCGGCGCGCTGTGGACCGCCGGGCTGCTGACCGGGCGGTTACAGCTGCCGCCCGCAGAGTACCAATATGCCGAAGCCGACCGCCGATTGGCGTGGATGGAGGCGAGGACGAATGGAAAACACGCACACGGCGGCAGTATCACACCCTTCTCGATCCATAATATCGATGAAATGTTGAACGATCTCGGCTCGAATCTCGGACCGCTGATGCGCGCGTGGCAGTGGGTCGCACCGCTCAATCCACGGTCATATCGCAAGGTCATGAACACTCCTCTTTCCAGATCCGCAGAAAGCACTGTGATCGACGATTCCCAGGGCGCAGTCACCCGGTCGCGGGTATGATCCCCTCAGGCCGGTCGGACTAGGAGGGCGCATGCGGACCTGGGCGAAGTTCGTCACGATTCGACCTCGGCTCGTCCTGGTCGGAACGCTATTGCTGATTTTGGTCAGCGGCGTTTGGGGGCTCGGCGTGGTCAACCGTCTCGACCTCGGTGGCTATGACGACCCCAACAGCGATTCCGCGCAAGTGGACAATTTCACCCAGAAAACGTTCGGCCGGCAAACACCGGACATTGTGGCCATCTATACCGCACCGCCAGGAAAGACACTCAACGACATCGGACCGCAGGTGCTCAATCGGCTACACCGGGTGAATCCCTCGCTACTCGCGACCCCGATTCAATCATATTGGACGTCCCCGTCGATCTCGCGAATTGCGATGACTTCCGCCGATCAGACCAAGGCCCTGGCGATCTTCACGTTGCGGGGCGATGACAACCAGATATTGAGCGCCTACCAAAAGCTTGTTCCCCTACTGACCGTACCTGGGACCAATACTCAATTCACCGGCTACAGCGCGGTCACCAACGCTTACAACAACGATTCGAAACACGACGTGGTGCTGGCGGAGGCCATCGCCATCCCGATTACGCTGGTGCTGCTGCTGGTAATTTTCGGCAGCCTGGTAGCGGCGGCGACGCCGATTGTGGTCGGCGGCCTCACCATCTTCGGGTCGCTCGGCCCCCTGTACCTGATCTCGATGGGCGTAGATATCAGCGCGTTCGCCCTCGATGTGGCATCCATTCTCGGTCTGGGGCTCGCGATCGACTACGGCCTGTTCATGGTCAGCCGATTCCGTGAGGAGCTGCGCACCGCGCCCACGCCGGCCGCGGCCGCGGCCCGCACCGTGTGCACCGCCGGCCGCACCATCGGCTATTCAGCGCTACTGATGACCTGCGCCTTCGCTGGGGCGCTAGTGGCTCCGATCGCGATGCTGCGCTCATTGGAATTCGGGGCCATGGCGGCCATCGATATCGCGGCCCTGCTGACACTGACCGCCGTGCCCGCCGCGCTAACCTTGCTGGGCGATCGAATCAACGCGCTACCCTGGCGGCGAGGCGCGGTCGAACGTGGGGCGGCCCGCGCGCTGCGGTTCTGGGCCGCGGTCGCCAAGCGAGTCACCGCCCGGCCGGCGATCACGACCGCCGGCATCGGTGCGCTGTTGCTGCTGATGTGTGTCCCGCTGTTCGGCCTGCAGGCCGGCGGGGTGGACGTCAGTGGCTTACCGAAGCAGAATCCCGTCCGAATAGCCCAGGCAACCGTCACCGCGGACTTTCCGAACGCAACCAATGGCGCCACGCTGCTCGTCCGCGGCACCGGCGATGCGCCGCCCGCGCCGGCGGCGCTCGATTCCGTCAGCGCCGCCGCGCAGCAGGTGCCCGGTGTGCGCGAGGTCGTGGAATTGCAGCACAAGGACGACCTGGTGCTGCTGCACGCCGTCCTGACCAGCGAAGACTTCTCCGCCGGTGCACGCAGCACGGTGACGGCGCTACGGAGAATTCCGGTGCCGGCGGGTGTCACGGTGCTCATCGGCGGGGAGAACGCGATCGGCCAGGACACCAACACGGCGATATTCCGCAGTTTCCCGACCATCATCTCGGTCATGCTGCTCGCGACGCTGGTAGTGATGTTGCTCGCCTTTCGCTCGATTGTGCTGCCGCTCAAGGCCGTCGTGCTGGCCGTGCTCAGCCTCGGCGCCACGTTCGGCCTGCTGATCTGGATATTTCAGGACAACCACGGCGCCGGGTTGCTCGGCGCCGATCCCGGACCCTTACCGTTCCCCGCTCTCATCGCGATCGCGGGTGCGGTCTTCGGCCTGTCCACCGACTACGAGGTTTTCCTGATGTCGCGGATCGTGGAGGCGCACCGCGACGGCGCCACCACCCGCGAGGCGGTCGTGACCGGAGTCTCGCGCACCGGCCGCATCATTACCTCCGCTGCGACCCTGCTGATCATCGTCACCGGCATGACCGCCCTCTCCGGCGTAAAGCTGATCAAGGTCGGCGGCTTCGGAATGGCGGCGGCGATTTTCATCGACGCCACGATCGTCCGCATGCTGCTGGTCCCGGCGCTCATCACGCTCATGGGGGCTGCCAACTGGTGGTTACCGAAGCTGCGCCCTCCGCGGTACCGCCCGGTCGAAATCACGCCGGCAGCGCCGAAGCGATCGCCTCGATAGCCCGGTCGAGAATCGGGCGGCTAGTCGCGAAATTCATCCTGGCGAATCCAGACCCGACCGCAGCGCCGAAGGGAATACCGGAGCTCAGCGCCACCCGGGCCTTCGAAAGCAGATACTCCGACGGTTCCGCCGGCAGCTTCAGTGCCCGGAAGTCGATCCACGACAGGTAGGTGGCCTGCGGCGTGTTCACAGTGACCCCCGGAGCCAGTTCGGGCAGCGTGCTGGCCAAATGGTCGCGATTGGACCGCAAATGGATCAGCAATTCGTCCAACCATTCGGCACCATCGGTGTAGGCGGCGATATTGGCGCGGATGCCGACAGTCGAGGCGCCCGTCACATGCAACATGTCGATGCGGTCCCATTCTCTTGCATCGCGAGGATTGGACAGGATCACCTGAGCGCATTTTAGACCGGGCAAATTCCAGGCCTTGGAAGCCGACATAAGCGTGACCACTCTTTCGGCGGCCATCGGCGATACCGAAGCGACCGCGACATGCGGGCAGTTATAGACCAGCGGTCCGTGCACTTCGTCGGCGATAATGCGGGCGTCGTGAGTGGCCGCTATTTCCACGATCCGATGCAACTCCTCCGAAGTATATGCGGTTCCTACCGGATTGGCGGGATTACATAGAATAAGCGACCCGGCGCCTGCTCCGAAGGCATCGTCGAGAGCTTCCAGGTCGATGGTATAGCGGCCCGATTGCTGCTGTATCATCGGAATTTCTATTCGTTGCCTGCCGGTTATCCGCATCAGGTCGAAGAAGTGCATATACGCGGGCACCGGCAACGCCACCGGGCTCTCTGGGCGAGTGAGGAAGGCGATAGCTAACCCCATCCCCTTCAGCACATCCGGAATATCGCGAACCCAACTCGGATCGACCTGCCATCGATAACGTCGGCGGCACCAGTCCGCCGTCGCCCTCGCGAGCCTCTCGTCACCGTGCGCCGGATAACCGAACTCCTCGTTCACGATGCATTCCCGCACTGCGGCGGAGATTGCCGGAGCCGCTGCGAAGTCCATTTCTGCCACCCAGAGCGGCAAGACGTCCGGCTCGAAATAACTCCATTTTGCCGACCTGCGCTGACGCAGCTGCTCCTCGGTCAACATATTGAATACACGAGATGATGTCGGTGACCGCATAGGGGGAGCATACTGAATCATATTCCGACGGCCCAGTGTCGAAAAAGAATCATGGCGCCAGATCTCTGATTATCTCGTCGGCCACCACCAACGGAAGCAAGTGGCCGGCTCCCGCCACCATATGGAGTGTGCTACCGGGCAGCGCCGCTGCGAGCCTGCGGGCATGACTGGTCGGCACCCAGGAATCCTGCTCTCCCTGCCATATCGATACCGGTTGCACGATATTGTCGAGCCCGAAACCCCATGGCCCATAATATCGACGGTACTCCCCGATCATCCCGCGCGGTCCGTAACGGACGGCTTCTCGAAATGCAGTCGGCAGCGGCGTCGAGGTCGATGCGAGCACCGTCACATCCCGGCGCCCCGCCGCACGCCTCAGTTGCCGTTCCAGTTCATCGTCGGATGCGCGTCGCGCCCAGCGCAGCGCGGCCGATGCCAGCCACGGTGTCCAGCGCGCGGTGAGGATCAGGAGGACATCAATCCACGAGCCCAACTCTCGCACCTGCCGGATCCGCACGAGGGGTGCGATACCCCCAACAACGGCCACCGCGCGCACGCGCCGCGGCATGGCGGCGGCACAGGCCAGCGCGTACGGACCGCCGCCCGACCACCCTGCGACCGCGAAGGCGCCGATGCCGAGTCGGTCGGTGACCTGCGCCACCGTATCCGACCACTGCGCGATCGATGACATGGGCCAGCTCTCGCCCCGCCCGATACCGGGCCGGTCGATGGCGATCAGCGCCGCACCGTGCCGCACGGCCGCGACGTTCAGGACCGCGGCGTCCAGACCGCACGAGAGTCCGCCGTGGTTCCACACCAGTGGCCATCCGTCCGCGGTCCCGAACCGCCACACGCCAACCCGGTGCCCGTCGACCAGGACATCAGAACGCGAAGCGCAATGCCAACCGGACACGTTGATCGATTATCCGTAATGCTCAAGTTGGCGCCATCGCGACCAGGCTTCCACCGAAGTCATAGTCAAACCCTCCAGGAATCCCTGACCAGACGAACAGCTAATCTTCTTGACATCGTTACCCGTCGTTCCGAGCGCCAAGGTCACCTACGGTAACCAGGTATTTCACCATCCACAGTAGACTGCGTACTCGTATGTCGATCAACATCATTGAAACACTTTGCATGCCAATGATTTTGGTAAGCCAACTACCAGCAGACACCCACCGGAGTCCGGTTTGGTGCCGGTGGGGGATCGGGCCAGTGGCCTGTCCCAATGAATGAGACCGGTTCCGTCATCGGGGACCGGTCAGTCGGCGCTAACCTAGCGCTAACCTCAATACCAGTGACTTAAGGGTGAGTGGTGGCTGGGGTTCTTCTGGGTATGAGGGTTCTTCGGTGCTGTGCGTGAGGGTGGTGCGAGGGCGATGGATTCTTGCGGGTTCTGTTGTCGCTGAACAGGTTTGCGGTGCTCGGCGCGTTTGACGCCGAAGTTCGACATCTTGCGATTGACTACTCGTGGGTTGGTGCGGCCGGTTCGGGGTGGCAGCAAGTGGGTGGCAATCTCGGCTTTTCCGGCGGTGAACGCTCGCGCGAGGCGGTCAGGGGGAAAAACCCGCCTGCGCGGTCACCTGCCGGCGCGCGAGGCGGATGCTGCGGGTGAACGATAGCCGGTCGGTGTCGATGCGGGCGTGGCCGGCGGTGTCGTGCATGAGAGTGCGGATGGCGTAGTGGACCAGCAGATGGGCCCAGACTTCCTGCTCGACACCTTCCGGGGAACGCGAGCGCAGCACCTGCGCGGGGCCGCGCTGGTGGGTTTTCAGCTCGTCGAAGGCGTTTTCGATCTCCCAACGCTCGTGATACAGCGCGGCCAACTCGACCGCTGGCGCCTGTTCGGGATCCAGGATCGTGGTGAGCAACCGGATCGGGGCGTCGGAGTCGGGATATCCCGCACCGGTGAGGGTGTATTCGATCACCCGCACCCTGGTCGGGTCAGCACGTTTGCGGTGATCGGCGCCCTTGACGATGTCGGACAGATATGACCCGTCGGACAGCTCTTGCACTACCGGCAGAATCAGGTGGGAACGTATGCGCCACAACAGATCCGCGCCTGCGGCATACGCTTCCCGCCACAGCTGCACTCCGCTGAATCCCCGGTCGGCCAGCAAGAGGTCGCCGACACCCGTGTGCCCGAACAGCTCGCGGGCCAGCACATGTTCGGACGTGGTGCACGGCCCCAATGCCGCTGCGGTGATGGCGTGCGTGCCGCACTCGGCCAACCCCACGATCCGCACCTGCGGATAGGCACAGCGCTCGGTCCGGTGAGTGGCTGGGCGCCCGAAATACGCTGCGTTGTCCTCACTGTCGGGAATATCAAAGACCGTGCCGTCCACCGCGATCAACCGCCACCGCCGATACCGTGCACCCACCGTCGATTCCGTCGCCAACGGGCGCGCAACCTCGGCGAACAGAGCCTTCATCGGTGCAGCACCCAACTTCACCCGCGCCCGCGAGATCGCCGCGGTGCTCGGCACCTGCCACTCCCCGGACCACCGCCGTGCCCACGCCAGACCCTGGGTCAACAGCCGTGCAACCTCCTCATAACCCTGACCGGAGAACAAACACATCGCCAGCACGAAATACACCACCACCCGTGGCGGAAGCAACCGAGTCCGCTGCCCGCCCCGACCGCACTCGGCGACCACCCGATCCACCAACTCCGGCGGAAACGTCCTCGTCAGCAGTCCGATCGCGATGCGATCGGACAACCGCTCCTCGGACTCCAGCTTGACCTGCCCCGGCCGCGGCATCCACACACCTCCAGCCACAGACACTACCAGGCAAACCCTTAAGTCACCGGTATTGGCGCTAACCTCGATCTTTCGCCGGGCCTGCGGCCCGGCGTGATCGGGTTCGGATTGGGGTTTTCGGATCGTATTCGGGCAGGTGGGTGTGGTCGACCGGCCCGGGTCAGCGGGCCGGCTGCCGGGTTCCACGGGCCCGGTGTTTCCTTTCGATAGCCATACGGGTGGTTGGTGCTGGTCAGGGCACTGCCAGCCGGGAGAAAGCTGTGAGGGTGAGGCTGGTCCAGGGGGTGTGGGCCGATAGACGCAAGTGGGATCGGTGTCTGCGTGATGGCGATTGCGGTGGACATGGGGCGGATCCTCTCGAGATGACAACGGGCGGGCATCGGCGTCGCTGGATGCCGGTGCCCGCCCGTGGCGGATACTGTGTGAGTCGAAAGAGCCTGAGTGACAGCGGTTATCGCTGCCGGGTGTGCGGTGGTTCAGGTGCGGTTGCGGGTGGTGAGGTTGAGCGGGTGCAGGGCCCAGATTCCCGCATCGTCGGGGGCGAAGGTCCAGTACTTGCCGTTCCATCCGGCGCCGTCGGCACGCCAGGCCGTGATGGTGTGCTCGCTCAGATGCGAGACCGGGCCCGCAGTCCCGAAGTGGTGAGCCTGCTCGTACTCCTCACGCGTGAACGTGTCGATCATCGAAATCAACCTCCTGTAGAGACGGGAAAGGGCGGGACACCGGTGGGTGTCACGCCCGAATGCGGAAGTGCATGGAGGTGGGGTTGCCGGAATGGATTGGTGAATTGGCTTGTGGGGGTGCGGGTCAGACGAGGGTCATGGCGTGCACGGCGAGACCGTCGAGGGTGTTGGCGCGGTCGGGATCGGCGACGGTCTGTGAGTAGCTGGTGACCGCATTGGCGACTCCGGCCGCCGTGAGCTGACCGCCCGCGATGAAGTGCGACAGGATCCCGCCGCGTTCGGTCTCACTGAATCCCAGACGTTTGGCCAGGACTTCCATCGTGCGTTCAGGCTGGGTGACCGGAGCACCGGCGGCGTGACAGACGGGCCATGAGGGTGGATGCTTCGGTGTCCGTGCGATCGCCGGGGCGCGGCAAGTCCAGTCGGGACACCACGCCGATCTGAGGCGAAGTCGGCTGCGAGGACCGAGTGAGCGCGGCGACGATCAACGACCGGTAGGGGACGAACGCGATCATCGCGGGCAGCGCCGCGATCAGGTCGCCGATGTTGTCGAGGGTGAGACCAGTCGAAGCAGGAAGATCGAACTCGTCAGGCATGAGCGAAGCTCCTTCGAAGCGAAGAAAGCCCCACGGACACAGCGCAAACCAGAACAATTCTGTCGACGCCGTGCCCTCGGGGCGGTGGGCGCATCGCGTAGACACCGGCGGCGGGAGAGGGCGGTCAAGCCGAGAAACCGACGGTCCCGGCCACCCGTGGCTTCGGTTCGCAGCAGGTTCGCGGCAGCCGCGGCTTGACCGCCCGCGCCGCCGGTGTAGCGTGCGCCCGCCCACCGCCCTGGACCACCCCGGGTTTGAGGGAGACCGTTGGATCTGGAGAGGATCGACGGTATGGCAGGCAATCGGAGATACCCGGCGGAGCTGCGGGAACGG